>JBBRAF010000001.1:0-230387 GCA_038207045.1 Chthoniobacterales bacterium
TTGGCTCGTTTTTGACACATTTCTGCATGGCATCTTCCAAACACCAGACATCGGAGGTTCACATGAAGCGAGTCACTGGCATCGGCGGCATCCGATGAACATCCTGTTGTGGGTCCTGCAGGTCCTCGCCGCGCTCCTGTACGGAGCGTCGGGCGTTATGAAGGTCTTCATGTTCGACAAGGTAAGCGAGGGGGTCCCCTCCTTTGGTGCGTTGCCGCGGGAAGCCTGGATGGCCCTCGGCATCCTCGAACTCGTCTGCGCGGTCGGGCTGATCGTCCCCGCCGCCTTGCACTGGCAGCCGGCGCTCACGGTGGTGGCCGCCACGGTCCTGGCGATCGAGAGCCTCGTGTTCGTCGCGGTGCACGCCAAGTACCACGAGATCACGCCCATCATCTTGAGCGGCGTTCTGGGCCTTCTCATGACGTTCATTGCGTACGGCCGGATGGTGCTGAAACCGATCTTCTGACCGGCCGACCCCGTCCTGGGTCATCCCGCATTCACTCTTTTTGCGGCAGCATTGTTGGTATATTTCTACCAGCGTTTACCCAAGACGACGCCAACCACCTAACCAGGCGATGCAGCCAAATCCGAGGGGCTCGGGCACTTCGTGACTTAGGGATATCGATTATCGGTTAATGGGAACAGCCATCGCTTTTGACGCAAAGGCGCCAAACTCGTGGTCCTTTTCATCCGCCCGAGACTGCGGCCTCTCAGCCTTTCGGGGTCGAGCTGGGATTATCGGAGGCGTGATCGACGGCGTAGACCCATTTGGCGCCTTCTTTCTTCGCTACTTCGGTGTAACGGCCGGTCGATGTCACCTGATTGCCCCCGGTTTTATTCGTCACGATGAAAGTAAAGTCACCCCAACCCACCGCCATGTCGCCGCAGGTGTGATAGTGCGTGTTGGTGAAAGTTACGTCTTTGACGGTGTTTGCCTGGAGGAAGTCTTCGTAAACCTGGCGAATGGCTTCTTTGCCCTTGGCTGGAGCATATCCCGGCAACCACGCCACAGCATCGGTCGCATAACAAGCGACCAGCCCACCCACGTCACCGGCGAGGATCGCTTTTTTCCACGCCTGATCGACTAATTGCGCGCCGTCTTCCTCTCGAGCAGCAAAACAAGAGCAGCTAACGACAATTAGGGCAGCAGCAAGTATTCGAATTCTGTTCATACGGTTTTCTCCAATTAATTTTGATTGTTGAGCCAGCATTCTTCGCAATCCCGCCGGGGCAGTCAACGACTGAGCGGCGCCAGCGCAAGCGGCGCTGCAGTTCTAGTTCTATAGCTGGAGGATTCCCAGCTAGAGATGTCTCGACCTCGCTCGACATGACAGGAGGTCCGTGCGACAGCCGCTGCGGCGGTGAATGCCCGCGTGATCCTCGTGGTCATGCCGTTCTGACTCTGGCCAAACGCGGCTGCGTAATTGAGGTGCGGCTAGAAGCCGCCTAGCTCGCGAAACCATCTGAGCGCTCTTTGCACGTCGGCCCGGTCAACCTCGTGGCCGCCGACAAAACTGCTGAAGCGCACGTGACGGAATCCATCGTGAAGGAAGGAAGCCTCTACCGTCCGCTCATATCGCGGCGGCGCGATGGAATCGTTGGTTCCGCTGCTTATCCACACGGGCACCTGCAAAAATTCTGGTGTCGGCGGATAGTTTTTGAGGGCTTCACGCATGCGATCGTCATTGATGCCGCTGAGGAAAAAGCCGCGAATGTTGAGCGAGTGCGTTTGGGCGAGCATCGCACCCATCCAACAGCTGCCTTTGGCGCCGCCGGATATTCCGGCAAAGGCGACCGGCCATTTCGCCGACCCCGGCCAATCGCGATGCACGACCTCCAAACCCGCCGCCAGCAGCGCGAGTCGCCACGTGGTGGTGTCTTTGTGCGGGCGCACGGTTGCGTCAGTCGCAAGGACGATCCAGCCTTCGGCCTGGGCGGTGGCGCGATACCAGGGCGCGTCGTGCGGGCTGGCCCGCTGGTAGTCGTTGGTGGACGTGACGACGAGGATGGGCCACGAGCGCGCGGGATCGAAATGAGGTGGCAAGAGCAGCAACAGGCGACCCGTGGCTGGCACGGGATTTCCGTCCTGCGCGGCGTACTTTTGGTAATACTCACTGACGGGAAATCGCACATCCACCGTTCCCTGTGCGCCGGCGGGCAGAATCCCCGCGCCGCTTGGGAACACCCAACTTAGAAAGAGCGCAAGCCACAGCAGAAGTATCGACCGCGCACTACGCAAATGGGGCGGAGGTAGATCGACCATGACAAGGCCAGGCTAGCACCGGCGCTGAGCCGAAAGCGCGGGGCTTTACTTCACCACCGTCACCTCGGTCTTGACCGAATTGGCAATAAAACAGTTTTCGTGGGCGGCGTGATGCATTTTTTCCAGCTCGTCCGCATTCGGTTCCCTGTCACCCGACCAGGTGATCTTCGGATGCAATTCCACCCGCGTGATGGCCAGTCTGCCCTCCGCATTTTTTTCCATGTGGCCGACGGCCTCGTCGATGTAGTTATCGAGCATGAATTTCTGCTTACAGGCGATGGAGAGAAACGTGAGCATGTGACAACTGGAAAGTGACGCTACGAACGCTTCCTCCGGGTCGACATTGGACGGATTACCCAGGTAAACCGGCGCGGCCGATGCGGCCATCATGTGGCCTCCATCGAAGCTCCAGGTGTGATCGCGCGAATATTTCTGATAGGTAAATTCGGCGCCGCTGCGTTCCCAGCGTAAAGTGACTTTGTGTTCGGACATGGATTTCTATAGAACGCGACCGAGCAAGCGCAAGATGCGCCTCGCGAACAATTCGGTATACCGCCTCCGGGAAATCATTGACGCACATCACGCCGCCCCTCTACCCTGCGCCATGACTTCGAAATATCTCGTCGTTCTCTGCGCCATCGTTTTCGCTGGCTCATCGTTCGCGCAAACCGAGAGCCCGACTCCGGAAGCTACCGCTTCGCCGACGAAACATCGCGGCCGTAAGGTCGAAGCAAGCCCGGCGGCGTCCATGACCGCTTCCCCTTCTGCCACAGCTTACCGGACGCGAAAGAAAGCAACGCCTGAGACCAATGTTGCCGCCTCGGTCTCGCCATCGGCGGCCCCCGTTACCGAACAGCGTCGCGCGCGCAGGAAAGTGACTGCCACAGCGAGCGTCACCCCTTCACCGACGGCAACATCGAAGGTCGGGTCATGGTTCAAAAAGAAACCGGCAGCAGCCAGTCCGACTCCAGCTAGCAGCAGCCCTGCCGCCACCCCGGCGACAAAAACTGCAGCAAAACCTAAGGCCTCATCGACACCGAAACCAATATCAAGCCCGAATAGCACAATCGCGCCCGGCGGCGGCGATGGCCAGGTCTGGGTGAACACTGACAGTCATGTTTATCACAAGGAAGGCTCACGCTTCTACGGCAAGACCAAGCAGGGGAGATACATGAGCGAAGACGAAGCCATCAAAGAAGGAAATCGCGCCGCTGGCGGCCACGAGTGAGGAGCTGTCGTTTCGAGCTTAAAGATTACTGATTGGAAATCGTTAGCTTCCTTTCTGTGAATTAGTTTGTTCGTCCTTGCACTCGATATCGGCAGTTCGTCCACACGCGCTGCCGTGTTCGACGAACAGGGACGGCGGACCGGACGCGTATTCGCGCGTCCTTATGCGCTGAGCTACGGCGACGACGGCGCGGCCGAGCTGGATGGGCGCACGCTGCGGAGCGCTGTGCGCGCCGCGCTCGCACATTTTCATTGGAAGCGGCGCTCGCCTGACCGAATCGCAAGTTGCGCTTTCTGGCACGGGTTGATCGGCCTGGATAAAGAAAGGCGACCGTTAACCCCGATCTACACCTGGGCTGATGCGCGATGCCGATGGGACGCCGAACGATTGCGCACCGAGCTTCGGGAAAGCACGATCCTGCAGCGCACCGGTTGCATGCTCCGCTTTGTTTACTGGCCGGCAAAACTTCGCTGGCTTCGCCGAAGAGATCGCGCGCTTTTTCGGCGCGTGAGATTCTGGGTATCGCCCGCCGACTGGGTACTGCACGAACTTTTCGCGAAGCTCGCCACGAGTGAGTCGATGGCCAGCGGCACCGGACTCTTTAATCAACAGAGTCGCTCTTGGGATCAGGAATTGTGCGATGTCGTGGGAATCAACCCGGATCAGTTGCCACCCATTCGCGATCACATCGGCGGTGGGAAGGTTCTCACTTGCATCGGTGATGGCGCTGCGAGCAATCTGGGGTGCGGCGCGACCACGAAAAATATTGCAGCCGTCAATCTCGGAACAAGCGCGGCCATCCGCGTTGCCATCGACCGACTCTTCCGAGTTCCCAGCGGGCTTTTCCGTTACATCATAAACGGCAACAGGTTCGTATTCGGCGGCGCAATGAGCAATGCCGGCAACGTGCAAGCCTGGTGCCGGCGGGAGCTGCGAATCCCGAAGTCGAGCCGGATCGATCGGCAACGCGCAGCCACCGACTCTCTGCTGGCGCTGCCTTTTTTTGCGGCGGAACGCTCGCCGGATTGGACCGAAATTCCGGCGTCAATTTTCGGAGCCCGCCTTGCCACTACCGGCGCCGAAGTGTATCGCGCCACGACCACCAGCGCACTTTATCGACTCGCGAGCATCTTCGATTTACTCGAGCAATCTGTCGGCAGAATCGACCGGATCATCGTTTCCGGTGGCATGACAAAGTCCCCCGATATTCTGGCGATTCTTGCCGATGCACTTGGACGAAATCTTGAAATCGCGAGCGAATCCGAAGCTTCATTGCGCGGTGCGGCGCTGCACGCGTTGGAAGGAAACGGAAGCGTCTTGGTCGGAGCGAAACGCGGTCGCAAGGTCAGATGCAACAAAACGCTGACGCGAAAACACCGGGCACGCCGGGATAAGCAGCAACGGTTCTTGCGCATGGTTTCCGCCGCGGATTAGAGCTGGTTTCAAAAGTCCTGTAGCGGCGGTCTGTGACCGCCGAAGCACAACAACCCACCAAGGAAAGCACGGCGGTCATAGACCGCCGCTACAGCGCGAGATCGACTTTGAAAACACTTTTGAGAGATTGGAGAACGGAAGCAGCAGGTCAGTTTCGCTATTAGGTTCACTGATCGGACAACATCGGCTCGAATTTATGATGCGCGCTGGCGTAGAACGGATATCGACTCTCCGCGCCGCTCGGGCAGTAGCGCCAATGTTTGTACATCCAAAGCCAGGGCGCAGGATTCTTGCGCACGACCGGCTCGAATGAATTCCAGCAGGCCTGCGCCAGCTCCCGCAACGTCGCATTTTTCACCAGCTCGATTCGCGGATGAAAAACGATGCGGTAACGTCCCCCCGGCAGCGGTTCACAATGAGCCGGAACAAGCGCGGCGCCAGAGCGTTGATGTAGCCACGCATGGGCTGCCGTCACGCTGGTTTGCATGCCAAAGCAATCGATGGCAACGGCGGAAGCACCGGCCGGAATCGTGAGATCAACCAGCAGCGCGGTATTGCCGCCGCGACGCAATACCTTGTAAAGACGCAGAATTCCGCCTGTCCGCGGAATAAAGGAATGACCGGCCCGTTCTCGCCAGCGGAGAAAAAGCGGGTCGAGCAGTGCATTCTTAAATTCCTGGGCGAGAATGGTGGCACTGCGTCCACCGTAGGCGCAGGCCAGGCTCAGCCATTCGAAATTACTGTAGTGATAGCATGCGATGATCGCGCTCTCTGACGCTTCAGTCGGGAAACGTTCCAGCTCGACGTAGTGGCGAAAATTTTCACCGGTGAGGCGCGAACTCCAAAGCAAATCGAGCATCGTCTGGGCGAAATGTTGATAAGACTTCCGCAGAATACGGCGTTTCGCCGAGGGCGAATATTGCCCGCCAAACGCGCAATCGAGATTGGCGAGACCGACGCGCCGGCCACGTCGATCGATGACGGATGCGATCAGCCCGAGCGCACGCGCCAACCAAAGGATGGCGTTGCGCGGGAGCAGCGGAACACCCTGGGCAGCGGCGATGAGGGCGGCGTATTCGATCCGATGACGCCAACTTTTCCAGGGCGCGCCCATCTAGATTGTGCATCGGCAGCCAGTCGCGGCCGCGCCTTTTTGTGCGAACCTAACGGACGACGGCCGATCCTCCGCGCCGGCGGATTTTGTGAAGAACGTTCTCTTTATTTGCACGGGAAACATTTGCCGCAGCCCTATCGCGGAAGGTCTTTTTCGCCGTCTGCTGCAAAATCGCAAGGACATTGAGGTATGTTCTGCCGGCGTCCATGCCGTGCGCGGGCAGCCGCCCAGTCCGCACGCGGTGGATGTCTGCGCGGAAGCGGGCGTCGACATTCGCGGACAGCGCAGCCAGCCGTTGACGATGAATCTGATCGAACGCGCGACGCATATTTTTGCCATGACCGGCGCGCATGTCGAGGCCGTGCAGATGTTATTTCCCGACGCGGCCGAAAAAACCTTTCTGTTGCGCGAGTTCGAAGAGGCGGGCTCGACCTGCTGGCGCGATGTGCCCGATCCCATCGGTCTCGGTCGCGACGTTTACAACACTTGCGCCGAAACGATCAAAAACGCTTTACCGAGTGTGCTCGCATTCGTAGAAGAAAGCGAAGTCGCCGTGCCGGTCGCGCGTCGCTGGCCTCAATCATTTCCCATGAGCAACAACCCGCCGTCCAGCCCCTCCGAAGCAGGAAAATCGAGTGGCGGTCTGCGCGGAGTAGATCCGGAAATCTTTGCGGCCGTCGCAGCCGAAGAAAAGCGGCAACGTGAAAACATCGAATTGATCGCTTCGGAAAACTTCACCAGCCGCGCCGTCATGGAAGCTCAGGGTAGCGTGCTGACGAATAAATACGCCGAAGGTTATCCGAAGAAACGTTGGTACGGCGGCTGTGAAAACGTCGACACGGCGGAGCAGCTCGCGATCGATCGTGCCAGGCAACTTTTCGGTTGCGAGCACGTCAACGTTCAGCCGCACAGTGGGGCACAGGCAAATATGGCTGTCTATTTTTCTGCGCTCAAAGTGGGCGACAAGATTCTGACCATGAATCTGGCGCACGGCGGTCATCTTACCCACGGGCATCCCGCGAATTTCTCCGGCAAATTCTACGAAGTAACGCAGTACGGCGTGGACGAGAAAACGGAGATGCTGGATTACGATGTCTTGCAGAAAGTGGCCGAGGAAACCAAGCCGGCCATGATCACGGCAGGCGCATCGGCTTATCCACGACTTTTCGATTACAAACGTTTACGCGAAATCGCTGACGCGGTGGGCGCGCTGTTGTTCATCGATATGGCGCACGTCGCCGGTCTGGTCGCGGGCGGGGAGCATCCGAATCCCGTGCCCTACGCCCATTACGTCACCACGACTACGCACAAAAGCTTGCGCGGGCCGCGTGGCGGAATCGTCATGTGCACGCATCAGCATGCCAAGCAAATCGACTCGATGGTTTTCCCCGGCATTCAAGGTGGACCACTCATGCACGTGATCGCGGCCAAAGCGGTTTGCTTTCATGAAGCGCTGCAACCCTCCTTTCGCCAATATCAGCGCCAGGTGGTGGTGAATGCCAAAGCTTTGGCGGCGGGAATTGCCAAGCACGGCTACCGCATCGTCAGCGGCGGCACCGACAACCACCTCCTGCTTGTCGATCTGCGCCCGAAAAATATCAACGGCAAGGAAGCGCAGGAAGTGCTCGACCGGGCCGGCATTACCGTCAACAAGAACGCTATTCCGTTCGACACCTATCCCATCTTCAGGCCGGGCGGAATTCGCGTCGGCACGCCCGCGGTCACCACGCGCGGAATGAAGGAAGAAGAGATGCTCGAGATCGCGGATCTGCTAGCGGAAGCATTGGAGAATCGTGCGGACGACTCCAAGCTGGAAAATATCCGCGGGAAAGTGCGCGAGTTGACGAGCCGTTTTCTTTTGCCCAACTAACAGCCACTGTTGGTCAATCCGAGGCAAGCCGAGGAATCTCTAATTTTTAGTCCCAAACCAAACAGTCGGAGATGTCTCGCCCGTTCGACTTCGCTCAGGGTGACAGCTCCACATGACAAAAGACGAATCAAGCAATACGGAAGCTAACCCTCTCCGCGAAGGATTGACGACGCGCGCGTTGCCGCAGCCGTGCTCCATCGTCATCTTCGGCGCCACGGGCGATCTGACGCACCGCAAGCTCATCCCGGCCCTTTACAATCTGGCCGCCGATGGCGAGCTGCCCCCGAGCACCAACGTCATCGGCTTCGCGCGCCGCCCGAAAACCGACGATGAATTTCGTGGCGAGCTGGTGGAAACGACACAAAAATTCTCTCGCCAGAAAGTGCGGGACGAAGTCTGGAAAACCTTCGCCGCCGCCCTCTTTTATCACCAGAGCGAATTTGAGGATGAGGCCGGCTATCAATCGTTAGCCAAGCGGCTCGATCAGCTCAACGCCGAGCACAACACGCGCGGCAACCGTTTATTTTATTTCGCTGCCGCACCGGAACAGTTCGAGCCCATCTTGAAGAATCTGAAGGCGGCCGGATTGAACCAGGGCGCTAATGGCGGCTGGGCGCGGGTCATCATCGAAAAACCGTTTGGGCGCGATCTGGCTTCGGCTCGCGAGCTAAATCGCGTCGTCTCCCGTTCCTTTTCCGAAAACCAGACCTTTCGCATCGATCACTTTCTCGGCAAAGAAACCGCGCAAAATATTCTAGTCCTGCGTTTCGCCAACTCCATTTTCGAGCCGATCTGGAACGCTCGTTACATCGATCACATGCAGATCACCGCGGCGGAAACGCTCGGGGTGGAGGCGCGCGGCGGTTACTACGAAACGGCCGGCGCGCTGCGCGACATGGTGCAGAATCACATCCTGCAATTGCTCTGCCTTGTCGCCATGGAAGCGCCGACTGATTTGCGTGCCGATAGTATTCGCGACGAAAAGGTTAAAATCGTGCGTTCGCTCCGCCGCTACGACGACGAGCAGGCGGGCCGGTTCGTCGTCCGTGGACAATACGGCAAAGGCGCGATCAAAGGTGAGGACGTTCCGGCGTATCGCGAGGAGGAGAGGGTGAATCCGAAATCGGAAACGGAAACGTACGCTGCCCTGCGTTTGCTCATTGATAACTGGCGTTGGTCAGAGGTGCCGATCTACGTGCGCGTAGGCAAACGCCTGCCCAAATCGGCCACCGAAATCTCCGTCCATTTCAAGAAAGCGCCCATGGTTCTGTTTAATCGCGAGAGCACCGTGCTCGATCAAAATGTGCTTGTCATTCGCATTCAGCCTGACGAAGGCATATCCCTGCGCATGATGTCCAAGATTCCCGGCACCAGTCTGCGCATCGAGCCGGTGAAGATGGATTTTCATTATGGCACGAGCTTCGGCAAACCCAGTCCGGAAGCCTACGAGCGTTTGTTGCTGGATGCCATGAGCGGCGACGCCACGCTTTTTGCGCGGCATGATGAAGTAGAGGAAGCATGGGCCTTCGTCGACACGATCGAACAGGCGTGGGGTGAGAAGAAGGCGCAGCCCCTAACCTTCTATCCAGCGGGGTCATGGGGACCGGAGGAGGCTGATGAATTGTTAGCTCGGGACGGACGGAGTTGGAGACGGTTGTGACACCAATCTCGCCTCTTACCGTCATCCCGAGCCGCGAAGACGGCGAGGGACCTCGCATTCGCTCGGGATCACGAATGCGTGACGTTCTCATGTAAAAAATGACCGAAACGGCTGAAACATTTTCCCTCGGCGCGCCGGTCGAGATCGACCAAATCGATCGTGAGCTGAAGAAGATCTGGGCTGATGGCGATAGCGCAATGGCTCGCGCCTCATTGATGAATCTCGCCGTCTACAATGAGGCGCCAGATTCACTTCAGCGCAGCACCGAGCTCATTTCAAAAATCACCGAGAATCACGCCTGCCGGGCGCTTGTCATCGCCGCCGATCCGAGCGCGAAAGTAGATAAGGTGGAGGCCTGGATCAGCGCCCATTGTCATGTGGGCGGCGGAGCGAAGCAGATTTGCTCCGAACAGATTTCCTTTCGTCTCGAAGGGACGAAATTACTTACGAGCATTCTGTTTTCGCATCTCGATTCCGATCTGCCACTTTATCTTTGGTGGCAATCGGATTTGCCTGAGCGGATTGATCCACAACTCTGGAACTGGGTCGATCGCCTCATTTTCGACAGCCGCGCCTGGAACGATTTCGAGGCGCAGATGCAGCTGGCGGAAAAAGCACGGAGCGAAGCACAACAGCGGCAAATGGTATTATGCGATCTTAACTGGACGCGGCTCACCCCATTCCGCCTCGCCTTCGCTCAATTCTTCGACCACTCCGCCTCGCACCGTCATTTCGACAAGATCGAAAACGTGTCGCTTCACTTCGGTCATGGATGCAGGTCAACCGCGCTGTTGTTCATCGGCTGGATCGGGGCGCAGCTCGGCTGGGAAGTCGTCGGGGGAAACGGACCGGTCCAAATGAAAAATCTCGCTGGGAAAGCAGTGCGCGCTGAATTGCTGGAAGAAGGCGAAGCGCCTCTGCAATCGTTTATTGCCGGGACTCGCGAGCTGGAGTTTCGTGTGCGGCGAGCGGCTTGCGGCGATCTGGTGGAGGTATCTCGCGGAAAACCTGGCGAACAAGGCGCGCACCAATTGTTGCCAGGCGACGATGGCGATTTGGCAACGCTCGTCAGCGAGGAACTAGTGCGCGGCGGCGAGCGACGTGTCTACCAGCGGGCGGTAGAAAAAATGCGCAAGCTGTTGTAGGCCCGACGCTGTAGCGGCGGTCTATGACCGCCGAGGGCGTGACCTGCAATCCACGTTTTGGGCGGTCGCAGACCGCCGCTACAGGACTTTTGCAACCGTTTCTAGAGAATGATTTGGCGTAACATCCCGACGTTTTCTTCCACCGAGAACAACTCGGCGCAGCGTTCGCGCCCCCGCGCGCCAAGCTCCCGCGCGCCTTCTTCGTCGCGTAGCAATGTTGCCAGTGCGTTCGCCACTGCCCGAGCATCATTCTGCGCCACAACAATTCCAGTTTGCCCATCACGCACCATTTCGCTCACACCGCCGACTTCAGTCGATACTACCGGCAACGACGAGGCCATCGCTTCCATAATCACCGTTGGCAAATTATCCATCGCGCCGTCGGTCTCGACACGGCAGGGCAACGCAAAAACCGCCGCGGCGCCAAGTCGCGCGGCTGTCTCCCGTTCCGTCTTCGCGCCCACAAGCAGAACACGCCCGTTGAGATTGCGCTCCGAGATCTGGGCTTGCAGTTGATCGCGCAAAGGACCGTCACCGACGATCTCGCAACGAAAGTTGGTTTTGTCCAGAAGCGCGCAAGCATCGATAAGAACATCAAAACCCTTTTTGTGGATGAGGCGTCCGACCGAGAGAACGAGCGGTGGCCGCGCCAAGGTTGCACGCGGGAACGCGTTCAGATCGACGCCGTTGTAAACTCGGTGAATTTTTGCCGCCGCTTCCGGAAATTTATCCCGCAAGTAGGTCGCGGCGAACTCACTCACGGCGATGATGGCGCGAGCCGATTCGAAAATTTCCGGTAGTCCAATCTTAAAATCGTTAGGCTTGAAGATGTCGTTCGCGTGGACCGTCACGCTAAAAGGAATGCCGAAAAACCTGCAAATCCAGTAAGCCGTGCGCGCGGCCATTCCGGCAAAGTGCGTGTGCACATGAGTGACCTCCAGCGCCTGCAACTGCATGCCGATGTAAGCGGCCTGGTGCAAACGAAGCGAGTCGCGCTGTCCACGCCATTGCCGCAAAATTCTTCGCGCATCTCGCGATAAACCGCCTTGCGCTCTGTCCGCCAGCGCAGCGAAAGCGTCGCCCTCCGGCAGGTGATGTACGCTCGAGAGAATCTCTGGACGCCAATCCTGTTCCTGCGCCAGCTCCGGCGCGCGCAGGGAAAAAATGTAAGGGGACACCCCCTGACGGACAAGCTCGACCACCTCGCGGTAGCAGAACGTCTGGGAAAACTTCGGGAAGCGCTCGAATATGTAAGCGAGCATCGTCGGAATTAACTCTGCCGACGTTGCTTGCCAATGGGCGGCATGAAATTCGCTCCCGCAAGAGGCAGCACGACTCCTGCTCTAAGTAGGCGGATGCCGCGCCGGGATTTTTTTTCCTTTTGCACCACGCTGAAGCCGGTGCAGCTGAAGGCGCTGGGAGAATTTTCGCACGTGCGGCATTTGGCCAAAGGTGAGCTTATTTACAACGCAGGTGATCCAGCCGAGGAAATTTTTAGCGTGAATCGCGGCGCGGTAGAATTAACGCACATCGTTGCCGGAATGTCGGCCCACCGCACTTATCTTTCGCGCGGAGACATTTTTGGCGCCACCGAGACGCTCGCATCCACTCCCCGGTCGCACTCCGCTACCGCGCAGGAGGTAGCGAGCGTGCAATGTTTCGAACGAAAAAATTTCGGCTTCATCTCCCAGCGAGTGCCGTCCTTTTTTTTGTTTCTCTGCGAGAAAATGGCCTCCCGCCTGCAGCAGCGAGATCCGGCAAAACATGTCAGCGTCTGCCAGCAGCTTAGCGGCAGTCTGGCGAATTTCGATCTGGTGACGGTGCATCAGACGATCATCAGCTCGGGTCAAACGGGTGAGCTCTGCGTTTTAAGCGAAAGCGGCGAGCGTTTGGCCACCTTCTACTTTGAACATGGCGCGCCGCGCAGCGGACAATTCCACCAC
Organism: Chthoniobacterales bacterium; assembly: GCA_038207045.1. Classification (GTDB taxonomy): domain Bacteria; phylum Verrucomicrobiota; class Verrucomicrobiia; order Chthoniobacterales; family UBA10450; genus AV69. Next base: position 12,658 of record JBBRAF010000001.1, read on the forward strand.
CTCACTGGTGCGGAAGCATTCTGGCAGCTCTTTCTCTCCGACGATATCCCGGGCACCTTCTCGTTCACCTCCGGCGCTCGCCCGATCAGCGATTGTGTCCAATCGGCTCAAATCAATCATGCGCCGAACGATCTGCTTCTCGAAGCCATGCAATACCGCGATGAACTTTCGGAACTTAAGAAGATTGCTCCCTCCCCACGCACGCCCCTGGAACGCACCACTGAGCAGTTTTACTGGCCGGCTGACGCCGATGCTAGTCTGCGCGAAGTCGCCGAAAATCTCTGGAACTCAATCTCGGCCCGCCGGTTTACCCTCGATCAGCTTTTTCTGACGAATGCCGTGTGTGAGCTGAAAATATACGGCGTCGTTCTGGAATGGTTGCGCATCGGACAACTGGCTGTAGTGGAACACGGCGTGCGCCTGGCCGCATCAACATGAGAAGAATCGTTAGCTGCATTCTGCTTGTCCTCGCCGGACTCCATCTCGATGGTTGTTCTTATCTGACTTCACGCGGGCGGCAGGAAGCAGCTTATTCTCGTTATGTCCGGCACGCTTCGGCGGGCCGAGCCAGGATGCAGCGCAAACTCGCCTCATCCCCGAAACTGCCCGCAACGCAATCAATGAGCGAGCCAAACATGACCGTGGGCGAGGGTCCCGAGTCCGTCACCGCTTCGCCCGATTCGCCGTAATCAATCGCTCGAACGTTGGACTGGGATGGGCCGACCCGCGTCATCGACCGCCACGTAAATGAAAACTCCGCGCGTAACCCGGATGGGCCCACCATGTTTACGAAAACGTTCGACCCAGGCTTCGACCGGAATTTTCATCGACGACCGCCCGATCTTTTCCACCCAGGCGTAACAGGCAACCGTGTCCCCGACTCTCACTGGCTGGAGAAACGAAAGCCCTTCCATCGCTACCGTCACCACACGCGCGCGCGCCGTTTTCGAAGCGAGTATGCCACTGCCCAGATCCATTTGCGACATGAGCCATCCTCCGAAAATATCGCCATTAGGATTGGTATCGCGCGGCATGGCGATGGTGAGATTGACCAGCTCGCCTTTGGGAGCATTTTCCATCCCCGGAAAGCTAACGGGTCATTCCAAGCGAAGTCGAGGGATTCCATCGCCAACCCCCTTTTGTCATCTCGAGCAAAGTCGAGGGATCTCTGATCATGTTCTGAGTAAATGAATCAGAGATTTCTCGACTTCGATCGACATGACAGAAAACGGCCTGGGCGCTCATAAAATCAACATGCAATCGCCGTAGCTGAAAAAACGGTAGCCTTCGCTCACAGCCACGGCGTAGGCCCGCAGAATGAAATCTCGTCCGGCAAACGCGCTCACCAGCATGAGGAGGGTCGAGCGGGGCAGGTGGAAATTGGTCAATAACGCATCGACCACGCCGAACCGAAAAGGGGGATGAATGAAAATATCCGTTGCCCCCGCGCCGGCGCGAACGGCGCCGGTATCGCGATGGATTGATTCCAGCACACGCACCGAAGTAGTGCCCACAGCAACGACCCGATGCGCGCCGTTGATCGCCGCGGCTGCTTCGGATGAGATGGAAAACTGCTCCCGATGCATTTTGTGCTTCGTAATGTCCTCGTCTCGCACCGGGCGAAATGTTCCCGTACCAACGTGCAGGGTGATGAAAGTGTGTGGCAAAACGTCCAGCATTCCCGGAGAGAAATGCAGCCCTGCGGTCGGCGCCGCAATCGAACCTTCCTCGCGCGCAAAGATTGTTTGGTAGCGCACCTCGTCTTCCATTTCCGCCGGCCGCGAAATGTAGGGCGGTAGCGGCATCACCCCGCTGCGCTGCATGTCGACGTCCTCCGCGAGCACAACCTCGCGTGCGCCCTCTTCGTCGGGCTCGCACGCCTCGACGCGAATTCCGCTAACCGTCGCGGTCGCGCCCGCGCGGAATCGCCGCCCCGGTTTCACCAGCGCTTTCCAGCGAAAAGGCGCAACTTTTTCCAGAAAGAGAAACTCCAGCGTGCCATCATCAGAAAAATGTCGGGCCGGCAAAACGCGCGAGTCGTTCAGGACAAGTAAATCGTGCCGCCGCATAAATTTTGGCAGATCAGCGAACGTCGCATGCTCGATGAGTTCGCCGGCGCGATGCAAAATCATCATGCGCGATTGCTCCCGACATGGCAGCGGGCGTTGCGCGATCAGCTCGCGCGGGAAATGGTATTGGTAATCTCGCAGCGCCTGATCCATTCCAATCGCAGACTCTAGCGCAGGGCGCGGCGCGCTCTTACTCGAAATCCCTTTTCCGTCGTCTTGCAGGATGTCATAATCGCGCGGTGGATCAGCCTGGCGTTTCCCTGGTTCTGGAGTGGCTGAAGGAAATTCGCGATTCCCGCGAGGAGATGCCGCGCGTCTCCCGCGCCACACTCGGGCGCATCCCCGAGATAAGTTCGGGTAGTTCGCGCCTGGCCCCGCGCGACAAAGCGACCGCGCTTAATGCCATTAACGCGCGCGTGACTGTGTGCACGAAATGCCCTCACCTCGCCCGCTCGCGCACACAAACCGTCTTCGGCGTCGGCAATCCCGATGCGGAATTAATGTTCATCGGCGAAGCGCCCGGGGCCGACGAAGACCAGCGGGGCGAGCCTTTCGTTGGCCGCGCTGGCCAGCTGCTCACTCGCATCATTGAAACGATGGGTTTAAATCGCGCAGATATTTACATTGCCAACATTTTGAAATGCCGGCCCGACATGCCCGTCGGCACGATGGGAAATCGCCCGCCCACGCCCCTGGAAATGCAAACGTGCATCGACTTTTTGGTGGAGCAGATCGGGATCATCGAGCCGAAAGTGATTGTCGCGCTCGGAGCCACCGCCGTGGAAGGACTTCTCGGCGCGCGCGGGACGATGCGGGAGCTCCGCGGTACCTGGCGCTCCTTTCGCGATACCCCACTCATGATCACGTATCATCCTTCCTATTTGCTGCGGAATCAGGCGCCGAGCGAGAAAAGAAAGGTTTGGGAAGACATGCTCGCGGTGATGGAGCGGTTGGAGCAACCAATTAGCGAAAAACAGCGGAATTATTTTCGATGACAGAATTACAGCCGCGCTCGTTCCGAGCGTAGCCGGCTTCGATTCGCCAGCGTGATCGCGGCCGAAGCCATTATCTTGCCTACTTCCGCGCGCGGGACTTTCACCCGCTCACGCAAGGCGGCGACTCCGCTTTCCTCAAGGAATTCCAGGGTGCGAATTCCGATCAAGGCGGGCAGAACGGTCGCGATGCGCACACGCGGTGGATTGATGGCGATGCAATATTCCAAGCCGGCATCAAGTCCCGCACGCGCTTCCTTTATCCAGCGCTCGTAAATCGGTTTGAAGCCGTCCGGCGCATCGATCAATTGCGGGGCCGAGATTCCCACGGCCTGCAGTTCATCTTCCGGAAAATAACAACGTCCCGCACGCAAATCGTCACCTGCGTCGCGCAGGATATTCACGAGCTGCAAACCGCTGCCGTAGTTCCGCGCCAACTCCATCATCTCCGCTTCGCCGCGCGCGGTGAAACTCGGAGTTTTGCGCAAGCAGAGTCTTGTCCAAAACTCCCCCACGCAGCCGGCGACGAGATAGGTGTAGTCGCGCAATTCATCGGCGGTCGCGAGCGCGGTCATGCCGGCGCGCCACCGCGTGAGGTCGAGACGCTGTCCACGCGTGATGATAGCTAGCAAAGTGCGAATATCCGCGCGATCGCCTGCCGGCAATTCCGCCACCTCGCGCAAAAAAACTTCGGCGGAATCGATCAATTTTCTCTCGGCGTCGTTCTCTTGCTGCGGCGCGAAATCCTTTTGCAGCTGCGCCGCGATTTCACCCGATTCCTTTCCCTGGATCGCGCCGGCGAACGAATCGAGCATGGCGGTTCGCAAATCGATCGCCACCGCGGTCGTATCGGTGATGGTGTCGGTCGAGCGCGCGAGCACGTAAGCCAGCGCCACCGGCTCGCGCAACGCGCGCGGCAAAGCGCGAATGGAAAGATAAAACGAACGCGAGACGTCGCGCAGCAATTCGTAAGCGGCTTCCGTCACGGCGATATTTCCCGCACAATAATTCTCTGCGGATCCGCATTGCCCAGCCCAAGCTGCGCGGCCGCTTCCACATGTGCCGCGCGCTCGCCAAATGGCGGCAGACTGGCTCGTCTTCGCCACTCCTGAATTCTTCGCAGCACCAGGGCATCGAGCGCGACGGGGTCGCGGCTCGCGTAAATCGTGGCGTGATCGACCTGATAATTCGGACGCGCGGCCGGGCCGCCGGCGTATTCGGCGATCAAACCGTCCATGATATTGAGCACCACTTTCTTTCCGATCATCGGGTCACTGTAAATGTCGGCCAGACTCGACGCCCCGAACGGCCTGGCTTGGGTAAAACGGCGCCAGTTATCCACGTTCGGCACCGTCATGTTGTAAATGCAACCGGCGATGCCGTTCGTCTCGCTGTCGCTCATCACTGGCACGTTGATCACCTTCGTCACCTCTTTAAGGATTCGCGCCATATGGCTCACCGTGCTTGTGTTCTCAGTGTCGGGGAGAAGAAGGCTTGTGCGTGCCACGTAATCCAGGTCGCCCCAGATCAGCTTACCCGTTAGCGGCGCGCTGATCACGGCTTTGTCGTCGTAGCCGTCTCGAGGCGTGATGCTCTCTAATCGATACCGGCCGCCGTGGTAACCAGCTTCAGCCGCGCCGCCCAAACTCCGATCCCACACCACAATGCTCGCGCGCGCGTGCCCCGCCGCCACTAGCCCGTCCATGATGGCGTCGACGACGTCGTGATGCGTCGTAAAAATCTCGCCGCCGATCGCGGAGATTTTTATGCCGATTTTGTCGGTCGGCCCAACCAATGATCTCCATGCACTCGCGACATCGTGCTGGTCGGTGACAGCCACGACAAGTCGATTAACCATTGCCCGCACGATGGCAGGATCAGTCTTGTAACGCTTGATCGCGCCAGGGTTATGCGCAACGTAAACCACCGATGGCGTGGAGCGCGGCGCCGGAGTTTGCGCGATGGCAAACGGGAACGGGAAAAGGAGTTGGCCAAGTAATAAGAAACGCACGGAACGCATCGACCTTATGAGTAGTGACGCGGCACACAACATCCTGCGCCACCTTTACGTTCACTTCCCCTTCTGCGCTCGCATTTGTCCCTACTGCGCTTTTTATAAAACACGCGGCAGTCTCGAGGATGTCGCGCGTTTTTGCCGCGCGCTCACGCTCGAGGCCGAGCGAGCCAGTGCAAACTATCGGCTCGCTTTCGAGACGATTTTTTTCGGCGGCGGAACCCCCACCGCCCTGTCATCGGAGCAATTGCGAGGTTTGATCCAGACTTTTCATCGAGTGTTCGAAGTCAGTTCTCTCCGAGAATGGAGCATCGAGGCCAATCCCGGGAGCGTGTCCGCAAAAAAGGCGGATGTCTTGCGCGCCGGCGGCCTTAATCGCATCAGCCTCGGCGTGCAGAGTTGGGATGACGATCTGCTCCGGCTGCTCGGGCGCGAGCATGACGCGCGTCAGGCTGAGGAATCCTTTCAGATTTTTCGCAGCGCTGGTTTCGACAACCTCAGCATCGATCTGATGTTCGCGCTTCCAGGGCAGAGCGAAGGGCAATGGCGCGCTTCGCTGGAAAAAAGCATCGACCTTAATCCCGAGCACGTTTCCACCTACGGCCTCACCTACGAAGAAGACACAGAGTTCCTCGCGCGCTTCAAACGCGGCGAATATCGCGTTCACGACGACGACGAAGCGCGCTTTCTCGAAATAGCGATTGCTACGCTCGAATCAGCCGGTTACGAGCACTACGAAATCTCAAATTTCGCCCGGCCCGGGTTTCGCTCGCTGCACAACCAGGCTTACTGGCGCGGCGCGGATTACCTCGGGCTTGGCCCAAGCGCGTTCTCCACCCGCGGCTTTCGACGCTGGCAAAACGTGGCCGATCATCGCGAATACGCGCGACGCCTTTTCGCCGGCGAGTCGCCGGTCGCAAACACTGAAGAGTTAAACGATGCGATGAAGCGAACGGAACGAATCGCGCTTGGGCTGCGCACGCGAGAAGGAATTTCGGGGGACGCTATTTCGTCGCAACGCGCGCAAAATTTGATCAGCGCCGGCTTTCTCTCGCAAGAGGCTGGCCGCTTCGTTTTGACCAACGCCGGGAAACTGCTCGCCGATTCTGTCGCCGAAGAGCTCGTTTAGGGCAGACAATTCGCCCCATCGCGCTCACGTCTCCAAAACTACACTACACCGCGCCGTATCGTCGCTGACGCTTCCCGAATTCTTCCACTGCCGCAAACAAATCCTTGCGCGTAAAATCCGGCCAAAGCTTCGGCGTCACATACATCTCGGTGTAGGAAAGCTGCCAGAGCAGAAAATTCGAAATGCGCATCTCACCGGAGGTGCGGATGAGCAGATCGGGATCGGGATAATAGCGAGTGTAAAGATGCGCGCTGAACATCTCCGCATTGATCATGGCGCTGTCGATGTGGCCCGAACTGATCTCGCGCAATAAACTGCGGATGCCATCGATGATCTCATCGCGCCCGCCATAACTCAGCGCCAGAATAAGCGTGAGCCCATTGTTCTTCGCCGTGCGCTCGATCGAATCGTGCAACCGGCGCTGGCAACTCTCGGGCAGATCGGTCAGTCGTCCGATCGCCTGCAGCCGCACATTTTTCTCCAGCAGCTCCGGTGTTTTATCCTTCAAAAACTTTTCCAGCAGCCGCATCAACGCGAAAACTTCGCTCTTCGGACGTTGCCAGTTCTCCGCCGAAAATGCATAAAGGGTGAGGAACTCGATCTTCAATTCGCCGCAGCCTTCCACGCATTCCCGCACCGCTTCCGCCCCGCGCTCATGACCTTTGATCCGCGGCAGCCCGCGCTGTTTCGCCCAGCGTCCATTCCCATCCATGATGATAGCGACGTGACGCGGAATGATTTTCGCGGCCATCGCTCAGAGCATGATCGTTTCCGCCCGCGTCGGCCCCACGCTTACCATTGTCAATTTCGCACCGGTCATTTCCGCGATCGCTTTTAAATAAACGCGCGCATTCTTCGGTAAAGCGGAGAACTTCCGCGCCGAACCGGTCGCTTGTTTCCAGCCGCGAAATTTTCGGTATACCGGTTCGCAATTGTCCCACTGCGCCGAGTCGCAAGGCGGCACGTTGAGGCGTTTCCCATTTAGCCGATAACCGACGCATACCAAAATCGGATCGATGGTATCGAGGCCGTCGAGATTAGTAATGGCAAGCTCGTCGATGCCGTTGATCATGGTCGCGTAATGCGTCGCCACGGCGTCGAACCAGCCGCATCGGCGCGCTCGCCCGGTGGTAGCGCCGAACTCGCGTCCCATCGCATGCAGAATCCCGGCGATACGCTCGTCTTCCGTCGGCAGCGGCCCCTCGCCCACTCGCGTGGTGTAAGCTTTCATCACACCGACGACGCGATCCATACGATGCGGCGGAACGCCGGTCCCAGTGCAGGCGCCGCCCGCGGTCGTATTCGAAGAAGTGACAAAAGGATAAGTGCCGTGATCGATGTCGAGGAAAGTTCCCTGCGCGCCTTCGAACAGAATCTCGCGCCCGCGCTGCATTTCCCGATGCAGATAAACAACCGTGTTCGTCACGAATGGTGCGAGCGTTTTTCCGGCTGCGAGGTACCGCTCATTCACGTCGGCAAACTCGTGCGGTTTCGCTCCAAGCGCGCGCAAGATGGCGTTGTTCTCGCGCATTTTGGCGGCAAGCTTTTTCGAGAACAACGCCGGCTGAATCAGGTCGGACATCCGCAACCCGGTCCGCGCCGCCTTGTCGCCGTAGGCCGGCCCAATGCCGCGTTTGGTCGTTCCGATTTTGGCGCGGCCTTTGCGCAGCTCACGCTGCTCATCGAGCGCGGCGTGATACGGCAGCACCAGATGCGCCCGCTCGCTGACGAGCAGATTGCGATTGATCGTTACTCCGACTTTGCGCAGACCCTCGATTTCGCGAACGAGTGCGACCGGATCGATCACCACCCCGTTTCCGATGACGCAGACCTTTCTGCCCCGCAAAATCCCCGACGGGATCAGATGCAGAATATATTTTTTGCCGTCGTGAATAACGGTGTGCCCGGCGTTGTTCCCGCCCTGGCTGCGCACCACGATATCGGCCGCCGCCGTCAGCACATCGATGATTTTTCCCTTACCTTCGTCGCCCCATTGCGCGCCGATGAGAATAGTATTGGCCATGAAATTGCGGGACAAAAAAGCTGTCCCGATGCGAAGCATTCGGGACTTGCGCTCGAAGCTAAGGGCGGATCAATGAGGCGCAAGAAATAACAAAAACAGGCGTCCTGACTGATGAAAATGTCCGCCGTCGCTTACTGGCTGCTTCCGACCGAACCAGCGCGGGAATCCTTCACCGAACTTATCGGCCAGCTCGCCGCTCGTTTTAACGCGCCGGTTTTTGAACCGCATCTCACGGTGTTCGTCGCACCGGACGATAGTTCCTCGCCGGCTGATATCGTCCGCGAACTCGGCGACGTCAGACTCTCATTGACCTCGACCGGCATTCGCTGCTCCGAGCAATTCACGAAAACGCTCTTCGTTCAGTTCCGAAAGACCCAAAGGCTTCAGCGACTTGCCGATGCGATTTGGAAGTCGAGCGGCGCCCGGGAACGATACGTCGTCGATCCCCACCTCAGTCTTCTCTACAAATATTTGCCGAAAAAAACGAAGCATGAATCGGCCAATTCGATCCAATTACCATTCGGCGAAGTTATTTTCGATTCGGTATGCGCCATGCACTGCGTTTCACCAACGCAAAACGCGGATGATGTGCGCGCCTGGGAATTAGTGGCGTCTCAAAACTCGAAGAGACGGTAGGATTGCCCGCCTTTTCGCAGCACCGGAGCGGAGACGTTGTAGACCGGCACTCCGGTAGCGGTCACCCCTTCCCCAGTGCCGTTGTGCGCGTGTCCGTGAAAGACGGCATCGGCGTGGAAGCGATTGATCGGCTCTTCCAAACGCGTCGAGCCGAGGAAGGAAAAAATTTCTGGATCTTCGCCCTCGACGGTGGCGCGGATGGGCGCGTAATGCAGCACGACGATCTTTTTTTCCGTCTGCAATTTTGCCAGCGCCTGTTCCAGCCGCACCGCCTGGTCGATCGCCTCCTGCACAAATTGTTTGATGAGCGGCTCGCCCCACGCATTCAACATGCGCCGGCCGAACCCGCCCCCAAATCCGCACACGCCGGCGAAGCCAACATCGTTGATCTCATGGGCTGCGCCATCGAGCATGATCACTCCTGCCTGATCCAGAACTTTGGAAATCAATTCGGCTTCGCCTGATTCGAAATCGTGGTTGCCGAGAACAGCCAACGCGGGAATACGCAAGGCGGCATGCAAATCAGCCACCAGCTGCTCCGCTTCTTCCGCGAGCCCGTAATCGGTAAGATCGCCGCAAAGAAGAAGAACGTCGGCCGTGCCTGAAATTTCGCCGAAAACCTCCTGCATCGAACCGCGCGAGTGTTTCCCGTAATGAATGTCGGCAACGGCGGCGACGCGAAGTTTGCTCATGTTTACGAAACCGCGTGGCGGCCACAGACCGCCGCTACAGATGGGAAACGAACGCGCCGCGATGAGCGGACGTTTCAACATGACCGTCTCCCGAGTTGCTGTAGGGAAAGCTGCCAGCTTCCCGACAACCCAAATACGCGAGGCGCTGCCGGGAAGCTACCAGCTTCCCCTACAGTGTTTGACGCCGGGAGTCGGCGGGCATGGACCGCCGCGCCAGCGCCTTTATGCCCGCAACCGGAGAACGAGACGCGTATTTAAGCGCGTCAATGAAAGTCTCAAATTGGATGCTGCGTCCGAGAGATTTTATCGACGCGCCATGCACCTGCTGCGCGAACATGAGATCCCGTTTCTTCTCGGCGGCGCTTACGCGCTTTGCGTTTACACCGGCCTGACCCGGCACACGAAGGATATCGATTTCTTTCTTCGGACAAGCGATGTCGATCGCACACTCGCACTCTTCGAGCAGCATGGATTTCTCGTGGAAAAAACGTTTCCGCACTGGCTGGCAAAGATCCATTGCGGAGAAAACTTTGCCGATCTGATTTATGCGTCCGGGAACGGGCTTTGTGAAGTGGACGGCTCCTGGTTCGAACGCGCCCAAGCCGAGGAATTTCTCGGCCAGCCGGTAAAAGTACTGGCACCGGAGGAAATCATCTGGATGAAAGGATTCGTCCAGGAGCGTGAGCGTTTTGACGGCGCGGACATCGTGCACCTGATCCAGAGCTGCGCGGAAGGGATTGATTGGAATCGTTTGCGCGATCGGTTCGGTCGGGATTGGCGCGTGCTTTACGGTCACCTGGTTTTTTTCGGCTACGTCTTTCCGTCGGAGCGGCATCGAGTGCCACTGCAACTTCTGCGCGAGATGGGCCAGCGCCTGGAAATGGAAGGGATCACGCAGTCCGCGGAGAAGATTTGTCGCGGAACCTTGCTCTCCCGCGCGCAATATCTGCCCGATGTGAACGAGCGCGGTTACCGCGATGCCCGGCTCGAACCGCGCACGACCATGGACAAAGGAGACGTCGCGTATTGGACGGCGGCGATCGACGAAGAAAAAGTGGATGTGCCGGCGAGCTGCGAATGAATGCTCTTCGTCATCCCGACCGAAGTGCAGCGAAGTAGAGGGATCCCGTTGACGTTACCTGAAAAGTAGCGCCACGGGATCCCTCGCTCCGCTCGGGATGACGGCGTAAGTTGCGTCATGAGCGATATCGTTGGTATTGACCTCGGCACGACCAACTCGCTTATCGGAATCGTCGAGTCAGGTTTTCCCATCTTGCTCGCGCATGAAAATGGTGAGCGACTCACGCCTTCGGTCGTGCATTTCCCGGAAACGGGCGACCCGCTGGTGGGCATCGCCGCGTTGCGCGCCCGCGCTGCTTTTCCGCGAACGACCGTGTTCTCGATCAAGCGCTTTATGGGCATGCGTTCCGGCGACGCGAAGAAGGAGACAGTCGATTACGAGCTGACCGAAACGCGCGATGGAAATGTGAAAGTTCGCGTAGGCGAGCGCGAGTATTCTCCGGAAGAAATTTCCGCGTTCATTTTGCGCCAGTTGAAAGCCAACGCCGAAGCTGCGCTCGGGCGCGAGGTGAACCGCGCGGTCATTACGGTACCGGCATATTTCAACGATGCCCAGCGCCAGGCCACCAAACGCGCCGGTGAGCTCGCCGGCTTCACCGTCGAGCGGATTCTTAACGAGCCGACGGCGGCGGCTCTTGCCTTCGGTTTCGATCGCGCGAAAACGAAATCCAAAATCGCGGTTTACGATCTCGGTGGCGGCACGTTCGACATTTCCATTCTGCAATTGAGCGACGGCGTCTTCGAAGTGCTCGCCACTAACGGTAACACGCATCTGGGCGGCGACGACATCGACAATGCGCTGATTGCAGATTTCAGATCTCAGATTCCAGATTTTTCAGCCGAGCAGGTATCTCGACTGCGGACGGAGGTGATCGCCGCCAAACATCAGCTTTCAGTTGACGAACGAGTCGCAATCGAAATTCCGTTTTTTGACGGGCGCTACAATTTTCACGCTGATTTGACCAGAGCCAGGCTGGAAAACATTGCGCGACCGATCATCGATAAAACGCGCTGGCATTGCGCCCGAGCCCTGGCGGACGCGAACTTGACGCCGGAAAATCTCGACGAAGTGATCCTGGTTGGCGGGGCGACGCGAATGCCGGCGGTGCGAGAAACCGTGCGCGAGATTTTTGGGCGCGAGCCGAACACTTCACCCCATCCGGACGAGACAGTTGCGATCGGCGCGACGATTCAGGCCGGCGTGCTGGCCGGCGCGATCAGTGACGTGCTGCTGCTTGATGTCACGCCGCTCTCGCTCGGGATCGAAACTTTTGGCGGGTTGATGAACGTAATCATTCCGCGCAACTCGACCATTCCGACCAAAGCAGGCGAGATGTTCACCACGGCGGTGAGCAATCAGCGCGCGATGTCGATCAAAGTGCTGCAAGGCGAGCGGGAAATGGCGCGTGATAACTGGGAACTGGGACAATTCGAAATCGAATTCGAGCCGGCGCCGAAAGGCGTGCCGCGGGTCGGCGTTCAATTTGAAATCGACGCCAACGGCATCCTTCATGTGCTGGCCCGCGACACCAAGACTGGAGCGCAACGCGAACTGGAGATGACGAGCGCGATCGATGTCTCGGATGACGCGGTCGAGAAAATGCTGGGCGATTCGCTCGCGCACGCGTTCGAAGACGTGAACGAGCGAACTTGGACGGAAGCGAAGCTGAAAGCCGAGGAGATGTTGCGCGCCGTAGAAGCAGCGCTGAGGCACGCCGGCGAAAGCGTGGCTGGATCGGAAAGCGCGGAGATTGCGCGAGCAATGGAGGAAGTTCGCGCGGCGATGGAAACTGGGAACACGACGCGATTGCAAAGAGCTAACGACGAACTCGACGCAGCCACGCAGAATCTGGCCGCAGCTGTCTTGGACAAAGTGATGACGCCACCAGTTACGTCATCCTAAACGGAGTCGAAGGATCCCGGAACGTTAGCTTATAGCTATGGCGGCGGGATCCCTCGACTTCGCTCGGGATGACAGACGGAGGAGTCGCTTCCGGCGAGGGCGAACTCATCGGCGCAGATGGTGAATCCTCGGGCGAAGGTGTGGGCGAACGTGGCGGGGGATATTTCTGCACGGCCTCATCGAGCATTTTTTTCTCCTCTGGAAAAACAGGACCGGCGCTGGCGGCCTCGATGAATTCGCGAGCGGCTTCGGCCTGCTTCTCAGCGAGCAAAAGAACTGCGGCGTAAACGGCGTAGCGCGGCTCGCGCATCTTGTCCGGCGGTAATTTCTTCAAAATTCCGAGTCCCTCTGCGCTGTGGCCTTGGGCATAAAGCGACAACGCTTCGGCAATGGCACAGGGTGGCTCGCTCGGTGCCTGGTCGAACGCTTCCCTGGCGACACGCTGACCCTCGGGAATATTGCGCTCGAGTAAAAGCGAGAGGCGCGCGTACTCGGCCGCGACGAGCGGCTCGTTGGGGGAGGTCTCATGCAAACGCATGGCGGTGAGGTAGAGATTCGGCAGATCGTTGTTCGCGCGGTAAATTCCGAAAAGTTCATCAAGCGCTTCGCGGCGAGTGAGCGGATTGTGGGCGACGCGGAGCCAGAGTTGCTCGGCTTCGCTCGGTAAATTCCATTTGGAAGCGAGACGCGCGAGACGAATTTCGCGCTCAGGATTTTCCTGGCACGCCGTTTCCGCCCTGTGCCATAGCGCTTCAAATTCGGCATCCGCCGCGGCCTGGCGGGTCTGGCGCGCTGCGAACGCTTCGTAGGCCAGGCGTAAATATTCGAATTCATTCCACGAACTGTCGCGGGTCCAACGGCGAAGCCGAGACCAGTTCTTTTGCGCGGCGAGGGCGTCGGCGATCTCAACCGCAGGCGGCGGCACTTCGGTTTTTTCCGCCGGTAACTTTTCCGTCCACCGCAGAACGTCGGCCGCCATGCCATGGTCGTTCATCCAGGCCAGCAACATGGCGAGATCTTCGGGTGAACGCGCCGCCGCTGGCTTAACTCGGTCGAGGACTGCGGAAAATTTCTTCTCGTCGAGTTGTTTATAAAAATCGAGGCAGAGGAGGTAGTCGGAAAACGTCACCTGCGGACTCATCTGCAAATCCTGGGCAAGGCGATCCGCTGATTCGGAGTCGCGATGCTGCACAGCGTCGCTCAAAAGCGCGCGCAAAGAACCGGCGCGGAATGCGGGATCTTTGCAGAGACGACGAAGGGTTTCGCGGGCAGCAGCGCTCTTTTCCGGTTCGAGTGATTTTATGCGAACAACGGCGAGGTTGTACTGGCAGGTTTCGTTACCCGGCTCGGTCTGCAAGGCGGCAGCGAAATGGCGTTCCACGCCGGCCTCGTCACCCTGCGCGCGCGCAAGCCAGCCGGCGACGACATTATACGGAGCGCTGTCGCGTTTCTCTTTCGGCACACTTTCGAGCGCTTTGCGCGCAACATCGAGTTGGGCAAAGCGCAGCGCCGCCGATGCCAAGTTGAGCTGGCTATCAATATCGCGCGGTTGCAAACGCGCGATCTGGCCTCGCCAGGCCACGGTATCGGCACGATTCTGTTTTTCCGTCGCTTCCGCCAAAATGTGAAACGCCGGCAGCGAATCCGGATCGACGACCAGTGCGCGCTGCGCTGTGCCCACGGCATCGGTGAAGTGATCTGCTTTTAGTTCTTCGGCGGCTTGCTTCAACCACCGCGACTCTCGCCATTCGTTGAGAATCTTTGGGCCCATAGTTAAAACGAGTAGGCCGATACCGAAACCGCTGGCGACCGCGATCGTGAGCATAACGGCACGGTTCAAGTGAAACCGTTCTTTTCTTGCGCGCGTAGATTTAACGCGGCGGCGGCGCGGCTTTTTCACTCGAGTATGGGTCATCGCCGTCCGAGTCGCGCGCGCAGCCAAAGTTTCAAACTGGAGATAATCAGGCGCGCGCGGGCGCGACTTCGGCTTCCTCTTCCGCCTCCCGTACGACGGGAACTTCCTCGATCGAATCGATCACTTCTTCGCGCAGACGTTCACCCCACACGTAGCGAGCGAGCAGCACTTTGATAGTAGCGGTTAACGGAACTGCCAGGAGCGGCCCGAGCAAGCCGCCGATGAGCAAGCCCCAGACAAAAATCGAGACGATCACGGTCATGGGATGGAGGCCGACAGAATTGCCCACGATGCGCGGAGCGTAGAACAAGCCTTCGAGATTTTGCACGACGATGAAGATCAAAGTGACGAGGAGCGGATGGGTCCAATCGCCCCACTGCGCGGCGGCGATGATGACGGCCGGAATCCAGCAGAGAGTAATGCCCACGTACGGAATCATGGTCAGAACGGCGACGAGCGCGCCGATAAGCGGGGCGAAGTTCAAACCGGGACGCGGTAAAAATGAAAGCGTGGTTCCGATAAGAATGCCGTCGACGAGGCAAACCAGAAGCTGGCCGCGGAAGTAAGCGATGATGTAGCTGTTAATCTGAAGGAGCACGGCGGCGACTTCATCTTTGAGCGGCGAATTGCGCAGCGGCAGATATTCCTTCCAGCGTTGTTGAATCGCGGGACGCTGCTGCAAAAGGAAGAAAAGATAAATCGGCACCATGATGAGACTGAGAAGGAATCCCGTGACACCAAGAAATCCGCCGATGCTTTTCTTCAGGATCTCCCATATTTTGTCGGTCAAAGTTGGAAGCTGTTTTTCCAGGTTGGGCAATTGCTTTTCCACCAGCTCCTGGATGCGCTGCCGCTCTGCGCTTGTAATCTTTGCCGGGGCCGGCCCAATTTCCTCCAGACGCGGAGTTGCCGAGGGAGATGCGGCAACGGCAGGAGTTAATGCCGACGTGGCGCGCGCGCCCGGTGTGGGCGAGGCCAGCAGCCATTTCACCAGTCCGTTGCTCCCCGTCTTCTCGTTGCCGCCGAACGTTCGCTCGTAACGGTAGATCCAATCGACCAGATGATCGCGAGCTTTAACCGTGTACCCGGGAAGTTCATGCGCGAGATTAGTGGCCTGGATTCCGATTACCGGAACAAGCCAGGTGCCGAGCGCGACCAAAGCGACGGCGGCGATAGCGAACAAAAGCAGAATCGATTTTAGTCGCCCCAGGCCATTCGCGCTCATGCGCGTGACCACCGGGTCGAGCAGATACGCAAGAATCGCGGCGATGGCGACGGGGATCAGAATGGGCTGAATGAAACTGACGACGTTGGCGGCGATCCAGATAGCCCCGACGATGACGAAGATGAGAAAACAAATGGCGAGCGCGCTGAGAGCCGACCAAATGGCTTTGCGCTGCCATTCCGTGGGATAACGCCGACTCTCGTTCATGGCTTGATCGGGCCGGATTTGCTCACCTGCGTTTTGTGCGCATCGATTTTGGCGGCGAGATCGGCGTTCTTCGGATCGAGCGTCTTCGCCTTTTGCCAGGCTTCGAGCGCCTGCGGCAGGCGTTTGAGCTTGAGATAAACATCTCCGAAGTGCTCGTAAACGACCGGATCTTCACGCGAAAGATTCTGGATAGCGCGCTGGAGGTTCTCCAATGCCTGATCGTACTTTCCCTGGCGATATTGTATCCACGCCATGCTGTCGAGATACGCCCCGTTAGCCGGCTCAAACTGGAGTGCGCGCTTCACCGCATCCTCGGCTTCGTCGAGGTGGCTATTCTGTTCCGCCCACATGTAGCCGAGATAATTGTAAGGCTCGGCTGCATTCGCGGGATCCATGGCGATGGCACGGCGAAAAAGCTCCGCCGCCTTATCGTACAGGCCGGCCTCTTCCGCAGCTGCGCCGTAATCGACAAAAAATCGCGGCTTCAATATTTCCGCGGCGGAGTTCTGCGCTTCGTTCAGGGCTTCTTCGAAGACAACAACGGCATCCTTCGCCTGCTTCGATTCGCGCAGAGCAATCGCAAGATAGTAGGCGAATTCCGGGGTATCTGGAAAACGCCGGCGCGCTTCCTTCAAAATGGAGACGGCGCGCTCCGGCTGCTTCAACGGCGCGAGCATAAGCTCGGCCAGCCGCAGCGCCGTGGCCGGATGACCTGGATTGATGAGCAGGCTCTGCTCATAGTTCTGCGCCGCTTTTTTAAACTCGGCCGTCGCGGCGTCGGCTTGGTTTGCGCGCAGGAGCGAGCGCGCTTCGTCGTCGTGCAACTGCGCCAGCAATTCGTAGGGCTGATATTTTTCCGGGTGCTCTTTGATAATGGCTTCGAGCGTCTCGATGGCGCGCGAACGCTGATTAGTCAGGACGAAGCCCGTAGCCAATTTCTCCCGCACACCGGCATCGTTGGGTTGAAGCTCGAGCACACGCAGGTAAAACGGCAGCGCTTCTTTAATCTGCTGGGTGGAAGCAAAGTAATCGCCGACTTCTTTCAAAACCGAGGCGTTATCGTTTCCATTCGTCGCGGCTTTCTCGAAAACGGAATTCAAGGGCGCAAGCTGCTCCGGAGAAGGCGCCGCATCCGGCTTGAGAATCACCGAAGAGTAAAGCCGGCCAAGTTTTGTCCAGAAAACCGGATCGTCTGTCTGCGTCTTGTTAGCTCGATCTAATGCCTCAAGCGCTTTCGCCTCATTTCCCGCCGCCAGCGCGACCTCGAAGAGCCGCTGGTAACCATCGATCTTTTTCGGATCGAGAGTGATTCCTTTGTTCGCGAAGGCAACGGCCTGATCGAGTCTCCCGAGGTATTTCGCATAAATGAAGGCGAGCTCGAGATAGGGCTCGGGCGCATTCGGCCGCGCCTTGACCGCATCTTTCAAAACGTCGATCGCGCCGGGATAATCGTCGGCGTGGCTGAGGAGGGCGGCCACGCGCACGGCCAGCTCGATTTGCCCCGGATCGACGTTGAGCACCTCGCGATAAGCCTCGAGCGCACTATCCATCTCGCCATTTTCTTCGGCATTAATCCCATCAACAAAGTGAGCAAGCGCATTCGCCGTATGCTGGCCGTCGGTGCGCAACGATAAATCCTTCGCCGGCGTGATAGTCAGCGCATCATCGAGCGGCTCCGCCTTGCTGGCTGCTTCGCGGGCGGCGGTCGCCCTGGAGGCTTTGGCGCGGGCGGCGCAAAGATTTTCGCCGCCGCCACCGAAGGCAACAAGCACCAGGGCGAGAAACGCTCCGTGCCTGCGCGAAATCATCTTTGATTTTACCTGCGAGGGTCCGTTGAGGCAAACCCTCCGCCGCGTCGGTCTACGACTTGTAACGCAGACGCTTCTTATGGCGATTTTCCTTCATGCGCTTGCGGCGCTTGTGTTTGGAAATTTTCGCTTTGCGTCTTTTCTTCAGTGAGCCCATGAGCGCGTTTGTAACGGCGGTCTTTGACCGTCGAGGCGCAACGCAAGCATCACTTGGCACGCGCGGCAAACACTTTCGCGCGCTATATCGCCGTCATCCCGACCGGAGCGCGTCGAAAGGGCTCCGTTTCGCGATGACGTGGCCTTTATTTTTCAAACAGGATCACCAGCAAACCAACCAGCAAAAGCAGCGAACCCATCACTGCACTTTCGTAGTCCTCGAGCCATTTTAGCCGAAGCACACGAATTCCTGTCAGTGTCAGTCCCGTGAAAAACACCATTCCGGCAACAGTCGCCACTGAGAGAATGGCGGTGAGAAGAGCAAACCCGCTCCATCCAAACCGAATCCCGGAAACATAAATCGGCAGGAATCCTTCGCAGGGCGAGAAAGTAAGAAGCGCAAACAGACTTGTAATCGTCATCCGGTCTGATGTGCGCGCACGTTCGAACTGCGATGGTTCTGAATCATGCTCGTGCTCGTCTGCCACGCCGTGGCTCTCTGGTCCAGGCGAGTGCTCATAATGATGGTGATGCTCATGCTCGCCCTTTCCAAACAGATGAGTGTGGCTATGCGCTCGCCCCGATAATTGCCGCCAGATAAAAAACAACCCAAGCGCCATCAACAACCCACCGGCAATGCGGGGGAACCAGGCCCCCACCCGCGCGCTCACGGCCACCCCGAAAACCGTCAGTAACAACCCGAGCGCCGCCGTCGCCAGCACGTGGCCGGTGCCAGCGAGGGCCGTGACACCGAGAGTCTTGCCATGACTCCATCCCTGCGCGCGACCCGCGGCCACAAACGGCAGCCAGTGGGTGGGAATTGCCGCATGAAAAAACGCCACCGTAAAACCGGTAACCGCAATGCTGCTCAGGATTCCGCTCATGATTACGCGACCAGAAAATCTGTCATCCTGAGCGAGGTTGAAGGATCCCGTGGAAGTGGCCGCACCGTTTCCGTCGCGGGATTCCTCGACTCCATTTCCCGCTGGGAATGACGACGAGATAATGGTGTTTCTTACCCATCGCGAATGGTCGGGCTGGTGGGATTTGAACCCACGACCTCCTGCACCCGAGGCAGGCGCGCTACCAAGCTACGCTACAGCCCGATTTTAATGAACTCTGGCCGCACCAATGTTCCCATCATTCCAGCAGGTGACAAGGTTCAATCAAGAACGCGCCGTTCGCAGTATATGCAAAGCCGCTTCGTCAAAAAGCAATTGACAACCCCCTCGCCGCTAACCATATTCTTGGTTCCTTTGGCGTTATCACGATGTTCGGTTCGCGTTTGTCTTCTCTACCCGTTGCGCGCATTTCGCCTGAGATTGTCCCCTTCCCGACCGCCGCGCCCACACGCCCCGCGCATTCCCTGCAAATTATGACGACCCAACTCCTGCAGGAAGCCGCTCAAGTCATTCCTAATCAGCAAGTGCTTATCAACGTCATCTCCAAGCGCGTCCGTCAACTCGGCCTCGGCCATCGTCCCATGGTGGAGGTGGGAACGCGCACTTCGCTCACCGACATCGCGCTCAAGGAAATTATCGCAGGCAAACTTACCTTCGAAGAGGTGAGCGCAGCGGGTGACGGCGCGGCGTAATCCGCCTCGCCATTAGCTCGGTCATGGCTACCGAGACGATTCTCAATCGCAAAGCGCTGCGCGATTTCCATATTCTCGATCGCTATGAAGCCGGCATCGAGCTGAAAGGCAGCGAGGTGAAATCGATTCGCGCCGGGAAAGCCAATATCAACGATGCCTTTGCGCGCATTGAACGAGGTGAAGCGTTTCTCTACAACGCCGACATCCAGCCGTACGAACGCGCCAGTCATGAGGTTCCGGCGGCAAAGCGCGTGCGTAAACTTCTGCTCAACCGGGCCGAGATCGATAAGCTTTACGGCGAAACGCAGGTCAGTGGCCGTGCGCTGGTGGTTCTCAATCTCCATTGGAAAAACGGGCGACTCAAAGCCGAGCTCGGCGTGGCACAAGGGAAAGTCGCGCGGGACAAACGCGCCGACTTGAAGAAACGCGCGACCGATCGCGAGACCGCGCGTGAGGTGGCGCGGTTCAATCGCAAGCACAGCTAGTCCGACAACCTCCAGATGTTTTTCAATTCCGTGAGCTTCGTCGCCTTGTCATTCTGAGCGAAGCGCAGCGGAGTCGAAGAAATCTCTGATCATTTCCGCGCGTCCCGAGCAAAACCG
Organism: Chthoniobacterales bacterium; assembly: GCA_038207045.1. Lineage (GTDB taxonomy): Bacteria > Verrucomicrobiota > Verrucomicrobiia > Chthoniobacterales > UBA10450 > AV69. The sequence continues at coordinate 32,703 of JBBRAF010000001.1, forward strand.
AATAGTTTGAGATGCTTCGGCTTCGCTCAGAATGACAGACAGGGAGGCTGCGTGACACGAAATCATTGTATGAAGCGTTCTTCTCTCGCTCTCCTTGGCGGCGTGGCCCTCGGCGCGTGGGCGCTGGATCGTGCCGTCCGCTCTCGTTATTCCTTCACTGGAAAAGTTGTCGTCATCACCGGTGGCTCGCGTGGCCTCGGTCTTGTTCTCGCTCGCCAGTTGGCGAAGGAAGGTGCGCGCATCGCACTGCTGGCGCGCGATCAGGACGAGCTTGCGCGCGCGCAGGTTGACCTTGCGGCCCGTGGCGCAGATGTGCTCGCTGTCGCGTGCGATCTAACGAGTCGTGACCACATTGCGTCGGCCATCGATCGCATCGTCGCACATTTTGGCGGCATCGATGTTCTCATCAACAACGCCGGGGTCATCGAAGTCGGTCCGGTCGAGCACATGACCCGCGAAGATTTCGAGCGCTCGCTCGCGGTGCATTTCTGGGCGCCATACGAATTGACGACACGCGTGCGCCCGCTGATGGGAAAAAGTTCCGGCGGACGCATCGTCAACATTTCATCCATCGGTGGCAAAATCGCCGTGCCGCACCTGGCTCCTTATTGCGCCGGCAAGTTCGCGCTCACTGGATTCTCCGATTCGATGCGGGCCGAGCTTGCCCACGACGGAATCTTCGTCACCACCGTCGCACCGGGATTGATGCGCACCGGCTCACACGTGAACGCTCGTTTCAAAGGCGAGCACTCGGCCGAGTTCGCCTGGTTTTCCATTTCCAACGCCATGCCCGTGATCTCGATGAGCGCCGAGCGGGCCGCGGCCAAGATCATCGCGGCTTGCCGGCGCGGCCAGCCGTCGCTCACGCTGACTTTTGCGGCGCGCTTTGCCATCGCCGGCAATGCCGTCGCGCCAAACCTAGCCGGCTACGCCATGAAACTGGCGAATAAAATTCTGCCAGCACCCGGCGACCACAATGGCGACCGTCTCCAAACCGGCCGCGAAAGCCGCGGCGAAAAATGGCGCGCCTTTACCCGTCATCTCGACGCCGCCTCGGCGCGGAACAACGAACAATCGCCATCATCGCATATGTAGCGGCGCGTCTATGACCGCCGAACGCACGCCACCATCTCCGGCCGATATCGACGTTCATAGAGCGCCGCCACAGCCGTGAGTGGCCAGCGACTCTTCGTCGCCATCGATCTGCCGGACGAAATTGCCGAGCGCCTCATCGCAATCGACCCGCATTACCATGGTCTCGTCTTTTCCCCTGTCGCGCAGATTCATCTCACCTTCGCCTTCTTCGCGAGCGTGACTTCGCCTAACGCCGAAAAGCTGAAAGAGAAACTCGCGGCAATTTCATTTCGCTCATTTTTTCTCTCTGTAGTGGGTCTCGCTGCTTTCGCAAAACGCGTCCAGCCGCACATTCTCTGGGTCGGCGTCGGTCGCGCCCACCCCCATCTTTTTCAACTGCACAAACGCGTCAACGAAGCTGCGCTGGCCTGCCGTCTGCCGATCGAGGAACGCGCCTGGACACCGCACTTCACCATTGCCCGCGCCCGCGGCATCTCCGCCGCGCAGATAAATTCATTCTTGAAAAGGCATCGCGATTTCGACGCCGGAATGTTTCGCGTCGAGGAATTCCATCTTTACCAAAGCACGTTGACGGCGGCGGGCTCGATACACCGCCGCGAGCTCACTATTCCGGCAGCGGCGGAAAAGCGGTAGCGACGAATGATAAGAGATGTCTCGGCAGCGCTCGTCCTGACAGGTTAGCGAGCATGTCCCTTATCGTTCCGAGCGCGGCCGAGGAATCTCTATTCCTCGGCGAGCGGCTCGGCAATTTTCGTCGGCACTAGAATCCCATCGCGCATTCCGTGGATGAGCTTCTTGTCGGCCGGAACAATTGTCGTTAGCGCGCCGCGCATTCGCACACGATCCTCTTCCACGAAAAAGTAGGGACATAATCGGACCCGGCCCTTCATCGTCCTTCTCTCACCGCTCTCGTTGTCAAAATAGGGATGCTCGAAAAGGGCGCCTTTGTGAAATTGCTGCATAATCACGGGCTGGGTTTCAAAATGGGTTAGCGCGTTTTCAATTTGCCGCTGCCACTCCGCCTGCGGCAAATCGGCGCCGAGCATCACGCCCCGGCTGCCCCAGCCCAGAGGTGAAAATCCGCTTACCTTCAAGAGCAGGTCGCGGTGTTTTTGGCTTAACTTCACCGCTTCGTGCCAATTGTTTATCTCCAAGCGGGGAATGACTGCATGCTGGGGCAGCGGCGTCGGATCGAGCAACCACGAGTACGGGATCACCTCCTGCAATTTCAGAAAATACTTCTCGCCCAGCTCCCGCCGCCAAAATTCCCGCAGCGGTTGCAACCAGAACAAAGCAAACCACATTTTTTCTTCCAGATATGGCTTGAGCGGGGGAGTTACATGGATGGCACTTTCGGCCGCTGCTTTGAGCAGAGCGGAGTTGTTCGGAATGTTGGGCAGGTCGAACAATTCGAAAAAGCGATAAACGTCGCGACCATTCTGCGGCTGGTAATCTTCCGCCGGCAGCACGCGCCAGTTCTTCGCGACAAACAGGGTGTTCAATTCCCCGGCCAGCCAGCTCATCTCCGGCCGATACGTTGCCGATTCCTCGGAAACGATGATGTCTCCGCCGTTGGGCAGGACAGTCTGGAATCCCTCCAGGACTCCGCCTTCTCCGCCGATGACGTCGTCTCCGAGAGCTGCATAAGTGCGATTCAGCCAGGCCGTCAGCCCGATGCCGCCCGGGACGGAATCGATTTCCGCAATCGTGTAACCCGTTTCCGTCAGGATCAGGTCTGGACGAATGACTCGCGGCAGCTCATCTCGAAAATTTTTCCGGCGCGAGAGATCGACCAGCTCCGCAGGTTTTCCTGCGTCGAGATACTTCGCGATCCACTCCGGCTGTTTCCCACGCGCGCTCAGTTGATAGAGCTGATTGCAGGCGCGTTGAAAAACGAACAAGCGATGCCCGAGTTGCTCCAGGTCAGCAGCCAACTTTTTCGAGATCGAAAATGCCACCGGCGAGACGAGCCAATCCTTCTCTGCGAACAAGCCTTCCGTCGGAATCGCGTTCCGAATGGCATCGAGCGTGTTTTCAGCGGTCGAAATCATCATTGGCAAATCAACGTTCCACGCTTCGCGTCTGAATGACAAATCGCCCGCCACTCCTCCATCATCCTGAGCGAAGCGAAGGACCTCACATGCGTGCGCGAGACGTTGCGTCACTTGCGCGACCATGTCTGCGACTGTGAGGTCCCTCACCGTCTTGCGCGGTTCGGGATGACAGATTTCGGGGCCCCGCCCCGCTTTATCTCCCCGCCGCCAGCTTCTTCAGCGCCAGCTTCACCAACTCCTCCGCTGTTTTTCCCGCGCCATCTCGCTCCTGCAACTCCCGCACGGTCTTGTGCGCATCCACTTGTTTGTAACCGAGCGCGATCAACCCCAGCACAGCTTCGTTCGCCTGTTTCTGCTCTGGCGTGGGCGCGTGCGTCGCGCTGGCTGCTTCCCACGCCGCCGCCACTCCCACTTTGTCTTTCAGCTCCAGCACGATCCTCTCCGCCGTCTTCTTCCCCAGCCCGCTGATTTTCGATAACGATGTCACGTCTGAGTTCACCACCGCCGCTTTAAAATTGCCCACACTCATTCCGCTTAACACCGCCAGCGCCAGCTTTGGCCCGATGCCGCTAACGTGGTTGACCAGCAGCCGGAACAAATCGCGCTCCGCCGACGTCATGAATCCATAAAGCACCTGCGCATCTTCGCGCACATGCAAATGGGTCAGGATCTCTACCGCGTGGCCCGGCGTCGGAAGTTTGTCATAACTGGAAAGCGGAATTAACAACTCGTAGCCAACGCCGTTGACATCGACGGTCGCCTGCGTCGGCAGCGCCTGCGCCAGACGCCCATGAAGAAAAGTGATCACGAAGTTGGATTGTAGCGGCGGTCTATGACCGCCGAAAGCGCGAGATAAGTCTGCGCGCCGAGAAACCGAGCGCGAAGGTTCATTGTGGCTTGAGCAACATCGTCAAGTCCATACGCTCCCCTTTTGCCATGTTCCAGCCGCGCGCGCGATAGCTATGCCACATCGGGTTTACCCCGGGGAAAAAACGCGCGACCGAATTTGTCGGCAGAATTAAAAATCGCGGCCCCGGTTTGTCCATGTATGCCACGGAATCTTTCCCTTTCAGCGGGGTCATGAATCCGGAAATGTCGCGCCGGAAATACCAGACGAGGCTGGGCTCGATGTAATCGACCGTGGCAAATTCCATCTCCCGACGAAGTTCAAAGCGACTGCTGCCAGCAAGCGCATAGCTCGGCACGAATCTGGAAAAGATTGGCGGAGCGATGAGCGCGACCGCAATAAGAACAGCAGCTGTTCTCCACGCGAGGGAGCGTGACAATTTGAGCTGCTCGGCGCGCCGCGCCAATAACAAGGCAATGAGTGGGAATGCCGGCAATGTGTAGTGCGGCAATTTCGTTTTCACGAGCGTGAATATGACGAAGATGAGAGCGGCGCCGATCAATAGAAAATTATCGGAGGCATCGCGCGCACGGCGAAGATTTTTCCAAAGCGCGGGCAACTTGATCGACCACGGGAAAAAGCTGGCGAAGACGGTCACGAAATAGAATGGGAGGAGAGCCAGATACGCGGCCAGGGAATTCGCACCATGTCCCTCCATGGTCGCGAGCGAGCGCCTGACCACATGTTTGCCGATTCCAATGGTGAAAAATTCTCCATGCGTGCGCACCAGGGCCGGAATTCCCCACGCGCAGACGACCGCAAGCGTGAGCAATATTCCCAGGACCCAATGAAAGTGTGAACGTTGTCGCTGCCGCCTGCCGCGCCGCAGCCCGCCGGTGGAGGCGGGTCCGTCCCCGGCGGTGGAAACATCGCGGAAAAAACGGAGCGCGACCGCCGCCGTAAATAGCGGCGTCCACCCGATTGGTCCTTTCGCAAGAAATGCGAACGCAAGGGATAGATAGAAAGCCCAAAAGAATTTGCCGCCCCGCAATAATTCCCACGCAGCCCAATGCGCGACTGTGACGAAAAGCACGAGCCACATGTCCGCCACTGCCGCTTTCCCGTGCACAAACGTCTGGAGACAGAGCGTAAAAATTACCGCCGCCCACCCCCCGGCGCGCACATCTCCCAGCCGAGTCCCCCACGCCATTAACACCACCGAGACCAACGACGCCGCGATCGCCGTAGGAAACCGCGCCGCAAAATCGTTCTCACCGAACAAGCGATAGCTCGCGACCTGAAACCAGTACGTCAGAGGCGGTTTGTCGAACCGGAACTGGTTATTGAAATACGGAACGACGAAATCTTTCCGCTGCCGCATCTCCCGCGAAGCTTCGGCAAAACGCGGTTCATCCCGATCGATCAGCGGCAGGTTCCATGTCCCGGCCGTGTGGAAGAGCAGGCAGGCGACAAATAGCACGATGTAATTGCGCATTGCCGCGGTTCGCATCGGACGGGAGAGTAGCAGCCGTTCGCGTGAAAACAGAAAGCGAAATCGACCGCCGCCGCAAAACGTGGATAGTCGTGGCGGCGCTCACCATCCTCGCCGTTGCGCTTGCGTTTTCCGCCGACGCGCTCGCAGCTCCCTGGATTAATATTCACTCGCCTTCCTCGTTGAAACGCGCCGGAGAAATGGTGAGCCGCATCGGCGACTGGCCGGCGCACGTCACCGTCGGACTAATCGGTGCAACCATTGCCTGGTTTTCTCATCGCAAAGATTGGGTGCGAATTTTTCTCGCCATGCTCATCGCCTGTGCGCTTGCCGGAATCGCCGCGCGCGCGATCAAAATCGCCACCGGACGCGCCCGCCCCCTCGTCAAAACTGAAGCGGTCTGGAACGGCCCGCGTTTCAGCGCCAAATACAACGCATTCCCATCGGGTCACACCGCTTCTTCTACGGCTTTCTTCGCGGCCCTTTTCCTCGCGCGCAGGAAAATTGGCGCACCTCTCTTTTTCATCCCCACAGTAATCGGCGCTGCGCGCATAATCACTGGAGCGCACTACCTCTCCGACGTCACATTCGCGGCCGCGCTTGGAATTGCATGCGCGCTAGTGACCATACGCGTTCTTCCGCCAGGCGCTTCTCCCTTTTGTCATTCCGAGCGCAGCGAAGCGGAGCAGAGGAATCCCTAACTTTTTCTCTGCCAGTCCCAAATCAGCGCGATGTCTCGCCCATTCGACTAATATTGTCAGCCGCCACGCGCCAGCTAAGATCGCCCGATGAAGAAGATTATTTCCACGACCGAAGCACCCGGTGCCGTCGGTCCATACTCGCAAGCCGTCCGCATCGGCAACTTCGTTTTCTGCTCCGGCCAAATCCCACTCGATCCGAAGACTGCGCAAATCGTTGAGGGCGACATCAGCGCGCAAACCCGCCGCGTCATGGAAAACATCAGCGCCGTCCTGCGCGCCGAAGGACTCGCTTTCGAAAACATCGTCAAGACAACGATTTTCCTCACCAATCTCGCCGACTTCCAAACCGTGAACGAGCTTTACGGCTCCTATTTCAAATCCGATCCGCCCGCCCGTTCTACCGTGCAAGTGGCGGCACTGCCTAAAGATGCGCAGATCGAAATCGAAGTGCTCGCCGTCGCTAATCCTACCGGCGGTAAATCGATCGATACCTGGGAATAGAACGGCGCCATGAGCGACCAATTGATCGCGTTGTTCGCGTCGGGGCCCTGCTCGACCGTCATTTTGTTTCGCGCTCCAGCGTTCACCGCGCCCAATATTTTCAGTGCACCCACTCGCTGCATCACCCCACATCGTAGCCGCCCTACGTGGTCAGCGCGTAGTAGGAGCAATTGTCGACCGCAACGCACGTAAGAGTGTCGATTTCAGGCGGCCCTTCCACAGCTTGATCCAACCGCAGCTTGAAACCTTCGCCGCCGGCGCTCTTCCCGCTGATCTCGAGGCAATTACCGTGGAGCAAGCTGGAAGCAAATAGCGGAGCAGTCGCGCGCGAATCCCCATCTCAGAATGCATCAACTCGGCGAGATTGAAAAAGCGACCTTGCTTAAAACATACGTGAGAAAGTTCTCACCGGAAACACTCAGCTACGGAACCGTACGAGATTACTGCGACAGCTGCGATTACCTGCCTTGGCTAAGCAATGCGCAACGTGATCTTAAGGACCAACAAAGACCATGGACGGTGAAAGCTGCATTGGGCCTTCTATCGCTACCCTCGCGCCTGCTTGAAATAGGAGGGGGAGAACCTCTGGTCGCATCGCTCTTAGCAGGTCTTGGCTACCAGGTCACAGTGATCGACCCCTACGACGGCTCTGGCGGTGGACCCACCTGCTTCGAGCAGTTTGTTCAACGTTACCCCGATGTCCGAATCATCCGCGACTCTTTCCGAATGGGTCTACCTCAGTTGCGAGGGGAGATGTTCGACGGCATTTTTTCCATTAGCGTGCTGGAACACGTGGCCGAGCCGGCGTTACGGACTTTGTTTGAAGCGATCTCCGCTCACCTGCGGCCAAGCGCTTGGTCGTTTCACTGCGTTGACTGCGTCCTCGAAGGGGAGGGTGCGCAATTTCACCGCGAACAGTGCGCCCGAATCGTTGCCTACCAGCACGATATTGCCGGCGAGCAGCCTAGGTCAAGGGAAGATCTGGCGAAGGTTCTTCAGATGGCAAAGGACGATATCGATACGTGCTATCTGTCCGCTGCCGGACACAACTTGTGGCGGGGAGGTCTTGCCTATGATGAATTTCCCTTCCGCAAAGTGATCTCCCTACAATTTGCAGTGCAAACTGGAGCAGAATGAATCGTCACCACCTGCCGGACGAGCCTGCTCGCCCGTGGATCAGATATCGCTCGCCCGTCTCACCTCCTCTCCTTTGTTTCCTTGTCGCTCTCGCCAGCGTCATTTTAAGCTGCTACCCCGTCGTGTTCTTCGGAAAGAGTTTTCTTTCCCCGAACAATCACAGCGGCACATATCTGCTTTACGGCAGAATGCCTACTCTGCCGGGCTACAACGATGCCACCACTGATGAGGAGAAGGGCGCCGACATGGGTGCGGTCATGTGGTATAGCTGGCCTACCTCAGTCGTTGAAAGCAGAGCCTTGCTTAAATATCGTGAGCTGCCGCTTTGGAATCGTTACGATTCCGCCGGAATTCCGCTCTTAGGCCAGGGGCAATCAATGGTCGGAGATCCCCTACACCTGCTGGTAATTTTGTTAAGAGGATCAAGTGCCGCCTGGGATCTGAAGTACATCCTGGCCAAGCTTTTTTTCAGCTTCAGCGTAGGCCTGTGCGTGCTTCAGATTACCCGAAATTTGCCTGCGGCAGTTATCATTACGGCAAGCGCGCCGTTCATCGGCTTTTTCTCCTACCGTTATTCTCATCCCGCTTTTTTCAGCTTGTGCTACGCGCCAGCCATCCTTCTCTGCTGGCTCAAGCTTATCTGCACAGCCACTGGGAGATCCAACGCACTCTGGTTGGGAGGGATAGTTCTGGCGAACTGGATGATGATCAACAGCGGCACTGTCAAGGAGGCTTATATCCTTCTATTGACAATGAATCTCTCCGGATTGCTCGCGTTATTCTTCGCCAGGGAAGTTATTGCCGGAAGAATTGTTAAGCTACGCCAGATACTATCAGCGCAGCTACTGTTCGTGGTGGTTAGTACTCCGGCGTGGTTCACCTTTCTGCATACGCTTCACAATTCCGGCACTGCTTACGAGACGAAGAGTGTTTATCAACTCCAGCCAGGTCTTATCATCGGTCTCTTTGATGATATCTTCTATCGCCAGTTCAATTCCGGCGAGGATCACGTTGACCCCTCCAGCAATTTTCTCGCTCTGGCGGGTGTCCTCTGGCTGCTGGCCAGCCGGCGGCAGGTTGATAAAAATTTTCTCGCTCCCGGCGTGGCGATCGTCTGCATCGGCGCCTTGGCAACGGCGTTTGGCGTTGTGCCAGCGCAGCTTATCGCTCGGACGCCATTCCTCGGCAACATTCTCCACATTGATAACACGTTCTCCTGCGTTGCAATTGTCGGTTTGCTCATTCTAGCCGGAGCTGGCATTGGCGCGTATCTTCAGGATTGTCATTCACCGGAGTTCTATCGCACCTACCTGCGCTTCATCGTCTATTTCGCGGTTCTTCTTGCCATCTACTTCGGCACAACACAGGCTGCGCAACGCTCCACTATAACCTTTCTCCACCTCGGCCAGCAGGTACCGATGTCTGCCTTCTTCATGGGCTACGTCCCACTCTTGGCTTTCACACTCATCGTTGCCCCCTGGCTCGGGCGCGCGGCCTTATCGGGCACACAGCTGCGGATGTCGGTTGTTTTGACGCTGCTTGTTTCGTTTGTCTTTCTACACTGGCGAAATGGAATGCACGTTAAGAATCCCTTCGATGCCTACGTAATGAATCCGCATCAACGCATTCCTCTTGTCGCCAAATCCCCAGCGCTTACAGCCATCAATGCCCGGATGAAGGAGCCGGCGCGAGTGGCAGGTTTCGACTCTAATTTTTTTCCCGGTTACGGAGGGGCTGTCGGTTTGGAGCAGATCGATGGGCCTGATCCTCTCGTGAACAGAAATTATCGATCTTTAATGCAGGCTGCTGGTGTACCGCTCACTTTCGGCTCCTGGCGGTATGGCATCACCACGGACAACCTTGTGCGTGAGCTACCACTATTCGACATGCTGAACGTGCGTTACTACCTTTCTTTGCCAGAGGCGCGGCCGAAAGCTACCCCTTACTTAAAAAAGGTCGCGTCGTTTGACCTCGACCTCTATCGGTCCGACCGAACCTGGCCCCGCGCCTACTTCACAAGCCGAATTACTTCCTGTCGCGATGACCGCGAGCTTGTTGAACTACTCCGGCATGAAGATGGAACGCCGTTTGCCGCAATTTCTCACTATGACTTAAAAAATCGAGATCGGTTGCCGCCGTTGAGTGCGGTGCATCCGCTGCAGATCACTGAGAGCGCGGGCCCGTCGGCTCCCGGGAAAACAGTGCCCGCAACCAGCTACGTGTTGACAGCCAACTCCACTTCTTTCAGGGTCAAGGCGCCCGGCCCGGGAATTGTCGTCCTGGCCGAGACTTACGTGCCGGACGATTTTCAGGTCCGCTTGAATAATAATCGGGTCAAATACTTTCGCGTTAACTCGATATTCAAGGGCGTGTATGTCGAACGTGCTGGTGATTACGTCGTCTCATTCGTCTACTGGCCTCGCTTTCTCATCACCGCATTGTGGCTATCCGCCCTCGGAACGATTGTGCTCGTGTCCTGGCTTGTCATTATGGCGAAGAGTAACGAGAATATTGCTTTGAAGAGCGCGACTCGAGGAGCATGACGTGAGGGTATTTGTAAGTGGGGGGGCGGGATTTATCGGCAGCCACCTCGTCAGACATCTCTCAACACAGCAGGGCGTGACAGGCATCGTCGTTTTCGACAACTTCTCTTCTGGTCAGGAAAAGTTTCTGCCATTGGATGGCAAGTCCCCAGTGACGGTTGTTCGTGGCGACCTTAAGGACGCTGGCGCAGTGAAGGCAGCAATGGATGGCTGCGATACTGTTTTTCACCTGGCGGCAAATCCTGACATTGCCAAAGCGATAGCCTATCCCGAGATTGACTTCTGGGAAGGCACTTACCTGACGCAAAATGTCTTGGAAGCGATGCGCTGCGCGGGAGTGAACTGCATTATCTACACATCAGGCAGCGGAGTGTACGGCGAGAGTGGCTCGACCGCCTTTCGGGAGGACTACGGACCGTGCATTCCCATTTCTACTTATGGAGCGAGTAAGCTTGCCTGCGAAGGATTGATTGCCGCCTACTGTCATCTATTCGAGATGAAGGGCCTTTCATTTCGTTTTGCTAATGTGGTGGGACCTCGTCAAACCCATGGCGTGGGCTTCGATTTTGTAAGGCGGCTGCGACAAGATCCGCATCGCCTTCGAATCCTTGGCAATGGCAAACAAAGCAAATCCTACATCCACGTTGATGATGTCCTTACAGCCATCTTCACGGCTAGGGCTCATTCAAAGGGAAGGTTCGATATTTACAATGTGGCGACCGACGACTACATCACGGTCGATGAAATCGCGGACATTGCGGTGGAAGAGAGCGGCCTCAGGCCCTCAGAGGTAAGATATGAATATAGCGGCGGTGATCGCGGCTGGAAAGGCGATGTCCCGCTAGTCCGCTTCGACGTCGCCAAGGCCAAGCGACTTGGCTGGAAAGCGCAGCGTAGCTCGAGCACAGCCATGCGTGACGCTATTCGTGCAATGATAACGGAAACGGCGGCGATCTCATGAGTGTTCTGACCAAGATGATGCGCGCAATCATACCGGGGGAAGTGCAAGCGCCTCCTGACCTTTTCAGAGACCTATTAGTCCGCACCGGTTACTACAGACTACGCACCCAATTTGCTGCCCATGGAGCGCCAATCCCGGATGCGCACCTGTACCGCCCACTTTTTTCGCCGTGGGACGGCGATCCGGTGTTCGAAGAAGATTACCAATCGATTAAAGATCACACGCTATGTAGTCGCGATCGCTGCTATGTCCTGAAGGCAACTTTATTGCAGGCCTTGATGAATCCCGGGGAGGTCATCGAATGTGGAGTCTTTCGTGGAGGGACCGCTTTATTGGCAGCTCGAGTCATCAATTCTCTTCCAAATGCGCGACGCGAAAAGATGCTTCACTTATTCGACACCTTCAAAGGTATGCCATCGTCACGAGCAGGAGTCGACCGCCTGCAGGAGGGAGATCTTAGCACGACCTCCGAAGCAAAGGTGGGGGCCCTCCTGAGAGATTTCCCGTTTGTGCAAATTCATGCTGGCCTTATCCCTAATACTTTCGCCGAACTCAAAATTGCCAAGGTCTGCTGGGCGCACATTGATGTAGACATCTATCAAAGTGTTCACGATTGCATCGAATTCCTTTATCCCAAACTCACGCCTGGTGGCTTCATGCTTTTCGACGACTACGGTTTCCCCAGCTGCCCAGGCGCCCGTCGCGCAGTGGACGAAGCGTTCCTCGGAAAGTCAGAAGTGCCACTCTGCTTACCCACTGGTCAATGTCTAGTAGTGAAGTGCACGCAACCTCCCCGGTCCGCGGGATGAACATTCAGACACATTTAAAAGCGCAGCCTCCTTTTGTTACGGCAAATCGCGCAGTCACCCCGTTTATTCATCTTGCGCCCCCGGGCTCAGTGCAGGATGAGGTCGAGGTCTCGATTGTGATACCCGCGTTGAATGAGGCATTCGTCATTGGGGAGTTCATCGAATGGTGTAAGCAAGGCCTTGCCGCTACTGGCCTTCGGGGACAGATCCTGATCATTGACAGTTCGAACGATAACACGGCTGCAATCGCTCACGAACACGGCGCTGAGGTTTTACGTACTCCCAGGCGCGGACTCGGGCGCGCCTACATCGATGCCATTCCTTTTGTCCGGGGTAAGTGGATTATCATGGGCGACGCCGACTTGACTTACGACTTTCGCGAGATTCACCCTTTCGTGCTGGCTTTTCAAAGAGGAGCCGAGTTCATCATGGGAAGCCGGTTCCGAGGAACTATTGAAAATGGCGCCATGCCGGCGCTACACCGTTACTTTGGAACTCCTTTTACTACGTGGATCCTCAATCGAATTTATAAAAGCAACTATTCGGATATCCATTGCGGGATGCGCGGCATTACGCGCGAGGCCCTGAACCGAATAGATCTGAAGTCGCAATCGTGGGAGTATGCGAGTGAAATGGTGCTTAAGGCAGCGCGCCTGAATCTGGTGACTGCCGAAGTGCCGGTCACGTTTTACAAGGACAAGGAAGGTCGCGTCAGCCATCACCGGCGGATGGGATGGTCTTCGCCCTGGCGGGCGGGATGGTTGAATTTGAAAGTCATGCTGGTTTACAGCCCAGACTCGTTTCTACTCAAACCAGGTCTGTTCTTGGCAGCATTTGGGCTGTCACTTTCAGTTGCTCTCGCCCGTGGTCCCGTAACGGTAGGGAATGTCGGCCTTAGTCTCCATTGGATGCTGCTCGGACTAGCCTCAGCTACTCTCGGGTACAGCTGTACTCAGATTGCGGTGCTTGCCCGCGTCATGCATGGACTTCGCCCCCGCCCCCTGGAGAAATTGCTATGGCTGCTTGGGTATAACCGAGGAATGCTCGTGGCGGGAAGCCTGACTGCTGTAGGCCTGACTCTTCTTGGCACGCTTGTCTATCGCTACTTGAATCACGGACTTCGACTCGAAGTAATCTCACATCCGGCCATTTTAGGCTTATTGCTCTTGATTTTAGGATTTCAGACGTTTTGCTTCACTTTGTTGCTGGAGATGATTCGACGTTTGGCGCCTGCACCTTCGCATGCGGAGAGCTGAGAGTTACGGCGAACAAAGGCTGACTGCGGTGGATCGGCTCGGAGTTTGGTTGTCGACCCGAGCTATCAAGCGGCACTTGCCTCACGATAACCTGGAGGTACTCGAGCTTGGATGCGGTTATCACGCCACGCATCTGCGCGCTCTTGGCCCGCAAATAAAGAGAGGAATGGGTATCGACTTCAAAATTAACCCGGACTTGAAAAACATGGACCGCTTCACGTTTCATGAAAGTCCGATCGAAGAAATACTTCCGCAACTGGAGCAAGAAGGAATGGATGTGGTTCTGCTGATATCTGTCCTTGAACACTTACGCGATCCCAGTTCCGCGCTCACATCGGTGTGGCGGCTTCTAAAGTCTTCTGGAATTCTTTTGGTCAACGTTCCTACCTGGTTGGGGAAAGACTTTCTGGAATTTTCGGCCTTCCACATTGGCTTAAGTCCAAAGGTAGAGATCGACGACCACAAAATGTACTACAACAAGCGTGACCTGTGGCCTCTGCTTGTAGGGGCAGGGTTCAAGCCCAGTCAGATCAAGCTACGCTATCACAAGTTTGGCCTCAACCTCTTCGCCACCGCCACGAAGTAGCCACGTTGCTGCTTTTCCACGATTGACCAACCAAGACTTCAACCCGCTCGCCGATGATTGGGACACGCACTGGGAGCGTTTCTCAGACTGTGCTACTGAGAATCCAGCGCAGGATTACAGACATCGCACACTTCTATGGCTACTCGATCAACTTCGGCTCGATCAGGATATGCGGCTGCTCGATTTCGGTAGTGGGCAGGGCGACTTTCTGCAAAAAGCTGGGGCAAGGTGGCCGGACGCAGAGCTAGCAGGCATTGAACTCAGTGAGAAAGCAGTTGGTATGACGCGACGGAAGATTCCCTGGGCCCACGTGTTCGCGGCGAATCTTTTTGCGCCTTCTATTCAACTAAGAGAGCTTGAGCAATGGGCGGATGCTGCCGTTTGTTCCGAAGTGCTTGAACACGTCGACGATCCAACGGCTTTCTTGCGCGCCGCCGCGCGTTACTGCGCGTCTGGGGCGAAATTGCTCGTCACCGTTCCCGGCGGACCAATGTCGTCTTTTGATAGGCACATCGGACACAGACAACATTTCACCGCCGGAAAGCTGAGCCGCATCCTAGATGCCGGTGGCTGGGAGGTTCGTCGAGTCCTCCGCGCTGGATTTCCCTTCTTTAACATTTACCGGGCTCTTGTTATCGCGCGCGGGGACAAACTCGCGGGCGATGTAACGGCGAAGTCAACCGGAAGCGTGTTGAGACTGGGACGAAGCGCCATGCGCCTGTTTCGCATTTTGTTTTGCGCCACTTTGCTCGACTCGCCATTCGGCTGGCAGATTATCGCACTCGCTTGCAAACGATGATCATTACGCGTTCTCCGCTTCGTATTTCGCTTGGGGGAGGAGGAACTGATTTGCCTTCCTACTATCAACGCTTCGGCGGGTTTTTGCTCGCAGCCGCCATCGACAAATACGTCTACATCAATGTGCACCAGCGATTTGTCGACAAGTTCCTGCTTAAGTATTCGCAGCTCGAGGAGGCTACGAGCATAGATGACATCCGGCATCCTATCATACGCGAAGCGCTTAGATCAGTCGGCGTAAAAGAACGGAATCTTGAGATTACAAGCATGGCTGACATCCCGGCCGGAACTGGACTGGGATCGTCAGGCAGTTTCACTACCGCTTTGCTCAAAGCGCTTCATGCCCACCAAAAGAATCTTGTCCACCCGACCGAGTTGGCCGCCCAGGCCTGCTGTGTCGAACTGGAAATGCTTCGGGAACCTATCGGAAAACAGGACCAATACATTGCCGCCTTCGGAGGTATCACCTGCTTCCAATTCAATCCAGATGGCAGTGTGGAGGCCTGGCCCCTGAAGGTATCGCAAGAAACTCTCTTCAATCTGGAAGATAACCTTCTACTATTCTTCACTGGCTACTCGCGCTCCGCCTCCGCCATTCTGAAGGAGCAAAATGACAGAAGTAAAATGTCCGACCGTGAAATGTTCGATAACCTTCATTTTGTTAAGGAGCTTGGCCACCAAAGTCAGGCAGCTTTGCAAGCAGGCGATTTACATGAGTTCGCGCGCTTGATGGATGTTCATTGGCAGCGCAAAAAGGAAAGGTCGGCCCAAATGAGTAATGGCCAGATCAATCAGTGGTACGATTGTGCCATGGCCAACGGTGCTCTCGGTGGCAAGCTCATCGGGGCTGGCGGTGGAGGATTTCTCATGTTCTATGTTGAGGAAAAGGCGCCGCTCCGACATGCCTTGCGAATAAAGGGACTTACGGAAGTGCGGTTTCGATTTGATTTCGAGGGAACGAAGATTCTGAATCAGTGAAGGGACGGGCCTCTCTGCTCCTCGAGGATTGGCCGGTAGCCATTCTCGCAGGAGGTCTCGCGACAAGATTGCGACCGCGGACCGACGATCTGCCAAAAGCGCTGATTCCGGTCGCGGATGAACCATTCCTGACACACCAATTGCGTTTGTTGCATGCGCAGGGACTGCGCCGCGTCGTCCTCTGCCTTGGCTACCTCGGAGAAATGATCCAGGCACACTTCGGCGCCGGCGCTGCCTATGGGATGGAAATCGAATACTCCTTTGATTGGCCTCAGCTCCTCGGCACCGGGGGCGCTTTGAGGCGTGCCCTGCCGAGTCTCGGCCGCCAGTTTTTCGTCCTTTATGGTGATTCGTATTTACCAACCGATTTTACAAGAGTGGCCCTGGCCTTTCTCGAGAAAGGCAAGCCGGCCCTGATGACAATCTTCAAAAATGAGGATCAGTGGGATACGAGTAACGTAGAATTCGATGGGAAGGAATTACTGCGGTATAACAAGCGCAAACCGGATAAAGCCATGCGTTACATCGATTATGGCCTAAGTGTTTTTCGTCCCGAAGCATTCAATAGTTGCCCGGCAGAAAAACCATTCGACCTGTCTGAGCTTTATTCCGACTTAGTTACGCAGGAGCAGCTTGCGGGTTTAGAAATCAAAGAGAGATTCTACGAGATAGGATCTATCGCTGGCTTGATAGAACTCGATTCGCTCTTACGTTCCCATGCTCCACCAGCCTGATCATGAGCTATTCCGAGCAACATCTGAAAGAAGCGGCACAAATACTATCTCAACTAGACGCCGGTCTCTGCGATAAAGCGGCTGAACTACTTGCTGCTGTTCGCGATCGAGGGGGCCGGCTTTTCATTCTCGGAGTAGGCGGCAGCGCCGCCAATGCTTCTCATGCAGTCAACGACTTTCGAAAAATCGCCGGCTTGGAATGTTATGCTCCGACCGATAACGTTTCGGAATTGACGGCGCGGACGAACGACGAAGGATGGAGTTCAGTGTTTGCAGAATGGTTGAAGGGCAGTCGCTTGAATGGGCGCGATGCGCTGCTCATCCTTTCAGTCGGCGGCGGCGATTTGGAAAACAATGTCAGTCCCAATCTGATCACAGCTCTCCAACTGGCGAAAGAGCGCGGCACGGCGATTCTCGGCATCGTAGGACGTGATGGCGGCTATACCGCTCAGGTGGCTGACCTTACCATCCGTGTACCGACGGTGAATCCAACTACCGTCACTCCGCATGCGGAAGCTTTCCAGGCCGTTGTATGGCATCTCTTGGTCAGTCATCCGTCGCTCAAGATGACGGAAACGAAGTGGGAAAGCATTCACTGAAAGGTGCTGGCCGCCCGGGGGTGTTCCTCGATCGGGATGGCGTCTTGAACGAGCCTCTTGTCCGAGATGGCCATCCTTACCCACCGAAATCCTTGAATGACTTGCAGATTTACCCCGATGCGGTTGCCGGTTGCGTGCGGCTGAAGCGAGCTGGCTTTCTTCTTATCGTAGTGAGCAATCAGCCGGACGTCGGCCGAGGCACCCAAACACGTGCCGTCGTGGATGCGATCAACGCGAGAATCGCCACAGAGATTCCCGCGCTCGACCACTTCGAAACCTGTTTCCATGGGGGCGACAAATATGGCCAGCCCTGTCTCTGCCGGAAACCAAAACCAGGTATGCTTTTCCGGGTAGGCGATCTGATGCACATAGATCTGCCGGCCAGCTACTTTATCGGCGACCGCTGGCGAGACGTGGACTGCGCCAAGGCGGCAGGGTGCCGGGCTGTGTTTATCGATCGCTCCTATTCCGAGCCGCTGCGGCAGTTGCCTGATGTCACCGTGACAACCTTCGAAGCCGCCGTCAGCGCTGTTCTCAAGTTGGCTAGCAGAGACTTCTTGCCCCTAGGCCGCAGAAGCATTTAGCTTTGCCGGAAATGAGCAGCCATCGACTGGAACAGCTGCCCATCAAAATCTTCGCGGACGGCGCTGACCGAGAAGGAATTATTGAATTGTATAGAAAACCGTTCATCCGCGGCTTGACGACCAATCCGACACTCATGCGCAAGGTTGGCATCAGCGATTACGAAGCTTTCGCGAGATCCGTCCTTGAGATTGTAAAGGACAAACCAATCTCATTCGAAGTCTTCTCGGACGACTTTGCAGAGATGCGTCGCCAGGCGCACAAGATCAGTGCTTGGCAATCAAACGTTTATGTGAAGATCCCGATTACCAACACGCGCGGAGACTCATCTATTCCGCTGATAAGCGAGCTGGCAACCGATGGCGTTCAGCTCAATGTTACCGCTATCTTGACGCGCGATCAGGTCCAAACGGTCGCAGAAGCTCTCAATCCGCGCGTCCCGGCAGTCGTCTCCGTCTTCGCCGGCCGCGTGGCCGACACTGGCATCGATCCGATGCCACTAATGAGGGACTCGTTAGCGACGCTTAACAGTTTACCGGTGGCGGAGTTACTTTGGGCGAGTGTCCGCGAAGTATTGAACATCTTTCAGGCTGCTCAATGTAAGTGTGACATTGTAACTGTGCCACACAGTATTCTCAACAAGGCGGCTGCATTAGCCGGGACGGATTTGACTGACTTATCTCTTGATACTGTGAAAATGTTCCATTCAGACGCGCTGAATGCCGGATTTTCCCTCTAGAAGCGCCGGGACGGTGAAAGCTTCCGCATCAGCCGGCTGCATACGACTCGCGTCGCGAGGAGTTCACCGAATCCGTGGACGATGTTTTTCCCACAGCTGTGCTGCTGAGATTTCAATCTGCGGCTAGGAGCACTCGAAAGTTCCTTCCGCCCGTCTCCGTAACCCGCACCGTACGCGGCTTCCCGAAAGATGTCACACCGGACCTTACCTTAGAAGCGCTCCACGCATTTCTGCAGTTCGGTCGAATCAGCTGCCCAGCCGTGAATGCAATACCCGTTAAACGCGTCCACAAAGCGATGAAGCGACCTCCCCCATCGCTCGCCTACCGGACTCGGTTTTCCCTCTGCTTGAAATCCCTGCGCCGACAAATGGCGAATGCGAAATCTGACGGCAATACCTTCTCACGGACCAACACCTCTTCGAGGAATAAGATCAATCTTATGATACTATCGAAGTCGGCCGATCCGCTGTTTGTAAATTCGGGATTGAGCAAAGGATAAAGCGGATGCACGATTGCGCCATTAAAATACTTAAGATATTCCACCGTGAAATATCGATTTAGCATCGGCAGAACTTCTTCAGATCGCACCGCCTCGGATGGATCGTTCGCTATGACGGCGTCGACCGGCGCTCGCTGAAGCTGTATACGTTTGTTGTCTTTAAGGTAACGCGTTTCGAGCCGTCGAAGAATGCCATTTATGAGCTCTAGTTGCTGATCAGTCCATTGGAACCTGTTCGGTCCGATAAACTCCAGCACAACGAAATAGCCGTCGGCGGTAAGAGCATCGGCAACATGAGAAAGCAAGCCCTCCAGGTTTGTCACATGATGAAGCGCGCCCGTAGACAGACAAAGGTCGAATTGACCTTCCAACTGCAAGTCGTTAGCGTCGGCTACTTCAAAGCAATAACGTCCTGGGGAAACCGCAGCCTCCTCAAACTTTGCTTTCGCGCTGGCAATGGCGCCTTCGGAAATATCAAACCCATGAATGCTGTGCACCGTGCCAGTGCGGTATAGAGCGATCTCGTGCGTACCCTCGCCACAGCAGATGCTAAGCGATTTCTTGAAAGTGACCGCCGGCGAAAGGTAATGCTGAAAAAACCAGGATAGCCAATGCAGCGGCATTCCACCCGAGATCAGCCGATAAACATGCCTCGCCACAATCTCATTATTGATCCAAACAGAACGGCTGGTGCGGGCCTCTTCCGATTGCTTGGCCCAGTATTCAGACACTCTTGAAGTACTGGTCGGGGTGGCGGGATCAATTTCGTTAGCCGATGTTGACATGCCCCATCCATATCCCTTGCCCGATCTCGCTGCCAATTGAATTTGGCGCTGTTCTTCGCGCGAGCTGCATTCTTTCCTTTGAAATAATCGCCTTGTCGCAGGAAAGCTGGAGCCACGCTTGTCCCGGCTCCCTGCTCTCAAAATACCAAGATTACCGTTCAATGCCGAAAGATTTCCTCCTGAGAACCGCAAAACTTATCGTAAGGGCACAAGTATGACATCACGGAGCGTACCATCGTTAGGAAGCTGTCCGATCTGTGGCGAGAAGCAGTTCTCGGCGCAACCAGTGTTGTGGCAGGAACTGATTGACGAGTGGCAGTTATCTAACGACGAAGTTAATTACATTAATCTTCAGCAGGGGTTTGCCTGCCGTGGCTGCGGAAATAATCTTAGGTCGATGACGCTTGCTGCCGCAATGACAACAGCCTTTGGGTTCACCGGTTGCTTGAAGGATTTCGTTCGTATTGATCCGGGAATTCGCGACCTTGCTCTGGTTGAGATCAATCCAGCGGGAAATCTAACTCCATTCCTTCAAGTGCTTCCAAGGCATGGCTTGCATTCCTTTCCACAGATAGACATGCAAAGACTAAAATTCGAAACTGCCTCGATCGATATCGTAGTTCATTCTGACACGCTCGAACACGTCCCTGACTCTCTGCTGGCCTTGCGAGAATGTTGGCGAGTATTGAAGCCTTGTGGTCATTTGTTCTATACGGTGCCGATTATCAAAGATCGTTTAACCAGAAAGCGTGCAGGTCTACCGCCAAGTTATCACGGAGCGCCCGGAGTGTTTCAGAAGGACTTCCAAGTAGAGACTGAATACGGCGCCAATTTTTGGTGCGAAATCTTTGAAGCTGGTTTTCAGCATGTGACAATGACGACCTTGATCTTTCCCGCTTCTCTTGCAGTTCACGCCGTCAAATCATGATGCTTTGCCCACGCGTTCTGGGTTGATGAAGAGCCCAGCCTGCTTAGTTTGCCGATAATGTCCGCTGCAGAAGAGCGGTTGTCGGCCATGCCACCTAATCCGCACATCGAGCGTCTCGTTCCGAGTATCAAAGGGCAAACAGCCATGGAACATCTGCATCGGTATTCGATCGCGCGTGATCTCTGCCACGGGAAAGCAGTACTCGATCTCGCCTGCGGAGAAGGGTACGGCAGTGCGCTTCTCGCCCAAACAGCACATGAGGTCATCGGCATTGATATTTCTGAGGAGGCCATAGCGAACGCCTCGAGCAAGTATCAGCGCCGTAACCTTCGATTCGTGGTTGGTTCAGCAACCGATCTTCCGCTTGATTCCTCCAGCGTCGACTTGGTCGCCTGCTTTGAGACTATTGAGCACATCCTCGATCAAGCGGCGATGCTCGCCGAAATCAAACGTGTGCTGACTCCGTCCGGTGTTTTGATTATCTCAACTCCCGATAAAACTCAATACGGCGCAGCTGATAATCTCCCGCCCAACCCGTATCACGCGAAGGAACTGACTCCTGATGAATTTGAAGAATTGCTGGGTTGGTACTTCGGCAAAGTAAGAGTTTTTGGCCAGCGAGTAACGTATGCGTCCAATATTCTTGCGGAACAGTCTAAGGATGAACTGAGTGTTCGCCAATTCAACTATCGGGGCGACTACTTCGAGTGCATTGCGCACGAGGGACTTTCTCGGCCGCAATACCTCCTTGCCCTTTGTTCGGCAGATAAGCTGCCAACGATGAATGTTGGACTATTCGAAGACCGTGAATATTCCGATTTTGTTGTTCGCAGCGCGCGCGAATGGCTAGCGAGAGAACAGGCGGAGACAGAAGCTCGTCCGAACCTCCAGATCTTCGCACCGAAGAACGGAGTGTTTCATAAGGATTACTGCAGCAGTGTTCCTCTAGCGAAAGGACGCTGGTGCCACCTACGATGCGACTTACCCTGGGGGTTGGGGGACCGCAGCGCCGGCCTTCGTCTCGATCCTAGCGGTGAAGTAGGTGTTATTGAGATTGCCGGTATTCTGGTTCGATCGAAGAGGACGCGCAAAGTTCTATGGCGCGCCAAAGGGGCACTCCAGTTTTCGGCTCTCACGCTCTCCGGCACTGCTACAGTTTCACCTGATGAGCGAGTTTTTCGAATTCTTAGTTTCGGCATTGATCCGCAAGTTGTTCTGCCAATCCTACACGGGTCAGAATTCGACGACCCTCTTGCCCTTGAAGCTTGGATGCGTTGCGAAACGTCTGTCGAAGTAATCGGGAAGGCAATCGCGACCCTCCAAGGAGAGCTTCAAAACAGTATTGAAGCGAAATTCACCCTTGAGAAGCGGGGCTTCGTACTCGAGACAAGATTGCATCAAGCACAACAGGAGAATGAGGCCAATCGGGACAAAATGGCTGCTCTCGGCACCGAGAACGAAACGATGCGACGCACACTCGCTGCTGCGCAGTCGGCGAGTCAAGCTGTGCGGAAGGAGCTCTCAACCTTGCGCCCTGAGCTGGAACGTGCTCAGCACCAACTTTGGGACCATAAAGCTTATCGAGCCGATCTAACAGCTCGACTCAAGGATCGGGATCGATGGATTCAGGAAGTAGAGCGATCGGCAGCGTGGAAAATCATTAAACCTCTATGGAAACTGCAGCGACACTTTAGGCAGACTCCGAACGAGGCGGTGCGTCTGGGTGAATTGGTCTTTGGTTTGGACGGACCAGGTAATTGGAATGCGTCATGTGATATTTTAACGGTGAAGGGATGGTGTTTCCGCCGTGGCGCGCACCAAATCGTTGGCGTTCGGGCAAAGATTGGCCGCAAATCCTACCTTGCTCGTTACGGAATAAAGCGGGAGCATGTTGCCCGAACGGCCCCTAACTACCCACCTGCTCTCGAAAGTGGTTTTTCTGTCGATATTCCCGTCGCCCAAGGCGTCTCATCGATTCGACTCGAAGCTATTGCACAGGGGAATCCTTGGGAATGTTTTCTCGAACATCCCGTCCCTTCGACGATAGAAGCGGACGGAGTCCCGCCGTCGGATGCCCCTCGCGCTGAACACATCGAACCCAAACCGCGCAATTCAAAAAACGGTGAATACCATGTCGAGGCGTCACCGCTCTTTCCGGAAATTCGTGCGGATCAGGTGCTCGATGTTCTCGCTCCGCTTATCGAGCAACACCGGATGAGGATAACAGACGCGAAGCCGTTTTTTACCGTAATCACACCTACATTCAAAACTCTTCCTCGCTGGCTTGCGGAAGCGGGGGCGAGCCTGCTAACCCAAACATTTCCGGACTGGGAATGGTGCCTGGTGGATGACGGATCGCCGGACGAGGAATTGCCCCAATTGCTTAAAGCACTTACGGCGGCGCATCCGCGGTTCCGGGTTAAGTTATTGACGCATGGCGGAATCAGCGCGGCATGCAATCAAGGTGTTGACTTCGCCAGAGGGAAATTTGTCTGTTTTCTCGATCATGATGATCTGCTCGACGAAAAGGCGCTGGAGCTGATGGCGGTAAAGTTGGAGGACGGCTTCGATGTCGTCTACTCAGACGAAGACAAACTGGATGATAAACTGGGAAACTTCGTCCAACCGTTCTTCAAACCGGATTTTTCGCCGGAGTATTTCCGCGGCGCGATGTACGTTGGGCATCTTCTCTGTGCCAGCCGCGAGCTAGCCAGTCGTGTTCGGTTTGATAGTCAACTCGACGGGATTCAGGATTTCGATTTCGTTCTTCGCCTGACTGAGACAGGCGCGCGTGTTGGACATATTGCCAACGTCCTTTATCACTGGCGCAAGTCGCCCGGAAGTATCGCCGAAACCCACGACGCTAAGCCCGAGATTACTACACTTCAGCAAAAGGCTGTCAGTGCGCACCTAAATCGCCTGGGCCTTGCCGCAAGCGCAGAAGTTGGAGAAACTCCCCATCGCTTAAAAATACTCCCGATACCCAGGGAGAACTTTCCTGTCATTAGCATAGTCATTCCGACAAAGGATGCGCCGGACCTACTTTCACGTTGTCTGCAAAGTCTCTACAAGAATACTGTCTACCCCGAGTTCGAGGCTCTCCTAGTCGATAACGACACGACAAACAGTGAAGCCCTCGCAGTCATGCGCAGGCACCCACTCATCCGTCGCTTATATACGGCGGATCCCTTTAATTTTTCCCGTGCCAATAACCTCGCTGCACAGCACGCGCGCGGGCAATACCTCGTTTTTTTGAACAATGACACAGAAATCATCGCGCCGCACTGGCTTGACCATTTGCTCTACTATGCCGAGCAACCTGATGTAGGTGCGGCCGGGGCGCTCCTGCTCCAACAAGACGGGTCCGTGCAACATGCCGGTGTGGTCCTGGGCATGCGCGGGACAGCGGACCACATCATGCGAGGATTTCCTGCCAACTCCGATGGTTATGCCGGAGCTCTTTCCTGTGCGCGAGAAGTGTCGGCCGTGACCGCAGCTTGTATGATGATTCGAAAATCTCTTTTTGAAGAAGTAGGTGGGTTCTGCGAACATTTCTTTACCATCTACCAGGATGTCGATCTCTGCCTGCGCCTACGGGAGCGCGGTTTGCGTATAATCTGCACGCCCCAAGCGAAGCTGCTTCACCACGAATCGCTTTCACGACAGAAATACTATGATTTAGTCGATCGCAACCTTCTTCTCGACGGCTGGCAGGATACGATCAGTCGAGGCGACCCTTACTACAACGAAAACCTTAACCTGGAACGCGGCGATTACAGTCTCCGAAGTAAGAAGCTGTGAACATCTTATTTGTTTTATACAAAGATTTTACAGCGAACAGCGCAATTCATGTGCATAATTTCGCGAAGCAGCTTGCGACATTAAATCATGCAACCGCAGTCACAGTTCCGAACGACAAGGAAACTGTCGCCGTCTTGGGGGAACGAGCCTATTCTATCGCGAACTTTGCAGAAGTCGCTCCCCCGTGGTCCAACCTTTTCCCCAACGGTAAACCTCCCGAGGTCGTGCACGCGTGGACGCCGCGAGAGCAGGTCCGCCGTTTTTGCGAGCAATTATCCCGCGTCTGCCGTTTCAATCTGGTTGTCCACCTAGAGGATAATGAAGAGGCCATTCTGGAAGCAAACGTCGGCACTCAGCTTTGTAAAGTTAACCAGAGATTTTACGACGAGCTACCGCAACACCTTGCTCATCCCGACCGATATCGTCAATTTCTCCGCCAAGCGTCCGGCATCACGATCATCATAGATCGCCTGGATGAATTTGTTCCGAAGGAAACTCCCAGCATTGTTTTGTGGCCGGGAGCCGATTCAAAACTATTTCATTCTAACCTACCAGACGAAGCGTTTCGCGCATCCCTCGGGATTCCGCTAAACAGCACGGTTCTGTGCTACACCGGTTACGTTAACGCGGCCAATGCGCGCGACGTACGCAGCCTTTACTTAGCCGTCGCTATGCTTAACCGTGAAGGACTACCGACAACTCTTGTGCGAGCTGGTCAGGATTATTACCCGTTCTTAGGATCTGATGACCAGTGGGCACGAAAGTATTCCGTTGAGCTTGGTTATGTGAAGCACACTGAAATCCCGCTGGTGCTAGGGTTGGCTGACGTCCTGATTCAACCTGGAACAAGTAGCAGCTACAATGATTACCGCTTGCCAGCAAAACTCCCGGAGTTCTTTGCGATGGGACGCCCCGTCATTCTGCCGCTCACCAACGTGGGACGCTTCGTTAAGCACGGGAAGCATGCATGGGTTTTGCCGAAAGTCGACGCGAAGGGCATTGTCACAACAGTGCAGCGGCTACGCATGGATCAGCCACTCGTCAAACGGTTGAGTGAAGGAGCAAGCGAATTTTATGAGCAACATTTCCGATGGGAGGTGAATGCGCGCAAATTGGAGCAGTTTTATCAGACGTTGCAGCCTAGCGAACAGTTGCCGAAGGGGGAGTTTCTCAATCAACAGATGCCTCGCTTTGCAGCCGAGCCGATCACCTGAACGGACGAAAATACGACCTGCGATCATTCTAGTGGCGCCGTGGCCGCACAGTTTCGAGTGACAGCGGTTGAACTTCTGCATTCACGACCGATGCGGTGGACCCGTTGCGCAGGCCTTCGCCACTCTGCTTCGCTGAATCGAGCTGCTGTATACATTTCGCGAGGGTGGCGGCACACCGATTGAAAACATCCTGGTCGGTGCATTCTAACAGAGAGGTGACCGGGATTCGCAGACGTCCGGACAGTTGTTCCGCATGGATTTGCGACGCCACAAAGACGTGGTCGAACTCCTGATACTCGTCGTCCTCAATCTTATCGGGCTGACTGATATTCCACATAAGGTTGATCTGTCCCGCTTTTGGTTGATACCGGGTCGGCCCGCGTAAAACAATAACGACCTCATCACCGAAGCATTCCGGGCGCTCCCATTCATCTACACCATCAATGCGATATGCGTGACCCTGTTTTGCAAAAGACCGACCGAGAGAGCGGGCAAATTGGTAGTCATTCGAGTGCCGGAACTGATCACGATTTGGCGCAGATATCTTGATTGCAATTCGATAGCCGCGGCGTGCCCGGGTCAGGAGGATTTTCTTGAGGGTGCGTGCCCAATGTCGATACGTGAGGATCGAAAGGAATCGGTCGTTATGCTGGCCGCTACTTAGGCGCTCGGTGTGCGTCACGGAGGGAACAACCCAGACAGGTTTATGTTGAATTTCGCGCAACGACTGGGCGGTTTTTTGGGAAGCGCAAAGAATCAGGTCATAACCTTCAAAATCCGCTCCCGACACCCGTCGTTCACCTCCGTTGCTAACCCAGGCAACCTTGATTAAATCCGGCGCGCCGTTCCGCATCGGGGGCAGATCATAATCGTCGAGCAACACAACCAGAACATCGATTCCTTTGAGGTCATACCACTCATCGTCGCCAGCGAGGTAGCGAATTTCCCAACCAAACTCGGCGCATATTTCGCCCAGCTCTGACGCGATAAAGGACTCGCCTACCGGGGTTGTTGGTATCGTTTTTGTAACTGCAAAAGCGACGCTGAGCGGCCTGTCAGAGAAGAAGAGGTTACCAGACAGCCTATCCACAGAAATCTGCCGACGTAAGTACCAGCCGTGACGGCGAATCAAACAGGCAATGTTGTTAGATCGCCGCCGTATGGTCGCTTCGCGCGAATCCAGGCTTCCGGTCGCGCTTTCATTGTGAATACTCACTACGTGATTTGCCGAGATCGCCCGCAGGCCAAGGATCCGCCGAAAAGACAGACAGAGATCCACGTCCTCATAACCGTAAAAGTAGTCTTCGCAAAATCCGCCGATTTCCAGAAACTCCGTTCGACGACATGCGGCGAGTGCTGCTGTCACCGCGGGGAACTTCTCCGGCACGGCAGGAGTATCGAAGTTCGCGATGTGCATCCCGACGTTCCAGGGGCGATGAAAGAAATTGACGAAGTCAGGCTGAAACTTAACGCCCCCGTGCTGTAAAGCGTTGGGGTATTTCGGATGATCTGGCGGAAAGAGAAGACGCGCACCGACGATTCCGGTGCGCGACTTGCCCAGCAGACGCAGCAACTCCGGAATTACGTCCGACTGAAAGATAATGTCGTTATTTACGAAGATTAAATACTTCGCGGAAGTTTGCTCGGCCGTGCGATTGTTGGAGTAAGCGAAGGAGTAGTTTTTATCGTGCTCGGTGACTTTGATGTTAAGACGGTCCTGAAATGATTTGATAACATCCCGGCTATTGTCAGTGCAGGCATGCAGCACCACCGCAAACTCTACCTCGGGCCAGGTATTTACCTCGAGAAACGAGCTAAAAAGCTGGCGAAGGTGATTTTCACCCCCGCGGTGAAGAACAATGAGGCAGACGGAAGCATCTTCGCTCACGCGCAATGGCGGAGGTAGAGAAATAGCATTCCGGGTGGAAGCCATGATGCGAAAACGCGTGGCCTCCTCGATTTTCCGCGTGAGATCCGCGTTTTTCGGGGCACGCGCTCCAGACGCAGGCTGCCCCACCCCGGCCGATGGAATCAATTCGGCGGGCCCGCCTTCCGCAGAAGGAACGCCTGTGCGCCCGGTGCTGGTTTGTGAACTCGCGGATTCGGCGCCTCGAACATGGATCGCACGGGCACTGGCGAGATGTGCCGGAACATTGGTTTTGACAAGCCCGATGGCCTTGTGCATTGCCGCAAACTGATCTTTCATCGATTCGAAGCAACGACGCGGTGTGTGGCTAATCAGACCGAGTCGGCCGAGGGTATAAAAGATAAATTGAAACGAGCGCGACCTGCCGAGTCGAACGAAATGTTTCTCTATCGTCTCGAGCCCTTCCGTGAGAATGCCGTTCGCCCGGGAAAGCTCATCGATTTTAGCGTGCTGTTCTGCCGCCGCCCTCGAACGATGTGCTAGCTGCTCGCGCAACTTAATCACTTCCGGTGTCCGCCGTTCCAAGTCGCCGCGAGACGTTGCCAAAACTTCACGCAATCTTTGCACCTCGGTCTCGGCAAACGCTATTTGCCCTGCAAGAAGACGGATCTGCTGCGCGAGGGCGGCGCTTCTGTCGACTCTCTCCGTCGTTTGCCCAAGAGAGCGCGTTTCTGCTTGCTGCTGCGCGAGCTCCGTTCGCACCTGCGAAAGCTCGCTTGCCAAAGCGAGATTACGCTCTTCAAGTTGTTTGATTTTCGATTCCATGTCGATCGCTGTGGGAGACATGTAACTCGGGGCCGCCTTGCATCAGGCTGAACCGGTCCAATCTTTCAAGCGCAGGCTCGCATCGTTCTCTCGATGGAGGATCGTACGAGCAAGTTGCCGTGTTCAGTTGATGACCTATAAATAAATGCACGTGCTTAAGGAGAAACCCGCCCTTTCCGTGATTGTCGTGTTCTTTAGCATGCGCCGCGAGGCGTTGCGAACGCTGTATTCTCTCTCCAGAAGCTACCAAGCTTTAGATTCCAGTCATTGCTACGAAGTTCTCGCAATCGATAATGGATCGTCAGAACCATTGTCGTCAGATGTCGTAAGGAGATTTGGTCCGGAATTTAGCTACCATTATGTCCAAACCGACGACCCGAGTCCGTGCCGGACGATCAACCGGTTTGCCGCAGATTGCCGATTTGATAATATTGTGGTTCTGATCGATGGGGCAAGGTTGTTGTCACCGGGCGTTATGAGATTGACCTGCGCCGCTTTACAGGCCTTTGAACACCCTTTCGTCTACACCCTTGGGATGCATATCGGATCCAAGCCGCAGAACTACCTCATAAGAGAGGGCTACGACCGCTCGGTTGAGGACAACCTCTTCAAGTCGATTGATTGGAGGCGCAATGGCTACTCGCTCTTTTCCATTTCAAGCGTGGCCCTCTCATCGGGGCAGGGCTTCTTTTCCCGTTTAAAGGAGAGCAACTGTTTCGCGCTGCGAAAAGAAGATTTCGTGAAAGCAGGGCTGTATCGGCCGCAATTCCAAAGCGCCGGCGGAGGGTTATGCAACCTGGAGCTTTTCAACCGGCTGAACAGTTTAGAATGGATACAGCCGGTCATGTTATTAGGCGAAGCTAGCTTTCACCAGTTTCATGGGGGTGTCGCTACCAATGTCCCAATTGAACAGCATCCATGGAAAGCAATGGAACAAGAATACACGGAGATCGTAGGCGCGCGCTACGAACCGGTATTTCGCCCGCCGTTCTATCTCGGAGAGTTTCACAACGAGTGCGCCGGCTTATTTAATTCAAATGACAATGACGCTTAGAAAAGAGCCGGTCCTTGCATCTGCCGGAAGTCAGCTGAACCTGGAGTTTAGGTTCGCTTAGCGTGGCACTTGCGCTTAATTCTTGCGGCAGCGCTGTTTTTCTAACCGACGACCCTTGGAAAACCTAGACCTACCAAACCCGGCAGTTTGCATCGCGGGAGCGCATCGCTCCGGCACGTCGATGGCGACACAACTATTGCATGTATGTGGGTTGGAGCTGGGAGTCAAAGCCGACTGGATGCCAGCTCGCAGCGATAACCCCGATGGGTTCTGGGAGAACCTCCATTTCGTTGCCATCAATGACGAAGTGCTGAATGCACTGGGCGGGGCGTGGGACTTGCCACCTCCGCCAGGCGCGGATTTCAAGGAGGCACGATTGGAGCCTCTGCGGCGAAAAGCGCAGTTGCAGCTTAAGCGATTCGACTCCATTCCTTACTGGGGCTGGAAAGATCCGCGCAATTGCTTAACCCTCCGGTTTTGGCAGGAACTCATACCGCAGCTGAAGGTCCTACTCGTCGTACGCAATCCACTCGAGGTCGCCTATTCTATGCGCCAACGCAACGGCACTTCCTATTCGTTCGGCCTGCGACTTTGGGAAATCTATAACAGCTGCCTGCTTCGAGCTTGCCCGGTCGAGAGACTCGTTGTCACGCACTACGACTCGTTCTTCGAGAATGCGGAAAAAGAGCTGCACCGTATTGTCGATTTCATCGGCTTACCTGCTTCTGAACTCAAAGCAGCAGCCGCAACGGTAATGATGAAGAAGCGTCACACGCAGTTTTCTCTCGAACAAATGATCGATGCGCAGGTCGCATTACCCATCGTCGAGCTTTACCAGCAACTCATCGCGCAATCGAAGGAGCGGCACGCACCCTCGATCGAGCGCGAACCACCGGCGGAAATGCTTCCCGGCGTGCCGAGTCATCTGAATGTTTTGATTCCAGAGGCAGAAGACGTTCGACTTGAGCTCGCCTGGTTGCGCGGCACCGAGATGAAGCACCGCGAAGAGTTAGCCCACCGTGATGGCCGTATCCTTGCATTACAAGAGAATGTGATTCGGCTCGAACGGCAGTCACACCAAAACGAGGTCCGCGCCCGCCAAAACGAGGTTCGTGCCGATCAACATTTCGCCGATCTGCGGCGCCAGACGGAGGCGACAAGGAAGCTCCTCTGGTACTTGAAGGAAACCGAAAAAGCGGCGACGCGACTTCGCTCATCGCGCCGTTGGAAAATAGGGAACCCGTTTGCCGCTCTCAGGGAAATGCTTGGAGGCCGCAAGCTCGCCGGCTATGGCCATCTCGACAAGATTATCTCCGAGTACGCAAAGTGGCGATCGGCTCATCCCGAGGTCGAAAAAATCGAGGAGCGCGCGCAGGGGAAGAAGGAGTCGAGAGGCAAGGCGGCGACTCGCTCGGCCCGACACAATGGAAGTGTTACGACAACATCTGAACCATTCCCTCCCACGCGCCCGATTCGCTTTTCGGAACGTCAGGGCGAGACCGTCGACGCATCGATCATTATCCCGGTTTTCAATCAGCTGCGTTTTACTCAGGCATGTCTCGCCTCGATTGAGGAACATCAGGGAGATCAAAGCTTCGAAGTTATTATCGTGGATGACGGTTCGACTGACGGTTCGATGGACGCGCTTCGCAAAATTCCCGGCCTCATTTACCTGCGGAACGAGAAGAATGATGGCTTCATCGCTTCCTGCAATCGCGGAGCTAGCCAGGCGCGGGGCACATACCTCGTTTTCCTTAACAATGACACGCTTGTCACGGCGGGGTGGCTCTCTTCGCTGCTGGAGACATTCCATCTTGAGCCAGGGGCCGGACTGGTTGGCGCCAAGTTAATCTATCCCGACGGCCGTTTACAGGAAGCCGGCGGGATCATCTGGCGGGATGGATCGGGTTGGAATCGCGGCAAGTTCGAAGATCCAAATGGGCCAGCCTACAACTTCATGCGTGAAGTGGATTACTGCTCGGCGGCTTGCCTTATCGTACCGAAGTTGTTGTTTGAACAGGTTGGCGGATTCGATAGCCGCTTTGTTCCCGCCTACTACGAAGACACCGATCTTGCGTTTAAGGTTCGAGCTGCCGGACACAAAGTGCTTTACCAGCCTCTTAGTGAAGTCATCCATTTCGAAGGAGTTACCGCGGGCACGGATTTATCTACGGGAGCGAAAAGGCATCAGGAGATCAACCGAGACACGTTTCAGAGTAAATGGGCTGATATTCTCGCTACCAGGCCTGCCAATGGGGACACGGCCGCTCTCAAGCGCCTTGAGCCTGCCCGCAAACGCATCCTTGTCATCGATCACCATCTGCCGATGCCCGATCGCGACTCCGGCTCACTTCGCATGTTTCAGATTCTAACGATTCTTCGCCAACTGGGCCACCGCGTAACCTTCATCCCGAGCAATCTCGCCGATAACGCGCATTATTCCGATGAACTTCGAAAACGCGGGATCGAAGTCATCGCTCGCCCCCACACAAAAACCGTTGCTCAATACCTGGAAAATGACGGCGCCATTCTGGACGCGGTAATTTTGAGTCGTTGGGAGACCGCGGAAAAACACTTTCCAGAAGTGCGCCTTCATGCTCCGCAAAGTCGAGTTATCTTCGACACCGTGGATCTGCACTTTGTGCGAAACGCTCGCGAAGCGCAATTAAGTCGAAAGGCTGAAGACATACAGCGCGCGGGAAAGGCGCGCGAGAAGGAATACGATCTCATAAAAACGGTGGACGAGACATGGGTCGTAAGCGACGCGGAACGCCAGCTTTTGTTGTCGGACCTGGAAGAGAAAAGGATCGAGGTGGTTTCGAACGTGGTTGAAGTCGCGGAACCAAAGACCCCGTTCTCAAAACGCGCCAATCTTCTCTTCATCGGCAGCTTTCTCCATCCACCTAATGTGGACGCCGTCTTATTCTTTGTTAACGAGATCTATCCATTAATCACCCAGCGGTTGCCGCAAACGAAATGCTATATCATCGGTGACAAGGCGCCTGCTGAAATTCTGGCCCTGGCCAGCGAGACGGTTGTCGTGACGGGAGCGGTGCCGGATGTGCGGCCATACTTCGAGTCCGTCAGATTGTCGGTTGCTCCCATTCGATTTGGAGCTGGGGTGAAGGGTAAGGTCAATCAAAGCATGGGTTTGGGCGTGCCGGTGGTTGCCACTTCCACTGCTGTCGAAGGAATGTCGCTGATTGATGGGGAAGACGTTCTCGTGGCCGATGATCCTGCTCGCTTTGCCGAGTGCGTGATTGAGCTTTATGAGTCGGCCGAAACCTGGATGCGTCTTTCGAAGAATGCCCTGGAAAAGACGAAATTGCTTTTCTCGATCGACGCCGCTCGCGCTCAGCTATCCCGCCTGTTCAGTGACGAGCATATCCAGGGAACATCTAAGCGAGGGGCAATACTGCCCGCGATAACAGCCGTGGATTAACGCTTACCGCGGTGAAGGAAGCGCAAACCGTGGATCCGATCACTGGTCAAGTTACAAGCGAGCAAACCTCGAATAGAGACGCGCTGTTCAGGCGAACAATGGCAGCGACGCCCTCATGGAGGAAGTTCGCTTCTGGACTGAGCAATACCTGCTGTTGGCTCTCCTGGCGTTAAAGACCCTGTTCGAATCGTTGCTTTGGAACAGCTATCTATCTTACTTTACCGCGGCGAAATGTGGACAGTCTTTCCAAATTCTTCAGAGCGGCGCGGGGAGAGCTTTGGCTGCGCCGGAGACTAAACGGACATAACCGCTCTGGCGCGTGAGCAGGGGTCTTGTGGGACGCGGGCGCTCTATTGCTTTCGAGCCACAGCAAGCAACGATGTGCCAAACGGCAGACGTAGCCGATTCCGAACGGCGATAGCTTCAGCCATAAGAACAGCTTTTAGAAAGCCATTGAGGATTGGGATAATCTTCAATTCAGTCGTCGCTTTCTCGGTTGCTCGATGATCTTTTTCAATTGCGCGGCCGCGCCTCGCTCGGCGAAAAAGCCACACCAGCGGAAACAAGCTCATCATAAATCCGGTTAGGTATTCAACGTGGAATCCGCTTTGCGAGAGAGTTTCTCTGAGCTCATCGTCTTCGTACCTTCGACGGTGGCATGACGCTATATCAAAATAACTCCAAAGGGACATTCGGGACGGCACTGTGAGAATGAGCGTCCCGCCAGGTTCTAAAATGCGGTTCAGTCCGCACAGGATCTCGCGGTCATTCCGCAGATGTTCAAGAACATCGAAGATACCGACGATGTGAAACTTCCCCAGATCCGGCGGATTTAAGATATCGCCAGCTATTACTGAACACCCCGCACGCTGGCTGGCGAGTGCGACAGCTTCCGGGTACAAATCCATTCCGATGACTTCTCCATTCGCGCAGACTTGCCTAAGCTCATGCAGCACTATGCCGGTGCCGCAGCCGACTTCGAGCACTCGGTAGCCGGGTTGGAGCCCTTTAATGACGGATTGCACCGCCGCTGCGATGATACGATTTCGCGCACAAAACCAGAAGTGTTTGTCTTCAACGGCGGCGATCTTCCGGAAAAATTGCGGATCGTAGCTCCTCCGATCCTCGGGTGAAGCGTTCATCGGATCAACGGAGGGACGCATCGTGCATGGCAGAACGTAGAGCTTGTCTTTGAACAACTATAGCAACGCTCTCCGCTAGAAATGTACCCTAATTCAGATTGCCTGAAAAAGCTTCGATGAGGCCACGCGCAAAAAGGAAGTCACAGTGAAAATTCGACCACAGCTTTGATTACACGGCCCTGCTCGTCGTCAGTGAGCGTATTATAAAAAGGCAACCGTAGTAATCGGTTAGTAATATGCTCCGTCACGGGACAATCTCCCAACTGGCCTCCCCAGCGGCGACCATATTCAGATAGATGGAGAGGAAGATAATGAAAGACGGCGAGGATATCCCGCTCCCGGAGATGAGCTATGAGCGCCTGCCTTGCTTCGAGCGAGGGCAGCAAGAGGTAGAACATATGAAATGCCTGGCTGCAATGGGCGGGAATATAAGGCAATTGAACCTTACCGCGACTCGCCCATTCACTTAGCTCAACATAGTAGGTTTCCCAAATGTCTTGCCGACGAGCCTGGATTTGTTCACGCGCTTCGAGCTGGCCCAGTAAGAGAGCTGCCAATATATCTGAAGGCAGATAACTCGATCCTAAATCGACCCACGAATATTTGTCGAGTTCTCCCCGGAAGAAGCGGCCCCGGTTCGTTCCCTTTTCCCTGATTACCTCAGCCCGCTCGACAAAATCCGGATCATTAATGATAAGCGCTCCACCTTCACCGCAGGAGAAATTCTTAGTCTCATGAAAGCTTTGCGTGGCAAATGATCCAAAGGTACCAAGCCAGCGCTCTTTGTAACGGGCAAAGAGGCCATGCGCGTTATCTTCAACGACCGCAATCCGATAACGCTGTGCAACAGGCAAGATAGCATCCATTTCGCAGCCAACGCCAGCGTAGTGAATTAGAACAAGAGCTTTGGTTCGGGGGGTAATGAGCGATTCAAGTCGTGTCTCGTCGAGGTTTAACGTGTCACTCCGAATATCTGCAAACACGATCCTCGCACCGCGCAGGGCAAAGGCGTTCGCCGTAGAAACAAACGTGAAAGAGGGAATGATGACTTCATCACCCGCTTTAATATCGAGCAACAGCGCCGCCATCTCCAATGCATGCGTGCAAGAGGTACAAAGCAACACCTTGGAAACGCCCAGTGCGGATTCAAGCAGTTCATGACAGCGTTTCGTGAAAGGTCCATCCCCGGCGTGCTTGGCGGAAGAGAGCGCCTGTTCGACGTATAAATTCCCATCCTTCGTGGCGGAAGGTCTATTGAAGGGAATAGCGATATTCACACCAGTGTTTAGAACCAGCGATGATACCAAATCCCAACCTCCTGCGTGCAAAAATCAGCAGTCTGATAAAGTCGCTGGGCCGCCACATTACGCGCCTGTGTGACGACGGAGATGGTCACGGCGTTTCTTTCCGCAAACCATCCCAGCGCTCCGGCAAGTAACGCTTTGCCCAAGCCTCGTCCTCGAAATCCGGTTGCCACCCCAAATAGGCTTATACTGCCAGAATCCAGTTGGGGCGATACTTTACAACTAATATAGCCAAGCCCGGTTCCACCTTCATTCGATATCGTGAGTACGGTATCAGCGCGACCGGCGTAATCCGCGGAAATCCAAACGGAAAAGAGCTCCTTACTCTTGGCAACGGAAAAATGCGAATCGAAAAAGAATCGGCTGTCTTGATGCGAGTCCCGAGCGATGGCCTTTAATACAGGAAGATCTTCCGGTCGGGCTGCGCGCAATTCGAAACCTGCTGGCTGCATCAGCTCAATCTGGCGCCCTTTCCGGCTTAGCTCGAGACGAACATCCACCATGTTGAAGTTAAGCTCAGAAATCGCAGCGGCGGTCTCGATCGAGGTGGGGTCGGCGAGGAAATAGAGGCAGCGTACCTGATGTTGTTCGCACCAATCAATTATTTCCAAGGCCGCGGATTGAGTGAGACGCCGTCCGTTTACCTGAGCAATGGGGAAGCCGAAGAAGGCGGAATCCCATTCCAAGAGCGAACAAAGCGAGACCATGGCCTAGTCCCCCGAACCAGCAACGTCCGCGATGGTGTAGGTGGGACGATCCTGGCTACGAAAGTGAATTCTGGCCATGTATTCTCCCAAAATACCAAGAGCAAACAGCTGCGCGCCGGAAAAGATCGAGATGATCGAGGCCAGAAATGGGAAGCCGGCGACGGTGCTACCGTAAAGAGCGACGCGGACCAACACGAAAGCCAGGGCGGCCATACCCGCGAGGGAAAAAAGAAAACCGACAATGCTGGCCAGTTGCAACGGTAATACCGAAAAGCCCGTCATCATGTTCAAGGCATGACGAATCAACTTCCCCGTAGTGTAATGAGACCTGCCATGCTTACGTTCATCATGTCTTACACGTACCATTCCAAACCTGGTCGTGCCCCAGGTTAGAAGAACGTCGAGCGAGACGAATGGGCTTTGATGAGTTTCGAACGCCCCCCTTAGTTCAGTCTTAAAGGCCCGAAAGGCACTCACATGGCGTGCTGACTGGGCTCCCATCGCACTTTGTAGAGCGAGCTTGGTGATAGCGGAGGCAAGATTGCGAAAAACACCATGCTGACCGCTGCTGGGATAGCCATAGACGACGTCGAATTCATCTTGTAATCGGGCGATCAATTTCGGGATCTCTTCTGGTGGATGCTGCAGGTCATCATCGAGCGTGACCGCGGTAGCATAAGACGCCATGCGCAATCCAGCCAGGAGCGCGTTATGCTGCCCATAGTTGCGCATCAAACACACCCCGCGCACCCAGCGATGCTGCGAGGCAAGTTGGCAAATCACCTCCCAGCTCTCATCACGGCCGCGGTCATTAACGAGAATTAGCTCACGATTCTGAGATAACGAGAGGCTGTTGATGCGTGCGACGAGATCAGGCAATGTTTGCGAGCTATCATAAACTGGAACAATCAGCGAGACGCCAGGCAGAAGAGTTGCTCTTGTGAGGTTTGCTTGCGATGTCGTGGACTGCGGAATCATGACAAACTAGGAAGATGCTGTTTTTTCTCCACCAGCTTGCATAGCACCTGCATCGGCACCGGGCAACCCAGCAAGAGTCCGAAGTCCGTTGGCAGAAAACGGTAGAACCATAGTTGTCGCCCGAATGCGCGGCGGATTGACGCAAGGTAGCGCGTCGTTAGGATGGGCGAATGAGCCCCGCGACCGCTGTCAAACAGAAACCGAGCGGGATAAGCACACGTCTGGGCACAGGCACGGACTTACTGGAAACAGCACTCGGGGGTTTGACCGCTTTATTCGCCTTCATTTTTCTCGCCGCGGCGTTCCTTTACCTCGCCCTTGGTCACTGGTCTGTCACGCACCTCGACTTCTGTCGCCTTTACACAATCTGTCTGACTCATTCGTGGCTGGGCAGCGCTCTGCCGAAGTTCAATAATCATTCCCTCTTCTTTCCAAGTTTTGTTTGGCTCACTGATCTGCGTTTTTTGCACGGTAATCAGCAGTTCGTCTTCTGGTGCGGGATTACGTTACTTGTTTTCACGTTTGCTGCCTTGATTACACCTATTGCGCGGGATACCGCACTAAGCCGAACCGGGAAAATTGCCGGGATTGTGATATTGGTGGCAGCTAATTTTTGGCTGGGGCGCGCGGACATAATTGCTTCCGGCGGCTTCAATTGTATCGCTTCGCTTTCCATGGCCGCAACGGTGCTGGCGGTGCTCGCCCTGCATGCACTGGCATCGAATTCGAATCACCGATGGCCAGCAGTTGTCGTGATCATCCTCGCCGGCTTTGTCGCTTCATTCAGCTATAGCTCAGGCTTGGTGAGCTGGCCGACTTTGCTCCTTCTCGGCTGGTGTCTTCGTCTGCGGCCGCGTTTTATTCTACTACTCGGAGCGAGTGGTTTTGTCGCCGCCGTCGTTTTTACTCTACTTCCGGATCCTTCGGCTACACTCGTGAACCTGGGAACCAACTTTCCGCCGGTACTAGCGACCGCTACGCTCTCGACCGAGCGATTATGTCGACTCCTAGGAAGCCCAATAACATCCGCGCTGTCAGCTTGGCAATCATCACGCGGCTCGAGTCAAGCGATGGAATCTTCCCCGCTTTCCCTATTCTGCGGCGCGCTAGGGTTGGGCCTCGCCGCCTTTGTGATATTGCACAGCATGATTCGGCGAAACCTTAGGATCAGCGACTCCTGGTATATCGGGTTTGCCTTAGTAGTCACTAATCTGCTGGTATTGATCATCGTCGTGATTGGGCGCGCCTCATTGATTCACTCGCTGCCGAGCGAAATCGCCGCTCCACGCTATTTTTTTTGGAGCATGCTTTTTTGGGCCGGCTTGTTGCTCATGGCTGTTCGGATCGCCGATCGCAGGCGATGGACACGGCTAACGTCCCTCCTCGGGACAGTAATGCTCCTGATTTTTATCCTGCCAAAGCACCATGCAGAAGGGATCCGCTGCCGATATGCGGCTTCGCTCGCACAACGCGCAGCGACCAGCCTGATCAACGGCGTACGCGATCCTCAAGCGGTGAGAATCCTGTTTTCCGAACCCGAACAGGTTTATAGGATTGGAGAAAAGTTGCGGTCGGGACGAT
The DNA here is from genome assembly GCA_038207045.1 of Chthoniobacterales bacterium. GTDB lineage: Bacteria > Verrucomicrobiota > Verrucomicrobiia > Chthoniobacterales > UBA10450 > AV69. The sequence continues at coordinate 71,243 of JBBRAF010000001.1, forward strand.
TGGACATGTTTGCAGATGGCGCGCAGGATTGGATCTCAAAACCTGCCGCTGAACTCTTCCAAGGGAAGCGAGACTCGGCTCCGATCAAAGCGAGCTGCCGTTTGGATGCCTATGTCCGATGTAATGATGGCGAACCTGCGGCCCGCGTCAGCGGTTGGTTCATGAAGGGGAATGGAAGTATCCCTGCCACGTTAGTTATCGTTGAGCCCCGCGGAACGATCTGCGGAATAGCTCGTTCGTTTTCAACGGCCGATTTTACAAACCGGCTGTTGTATTCCCACAAACTTTCACGAACTCGGTTCACCGGTTATATTCGACATTATAATCCTACGTCTAAGTATACAATCCATAGCGCCGACGACGGTAAGCTATCCGAGCAAGGCGCTCAGATCCCAGCGCCTTCGAAAAATGTCCCGACGCTGTGAAAATAAGCTATGAGTTTCGATGTCTGAATTATGCAGAGTGCTGTTTCCTACCGCGTCGCTATTAAGGGCACCAATTACTGAAAGGTGCGGAAGCATTTTTCAAGTGCCTTCCTGCCACGCCTTTTGAAAATCCCGTAGTTAAGCAACTTCAGTTGTGTTTTCGACTAATCGCCTTGTCAACGAAGCATCTGCGAACTGATGCAAACGCATATCCAGATCGTTACACTCGAGGAGCCGACGGGCCAAATCTGCTCCCAACTCCCTTCGCAGGTCAGCAAGAACAGCTTCGTGGGTGGTATTCATGGCCTGTTCGCTTACGTTTCGCCGCACGTAACTGAGGGAGATGTTCGGAAATAATCCTGCCAGGGAAGATTGCGCTAGGACCAGCCATTCCCGGTAACGCTCTACCGTGCCAACGATATCGATCAGGCCGAGATTTCGGACGGCGTTTTCCAGATGAGCTTCCGTCAGTTCTTCATCGTGGGGCGTATCTTTCGTTCGCGAACAGAAGATCACCTGATAATTGCAGAACATCGCCGGCGAGCAGGACAATCGCCATTCCACATAGCCTCTGAAATCAAGCTCCTTAGCCTTTAACGCTCCCAGCGTTGGGCGCGTTTGTCGACGCTCAAACGCGTAAATGGACCGAACGCGCGCGATTGGGTTACGAATAAGGATACTTGTGATAACAGCACGGTTAGGAATTCTTGGCGCGGGAAGGATTGCCTGATGGCTGGAGATGACTTTAATTTCTGGGACTGAACCGACATAACTGGCAAGTTCTTCAGGCGTGATCATGCCGTCGGGTGAAGGGGAGTCGAATTTATGCACGGCCGTTCCAAATACTTGTTGCAGTGACCACTCGAAAGAGGTGCCGGCATTTTTAAAAATATGGTAATGGATGAGCAGTGGCCGTCGCGCGCCGCGGCGCTGGTTCGGCGAGAAACGACGTCTCTGCCACGGTTCGGGCGGACGCGCGCTCCGAATGCTATAGAAGCCCAACTCGATAATGCGGGCCGCGTTGTGATAAAAATGGGTAACATGGCGGGCAACAGTGACCAACCGGGAGATGAGAAACGGAAGATGGCCGTGCAGCATGGGAAGGAAAGTCAGAAAGCGCCGCTTCTGGGGGGCTGGCAGTGAAGAAGAATTGAAAAGGTGTTTGAGCTGGAACGCAACCAGTTTCTCCCTGATTAGGGACCGTCGCAACAAGGCGGAACTCGAATTGGCATCCTCTGGCTAGCACTCAGCTAATTGCTTTGCCCGCCACAACGCGCGGGGTCTCACCTTGAAACTAAAGCGCTTCAATGCTTCAAAATGCGTTGAGAAGGATATCAAGGTGAAGGAGTCTTCATCCTGATCTTCTCACCGAGGGAGAAAGGCGTCCTCACCCTTTGGGAAAGGATGAGTCGGGAAAACCAGCTCTGGAACCAATTAGCCCTGTTGAAACTTCACCGCGTGCAGCCTCTCATTCCAAGCGAAGTCCAGGAATCTCTCGCTATTCTCCGAACGTAATCAGAGATGTTTCGGCTCGGCTCGACATAACAAAAAGGGAACCCGGCATAACGCACCGCGCGAATTCCCCTTTCAACAGAGCTAATCCAATTCTAGCCACTCACACGCGCGAAGGCGCGGGAGCCGCGACGGGCTTCCTCACAACCAAAAGAACTCGTGACATGTACTTAGCCAAGCCAAAGGAGGGTACAACCTTTTTAAAATCGAGAACCTCCTCGAAGCCTACTAATCGCAGCGAGGTCTCCAAAACTTTTGTACTTAAGGCCCAAAAATTTGTGTTATCGCGGTTTTGCATGTGCATAAAATAGCAAATATTCGGATCCTCCGGATGATCGTAAACTTGCGTCTCCAAGGCGAGGTACCCTCCTGGACGTAAATTATTGAAGGTGACGCGGAGGGAAAGCAAAGGGTTCTGGAGATGATACAAGGTTCCGAAATGCAAGGCGACATCGAACTGTTCAGGCATGCTAAAAGTCTCTGCACTTTCGATCGCGAAGCCTGTATCCACTTGTGCAATCTCGGCGAGAAAACGCGCCTTTTCGATATGATGCGGAACAACATCCAAGCCGAAACAAGACAGGCGGTAGATCGCGGCCCCGGCAATTGAATTGTATCCGGTGTTACAGCCAATATCCAGGAGCCGACCACCAGCGAGTTGCGCAAACGGAATAGCTCGTCCAGCAAATCTGAGCTTACTTAAGGGATGCTCCGAAAAAGGGTTGCGACGTCGAAAATCCTTCGTCGAAACCCCATTGCTAAAATCGATTCGGCTACTCCAGGGCTCCCAGTTCCTCAGTTTCTCGGAAAGCTCATCGCGGCTTAGAGAAGTCTGTATTAACGGAATTCCGCTGTCGATCCAGTTAGTCATTCTAGACCAAGTCCGCACGATGTGCTGGAGATGCCGTTGATGAACGCTCCGCCGAGACTTGACGCGCGCGGGAATAGTGGGAAGAAGTCACTTTGGATCAATTATGATCTTGCTGAGTATTTCCTTCCGCGCAACGCCCTTCGAAAGCAAGAGCGCAGATTACGCCCAAGTCTGTTCCCGGGCGAGAAATTAGGGTAATCAGATGGCCGTGCATGGTCGGAACTGGTTGCGCAATTATGAGGGCCAATTCCGCGAAGAATGAACAGGCGTTTCATCCATAAGACAACCACACTCTGGCAAACGCTCATAGATGCGAGACACGCCTTGAATCTGCAAATCTGCTGGCTCGACGCGCGACACGCTTTGAATCGAAGTCGCGCAAGGCAGAGTTGCTCGGCAACGCTTCGCGTATACACAGAAGAATACGCCTCCTCGCTGTGAACAGGCCGATTTTTGTGGTTGGTTCCCCGCGCTCGGGCACGAGTATTCTGACCTGGTGCCTCGGCCAGCACTCGAACATTCTCGCGCAGAAAGAATCGGATTGAATTGGCCGTTTCGCGCTCGATGCCGAAGTCGCCTATCAGGCCGGAAGCCGGCGGGGAGAGCGCTCCCAGCTTGGGTCGCTTGGTGTGTCGCGATCGGAGTTCTTCGCCTGCTTTGGTCGAGCAGTTGATCAATTAGTCCTTGATCACCGGCACGAGCTAACGAGAATTACATGCGAACGAGCGCTGGCGGCGCCTGCCCCTGCCCAAATCCCGGAAGAATTTAAAACCGAACGCGCTGCTTCGGATCCGAAGCAGCGCTGGGTGGATGGGACGCCGGAGTATTCCTTCTACATCTACGGCTTGCGCAAATTATTTCCAGAAGCGGTCTTCATCCATCTGGGGCGAGACGTTCTTTCGGCGGTGCGGTCCATCCTTCATTTTTCTTCGAACGGTGAGTCGGCTTTAGTTGAGAATGAACAAAACGCCTACGATTACTGGCTACGCACAGTGGGAGCTTTGTGCGCGGGCGGAGCGTGCCTATGGTCCGCAAATCGTCCACCGCGTGCGCTACTCAGATTTGATCGAACAATCCGAAATGACGTTTCGCTCGATGTTCGAGTTTCTAAATGAGCCATACGAGTCTGCTTGCCTTGAGCCATTACAGCACCGAATCAATAGTTCGAATGTTCCCATCGATTTTCAGGCTTCTGACGCGAGGACGGAGCCGCGTATCATAGCCGAAGCGCGACAACTCGAAGCCGAGCTACTGACTAACTCGGACATGCCCGGGCCCTCGGCTCCCGGCGCTGCTGATTGGAAGCGGAGTTCCAGAAACGAGTCTACCACATTCAGAATGTGAATCGCTACTATGGGAACGCCTTGGCTCGAATCGCGAAACTAGAAAAGCAATTGAAGTGCTGCGCTGCGCGCAAGGAAGGCGCCGCGTCCGGTGGAGCGCCTGGATCAGCCGCCGAAAAACGTCTGCCTGAATTTGCTCGCTCCCCCGCCCGGAATAAGTACCATTTCCCGCAAACCTCCTAAAGGTGGCAAAGTCGGAAAGTCACCAGCATTGCTGGACGTGAAAACTGATCACATCGCCAACGGATCTTCGCAGCATGATCAGGGCGAACTCGGTTCAGAACGGGCTGAGCTGCTCGCTCTTCGTGCGCAGCTGCAATGTGTCGAGCGCGAGATGTGGGAGAACAAAGTCCGGCGCGCGGATTTGACCGCCCGACTCAAGGATCGCGATCAATGGATCAACAAAGTGCGCAGTTCGCCCGTGTGGAAGGTGCTGAAGCCATTATGGAAACTGCAGGGACACTTTTCCAAGAGTAGACAAAATAGCTCACGGGAAAGCGGATGGTCGCAACTAGTTTTCGCCGTAGACTCTGTCGATGACTCAACCAGAGCTCAAAACGTTCTAAATCTTACAGGCTGGTGTTTGTCTCATGGCGGGCCCGAGATCGTTGGCGTTCGGGCCAGAGTCGATGGCAAGTCCTATTTCGCACGCTACGGTCTGAAACGAGATGAAATCGCGCCCGAAGTCCTAGATTACCCGGCCGCTGCGCATAGTGGTTTCTCTGTCACGGTACCCGCCGGGGCCGCTGAGTCCGTCATTTCACTCGAAGCGATCACGCAGGGTGGACGGTGGCAGCGCTTTTTTTTACGATCGCCACCAACTTCTACCGAATCATCGGCATGGAACATTGAGAATTACGAGGATGGAACGGTAAGTCTCTATCCCTCCACCGAGATCAAGGATATTATCGGTGTTCTTCAGCCACTTATCGAGCAACATACCGACCGCTCGACTTCGGCTATGCCACTGCTCAGCGTCATTACTACTCTTTCCATCGCTAACTCGCGGTGGATTACCGAAGCAGGCGCCAGTCTTTTTCGACAGACGTTGCCCGACTGGGAATGGTGTCTCCTCTTTTCTCCAGCCCTGGATTCGAAGATGCGAAATCTGCTCGAACAACTTGCGGCCACCCACAACCGCTTCCGATTACTTCCATACCTTGGAAATAGTCCAAGTGAGGCCATAAACGACGCACTCGAAAAATCCGCCGGGACCGCGGTATGCTTTCTGGATGAGCAGGATTTACTGCATCCGGAGGCTTTGGCAACGGTGGCAGAAACACTGCGGGAAGGTTACGACATTATCTATTCGGATGAAGACAAGTTTGACGAACAAACAGGCAAGCTAAAAGAAGCGTTCTTCAAACCCGACTGGTCGCCAGAATACCTTCGCGGAGTCATGTACGTGGGCCATCTGCTGACGATACGTCGCGATTTGGCAAGACGCGTCCGTTTCAACTCCACCTATGATGGAATTCATCGGTTTGAATTCATGTTGCGGGCGACGGAGACAGGCGCCCGGATTGGCCATATTCCCAAAGCACTTTACCACTCACGCAAAACGACGGAGCCAACGAAGTCTGTGCCCGAGAACAAACGCAGTTTTAAGGTCGGACTACTGCAACAGAGAGCCGTAAACGCGCAACTCCAACGGCTTGGACTTTGTGCTCGCGCCGAAATGGCGCCTATTCCTTGTCGCTTAAAGATGGTTCCAACGCGCCGAACAACCTATCCGAAAATCAGCGTCATCATTCCGACCAAAGATTCACCCGAGCTCCTCTCACGTTGTTTGGGAAGCCTTTATCACAATACCGCGTACCCGACGTTTGAAACTATTCTCGCCGATAACGAAACGAGTAACCCCGAAGCGATCGCCGTTATGCGAGACTATCCCGTGACTCGCGTCCATTTGCCAAATCCGTTTAATTTCTCTCGCGCAAATAATCTCGCGATCAAACACGCCACGGGCGAGTATCTCGTGTTCTTGAATAACGACACCGAAATTGTAACCGCACGATGGCTCGATCATCTCCTATACTATGCCGAGCAACCAGATGTCGGAGCCGTTGGTGCTCTCCTTCTGCATGATAACGGAGCGGTACAGCATGCCGGGGTCGTGCTTGGCATGCGCGGCACCGGTGATCACGCCATGCGTGGTTTTTCTTCCAAGTCCGACGGTTATCTCGGCAGCCTTTCCTGCGCGCGTGAGGTATCGGCGGTCACGGCCGCGTGCATGATGATGCGGAAGGAACTCTTTGAGGAACTCGACGGCTTTAACGAGCACTTTTCGACAATGTACCAAGACTTGGATCTTGGTCTGCGACTACGCGAACGCGGGCTGCGAATAATCTGGACGCCCCAGGCTTTACTTCTGCACCATGAATCAATCTCGCGATCGAAGTATTACGACAAGAGTGATCGCAGCCTGCTACTCGAGCGCTGGCGGCAAACGATCGAACGAGGGGATCCCTACTACAATCGAAACCTGGACCTTAAACGGGGTGACTATGGCAGAAGTTGAAGCTTCATTGCTTTTTTGCGCGCCAATGAGTCGCGTATCACTAGCGCAGTTACATCGCGCAGACCCCGCTCGACAAGAGCATAACTACTCTAGCGGCGGCTCGATTCGTTCTTCATCGCGCGCCGTAAGCTGGTTACGCGCGATCATGCGCAGGCACGTGTTCCAGCGCAGTAGAGCATCGTCGTTTTCAGGTGGTCGCACCGCTTCGGCTTTCTCAAACCAGCGCATGGCTTCGCGAAAACCCTCATAGGCAAGGTGCGCGCAACCGGGTGTACCGCGAGCAAGCTGGGCCTTGGCCAGACGCTCCGCAAGAATTCCACTGTAATAAGCTCTTTCGTATTCACCTGGCATTTGCGCCAGGATTTGCCTGGCCTGGGTGTCGCTAACGCCGTAGCCTTTGCCGAGACGATCCGTTAACGCAAGCAGCAGAATGATCAGTGCCTGCTCGTTCTTCGGTTCAGCTTCCAGCACATCGAGGCAGATGCTTTCCGCCTCTGCCGGTTCGTTGAGCAGACGGTAGCGCTCCGCCTTTTCCAGCGCACTTGGAATGGCATCGCCGGAAAGTCGCTTTAACTCATCCATGTTGCGTGTTGCCTTTTCGTCGTCCTAGTTTCCAGAGCCATCCTAACGGGTCGTAGTACTCGTCCACCACTCGTTCCTTCATAGGAATAATGCCGTTGTCGGTGATTTCAATATTCTCTGGACATACTTTGGTGCAACATTTCGTGATGTTGCAGTAACCAATGCCGTGAGCTTCGCGCAGTTCGGTCACGCGGTCTTCGGTATCGAGCGGATGCATTTCCAGCGCGGCGGTATAAATGAGGTAGCGCGGTCCGACGAAGCGATCGTGCATGTGATGATCGCGCAAGACATGGCAGACATCCTGACACAGGAAGCACTCGATGCATTTTCGAAATTCCTGCACGCGATCGATGTCCTGCTGCTGCATGCGCCAGGTGCCATCGGCAGCATCGGGAGGGCGCGGCTTGAATTTCTTGATCCGTTTTTTAATCTGAAAATTCCACGAGACATCGGTGATGAGATCTTTCAGCACCGGAAAAGCTTTGATTGGCTCAATCGTTATCGGCTTGTCCACAGGAAGGTCGCTTAAACGCGCCATGCACATGAGCTTGGGCATGCCGTTGACTTCAGCTGAGCAGGAACCGCATTTGCCGGCTTTGCAGTTCCAGCGGCAGGCCAGATCGGGCGCTTGCTTATGCTGAACGTCATGCACGGCGTCGAGCACGACCATGCCTTCGGAGCATTCGGTCGTGTATTCGTGGAATGCGCCGCCGCTCGCATCGCCGCGCCAGATTTTAAAGGTGACGGTGGTCACGTTCTCGGATAGCGCACGCGTCTCGCGCGCAGGCGATGGCGTCCGCGCCATCGCAGACCTTGTAAAACGGGCATCGGGACCAAATGTGGCGCGTCATGAAAGTCAGTGGCAGCGGGACGCACGCGCTACCTAATCGCAGCCCTCCCATTATCGCGTTTCCTCGATTATTTGCCTCAGCTCTTCCGGCATTGGCCACAGCAGGTCAAACCACACCTGTATGGAACAATCATTGCCGCGCCACATGATCGTGTTCAACATTGCTGAACTTCGCACCCTTCTCAGGATATTCTTCGCGAAATTACGCGCCGCGACTTCTTTCGCGTTCGACGGCGGCGCGGGCGATCCCTCCGTCGCTTCGGAAACCGTACGGAGATCTTCCAATTCGATACGCTGTATGGTCGGGATGGCCCGTTGCAGGAAGACCGCGGTCGAGCTCCCGGAAGTCCCGCAAGCGTTCAAGCTGGGAATTCATTTCCGTTTCATTGCAAATGCCGACATAGAGCGTTACTCATGCCGACGTTGACGTATGGGAATTACTCGACTTGGAAACTACTATCTTGTTGTAACCGAGCTTCGACCGCTCCGAGTATGATGTACCTTTTTCATCGTTCATCGCACTTCAGGCTTGGACCTAGTACCGGCAGAACGAAGTAACTATTGAAAGCCTAAAAAGCGCCAGCGTTGTAAATTTCCAATAACGCGGATCCTTCAGCAGTAGAGCCGGCCGCCCCCCTGACAATCGCGGTATACGCACCGGGGTAAAGTATAGTAAGGAGGGAGGCCTCATGCGCGTTAGGCAAGGCAAACCCAGCACTGGTCAACTCTAATTTTTGGGTAACCATCCAACTAGTGTTAGAAGCTATCAAGGAGCCGTCGGCGTTGTAGACGCCGACGCTCGGATCAGGCAGAGGATCGCTAACTCCATACGTGGCGAGAGTGGGTCCCAGAGCTCGTACTATCACTTCCATAGGGTGCGTCGCAACGGTGAATCCCCCGATCAGAAGATTGTTGCCTAAACCGACCCGGCCCCTTATTGAGACGTTGACTAGTTGTGAAGTTCCATCGGTAACGTCGTACACTTGCAGCAGTCCGAAGCCCGTCCTACCCAGCCGATCCTGCAGAACAGTGCTATACGCTCCCGGATTCAACGTCGTCACTAACGCACTTTCCCTCGGATCGCCGGGAGTAAGTCGGTTACTTGCAAGAATGGGGTTGGCCGTATAGTTGTCGTTAGTCGCGACAAGTTGACTGCCGCTATAGAGGGTGAGGAAAGGATCCGGTATCACTGGCGCTAATCCGAATGCCGCCAGGCTGGGGCCCAGGCCTCGAATGATTACCTCTTTATTTCCCGATCCGCCTATTACAAAACCGCCGAACAAAGCATTGTCCCCAGGTCCGATAAGAGCGCGTCCCGAAAAGTTGCTAAACGTGCCGGCAAATGGCAGAGCGGCAGACCCAAAGGTGAGCTGCTCAAGGTGCATCGGGAGGGCATTAAACATTTTCTGACAAAAACTGGTGGGATAGGCATAATCGAATACCCTTTGCCCGTCTGCCTGCAGGCCAACGATTTCCGCAGACGGGCTAGCGCTCAGAAAACCTCCGGCAACGGCATAATCGACCAAGTAGTTGTTTGGAGCATCTTCGTAAACGCTGGAGCAAATCTCACTAACGATGGAGCGATTGTAAGCAAAGATTTGAGTCGCGGTCCTATTGTTTAGGTCAAGGGAGTATTTGCGGGGGGCGGAAAAGTTTCTCTTATTACCCGCGGGGGTTTGATTAGCGCTAGCGAGGCCATTGTCGAAGAGAAGTAGTTTGTCGTTATAGGTGATCGATACTGCGTGCTGTCCGATGGGAGCAACGCCGCCAGGCGCCACGGTCAAAGCGTAGGCGCGCAAGCTTGGGTATTGATACCAGGCCTTGCTTGTATCTCCTAGAATCCACTTTATCGCGCTCGATCTATAATCGAGAGCGATGACAAAACTTTCCCGACTCGAAATAAGAACAGAATCATCGCTCGCTCGGTAAGTGGCCGCGTTATTGTGAAACCAATCGGCGCCGCGACGAACGAAGGCACTCGGGTCGTCGCCGCCGGCGCGCATGGCGTTGCCGATAATCTCGGCCATATTCCAGACCTTGAGTAAGTTGCCGTTTTTATCGGCCTCGAGGACGGTGCTTTCGTAGTCAGTCCTAGTATCCACTTCGAGTAGCAACCCGTGTTTACCACGGTCGATGTTATGATGGAATTGCGTCACACCGATGTTGCTGTAGTCGGCGACAATGCTGAATGCTCCGTCCAACTCCATGCGAATGAAGTTTGGTCCCCCTGCCTGTCCGATATAGACCGCGTTATCGAAAAAAGCACTGGACACATTTCCGACTCCCCCGGTACCCACCCAGCGAAGCGCCCCGTCTGTATCCATGATGGCAGGAGAGAAACTGCTGCAGCTATCTTTCAGCATCATAAAGTCATAGCTTAAGCTGGTAGAATTCGTTCTCGCCTGCACCACCGTCGGCTGCTTGTAACCACAGGGATCACTGAATGCCGTGGTCGCGACCGGAAGAATGATTTGTCTCTGTGAGTTATCGTTAAAAACAAAGGTTAGCGTTACGCTATTGGTAAAGCCGTCGTAGAGACCAAAGACCGGCACCTTTAAGTTGCCGGCGGTATCGACAAAGTGTCTGGTCGACAGGTAGGACTTGGGATAAGTCGCAGATATGGCACGGGTAAAGGAACCCGGCTTCGGGCGGACGGTGAATACTACGCTCTTGAAGTTAGTAAGCGGCGCCACTGTGAAGTTCAGCTCATGAATAAAAGGAATAGCACCCTCTACGTCGCTGACGAACGACACGGCCGTGCTATCAGCCTGTGTGGCTAAGGCCGTTTGCAAGGTCGCAACCCACATAATTCCGATCGCGGCAAACATCCGGATTATCCCCCATTCTTGACCACCCCGACTCATCACCAACTTTAAAACATTCATCGAAAACCTTTCTCTTCGAGTTTGTACGTTACTATTTGTCCTCGCTGCACAGCATGTTTATCAGCTAGATTTCAGGTCAAGCTTAATCGCTTTTTTGCCTTCGGATCGCGGACAAAGCGCCTCTTTTAGCCACAGAGGTTATCGGAAAAAAATGATCCCAAGCGCGGATGAAGCCCGTGGCTACTGCCGTCGCTCTTGCCGCTGCCTTTCCGTGGTTGAGATCTCCCTTAACTGAGGTTTGCGGCTGTTTTCGCACGGACGTGCAGTGAACCTTTGGCGCTTCCAAAAGCCTCGATCAACACGCCGCGCCGCTACCAAAAAACGGCGCCGGTCGCGTTCACCCCATCTCCTCGATGATTTGCTTCAGCTCTTCCGGCATGGGCGGAAGCGAATCGAGACGCACTTGCATCGCGCCATCCTCGCCGCGCCAGGTGATCGTATTCACGGTTCCAAACTTCGCATCCTTGCTCGGAAAATCCTCGCGAAATTGCGCGCCGCGACTTTCCTTTCGTTCGAGCGCGGCGCGCGTAATCGCTTCGGACACGGTCAGCAAATTCTCCAAGTCGAGCGCGGTGTGCCAGCCTGGATTAAATTCGCGATTACCCGGAACGCCGGCGCGCCTTGCTCGCTCCCATAGATCCTTCAAGTGTTGGTCGAGTTGCCTCCGCATTTCCCCTTCGTTGCGCACAATCCCGACATTGTCCTGCATCGTTTCCTGTAAATCATGCTGCACCGCGTACGGGTTTTCCCCGGCACTGCGACCAAATGGTTCGAGAGCGCTCGCCGCGGCCGCGTCCACTTGGGCGTGATCGATCTCGGCCAGAGCATTTTCCGCTGCGTACTTCGCGGCGGATTCCCCGGCGCGCTTTCCAAATACCAGTAAATCAGAAAGTGAATTTCCACCCAGCCGATTCGCGCCGTTGATACCGGCGGCACATTCGCCCGCTGCGAAAAGTCCGGGCACGCGCGACATCTGCGTGTCGGAATCAACCCGGATACCACCCATCACGTAATGCGTGGTCGGTCCCACTTCCATCGGCTGCTGCGTAATATCGATGTCGGCCAGTTGTTTAAACTGGTGATACATGCTGGGCAGTTTTCGTTTAATGTATTCTTCTCCGTTTCCCAGCTTCTTTTTGATCCAGGCGATATCGAGAAACACGCCGCCGTGCGGACTCCCCCGCCCCGCTTTAATTTCGCGCACGATGCAGCGCGCGACGTGATCACGCGTAAGTAATTCCGGTGGCCGGCGCGCGTTCTTGTCGCCCTGACAATAACGCCAGCCTTCTTCTTCGTTGTCCGCCGTCTGCGCACGATAGTTTTCCGGAATGTCGTCGAACATAAAACGGCGGCCTTCCTTGTTCGTGAGAATTCCGCCTTCTCCACGAACACCTTCAGTGACGAGAATGCCGCGCACGCTGGGCGGCCAGACCATGCCGGTGGGATGAAATTGCACGAACTCCATGTCGATCAATTCCGCGCCCGCGCGATAAGCGAGCGCGTGACCATCGCCCGTGTATTCCCAGCTATTGCTCGTGATCTTGAAAGCACGACCGATTCCGCCCGTCGCGAGCACGACGGCTTTAGCGCGAAAGATTTTGAACCGGCCCCGCTCGCGATCGTAACCGAGCGCGCCGACGACCCGCTCGCCATTTTTCAATAGCGTCAAAATCGTGCGCTCCATGTGCACATCGATCCCTTGATGCACGCCGTGATCCTGCAGGGTGCGAATCATTTCCAGCCCGGTGCGATCGCCCACATGCGCCAGCCGCGGGTAACGATGTCCGCCGAAGTTTCGCTGCAAAATCCGGCCGTCTTTCGTCCGATCAAAAACGGCGCCCCACGCTTCCAGCTCGCGCACGCGCGCGGGTGCCTCGCGCGCATGCAGCTCGGCCATGCGCCAATTATTGATGTACTGGCCGCCGCGCATAGTGTCGGCAAAATGCACTCGCCAATTGTCGCGATCGTCGACGTTGGCCAGCGCCGCCGCAATGCCACCCTCAGCCATGACGGTGTGCGCTTTGCCGAGAAGTGATTTGCAGATGAGCCCGACCGAAACTCCTGCGGCCGACGCTTCAATCGCGGCGCGCAAACCCGCCCCACCCGCGCCGATTACCAAGACATCATGCTGGAAGCTTTCGTAATCGGCCATCTTGCGAATTGAGCTAAAGCATCGCGGGCTGATTTGCCAATTCTAATCCGCGCAAGCACGCTCCAAACGGCATGTCGGCAGGATGCGATCTGCCCGCTCGGTGAAACCGTTGGCGGCGTCAGCCGCAAGGGACTTTGTTTTCGCCTCAGGCGAGCAGGTCGTAACCGCGAGTCGCACTGATTCGGCGGGTGACGAACTCACCAACGCGTGCCGGTTTCGCCAAAATGACCCGCGCGTCGACATCGGGTGCGTCCGCTTCTGTGCGCGCGATCAGCGGCTCGTCCACCAGCATCGTCAGTTCACGCCCGATATTTTCAGATGCGATCTCGCGCGCGATGTTTTGCTGCAGCATCATGGCGCGACGATAACGTTGATTCTTGGTTCGCGTTGAAACCTGCTTCGGCATGTTTGCCGCACGCGAACCCTGCTCGGGCGAATATTGGAAAACCCCGAGCCGTTCGAAGCGCACGCGCTCGATGAACTCAAGCAACGTCTCGAACTCCCCTTCGCCTTCGCCAGGAAAGCCAACAATAAATGTCGTGCGCAAGGCCACACCGGGAATGCCGGCCCGCAGTTTCGCAACCAGCTCCTCAATATGCGCGCGCGATGTCTCCCGCCGCATTTTGGCCAGCATCGATTCGTCAATGTGCTGGAGCGGCATGTCGACATAACGCGCTACGTGCCGGCATTGTGCCACCGTCGCGATGAGCTCGTCGCTCCAATGGGCCGGGTGGGTGTAGAGAAGGCGCACCCAGAACTCACCCTCGACGTTTTCGATCTCGCGCAGCAATCCGGCCAGCGTTGGCCCGCGGGCGGAATCGACCGGCTGGCGCGGTCCCGCTTTCTCCCCCCAAAGATCCATTCCGTAATAGGTGGTGTCCTGGCTGATGAGATTGATTTCGCGCACGCCCTCGGCGACGAGCGCGCGCACTTCCGCCAGCACGGACTCGGGCGTGCGACTGCGGTGCCGGCCGCGCATCTGCGGGATGACGCAAAAGCTGCAGGGATGATTGCAACCCTCGGCGATTTTCAGATAAGCCGAATGCGGCGGAGTTAAACGGAACCGCGGGGTGTCGTAATCGGGAATATATTTGGAGCGCGGCGTAGCCAGAAGGGGCGCAAGTCTGCGACTTGCGTTCCCGTCGCTGCGCAAGATGGAATCTTGCGCCATTATACCTTCCACGATCGCTCCCAGCTCGCGCACCTGATCGAGACCGATGAAAGCGTCGACTTCGGGCAACTGCTCGCGCAGCTCCGCCGAAAATCTCTGCGACATGCAGCCGCTTACGATCAACTTCTGTTGACCACGTCTCGTTAGCCCGCGTTGCTGATGCGCTTCCAGAATGGCGTCGATCGATTCTTCCTTGGCCGAATCAATGAACGCGCAGGTATTGATCACGAGCACGTCCGCGTTCCCGGCCTCGGAGGTAATCTTCATGCCGCGCTCGAGGACGCTGCCGAGCATGATCTCGGCATCGACAAGATTCTTGGCGCAACCAAGGCTGATCATTCCCACCTTGGTGGGCTGGTCCTGTAGCGGCGGTCTATGACCGCCGATTAACGCGCTTTGGCCTTCGTTCGTTCGGCGGTCACAGACAGCCGCTGCAGGCGCGCAATCCCTCACGCCTATTCGTCGATACTCACATCGGCATCCTCAGCCAACACGATCCGACCGTTCTTGCGAATCTGCACTGCCGTCCGATCCAGCACGTGCACATTGAAGCGGTGACCACGAAATTCTACCACGCCATCGGAAGGCGAAAGCCAGCGCTCAAAGGCCGGGTTGGCCGATTCCTCGTCCACTGTCACCTGCACATAGGTCCGTTTCAGCGGTTTGATGTCAATGCGATTAATGCCGCCGCTCGTTTCCGCGGTGCTCAATTCCGCCGCGGCGACTAAATCCTCCGGGCGCACCGGCTGGGCTCGACGCACCGTCGGCTCCGTACTCGCGGACGGCGGCGGCGTCTCCACCGCGATCGCCCTGGCGATCGTTGCGCTGGGTGAGATCGCGGGAGTTGTTGCCGCCGCCACGGCAGCGGTGACGCGCGGCGATTGCACAGCTTCTGCCCGGGCCACAGCCGCAACCGTCGCAGCGGGAGTGGGACTAGCCGCCGTCTCCGTCTGATGGGGCGTGATGCGTTGCACATTCAAAACAAGTTTTATCAGCCAAACGCCACCGCCGAGTACGAAAATGCCGATAACGAGCGGGAGGAGCGATGTGCGTGACGGTTCCTCTCGCACTACAGCCGCGCGGCTCGGGCGCGGAGCCGGGTTGTCCTGCAAATAAGAATAGCCATCGACCGTGATGTGCTCCGAGGCTTCAAATGCATCGAGATAAGGCGAGACGTCGATATCGAGAAATTTGCCGTAGATTTGCAGGAAGCCTTTCGCGTAAGCGAGGCTGGGAAAATTCGAAAAATCGTCCGTCTCGATTTCCGCAAGGCGCGATTGACGAATCTTGGTCAGCCGCGCCGCCTCATCGAGACTGAGTCCGCGCGACTCGCGTGCTGCTTGAAATTTTTTACCGAGTCCTTCGATGGACATGTTCTGCTCGCGCATCAAACCGCGGCATCGAGGTCGACCAGGATTTCGCGCGGCTTCGCGCCTTCGCCCGGCCCCAGAATACCCCGTTGCTCCAGAATATCAACGATTCGCGCGGCGCGGGTGTAACCCAGCCGCAGCCGGCGCTGCAAAAGCGAAGTAGAGGCGCGTTTTTCCTGGCGGATAATCTCGAGACATCTCTCCACCAGCTCTTCGTCTTCTTCGCTCACTTCCTCCGTCGTCGCGCCGGCCGCCTGCAGTTTCTCCTGCATGCTGCTGTCGAATGTCGGTGTGCTTTGCGCTGAAACGAAGTCCACGAGTTGACGAATCTCCTCATCAGTAACGAGCACGCCTTGTGCCCGGATCAAGCGAGAAGTACTGGGGGGCAGATACAACATATCGCCCTGGCCGAGCAAACGATCGGCGCCGTTTTCATCCAGGATGACGCGGCTGTCGATCTTGCTCGCGACTTGGAACGCGATGCGGCAAGGGATGTTTGCCTTGATCACACCGGTGACCACATCCGCACGTGGTGTTTGCGTGGCCACGATAAGGTGAATGCCAGCGGCGCGCGCTAATTGCGCGATGCGGGTGATGGCGCTCTCCACGTCAGCCGGAGCCGTCTGCATCAAATCGGCCAGCTCATCGATGATGACGACGACATATGGCATTCGATCAGGAATCGTTAGCTCATCATCACGCGGCACGGTGATGGCCGCGGGCGGAGATTTGTAGGGGAAGCTGCTAGCTTCCCCGGTTTGGGGCGGGAGGCTAGCAGCTTCCGCCACAGAATGATGGGCCGCTTCCAGTTCCTTCTGCGTTTTCTTCGCCGGCCGCGCGTTGAAGCTGGTGATGTTGCGCACGCCCACCCGCGCAAAGACTTTGTAACGCCGATCCATTTCATCGATCAGCCAGCGTAACGCCAGCAGTACTTTCTTGGCATCGGTCACGACCGGAAAGGCGAGATGTGGCAACTTTTCATAAACCTGCATCTCGACCACTTTGGGATCGATCATGACGAAGCGCAGTTCCTCCGGCGTGAAACGAAAAAGCATGCTCGCCAACATCGCATTGATGCAAACGCTCTTGCCGCTGCCAGTCGTGCCGGCCACCAGTAGGTGCGGCATCTGCGCCAGATCGGCGATGATCACTTTGCCATAGACATCTTTGCCCAGCGCCAGCGGAAGCTTGCAACGCGTCTTCGCTTCCTCCCAATCGGCCGACTGCATCAGTTCGCGCAACGTCACTTTAATTTTGCGCGTGTTGGCGATTTCGATGCCGACCGTGTCTTTTCCGGGAATGGGCGCGAGAATATTGATGCGCTCGGCTCTGGTGGAGCGCGCCAGATCACGCTCGAGCGACACAATTTTGTCCACGCGCACACCTTTGGCCGGATAGACCTCGTAACGCGTAATCGTCGGCCCTTTCGTGATGTCGCCCGCCGCCACCGCAATACCAAAGTGCGCCAGCGTTTCAATCAACGTCTGTTGCACGCGTTCCAGTTCCGACGGATCGGCCCCCCCGCGGCCTTCCGGGTCATGTTCATCCAGCAGATCGACGCTGGGCAAAGCATAATGATCAGCGTCGAACTTGCGCGTCTCCACCATCGGCGCCTGGCGCGAATTGTTGCGCAGTTCGGCCAGTGACGGTTTGCGTCGCGCGCGCATGCTCTCATCCGACAACGCCGTTGTATCGACAACCTTTGGCTTGGGCCGACCAGCCAGCTCGTCCGGCGGCACGACCGCGGTATCCGGCACAGCCGCGCCTTTCTTCTTCAGTTGCTTTTCAATCGAGCGACGCTGCTTCTCCAGCTCGCGTTCGCTAATGGCGATCTGCCCTTTGATATCGGCGCGCCGCATCTCGCGCCGCACTCCCCATTCCCGAAGCCGACCGACTCCGCGACGAGATGCGGCCACGGATTCGCGCACAAGATAGATGGGACGCAGCCCCGTCATTAAAATCAGCGCGCTCAGATAAACGGCCACGAGTAGAATCATGGAGCCGACATCACCCATCGTCGGGAGCAGAAAGCGTTTTCCGAAAAAGTAACCGAGCGAGCCGCCCGGACCTTGAATGTTGAAGGCCGCTTTCCACCCCTGCAGATGACTTTTCTGCAATTGCATCAGGCATGCGCCGGAAATAATGAAGAGGACGATCCAGGGAACGCGCGCGCTCACGCGGAGGCGCCCGTAAAAAAGCTTGGCCACGCCGAAGCCGAGCAGCACCGCCGCCAGCAAATACGACGCCGCGCCGATGAGCAGATAGAACACACTGGCGAAGATCGCGCCGAGAGGTCCTATGAAATTTTGCGCCGGCCGATTCGCCGGCGAAAGATAGCTCCACGGTATCCACGATGGCAGATCGCGTGGACTGTAGGAAATCAGCGCCAGAAACAGCAGCGTCCCAACGCCGAGCAGGATAAGCGCGAACACTTCATTCCACGCGCTGTTTTTTACCGAGCGAGCCACTTGGGCGGATAGTAAACCCGAGAACGCAGCTTTCAATACCTCGCATTTCCCGCCGTTGCTTGCAGATGTCTCTCGGCAAAGCGGAATAAGACTAGCTGCATTCTGATTTATGAAGAAATCGCTTCTGCTTCCCCTGTTCTTGAATGCTGCCGCCCGGGCGGCAGCGATGATCGCGGTAAACCTTCACGCTGCGGCGGGGGACCTTTATCAGTCGGACCTTGGCAGTGGAACGGTCTTCAAGTTCACTCCCGCTGGCAGCCAGAGCACTTTCGCCGCCAGCTTTAACACCCCAATTGGTATCGTCTTCGACCGCGCAGGAACTCTCTACGTGGCGGAGACCGGCAGTGGTTCGATTCTCAAAATTACACCCGATGGCACTCAAAGTACGTTTGCTTCTGGCCTCACGGGCGGGCCTACCGCACTTGCGTTTGACGCTCACAATAATCTTTTTGTGGGCGAGTTTAATTCCGGCACGATCTTCAAACTCACCACCGCCGGAGCTCAGACCACCTTTGCCTCTGGCCTCACCAATCCTACCGGTCTGGCATTTGATCGTTCCGGTAACCTTTTCGTCGCCGACCTAGGCCCCGGCACGATCTTCAAATTCGGTCCAACCGGAACCAAGAGCACTTTTGCTTCAGGAGCGGGAAATCCGGGCGGCCTAGCTTTTGACCGCGCCGGTGACCTTTTCGTCGCTGACAATACCGGCAATGCGATTCTTAAGTTCACTCCCGCCGGCACCAAAACTACTTTCGCATCCGGCTTAAACGGACCGGCCGGTCTTGCTTTCGACACCCTCGGCAATCTGTTTGTGGCAGATCAGATGGACGGAATGATTTTCAAATTCACTCCCGTCGGAAGCAGGAGCACTTTCGCCTCCGGTCTCAACGGTCCTACCTTCTTAGCCTTCGAGCCGGTCACAGAGAAGCTTCAGAACATCAGTGCCCGCGGTTTGGTTCAAACCGGTGAGAACGTCCTGATTGCGGGCTTCATCGTTGGCGGAAATACTCTGATCGATAATGCCGTGGTCGTGCGCGCGCTAGGTCCGACCCTGTCCAGCTTTGGAGTCACTAACCCGCTGCAAAACCCCAAGATCGAACTACACGATGCCAGCGGAACGATCATCGCTTCTAACGATAACTGGCAAGACACGCAAGCTGTTGAGATTAGGGCGAGCGGACTCGCCCCAGCTCGGCCGAATGAATCCGCCATCGCCATTGCGTTACCGACCGGCAACTACACCGTAGTCGTGCGCGGAGTTGGCGACACGACCGGCATCGCTCTGGCAGAAGTTTATAGCCAGCGCTAGTTCCTTTCGACGCATCCATCAAAATCAGCCGGGCTGAACGTGCGCGACAGTTATCCGGCCGGCGTGCCCAGATGCGCAACGTTCTTTAGCCTTGCATAGCTGCAAGATTATTCGTTAAGTGACATCATTCATGGGGTTCGCACGCCGCGTCGGCCTTTTTTTCTTTGGTGTCGCGGTCGGTCTCTTCACCTCCTGCGAGAAACATCACCTCGGCGAATACCCGGAAGTCCAGCGCGACCGTCTCGCTGAAGCCAAACATGCCCGCCGAGTCGAACACGGCGGCGCACCGTCTGCGACCGCCACGCCCGTGAAGTTTTTTCCAGAGAAGAAATCCCCTTAAGGGCTGCGCTTATGGCCAATTACAAATACGCAACATCGCCGCCCAATATGACGACGATGCCGCCGGGCGTGCCCTATATCATCGGCAACGAAGGCGCGGAACGTTTCAGCTTTTATGGGATGCGCGCAATCCTGGTCGGATTCATGACGCAGTTTCTTCTCAATCGCTCGGGCGTGCTGGAAGGAATGCCGCAGAATGAGGCGCAAGGATGGTTTCACCAATTTGTCTCCTCTGTTTACTGGATGCCGTTTTTCGGTGCGATTATTTCCGATGGATGGCTGGGCAAATATCGCACTATCCTTTATCTCTCAATCGTTTACTGCCTCGGTCACTTCACTCTCGCGGCGATGGATACGTCCTTTGCCATCCACTTCGGACAGAAATGGGTCCTTGCCCTGGGTTTGATTCTGATCGCGGCCGGCGCGGGTGGGATTAAGCCCTGCGTCTCGGCCAACGTCGGCGACCAGTTCGGCGAGTCGAACAAGCATCTCCTTTCTCGGGTCTTTGGCTGGTTTTATTTTTCCATCAATCTCGGGTCGTCATTTTCCATTTGGCTCTGTCCCATCCTCCTTCGCAGTCCCAATTGGGGGCCGAAATATGCCTTCGGTCTTCCCGGCGTTTTGATGTTTATCGCCACCATCATCTTCTGGCTCGGCCGCAAGAAAATGGTGCACATTCCGCCGACCGGGCTTGGTTTTTTGCGCGACCTGAAAAGTAAGGAAGGCCTGAGCGTTATCGGCCGTGTCTGGATCATCTACGCGTTTACCATGATCTTCTGGGCGCTTTGGGATCAAAGCAGCGGCGGTGAGTGGACAATTCAATGCCAGAAGTTGGACTTGCATTTCTTCGGCCTCACCTTTTTGCCGGAACAAGTCCAGGTAGTTAACGGAATTCTGATCCTGACATTTATACCTCTCTTCAATTACGTGCTTTATCCAGCAGTCAGCCGCATTTTCCCCCTTACTTCGCTGCGTAAAATCGGCATTGGCCTCTTCCTCACCGCGCTCTCCTTTGTCGTCATCTGGCAGATCCAGGTCCAAATTGATCAGGGCGCTCGTCCGAACGTAGGCTGGCAACTCCTGGCTTACGTCATTCTCTCAGCCGGTGAAGTTATGGTTTCGATCACCGGGCTTGAGTTCTCTTACACGCAGGCGCCTAATCGCATGAAGAGCTTGCTGATGGCGATGTGGCTGCTCTCGATTGCTCTCGGCAACCAGCTGCCTTCCGTTATCAGCTTTCTCATTCCCAAGCTCAAAGCGATGGGCATGAACCTCGAAGGCGCAAACTACTTCCGCTTCTTTACTCTGCTCATGTTCGGGGCTGCCATTATCTACATCTTTATTTCGCAACTATACCGGGAGCGGACTTATCTGCAGTCGCAGGAATTCACGCCCGATGAGCGCGCTAGCGAGCCCATCCTCGCCGGCGGCACTCCCACTTAATCTCCTGTGAAACTACTACGTGCCCTACTCGCGGTGTCGTTGGTCACTCCGCTTGCAACTGTCTGCGCCACACTTCAGGACGAGCAATTCCAGAAGATCGCGCACGAATACATCGAAGGCCTGCTGGCAACCCATCCCGAGTATGCCACCCAGCTGGGCGACCATCGCTTTGACGACAAGCTCACTGATTATTCAGCGGAAGCTCGAACCAGGGAACTCCAGCGTGCTAAAGACGTACGTCAGCAGTTGGAAGGTTTAACCGATCTGTCCCAGCTCACCGGGCCTAACAAAGTCGATGTCAGGCTGCTTGCGGACAACGTCGATAACGAAATCTTCGGCATCGAAGATTTAAAGGAGTGGCAGTGGAACCCGCTGACGTACAACGAGAGCCTTGCTAACAGCATTTATCTTTTGGTCGCGCGCGACTTCGCGCCGGCGGCGCAGCGTATCCCTAATTTGCGTAAACGGCTCGAAGCGATTCCCGCAGTCGTCGCGCAGGCCAAAGCGAATCTGCAACATCCGCCGAAAGTCTACACCGAGACCGCGATCGAACAGACTCAGGGCGCTATCTCATTGGTGCGCGAGGGACTGGCCCCCTTGCTTGGTCAGGCCCCGCAGCTTGGGAAAGACCTGGCCGAGGTTCAGGAGAAGGCGGCGAAGGCCCTGGAAAAATATAAGACTTGGTTACAGAAAGATCTGTTGCCGCGTTCCGATGGCGATTTCCGCATTGGCGCAGATAAGTTTCGCAAGAAGCTGCACTTCGCCCTCGCCTCTGACCTTTCCATGGAGGAGATCATGAAGCGCGCCCAGGACGATATGGCGCAGACGCAGAAAGCCATCTACGAAACGGCGCTTCCACTCTACAAGAAATCCTTTCCTCATGCCGACAAGGCAACCCTCGAGGACAAGAAGAAGGTCACAACGTCAGTTCTCGATAAGCTGGCCGAGCAGCATCCTGACGACAATACCATCGTCAGCTACGCGCAGAAGATTGTGCGCGAAGCGACTGACTTTACCAGCCAGCACCATGTGGTCACGGTACCGGACAAGCCCCTCGACGTTATCGTTATGCCCGAGTTCAAACGCGGTCAGGGTATCGCCTACTGCGATTCACCGGGCCCGCTCGAGCAAAACGGCAAGACTTTCTTCGCGGTTGAGCCCACACCGAAGGACTGGAACCAGGAGCGTAAAGCATCCTTCTTCAAAGAATATAACAACTATATGTGCCGCGATCTTACCGTGCATGAGGCGATGCCGGGGCATTACCTGCAGCTAGCTCATTCCAATGAGTTTCGCGCGCCGACTTTGGTGCGAGCCGTTTTTCAAAGTGGCACCTTCATCGAAGGTTGGGCGGTTTACACCGAACAGGTTATGGCCGAACTAGGATACGGTGGACCGGAAGTAAAGATGCAGCAGTTAAAAATGCGACTCCGCGTCATCTGTAATGCAATTATCGATCAGAGTATCCATGCCAAGAACATGAGCGAACAGGACGCGATGACGCTGATGATGAAAGAAGGGTTCCAGCAGGAAGGCGAAGCCGTGGCGAAATGGAAACGCGCGCGCCTTAGTTCAGCTCAACTCTCGACTTACTTCGTGGGAGTGGCTGAGCATCTCGATCTGCGCGACCGTGCCAAAGCTCGTGACGGCGGCAAGTTCGATCTCAAGCAGTATAACGACACCGTCCTCTCCTTTGGCAGCCCGCCGGTCAAATACGTGCGGGAGTCGATGGGCTTATAGTTTCGCCACCCTCGACTTCGCTCCGGATGACGGCAATTTGTAGTCATGGCCAACCTCGTCACCTGGATCAGGCGCTCGGACGAAAAATATTTTGCTCCCTTCTTTACTGCCTATCCGGAGGTGGAGATTTGGAACGCAGCCCGGCGTCAAGTTCCATTGGAGCAGATGCATGGGCTGCTTTTGACCGGCGGACCCGACATCTCGCAGGAGTTTTTGCGGCAAGAGGTTCCCGATCCTTCTGTTATCGAAGAAGACGCCAATCCAAAGCGCGATGCGTGGGAGTTTGCCGCGGTAGCCCATGCACTGGAGCGGAAGATACCGCTTTTTGCCATTTGTAAAGGAATGCAGCTTTTAAACGTCGTCCTTGACGGAACGCTTCGTCTCGACGTCAGCGGTCATAATCTGCCAACACAGAAAACGAATGATGTGCAGCCGCTGCGTTCTGATCGCAGAACGCGTCATCGTTTCGAAAAAGTAAATAGCTCTCATCATCAAGCGATCGACAAGCTTGGCCGTGGCTTGGAAGTCGAATCCTGGTGCGAAAGCGACGATATCATCGAGCAGGTAAAGCTACAGAACTATCCTTTTGCTCTCGCTGTGCAATATCATCCCGAACGCGGCAAGATCTACGGTTCGTTATTCGAGGACTTCCTTTCCCGGCTAAAACCTCCCACAGGCTCTTAGGGACAGCGCGTTGAGCACTGCAAATTAAACCTCGTTAGCCCATTTTTCTGGTGTCCGCACCGCAAAATACTATCGCGATAGTCTACGACTACGATCAAACCCTGAGTCCAGGTTACATGCAGGACGAGGTCGTATTCCCCGCCTTTGGCATCAAGGGCGAGAACTTTTGGCGACGCTGTTCCGAACTGGTGCGCGACGGCGGTTATGACAACGAGCTCGCTTATATGAAGGTGCTGCTCGACCAGCTCGGCATGGACCGGCCAACAAATGAGGAGCTAGGAAAGCTTGGGGCCAAGCTGAACTTTTACAAAGGCATCCCGGAAATGTTTGAGGAATTTCGCGTCGGATTACTCAAGGCAGAACACATGGCGCATGGGATCAGGGTGGAGCATTATATCATCTCCTCGGGCATGAAAGCGCTCATCGACGGCAGCCGGCTCGCTCCTTTTGTGCGTGCCATCTTCGGCTGCGAATTTGCCGAGGACGAACAGGGGCGCATTACCTTCCCGAAGCGCGTCATCAGCCACACGCAGAAGACGCAGTACCTTTTCCGCATCAATAAGGGCCTTCTCGATATGTCACAGGATGTGAACGATCACATGGATGCTGCCATTCGCCCCATCCCTTTCGGCAACATGATCTACGTCGGGGATGGACCGACCGATGTTCCGTGTTTTACGGTGATGAAGAAGAACGGCGGACAGGCCATCGCGGTTTATAATCCGGATGATCCGGCGCGGCGTGGTTTTAAGAAATGTTACCAGCTTTCCACCCATGCTGACCGGGTGAAACACATTGCCCCGGCTGATTACCGCAAGAACACCCACCTGCGCATGTTGCTCGAGCAAATGGTGGAAGAAACGGCGGACCGCATCGTCGAGCAACGCAAAGTGGCGGTCGAGACGGGGACCGTGCGTGCGCCAAAACATTAACTGAAGCAGGTGTCTGTGACCGGGCGTTTCTCAAGGCCGCGCCAGGTCTGGACTCGTTCGCCGGTCATGAACCGCCGCTACAGCGGCGAGTAGCCCAGCATCGAAACTTCGGTCGTTTGACGGCAAGACCGGCTGATAAGCAACAGGCGCCGAATGGAGATCGCGAATGTGGAAATAGCGCGGTACTTCACCCATCACCCCGGAGAAAAATTCAGCCTGCTGTTTGCTGAAGGGAAACAACGGATACATGGCGTAAGCGTTTAGTCCATTGTTAAAGGCGGTGCGCGACACAGTGGACGAGACAGAAAAGACCGCGGCGATCGACGCAAAGTGGCGCAAAAAGTAAAGCTCGGCTGCTTCGCGATCATCCTCGATGCGAAATCGTTCAAGATTGAGGCGCTGCGCTTCACCCGTCTCATTCGGATGCGGTCGGTAGATGAGATCGTATGGCCGGAAGTTTGCGCGCAAGTAATCGAGACAACGATTCAGATATTCAATATAAACTTGAGGAGAAAGGTTGTGGATGAGGTCAAAAGGAGTGCCGAAGAAAATAACACGCTGTTTTTCCATCCCGGTCGCGGATTCCGGCGGCAAATCTCGCAGCTCAGCGATAGTCGGAAAACACGATGCCACGATTTTCGGGGGTGCGTCGGCAGCTATGTCGTGTCCGCTGTTACTCATCACCACGATGGCGTCGTAGAATTCTTCGGGCACTTTTTGCAGACGCTCTAGCCGCACGCCATCGCCGCCCGCATTCATGCGCGGTTTGAACCGGAGTGTGCGGTGCAAACCCGCCATCGGCTCGACGATACGGTTCTGTAGCCAACCGGAAGTGGTGAAACGATAACGGGCGCGCGCCCCGGCCTGGTGAAGCTGGCGATACACCTTCGCAGAGATACACAGCACCTTTCTCACCTGAGGATGAGCGGAGGCGGTGGCGTTGGAAATTGTTAGAATCCCACCGATGCAAAAAATCATGTCCTGGGCGGGATCGATCGGTAGCTCGCCGATAGCGAGACGACGCTCGGCTGATTCGCGATAAAGCCGCGGCAAATCTCGCAGCCCACGACAGGTCTCAACGCGTTTGAAGGCGTGCACAGCGGCGAATCGAGAACCAAACGGCTCCCAGCGCGCGCGCTTCCACCATTTCGATTCTTCGCGCAGCAGATGTATGCCACCGGGGAAGAGCGGGCGCAGTATCTGCGCCGCCGCCATTGCCGTAGGCAAGCGGTCCGGGCGAGAAATGACAATCCAAGCCCTGGCCGCATCATCCCGAGGCGTCTTCATTGCATATTCTGTCGTCGTGGCAACAGATTCGCACCAGCTCCTGCTGGTGTCATTAGCATTGCTCCAGCGAAGCCTCTCGCGACCAAGGCCACTCACACCCCACGCGTCGTGGGCGGCCAAACAAACTTGTGTAGCTGAAGCTGGAAGCGGACCTCAAGGCCGTCGGCTAAAATCCAGTCTACGATTTCGCGCGGCTCGATTCGGCCAAAAATGGGCGAGAACAAAACGGCATGGCAGCGCGCCGAAAGATTGTACTCGCGCACCTTTTCGCGCGACCACTCGTAATCTTCGCGTGAGCCGATGACGAATTTCACTTCGTCGCGCACGGTAAGATGCGAGATGTTTGACCAGAGATTACGTCCGCACTCACCACTGCCCGGCGTCTTCAAATCCATGATGCGATGGACGCGCCGATCGACTGCCGAAATGTCGTGCGCGCCGCTCGTTTCCAACAGCACGGTTTTCCCGGCGTCAGCCAGCGCCCGCATGAGCGGAAGCACGTTTTTCTGCAAGAGCGGCTCGCCGCCGGTGATCTCCACCAGTGGGCAGCTGTATTTGCTAACGCCCGACACGATCTCCAAAATCGTGCTCTTTTCGCCTTCGTAGAATGCATAGGCGGTGTCGCAATAGTTGCAGCGCAGATCGCAAAAGGTGAGCCGCACGAAGACGCAAGGCAGACCGGCCCAGGTGCTCTCGCCCTGAATCGATAGATAAATCTCGTTAACGGTTAGCCTGCCCGTGCGTAGTTCGTTAGCGGTGTTCATGGAAAGTGGAGCAGCAGACGGACGGCGAACCATAGCATGACTGCGGCGGTAATTGCTTCGGTCGCAAGTTGCCAGCCCGGGTGAGCAAAGATGCGCGCTCCGAATTTGACCGCCGCACACAAGACAACGCCCCACGTTAGCGCGCCGAGAACGACCGAGCTGGCGAGGGCAAGCGATCGGGACACATTCGCGCTTTGCGCCGGCTGACTGCCGATCACCGCCAGCCAGAAGCCGATGTTCCACGGACTCATCAGCACGACGAATAAACCGAGAAAAAAACCGCCGCGACGTTTATCAGTTGCCGGTTGAAAACCGACGCCGTGCCATGAGCGGTAAATCTTCCACGCGGCGATGGCGAAGCGTGTCGCCAAAAACAGGAGCAGCGCCAGGCTCACGAGCGCGAGCGCACGTCGAATGGCGGGCGAGCTCAGCATTGCACCGGCGCCGACGGAGACGCAGAAGGCCCATATGAAATCGCCGGTGCAGGCGCCAAGGCCGATTGGCCACGCCGCCCAGAATCCACCGCCTTGACCTTTAGGCAATAACCCACGGCGGATCATCTCGGCGTTAATCGGTCCGGGCGGCCAGGCCACAGACCAGCCAAGGAGGAATCCGTTGGCAAGAGCGGCGGGTGTCATGCGTGGACAAACATTTCCGCAGAGCCCATCGAGCGGCAACCGGTTGCTGACTTTGGTCATCTAAAGGAGCGCAGGGGAGTCGAAGAATCCCGCAGAATGGAGCTCACAGGTTTCGCAACCGAGATCCCCTGACTCCGCTCGGGATGACAGGGCGGGCGGCTTGTGTTAACGAACGGCATGCTGCGTTTCACAAAAATGAACGGCGCGGGAAACGATTTCGTGATGATCGATAATCGCGCGGGAGACGTGCAGCTGACGCCTCAGCAAATTGTAAAGATTTGCGACCGTCATCGCGGGGTAGGTGCGGATGGAATCTTACTGATCGAGTTGGCCAGAAACGGCGCGGATTTTCGCATGCGCTACTACAACAGCGACGGCGGCGAAGCGGAAATGTGCGGGAACGGCGCGCGCTGTTTTGCTCGTTTCGCGGAGCGGGTGGCGGGCGCGGGCAAGCAGTTGTCCTTCGAGACACCCGCGGGTGTGATCGGAGCACAGCTGCAAGGCGAGCAGGTGCGGCTAGGCATGAGCGAGCCGTACGATTTGCGTTTGCATATTGAGATCGCGGCCGCAGGAAAAAATTGGCGTGGGCATTTCATTAACAGCGGAGTCCCGCATGTTGTCATTCCGCTTCCGCGAATCGCTGAAATCGACGCGAACGCCGCAGGCGCGGCTATTCGTCGGCATGAAATGTTCGCCCCCGCAGGAGCTAATGTAAATTTTCTGGAGAAGCGCGGTGCGAACAGCATTGCCGTTCGCACGTACGAGCGCGGCGTGGAAAATGAAACGCTGGCGTGCGGCACGGGCGTGGTGGCCAGCGCGCTAATTTTTGCCGCGATCGAAAAAGTGAAAGGACCAATAGGCGTGCTTGTGAAAGGCGGAAGCGAACTAAGCGTCGATTTTGAGCGAAATAAGGAACAATTTAGAAACGTGACACTCACCGGCCTGGCCGAGTTCGTATTCAATGGCACGATCGAAATTTGAGCCCTCTATTATTCCGACCGGAGCGGAGGAATCTCTTACTCTCCGTCCAAAGCCCAATAGTTAGAGATGTCTCGACTGCGCTCGACATGACAGGGAAGGTTAGCTGAATGTTCCGCGGCACGTTCACCGCACTGGTCACGCCATTTCGAGATGGCGCGATTGATTTCCCGGTGCTGGAAAAGCTGATCGAAGCGCAAGTCTCGGCGGGTATCGACGGCATTGTCGCAGTTGGAACGACGGGCGAGTCGCCCACCCTCTCGCACGGGGAGAAGGACCAGATCATTCGTTTCATCATTGAGAAGGCGAACAAACGCTGCCTCGTTCTCGCGGGCACAGGTTCGAACTCGACGCTTGACGCCATCGCCGCGACGCAAGCGGCGGAAAAATTTGGCGCGGACGGTGCGCTGGTGGTCGCGCCGTATTACAACAAACCGAGCCAGGAAGGTTTGTTCCGGCATTTCCAAGCAATCGCCAAAGCCACTTCGCTGCGCGTGATGCTTTACAATATTCCCGGGCGTTGCGGTGTGGACATCGGTGCGGAGACGGTGGCGCGCATCCAAAGTGAGTGCGCGAATGTGGTCTCGATCAAGGAAGCAAGCGGAAGTGTCGATCGCGTCAGCGAACTGCGCGCGCGCATGCCGGAGGAGTTCACGGTCCTGAGCGGCGATGATGGATTGACCCTGCCGTTCATGGCGGTGGGCGCGGTCGGCGTGGTGAGCGTGGCGTCGAATCTGTTACCCGGCGACGTTTGCCAGCTTGTGCGCGCGTTCGGCGGCGGCGACATGAAAAGCGCCGAACAACTGCATCGGCGGCTCTACTGGTTGTTTAAAGATTTGTTCATTGAACCAAATCCGGTGCCGGTGAAAACGGCGATGTCGTGGCGCGGCATGATGGCGAGCGAAGTGCGGCTGCCGCTTTGCGAAATGACTAAACCAAACCAGGAGCGGCTTCGGAAGACGTTGGACGAGTTCGAGCGTTCGCGATGAAGGCAACCCGTTGGAGCTGCCGTCCGTCCGCGGGGGCAGGAAACGTGGCACACCGAGCACTACCGCTGGGGACAGACGGCAGCCCGAAGGCGGCGGCGGCGATGGAGTACCGAGTTTTCCAGGATGAGTGAGAAGTTGCGTATTGCTCTCGTCGGCGCGGCGGGACGGATGGGTCAGGCGATCAGAGCGATCGCAGCGGCGGAAAATGTGGAGGTGATTGCGAAGCTCGATGTGGGCAATCCTGTAACGACAGGCGATGCCGATGCGGTGATCGACTTCAGCAGCGTCACGGCAGTGGAGGAGATTTGCGCGGCAGCGAAGGCAACGCGTACTCCGCTGATCATCGGAACGACCGGCCATTCTGCAGAACAACGCCGGATGATCGAGGCGACGGCGCGGGCATTGCCCATCGTTCTGGCTTCCAATTTCAGCGTCGGCGTCAACGCCTTGTTTTCGCTGACGGAACAGGCTGCAAAAATTCTCGGCGAACCGTTCGATCTCGAGATCGTGGAAACGCATCATCGGATGAAAAAAGATGCGCCCAGCGGGACGGCGAAGACGCTGATCGAGATTTTACAACGCACCCGCAAACCGGAAAGATTGCGGCATGGGCGCGAAGGCATGATCGGCGAGCGCGACAAGTCGGAGATCGGAGTGCATTCGGTGCGCGGAGGCGACGTGGTGGGCGATCACACCGTCATTTTTGCGGGAGATGGCGAACGGCTTGAGTTGACGCATCGCGCCTCGAGCCGGGAAACATTTGCGCGCGGAGCCTTGAGGGCGGCGCGTTGGGCCATCGGGAAACCGGCAGGGCTCTACAGCATGCGCGATGTGCTGGGATTGTAGGAGCACAGGATTCCGGCGTGTGCGCCCAGCGGATTTGCAACACGGCTTATGAGAGCCGGTATTGCCCTGGGATCAAACCTCGGTGATCGGCTGCGCAATCTGCGGCAGGCGCGGGATCGAATTTGTGCGCTCGACGGCACACGTCGGCCGATATCGCAGTCGTCTGTGTACGAGACGGCTGCAGTCGGCTGTGAGCCCGGCGCAGAAAATTTCTACAATGCTGTCATCGAACTGGATTTCGCCGGCACGGCACAGGCATTCCTGGATTCATTGCAAATGATCGAGCGTTCGCTTGGCCGTAAACGGAATTACGCGCGCAATGTTTCGCGCACGATTGATCTCGATCTTTTATATTTCGCCGAGGAAGAGCGCGCTGGGCCCGAATTGCAATTGCCTCATCCGCGCATGCGGGAGCGAGAATTCGTGTTGCGACCGCTGGCAGATCTCGCGCCAGACTTGCGCCTGCCGGGAGAGACGGCGAGCGTGCGGGAGTTGCTCGCACAACTTCCCGCGAGCGATCTTGTGAAATGCGTGACCAGAGAATGGTAGAGAAGTTTCGCGAGATGAAACAACGCGGCGAGCGCATCACTGCGCTCACGGCTTACGATTATCCGACGGCCCGGCTGCTCGATGAGAGCGGGCTCGACATCATTCTCGTGGGAGACTCCGTCGGAATGGTCGTGCTTGGTTATGAGGACACGACGCGAGTGACGTTGGCAGAAATGCTGCATCACACGCGGGCAGCGGCGCGGGGGGTGAAACGCGCGCTGCTCGTGGCCGACATGCCGATCCATTCTTACGACACGCCGGAGCTGGCGGCGGAGACGGCACGCGCACTTATGGAGGCCGGGGCACGGGCGGTGAAGTTGGAGGGCGGCGTGGGTCACGTCGCGCAAATCGAGGCGATCGTGTCTGCGGGCATTCCATTCCTGGCACACATCGGCATGCTGCCGCAAAGCGTGCGCGAGGAAGGCGGTTACAAAGTGAAAGGGCGATCCCGCGAGCAGGCCGAAGCGTTGTTGCGCGACGCTCGCGCAGTGGAAGACGCGGGCGCCTTCGCGGTGGTACTGGAAATCGTGGCGGCGGAAACAGCGACCATGATTTCGCAGGCGATCACAATCCCCACCATCGGGATCGGATCCGGCAACGGCTGCGACGGAGAAATCCTGGTGACGCACGATCTGATCGGATTGTTCCCGTGGTTCACGCCGAAGTTTGTCGCGCCGGAAGCGAATGTGGCGGAACAAATCCGTGGGGCGGCCGGGGCGTTTGTGCAACGGACACGCGGAAAACAATGACATTCTCTCGTCATTCCGAGCGAAGCCGAGAATACCGTGACGGAGCTTTAAGGTCGCTTCTCGGGATCCCTCGCTTTCGCTTCGCTCGGGATGACCTCGGACGCTGTTTGACAACACGTCGCGCCTGCCGGTTCGTTACCAAGTGCGCATTTCGGATTTTGAATTCCAGGAAGAACACCAGGCGCTCCTAAACGCGACCGGGCAGCGTAACTGGCTGCTGGTCGGACTGATCGTCTCGCTCGTCATCCACCTGCTGCTTTGCGCTTACTTCTATCGCGCACGTTTCGCGGGCGCTGAGGTCGCTTTCGCCAGCACGAAAGAGCCGCCCATGTTCAAGGTTAAAGCCATAAACACGCAGGCGACGCTGGAAAAGGCGAGCACGGACCAGACGAACGCGGCAGCGAAACCGGAGCCAGACAAGGCTAATGTGCAGTTGCCGGACGAGAAGAAATCCTTCGACGCGCTGCTTCAGGAAGTGCACGCCACGACGGCCATGCCGGACGACACGCAAAACGCCCTGCCCGACATGCCAAAGATCGATCCCACCGATTCGAGGTCGGTGTTGAACGAGATCGAGAGGAACACGGCACAGACGTTATCGAAAAGTCCGAATGCCACGCGCGAGCAGACGCTGCTGAACGATTCGGCGACGTCGGGGCGGCCGCAGCCGGCATTGAGCGGAACGGAGCTGGCCACGAGCACGACGATTAAGCATTCCAGTAGTTTCACCAGCAAGGTGCAGGCGGATAGCGCCGGTCCGAACAAGGCGCGCAACCCAGGGTTCAGCGATCTGGATTCGTTGCTGGCGCAAAAGGGACCGCTCGGATCAGGCACGGCCATTCGCATGCCGGACGATCAGCTCTTTTCTTACAACAGCGCGGACTTACAGGAAAGTTCGATGGAGCAATTGCAAAAGCTGGCCACGCTGATCAAACGCAATCCAAAGGCGACGTTTTCAATCGAAGGCTACACGGACGCGTTTGGCGCTTATGATTACAATCTCGATCTAAGCCAGCGGCGCGCCGATAGCGTGAAGGAATATCTGGTGCGTATGATGGGAATTAATCCGGGTCAGATCCAGGCGCGCGGATATGGGGCGACGAAGTTTCTGGTGCAGCCGCGACCGTCGATGGACGCGGCGCAGGATGAGGCGGAGATCCGGAGGCAGCAGCCGAATCGGCGTGTGGTGGTGGTGGTGCATACGGCGGAGTGATTGGTGAGACGTCCCTCAACGCGCTCGGGATGGCACGCTTTACCAATTCTTTAGCCAGCGAACTTGTAGCGGCGAGGGAGCAGGCGTGGGCGTCGGGCCTGCGGTGCTCCAAAGATCGAAGGTTGGGTTATAGCCTTTCGTTGAGTCATTTTGATTTGCTGTGGAATAGCCGTAGCTGCTTCCCCAGGGATCGCGGATGTACGTTACCGTGATCGTGCTCCCTGACGGGTGGCCAAGCATTTGCGGCTTGAAGGTGAAGTAGGACTTCAGGTTCACGACGGGTTGCTGACTCGCATTTAATCCGCTCAGTTGGCTATATAGATAAAAGCTGGCATTGGTGTACTTGCTCGGAGAAGGCGCGGGCGACGTGTCCATCTGTGCATTGAGAGCGTCGGTGAAGCCGTTTCCAGGAGTGTCCCTCGGGTAAATCCCGTTATCCGCCTTGTAGCTTTCCAACGCGGCTGACATCGCGGCGATTTCTGTCTCCGCTCTGGAACGCGCGCCCTTGTCCATAGCGTACCTGCTGATCGAGAGCACCAGCCCCGCCAAGATGATGATGACGGCGATAACGACCAGCAGCTCGATGAGGGTGAAGGCTTGCGCACTTCCGCGCGCAGCTCCTTCGCTCTCGTCCTTGATCACGACTGCTGCTGCAAGCCCTGGATGATGCTAATGAGCGGCATGAAAAGCGCGATGACGATCGTGCCCACAATGACCGCGAGGAAAATGATCATGATAGGCTCAAGGATGGAAGTGAGCGCGACGACAGCGTTATCGACTTCATCGTCGTAAACATCCGCGATTTTCAACAGCATCTCGGGCAATTGACCGGTCTCCTCGCCCACGTCGATCATGCTGATGACCATGGGCGGAAAGGCGCCGCTGGTTTCAAGCGGCTGCACGATCGATTCGCCTTCCTTCACGCGGTCGTGCACCTGCGAGATGGCGTTGGCGATGACTTTGTTCCCGGCTGTGTCGCGCGTGATGTTAAGCGCCTGCAAAATGGAGACGCCGCTGCTGACCAGTGTGCCAAGGGTGCGCGAGAAACGCGAGATGGAGGTTTTGCGAATGAGATCACCGAGGAGTGGCGCGCGCAATTTGACCCCATCAATGGCCAGGCGCCCGCGCGGGGTGCGCCCGGCGAGTTTGATTCCCACGAAAATTGCGAAGATCGCCCCAAAAAGGATGGCCCAGTGATTCTGCATGAAATCGCTCACGGCGATGACGAAGAGAGTGACGACCGGCAGCGGTTTGTCGCCGAGCATATCGTGAAAGATCGCTTCGAAACGTGGGACGATGAAGACGAGCAGAAACGACATGATGCCGAGCGCCATCGTCAGGACGATGATGGGGTAGATCATGGCCGAAAGGACTTTGCCTTTTACCTTCTGCGCCTTTTCCTGAAACTCGGCCAACCGTGTCAGCACGACTTCGAGCACACCGCCGAGCTCGCCCGCTTTCACCATGCTGACGTAAAGCTCGTTAAAAATGCGCGGATGTTGCGCGAGCGAATCGGAAAAGGTATTGCCGCCTTGGACGGAATCGGCCAGCGCTTCGGTAGCGCGTTTAAGAACGGGATCCTTCTCCTGTTTTGAGAGCACGTTCAGCGAACGCAGAAGTGGCAGGCCAGCATCGATGAGGGTAGCCAGCTGGCGAGTGAAAATCATCAGCACCTTCGTCTTAACGGTGCGCCGCTGGAAAAGGGTGATGTTGAGGTTCAGGTTGCGCTTGGCGACCGGGACTTGGGCTGGAGCGGCTACAGCTTTAGTGCGTTTCGCTTTGCGATTCGTGGGCGCTTTGCCTTCCTCGTAAACACCGGTCGGAAAATAGCCGGCCTGGCGCAAATGACCGATGGCTTCATTGGCGCTGTTGGCCTCGACCCGGCCGGTGGATTCCTGGCCACGGCCATCGAGCGCGACGTATTGAAAGCGAGGCATGAGAAGCGATCTAGCGACCTAATGAGTTAGCGAATTAGCGAGTGAAAGTCGATCCTAAAAGGAGGCGAGCGGACGATTTCAATCCCTAAATCACTAACTCACCAAATCGTTAAATGAACTCACGTATACTTCAGCACTTCCTCGACCGTGGTGTCCCCGTCGAAGACGCTGCGCATGCCGTCCTGCCGCAGCGTCAGCATTCCGAGCTCCACCGCCTTCTGTTTTATCACGACGGTGGGCGCCCGCTCGTTGATCAACTCGCGAATGGGATCGCTTAACTTCATCAATTCATAAATGCCTTTGCGGCCTTTGTAGCCGGTGTGATTGCAAGCGTCGCATCCCTTGCCGTAATAAAATTTCTTGTTGCCCAGATCGCTGCGACTGAGCGCGAGTTGATCCAGCACGTTCGGCTTTGGCTCGTAGGTAGTGCGGCAGTTCGAGCAGATGCTACGGAGCAACCGCTGTCCAAGCACAGCCTCGAGAGTGGAGGAAATGAGGAATGGCTCGACCCCCATATCAATCAAGCGAGTGACGGCGCCGGGGGCATCATTAGTGTGCAAAGTGGTGAAGACAAGGTGGCCGGTGAGCGAGGCTTGAATGGCGATTTGCGCCGTCTCCAGATCGCGCGTCTCGCCCACCATGATGCGATCGGGGTCCTGCCGCAAAAAGGCCCGCAGCACGCGGGCGAAAGAAAGGCCGATGTTATCATTCACCGGCACCTGTATGATGCCTTCGAGATCATACTCGACCGGGTCTTCTGCGGTGAGCAACTTAGAGTCGAGCGTGTTGATCTTGCGCAAACAGGAGTAGAGCGTCGTGGTTTTTCCAGAGCCGGTCGGGCCGGTGACGATGAAGATACCGTTTGGCCGCTCGATGATTTCGAGGATGTATTCGTAAACGTAAGCCGGCATCCCCAGCATCTCGAGATCGAGGTTCACGGTCGTGCGATCGAGCACGCGCAGGACAACACTTTCGCCGAATTGGGTCGGCAAAGTGGAGACGCGCAGATCGACCGAGCGGCCGGCGATGTTCTTTTGGATGCGGCCATCCTGCGGTAGACGGCGCTCGGCGATGTTCATGTTCGCCATCACTTTTACACGCGAGATCACCGGCAGCGCGAGATGCCGCGGCGGAGGCGACATTTCATACAGGGCGCCGTCCACGCGGTAGCGAATTTTGAATTCGTTCTCGAACGGCTCGAAATGAATGTCGCTCGCCCGGTCCTGGATGGCCTGATAAAGAATCAAATCGACGAAGCGAATGATCGGTGTCGCATTTGCCTCCGCCTCAACGCGTCCTTCGCCATCGTCCCCGCGCATGAGCAGCGTCTCGCCAACTTCGCCCAGCTGCTTGAGCACCTCTTCCATGCTCGAGCTGTCGCTTCCATAGAAAATGCGAATGCGATCCTCGATCTGTTCCACCGGCGCGACTACGACGTCGATGTCGCGGCCAAGAGCGAAACGTAAATCTTCCGCCGTGCGCGGCTCGAGCGGGTCGGCGAGGGCGACGCGCAGCGTGTTGTTCGTCAGGTCGACCGGCAACGCGCGATGCAATCGCGCCAGACCGCCGGGCACGAGCCGAATAATTTCCGGTGCGATTTCCAGATCGTTGAGGTCGAGCAGCTCCGCGCCGATACCCTCGGCCAACGTGCGATAAAAACCTTTTTCGTCGGTGAAGCCATTGTCGATGATGGCCTGCGCAATGGTCTTGCCGTTCTGCTGTGCTTCGGTGAGGACGTCGTCGGCCTGTGCTTTTTGCAGGACGCGCTGATCGATGAAGAGATCGAGAACTTGCTGGCTATTCACTGAATTGTTGAGGACGCTAAATTCTTCTAGCTCACGTCTCCGATCGTGGCTGAAACCACTTCCTCGGCCGAGGTCAGTCCGGACAAAACTTTGCGCACACCATCTTCGCGCAGGGTGCGCATGCCGAGCTCGCGCGCGCGCTGCCGGAGGGCGTAGGTCGAGGTGCGTTTGCTGATAAGATGACGCACGTCGTCGTCGATGTTGAAAATCTCAAAGATGCCCATACGCCCCCGATATCCGGTGTGCCGGCAAAACTCGCAGCCAGCCGCTTTCATCACCTGCGCGTCTTTCATTTGCGAAGGCTCCAGTCGCAGCAAATTCAACTCGGTTTCGCTGAGTTCAGCGGGATGCTTGCAGCGCGGGCACAAGCGCCGCACCAACCGCTGCGCCATGATCGCGCGCACGGATGAAGCCACCAGGAATGGCGCCACGCCGATGTCGACCAAGCGCGCGACGGCCGAGGGCGCATCATTCGTATGCAGAGTGCTGAAGACAAGATGCCCGGTAAGACTCGCGTTCGTCGCGATAGTCGCCGTCTCCAAGTCGCGAATTTCACCAATCATGACGATGTTCGGCGCCTGCCGCAAAATGGATCGCAGCGCGACCGGGAAGGTCATGCCGGCATCGTTGTTCACCTGCACCTGATTGATGCCGGTCATCTGATATTCGACCGGTTCTTCCACGGTAATGATCTTGCGGTCGGGCTTGTTGATGTAATTGAGGCAGGCGTAAAGCGTGCTCGTTTTTCCCGAGCCCGTCGGGCCGGTCACGAGCAGGATGCCGTCGGGTAAACGTAGCAAACCTTCGAAGACTTCCTGATCGTCGCTCAGGAATCCGAGCTCGGGCAAACCGAGGAGCAGGCTCGATTTGTCCAGCACGCGCATGACAACGGTCTCGCCATGGTTCGTAGGAATGGTGGAAACGCGGAGATCGATCGGTCGTTTGCGAATTTTTACCTGAATGCGGCCATCCTGCGGCAGGCGTTTTTCCGCTATGCTCATCGAGCCGGTCATGATTTTGAGGCGGCTGATGATGGCTGATTGCAAACGCTTCGGCGGCGATTGCATTTCCTGAAGCACACCGTCGATGCGGAATCGGACGCGAAATTTTTTGTCGAGCGGCTCGAGGTGAATATCGCTCGCGCCCAGCTTGTGCGCCTCGATGATGAGCATGGAAACGAGCCGGATAATGGGGGCGTCGGCATCATCCACGCCACTGCGCTCTGCCGCTTCACCGATCTCGAGACCGAAATCGATTTCGCCGCCGAGTCGTTGCTGGAGAACGTCGACCGCTTCCTCGGCTGTGCCGTAATATTTGATAAGAGCTTCCCGGATTTTTTCCGGCGACGTGCAAACGAGCTCAAGCTCGCGTTGCAGGAGAAAATTGAGGCTGTCGATGGTGTCGACATCGAGCGGGTCGCTAATGGCGACGACGAGGCCGCTTTCGCCAAAGGTCACCGGGATAACTTTGAAACGCGCGGCATCGCCCGCGCTGACCTGCGAGATCACCTCCGGCGGAATGATAACGGCCGAGAGATCAATCCAATGCATGTGCGCCTGGGCCGCAAGCGAGCGCGAAATGTCGTCGGACGAAACGACACCATTGCGCACAAGCACATCGATGACGCTGGACGCGCCGTTCAATCGCGCGCGGGCGTGCTCGATTTGTTTGCGCGAAACCAAGCCCACGTCCTCGAGGACGCTGAGGAGGTAATCTTCGTTCGCTTGCACTGGGGGTATTTTACGACAGGCGGAGTAGTTCCCGAAGATATTTCACGGGCCCTCGGGGAGGCGAGACCGTCATCCCGGTCGCAGCCGAAGGATCCCGTTGCGCAAGCTTAAGGATACTTCTACCGGCTCCCTCGCCTGCGACCGGGATGACACGCAGCAGCTGGCGGCGTCATTCCACCGTCACGCTCTTAGCCAGGTTTCGAGGTTTATCCACATCGCGCCCAAGCTCGACCGCGAGATGATACGCCAGCAACTGCAACGGGATCGCCGTTAATACCGGCATGACCACATCAGGCGCGCGCGGGACTTCGATCAGCTCGCTCGCGATGCCCTTCAAATTCTTCGCACACTCGCCGCTGGTAAGCACAATGATGGGTCCTTTGCGCGCTTTCACCTGCTCGATGTTGTTGAGATTTTTGGAGAAGACGGCGTCATCCGGAGCGATGAAGACCGAAGGCAAATCCGGCCGCACCAGCGCGATGATGCCGTGCTTCAGCTCTGCGCTCGGATGTCCTTCGGCAAACAGATACGTGATCTCCTTCAACTTGAGCGCACCCTCGAGAGCGACGGGAAAATTAAATTGTCGGCCGAAGAAAAGCATTCCATCGACGTCGACATACTTCTTTGCAATGCCGCGAATGTGATCGCTCAGCTTCAGCACCTTCTCGATCTGCTCCGGCAACGCTTCCAGCGCTTCAATGACGCGCGACCCCTGCGCCGTCGATAAATTGCGAATGCGCCCGAGCAGCAACCCAATGAGCGCGAGGATGACGACCTGCGAGGTGAACGACTTGGTCGCGGCCACGCCGATCTCCGGCCCGGCATGCATATAGACGCCGCCATCGCTTTCGCGCGCGATGGTGCTGGCGACATTATTGCAGATACCGAGCGTGCGAAAACCTTTACGCCGGCTTTCGCGCAGCGCCCCGAGCGTGTCGGCAGTTTCGCCGCTTTGACTGATGGCGAAGACGAGCGTGTCGCCGCTCATGGGCGTGTTGCGATGACGGAACTCGCTCGCAAATTCCACTTCCACCGGAATGCCCGCGACCTGTTCGATGATGTATTCGCCCACGAGCGCGGCGTGCAGCGCGGTGCCGCAGCCGGTGAGGACGATGCGGCTGACGTCCCGTAATTCGCCTGCCGTCATATCCACTCCGCCGAGCTTGGCCGTGCATTCATCGAGGTCGAGCCGGCCGCGCAAAGCGTCGCGCACCGAGTCCGGCTGCTCAAAGATTTCTTTGAGCATGTAATGCGGGAAATCACCTTTGCTGACGTCTTCGGCGCCGAATTCGACTTTGCTAATCTGGTAATTGCCGACCTCGCCGCCGAGCGAGCTGATCTCGAAATTTTCGCGAGAGACAGCGACGATATCGAAGTCGTTTAAATAAACGGCGTCGCGTGTGTAGGCGACGATAGCGCTTACGTCACTGGCGAGAAAATTTTCCTCCCGCCCGACGCCGAGGACGAGCGGGCTGCCGCGACGGGCGCCGACGATGAAATCTTTGATATCGGAATGCACGAGTGCGATGCCGTAAGTGCCGATGACTTGTTTGAGCGCCGCGCGGGTGGCGTTGACAAGGCGCGCCTTGGAATCAGCGCCATCGAGTTGCCGATAAATGCTCCCAATCAAATGCGCGAGCACTTCGGTATCGGTGTCGGAAGAAAAAGTGTGGCCGCCTTCGCGCTCGAGCTGCTCCCGCAACGCGGCGTAGTTTTCGATCACGCCATTATGCACGAGAGCGATCTTGCCACTTTGGTCGAAGTGCGGATGAGCGTTGTCATCGGTCACCTTGCCGTGGGTGGCCCAGCGCGTATGACTGATGCCGTAGCGACCCACCGGCGGTTTTGCCGTCATCAAACTGGCAAGGTCCGCGATGCGTCCGGCGCATTTGCGCGTTTCGATGGTCTCGCCATTAACGATGGCAACACCAGCGGAATCGTAGCCGCGATACTCGAGCCGGCGCAGGCCATCGAGAAGAATGGGCGCCGCCTCCGAACGGCCAACGTAACCGACGATTCCGCACATAGGGTCGCGCTGCATAGTAGCATAGAAAGGGCCGCCGGGTCATCCCGAGCGGACGCGAAGGACTCAGGAGGGTCCGGCAATACAATCGGGAGGTCCCTCGCCATCTGCGCGGCTCGGAGATGACCTGCGTTGCGGGCCGGAAGGAATTTCGCCCAGCCCAGATTTTTTTCGCACGCGCCGGGGGGTCTTTGCTATGACATTGGTAAACATGCAGGTTCCCGCTCTTCCGCCCGGCACCACGCAGCGCACGCTCGCGATCATCATGGGCGGAGGCGCGGGCACGCGGCTGTTCCCATTAACCAAAGACCGCGCCAAGCCCGCTGTGCCTCTCGGCGGCAAATATCGCCTCGTCGATATCCCCATCAGCAATTGCCTCAACTCCGGCCTGCGCTCGATCTATGTGCTGACGCAGTTCAATTCCATGTCGTTGCATCGCCACATCCAGGCGAGTTATAAGTTCGATAACTTTTCCCGCAGCTTCGTCGAGATACTGGCTGCGCAACAAACCCCCGAAGCTTCGCGTTGGTATCAAGGGACCGCCGATGCCGTGCGGCAGAACATCCGCTACTTCCTCGAGCGCCCATTCGAATGGTACCTCATCCTCAGCGGCGATCAGCTTTACCGGATGGATTTCCGGGTCTTGCTGCATCAACACATTCGCTCCGGCGCGGAGATCACGCTCGCCACCAAGCCGGTGCGGCGCGAACACGCCAGCGACTTCGGCCTGATGCTGAGCGGGGAAGACCGGCGCATCACTCGCTTTGTCGAAAAGCCCAAGGAGCCGGCCGTGCTCGAGGAGATGAAGATGAGCCGCGAGCTGCTCGGGGCCATTCATCGCGGCGCCGATGAAGAATTGTTCCAAGCCTCGATGGGCATCTACGTTTTTAATCGCGATGTGCTCGTGGGCTGTCTGGAGAACGATCTGGTCGATTTCGGCAAGAATATCATTCCCGCCGCCATCGAGACGCGCAACGTCAGCGCGTTCATCTTCGACGGCTACTGGGAAGACATCGGCACTATTCGCGCCTTTTATGAAGCGAATCTCGATCTCACTGATCTAGTGCCGGAGTACAGCTTTTTCGAGGCGAACGCGCCCGTTTACACGCACCCGCGGTTTTTACCTGGAAGCAAAATTAACGGCGCCGCCCTGCGTCAAGCCATTATCTCAGACGGCTGCATCATTTCCGATGCGCATCTGGAGCGCTGCGTGGTCGGCATTCGCAGCTTCATTCAAAGCGGCGCGACCATTCGCAATAGCGTCGTCATGGGCGCAGATTATTACGAAACCGATAGCGCGGGGAGAATTCCCATCGGCATCGGGCGCAACTGTGTGATCGATCGCGCCATTATCGATAAAAATGCGCGCATCGCCGACGGCGTAGTCATCACCCCGGAAGGGAAACCGGACAATTTCGATGCGGTAAACTATTACATTCGTGACGGGATCGTGGTGGTGCCGAAGGACGCGACGATCCCGCCGGGATTTTGGATTTAGGGAACGGATTGATCGGGCGGAAACCCGCTCCTCAGCTCCAAAATTAAATCAGGAT
Source organism: Chthoniobacterales bacterium (assembly GCA_038207045.1). GTDB lineage: Bacteria > Verrucomicrobiota > Verrucomicrobiia > Chthoniobacterales > UBA10450 > AV69. Next base: position 112,901 of record JBBRAF010000001.1, read on the forward strand.
CGCGCTCTCGATTCGCGACGCCGTTGGGCCAATGGACGACGAGACCGAGCTCATCCCTCCAAGCCGCCTAGCGCCGATCGGTCAATCCCGCGAACTGTCCCTGCGACTCCCATTTCTCCTGTTTGTTCCAGGGAATCTGGGATTCTTTTTTCGCATCGGGATCATCCACGAGCGCGACATTTTGTTTTTCCGTCGCGCATCCCATGAGGAGCGCGCAAGCGACGAGCACAAGCCCGCCGGAAGTCGTTCGTTTAGGAATTCGAGCCAGCATAAATGACAGTGTCTCCCGGTTGTACCTGGACGCCACGCGCCAGGCTGCCTCCGAGAACATCGCCGATAGCCGTTGCCGGTTCAACCGACGAAATGCGAATTTTTCCAATGACGCTTCCCCCGCGCAGGACCAGCATTTCCGCGTTCGCTTCCACGCCATTGCGATTGCCCAGGTTCAGCACGACGAAGTTGTAGGCCATATTGACCGCCAGAACGGTGCCGCGGATGGAACCGCGAAAACTCGACTCGCGTTTGATCGCCATCTCCGGCCCGCGCACCGCCTCGGTGCTTTGGAACTTTTCCCCCAGCAAAATCTTCTCCCGCTCCGCGCCGTCCAGTTGTTTGCGCGCATCTTCCAGCTGCGCCTGCAATTCCGTGGCCGAGGGAGCGCCCGGATTGGGATTGGCCGGCGTCCTGCTCAACTCCTCGATTTTTTTCTGCAATTCCGCGATCTGAGTCTCGTTAGCCTGGAGCTTCGATTGCAAATCGGACTTCTCCGTTTGGGATTTGACCAGATCCGCCTCCGCTCCCGCCACGCGTCCATCTGTCTCGGACATTTTCGCCGCCTGCTCCGCTACCTTTGCCTCGCGTGCCTTCATCGCCTTATCGGCGGCGGCGCGCTCGCGTTCCACGGTCTGTTTTTGCGTCACAGCCGAGTTCACGTTATTGCGCAAGGTTTTAACCTTACTGCCGTTCAACACGCCGAGCAGAACGGAAGCCACCAGCATGGATAGGGCAAAAGCGAGGAGAGTCTTGGGAGAGTTCACGCCGGGGACCTGATTTATACCGGAAAAGCGGCTTCCATTTCAAGATCGGAATTGCGCTCCGCCTTGCGCCATTTCCCGCCTGCACCTATAGCATTCCCCATGGGTCAGCAACTTCGCATCCGCGCCAAGCGGAAAATCCGTAAAGCTTATCTCCAGCGCCGCAAAGCCAAGCAGAAATCCGTCGCGCAAAAAGCGGCCAAACCCCGCGCGAAAAAGGAAGCCGCCGCTCCATCCTGAACGACGCGGGGCCGCTGCTCATGCCCGCCCGCTACCTTATCGTCGATGGTCATAGCGCTATCTTCGGCTGGCCCGAGCTGCAACAACTTCACTGGCGCCGCTCATCTCTCGCTCGCGATGCCCTCGTAAAAAAGCTGCGCCATTACCAGGACTTCAGCGGGGTGCGCGTGGTCGTCGTTTTTGATGGCGCCGGCGCATCCACCACGGAGGAGTCGGAGCCGCACGGCCTCCAGATTTTCTATTCACGCAGCGGTCAAACGGCCGACGCTGTGATCGAACGGTTCGCCAGCAAATACGCGCAGAAATTTGAGCTCACCGTCGCGACAGGCGATCTTTTGGAGCAGGAAACAGTCAGCGCTTGCGGCGCCCATTGTATTTCGATCGCGCTGTTGCGAGCGCTGATCGAGGAGGAGGTGCCGGATTAGGCCACGCCAGCGAGACGCGTGTGTGGCCGGGATTGCCCGGCTTGGTGCCGCGCTGTCGCAAGAACCCGGGCAAGAGCGCAGTAAAGTTGCTCGAAGGGCAGGGTCTTACTGACGTAGCCATTTGCGCCTGCGCGGAGGGCCGCCTGCATCTTCTCTTCGTCGTAACCGAAGCCGGTGAAAACGACGATGGGTAGACGGGTATCGGTCTCGCGAATATGCGCGATAAGCGAAATCCCATCTACCGGCTTCATATTAAGGTCAATAATAGCCACTTCGCATTGATTCTGCCGAAGCCATTCCGGCACGGCGCTACTATCGGTGATGATCGCGCATGTGTGATGTTTCTCATGCAGATAGACCTCGAAGAACTCAGCAATCTCGGGGTTATCGTCGACCATCAGGAATTCGACCGATTGGCGAAGGGCATTCATCGGCGACCTCTAGAGCAGCAACCTTGCCAGAGCTGCCGGTCAAGGAAAGGGAACAGGCCGAGCGCGTCCCTCCGGGCTAATCGCCGCGCGATCGGGCTCCCTCCTCGAGTTTCTTTACCCGCTCAAAAAACTCCCCCAGCCGTCGCAACCAGGCCAGCTGCCTCTTCGCTTCTTTCAGCGGCACCGATGGCGAGGCCCACCACACTCCGCCGTATAGATTCTTCGACACACCGGTCTGCGCGCCGATCATGGTGCCGTCGCCAATTTCGATGTGCCCGATGATTCCGGCCTGCCCGCCGATCATCACCCGCTGCCCGATGCGCACGCTGCCCGCCACGCCCGTCTGCGCGGCGATGACTGTGTGCCTGCCCACCACCACGTTGTGCGCCACCTGCACCAGATTGTCGATCTTCGCTCCCTCCTGGATCCAAGTCCGTCCGAAGCGGGCGCGATCGATCGTCGTGTTCGCGCCGATCTCCACATCGTCGTCGATCTGCACAATCCCGATCTGCGGCACCTTCTGCTGGCCTTCACTCGTCATTTCGAATCCGAACCCGTCTGCGCCGATGACAACGCCGCTATGCAAGATGACCCGCGCGCCCAGACGGCAACGCTCTCGAATCGTCACCCGCGGATAAATCATGCAGCCGTTTCCGATCGTTACGTCATGACCGATGTAACTGCCCGCGCCGATGATGGCGTCGTCGCCAATTTGCGCGCCCATTTCGATGACGGCGTGCGGCTGAATGGAAACGCGCGCGCCGAGCTTGGCCTCGGGATGAATCACCGCCGTGGCATGAATTCCAGGGGCAAATTTCACCGGCGGCGGCGCAAATTTGCGCACGATCTGCTCGAACGCTTTCGCCGGATTTTCCACGCGGACAATCGCAGGGCCGATCTCCTCGGAAAAATCCGTCGGCACGATCACCGCCGCTGCCTCCGTCTTACGAAGCTGTGCGATGTAGCGGGGACTGTAGAAAAAAGAAATGTCCTCCGCTGTTGCCTCCCCCAGCGCAGCCGCCCCGGAAATCTGCGTTGCACCATTGCCGCGCACTTCGCCGCCCAGAGCGCTCGCAATCTCCTCCAGCGTAAAGGTCACGCTTGATGCTGTAGCGGCGGTCTGTGACCGCCGTCAACGAACAAAGTAGTCTAACCTGTCTTTCTGAGCGCAGCACTCGGGATGACGGACATCAGGAGCGCTCTCTATTTTTTCACGCTCGCCCGTACCGCATCGAGTTGCCCGGCCGAACCGAGCTTCTCGTTCTTGTGGGCGATGAAATCGGCGTACTCTTTCACGAAAATCTTCCCGGGATCGCGAAAATCGAATTTCTCGGGATAATCGCGGGAGAATTCCCGGTGCACCCGCGTCCAGACCAGACGCCCATCGGTGTCGATATTCACTTTCGTCACGCCCAGTTTGGCTGCCGGCAAATACTCTTCCTCATTCACCCCGCGCGCACTCGGATCGAGCTTGCCGCCGGCGCCATTGATCCGTTCCACCTCCGACTTTGGCACGCTCGACGAACCGTGCATCACGATCGGCGTCGGTGGCAAACCCGCCGCTTTCACATTTTCGCGAATTTTCTCGATGACATCGAAGTGCAGCGACTGTTGGCCCTTAAATTTGTAGGCGCCGTGACTTGTTCCGATGGCCGCCGCTAACGAGTCGCAGCCAGTCTGTTTGATGAACTCGACTGCCTCCACCGGATTGGTCAGGCAGGCATGTTTCTCATCCACCGAAATATCTTCCTCCACCCCGCCGAGCATGCCCAACTCCGCCTCTACGCTGATTCCTTTCGGGTGCGCACGTTCGACCACGCGCTTGGTGATGGCGACGTTTTCCTCAAACGACTCATGGCTGGCATCGATCATGACCGAGCTGTAAAAACCGGAGTCGATGCAATCGTAACACGTCGCCTCGTCGCCGTGGTCGAGGTGCACGGCAAAAATCGCATCGGGAAAAATTTCCTCGGCTGCGCGAATCATCGCTTCGAGCATGCGCTTGTCCGCGTAACCGCGCGCCCCCTTGGAAAGCTGAATAATGAACGGCGCCTTGCTCTGAATGTTGCCGCGGAACAAGCCAAGCAGTTGCTCCATGTTATTGATGTTGTAAGCGCCGACGGCGAACTTGCCGTAAGCGACTTTGTAGAGTTGCGCGGTGGTGACAATCATGGCGCTGAAATTAGGCGGGAACTCCGAACCGGAAAGTAGAAACGTACTTTGTCATCCTGAGCGAAGGCAGGAACGTCGAATTACTTGAAGCCAGCGCAACGGGATTTCCTGACTCCGCTCCCCTTCGCTCAGGATGACAGGCTTGCGTTTCGCCGTAGCATTCCGCCATGGGCCGACGTTGCGGCTTTCGTTACGAGAAAAAATTGCGCGCCCTCGGCATTCTCCGCATCGCCGGCATCGATGAAGCCGGTCGTGGCGCGCTTGCCGGCCCGGTCGTCGCCGCCGCCGTGATTTTGCCGGAAAAATTTCGGCACCGGAAATTGAAAGATTCCAAGCAATTGCTCCCGGAACTGCGCCAGAAAATTTATGGCGAGCTGGTCGCGCGGGACGATACCATCTGGAGCATCGGGGTGGTCGACTCGGTCGAGATCGACGCCATCAATATTCTGCGCGCGACGCATAAAGCCATGCGTCTCGCGCTCGATGCCCTCAATGCGTTGCCCGAACACGTCCTGATCGATGGTTTGCGTGTCTCGCCTTTTCCTCTCCCGCACACTGCCATCATCGACGGTGATTGCATTAGCCTCTCCATCGCGGCTGCCAGCGTCATCGCCAAGGTGACGCGCGACCAGCTCATGCGCGAGTGGTGCGCGCGTTTCCCGGTGTACTGCTTCAGCCAGCACAAAGGCTACGGCACCGAGTTGCACCTGAAGCGGCTGCATGAACACGGTCCGTGCCCCATTCACCGTCGCTCATTCGAACCGGTGGCGCAGCCGCTGCTCGCGCTCGAGCTGATATCACCGCGCCAGACAAATGCGGCAGTAGTCGAAAATGTTCTGTCGCCCTGTATGGATACTATTTAAGAACACCAATGTGGAAAGGCCAGTGTGAACCGTCTGCTTGACCGCTCGCTCGCCACCCTATCCAGCGCCTGGCGCACCCGGTTTATTCGCGGCCAACCACCCGAGCATTTGCGTCTCGGAGCACGCGGGGAAAAGCTCGCCTGCGCTTATCTTCGGCGCGAAGGCTACAAGATTCTTTACCGCAATTTTCGTGGCCGGCGCGGCGGCGAAGTCGATATCGTCTGTCGCGATCGCGACACGCTTGTGTTCGCGGAAGTGAAAACGCGCACCCGCGAAGACTTCGGGCGGCCGGCTGACGCGGTCAACGCGGCCAAGCAGAAACTAATTTCGCGCGGCGCGCTGGCCTGGCTGCAACTGCTCGATAACCCCGATGTGCTGGTGCGCTTCGATGTGGTGGAAGTCATAATAGGCGGTAACGGCGGACCGCCCCGAATCGAGCTAGTACGCAACGCATTCCAGCTTCCCGCGCCCTACATTTATTGAGTCAACGAAGCGTGCTCAACACAGGCAATGACAACTTGAGTCAGGGATATTCGTCCGAGCCCTGCACCCAGATGAACGATTGAAGATCGATCATGTCGCGCGGGCGGAGATCGAGATTGTCGCGACGAATTGTTGTCGCAAAGTCCAGCAGACTGCGATAAACCGGCCATGAAGGTTTTGAAGCGTAAGTGAACTCATGGCCATAAGCGGCGGCGGCGCGCCGGGTGACGTTGGGTTTGAGGAAAATATGGCGGCCGGGCTGAGCGATGAATCCCCAGACGGTGACGAGGGGCCAGGTGAGAACGCGAGTTTGTCGACGTGGAAGCCGCGCGACAGCATCGCACCACTTTTCGAAACGGGCTTGATCGCTGCCGGCGCCGTGCAGGAAATCATAAAGAGCAGTTGCGAATAGCTTCGCGCCCGCGGCAGACTTGACGGCATCACGCAACGCCATTTTCTCGAAGGAGAAAAGGAGGTTGGTGCGTGATTCGATTCGAACAGCATGCGCCGCGACCTCGCCTGGCCGGGCAAGAAGACTCTTGAATCGGGGCGGCGCCAGAACTTCGAGCCATTCCCGATGCGCGCGTTCTTTATAGCCGCGTTCCCACTCGAAGTAGGTTTCGTCGCGAAAGCCGCCCCTGAAGTAGCGCAGAAACTTCCGGCGAGAACGAGACGGGCCCGGCCGACTCTTCTTCATATTGAAAATCGCCCTTCAGCGTTGACGCGGCTTTGTTCATCCCGCGGCAGGACTCGGAGTCAGCCGCCGGGAACACTTTGATCCTTCTCGTGTTTGTCTTTCGCCCAAAGATGAAAAGTATAAGTAAAACACGATGTAGCCCAGAATGCGCTCTGGATGATAGTTCGGGAAGTAGATGGCGGGGTTGACCTGAAAATCTGAAGTGATGTTCCAGGTGAACCCAAGAGTGGATGAGTTTTCCGAGCCGCTTTGAAAGTCAACCTGCGCGCGCCACGTCCCGTTAAAATCGTGGGCATAACCGAGAATCACCTCGTTCTTGTAGCCGGCGTGAATCGCTCCCGCGATCAACTTATCATGTTCGGTGTAGTAGCCGCCCTCAAGGAACGGTTGCGGGTCAACGTGGCTATGTGGCGACCAATTAATGAAGCCGATTGATAGAAGATACGGCTCTCTTCTAAGCAATCCGACCTCGGTGCCGAAGATCAGCTCGTTAGGTTTGAAGCCCTTGAAGATTGCGATCTCGGCAAAGCTTGTCAATCCGAGCTCGACCTGGGCCTCATAAGGATTGGCAATGTGCGAGCTTTGCCATTGGCCGCTGAGAGAAACGTCGCCCTCCGGCTGCAAGTCCGGTGTTACGATCTGGCTTAGACCCTTCGTGGTGGCGCCGAGCCGATGTGCGATCAAACATAGCGTTAGCGCAAGCAAAATGGTCCGTCGCACGGAAAGCAATTTTGCCGACAGCGTGGCGTTGCGACAACCTAAATCATCTCACCTGCGCCATCGCCGATGGCGCTGGCCACCGGGATGAATGCCACCACAATTTTACCTTCGGACCTCTCTCGCGCCTAGCTACCGGGCGGCGATGTTGATTGTCGACTTGGCTAACTTAGTGAGCTTTTTGTCGGTCTCTTCTTCTTCGCTGAGGGTTTGCTGCAGCAGCTTTGCGCCTTTGCTGTCACCGAGCAGCTCCGCGTAAGTGCGGGCGCATCCGTAGCCGGCCATCTCATAATGTTCCACGCGCTGGGCGGCGGCGATGAGGCCCGCGTCGCGAACTTCGTCTTCGGCGTCTTCCTCAATCATTTCCGCACCCTCTTTGATCACCCCCTCCATGCCCTTGCACTTGGGGCCGCGCAGGCTTTCGTCGTGGCTTTGCAAAATCTGTTCCAAGCGCCGGACGTGCTCCTGCGTTTGGTCGAGGTGTTGACGGAAGCCTGAGACGAGCTGGGCATTGGTGGCGGCCTTAGCCATCTTTGGCAGCGCCTTCGTGATTTGTTTCTCGGCACTGAGCAGGTCTTTCAGTTCGTGCACGTAAAGGTCTTTCAAGTTTTCGAGTTCCATAGCGAACAGTATCGCTGCTCGCTGCCGCAATGGATGTTGAAAAGAGCAACTAACTCGCTTTGCGCCGCGATATCGATTGAGTAATCGATGACCAGCTAAGCACGCCGTGAAAGCAGCTGTATTTCACATTCTCGGGCCAGGGAGGCGGGCAAGTGACTCGATAAGGAGGTAAAGCCTTTTTACTGCGGCCTGCCTTTCTTTTTAAGCAAGCGGCGTCTCTGCCGGACCGGCGATGACCGAGCCATCAGGCTGAAAACGAGAACCGTGACAGGGACAATCCCAGGTCGACTCCGCTTCATTCCATCTCACGACACATCCCATATGCGTGCAGATGGCTGACCGCTGAGTGACTTTACCAGATTGGTCGCGGTAAACCGCCATCTTCTTGCCCTTCAGTTTAAGAATTTTTCCTTCGCCTGCGGCGACATCCTTGACTGATCCCCCTTCGGCCGCAGCGAGCCGCGTCTTCAGCAGGTAATAGGGATAGTCAGCGTTCTCTTTCAAGTAATCCCAAACCCCACCTTTTAGCTTCTTCCGCGAAGGCGCGAATAGTTCTGTCCACGGATTTGTTTTCTGCGCCGCCCAATCGCTTGCCATCATCCCAGCCAGGGTACCAAAAGTCATGCCGTTCCCGGAAAAGCCGGTCGCCACAAACTGTCCGGGATCGCTCTCGCCGATGAAAGGAAGACCGTCATTGGTCTCAATGACCTGGCCCGACCAGTGGCGATCGACCTCTGCCGGCGGCGCGATCTTGAGCAACTTTCCTTCCAATCGCTCGAACAAAGGCTTGTTATCGGTCACCTGTCCAGTCTTGTGATCTTCGCCGCCGAGAATGGCATAGTCGAAATCTGAGCCTCGATCGACGCGTAAATAAAAATATGGATCATTCGTGTCCCAGAACGAGGCGGCGGGAATAAATCCCGACGGTATACGTGCACCGATAGCATAGCTCGTGTAGAGGGCGAGCTTAGTCTGAAACATCATGCTGCCCATCATGCCTGACTCTCCAGTCAACGGGTTATGAGTAGCCAAAACAACGAGCCCGTAGTGGATCCAATGGCGGTTGACCTTCGCGCGCCTCGTCTTCGAATCGAATTCTTTCACCTCGCTGTTTTCTAAGAGATAGCTGTTGTCGCCGGGAACTAATTGCGCCAGTGCACGCAGATATTTGATCGGGTGAAACTTCGCCTGATCGGAAAAGCGAACTCCCGGCTTTTCCATAAACGGGACGCTATCGAGATAGGCAGCATCAAACCCGAACTCGTTCGCGAGCCGAGCGTCTTCCTGGAATTTCTCCCGATCAACAGAACTTTCCTCACCGATCGGCGCATGGAGATAACCCGGAATCCGGGTAAACTCGCAATCCAACCCCTCCCGTTCGATATTCGCCTCGATCTGATCGATGGCTGCTGTTCCCGCATCCCAGACGGCGCGCGCATGATCGCTTCCAAATTGATCCACCAGGTCGGACAAGCGCGTATCGGTGACCGCGGTAAGATGAGCGGTGGTGTGGCCGGTATCCACCTCACCGATTGTCCCCCGCTCTACCAAGGCCACGCTCATTCCAGCGCGTCGCAGAAGGTAAGCGGTGGTCACTCCCGCAATTCCGCCGCCCACGACAAGGACATCGACAGACAAGCTATCCGCCAGGGTGGGAAACTCTTTTGCGCGCGGTTCAGCCAGCCAATAAGAGGTAGTATCCACCAGTTAAAATCGCGCCGCTCGAATCGATCAGCCGTATTGCCAACTCATCTCCCTGGCCGGAAATTGTCATCTAAATCATTGAGCGCAGTCGGCCGTATGAGGATTCCTTCATGGGAAACGCCTCTTGGAAGGCTATGTTGATCCAGTCAACGTTCCGTGGCAGTAAAGGATTTGATAACCTCACTACCTTACCGCGACCTATGAAAGATTCCGTTGTTCGTGCCCGGGTTCTGCTGATCTTGGATCAAAGGCGGGGCGAAGATTTTCTCCCATTTGGAGCAGCGGAACAGGCGGTGACTCCGCCGCAGGGAATCAATGAAGGCGACTGGCTCCGCGCACTTGCGCAACTGGCCGAGTACGGTCTTATCGATTGGCGGCCAGTCGAGGATAAACGGGGCGGAGGGCGCATGGGAGGGTTCGCGCGGATCAACGACCTCGGCACTCGTGTCCTCAATCGAACGGAGAACGCCCCGATCAATATCGCTCTGGACGAAGCGTTTCGCTCCCGGCAGCTGCAACCGCTACAAGCTACACCAGCGCAGCAGGAGATAGCCGAGGCGCTGGAGAAGGTGATCAGCGCAATTGCCGACGCGCAAGCTTCAGGAGAAGAAAAGGCGAACGCGTTGTCCCTGGTGTGGAAGCTACTGGAAAGCAAGGCAGGGGCGGCTGCCCTGGGTGGCGCTGCTCAGTTGCTACTAGCCAAGTATTTCACGGAGTAAGAACGAGTTTCGTTCTGGCGCTGAGCTGACCGAATTATCTCCGGTTTTACCCGGCGCAAGTCCTGAGTAAGTCCAAGCCGTGACAGAGTCCAAATAATCCACTTCGTTGGATCCCATTGCCATGGTTTAACGCCATTGCGGTAGTCGTGCTGAAATTCGTGGTGATAATTGTGGTAACCTTCGCCGAAGGTGAATAGCGCCATCAGGAAGGAATCGCGAGCGCTGCATTTAGTCGAGTATGGCTGTCGCCCGATGGTGTGGCAGGCGGAATTAATAAAGAAAGTGCAATGCTGCAGAACAACGACTTTGGCGACGCCGCCAATGAGAAAGCCACCGAGGGCGCCGACCCAGCCGTTCCAAATGCCGCCGACTAGTGCCGGCAAAGCAAAGCTAACGAGAACGGCAAGGATGTGGATATAGCGATGCTGCCACATCACCAGGCCATCCTTTTTGAGATCAGCTACGTTATCGAAAGGCGGCTGTGGAAGAAGCTTGAAAAGGAGCCATCCGATGTGGGCATGGAAAAAGCCCTTGGTGATATCGTAAGGATCATCGTCGTGATCGACATGCTTGTGATGGCGGCGATGTTCGCTCGCCCACATCAGGACTGAGTTTTCAAAAGCGCCCGCGCCAAAGATAATGACGAAAAGTCTGATCGGCAGCCTGGCCCGAAAGGCTAGGTGAGAGAACAAGCGGTGGTATCCGAGAGTGATGCTAAAGCCCGTCGCACTCAGGGAAGCGAAGAAGAGAAAGATTTGAAACCAGTCAATGCCAAAGTGCCAAATATAGAGCGGAACCGCGGTGAGAGTAAGCGCGACAGTGCCGATGAGAAACGAGCTGGTTTGCCAGTTAACGCGTTCGAACGGAATAGCGAAGCTCATTGAAATTCCAGCGACAAACTGAGTCGTCTAGCGCGCCAGGACGACGTCTTTTTTCGTCCAGCTATGTACTTGCTGACAATGGGGACAGGTAAGTTTGCTAGCTTCTAGCTTGGTCTCGGGCCAGAGTTGTTCATTTATCACTTTACCGGTTGCCGTCAATTTGGAAGTTGCGGGGCACCTAACGAGAATACGCTTGATCACAATATCGCTCGTCGATTTCCGTGGACGCGGCTTGTCGAAGTAATAGCGCATCTATCCGAGCCGATAAACGATTCGCGCCTTGTCGATGTCGTAAGGCGACATCTCCAGTTTGACGCGGTCGCCAATAGTTAACCGAATAAAGCGTTTGCGCATTTTGCCCGAAATATGTGCCAGCACAAGATGCTGATTAGCCAGCGCGACACGAAACATCGTTCCCGGCAGCACCGTTTTGATAGTTCCTTCGAGCTCCAGCGTTTTTTCGGTAGGCATATGTGAAAGCAAGCCGGCCCCGGATTTCGGGGCCGGCTGCAATATTCGATCTACCGGCGATTGCCGGCGTAAGAACGGTTGCCGCCTTGCGGCCGCTCTTCGCGCGCGCGCGCTTCGTTGACATTGAGCGTGCGCCCGTGGAGTTCCTTGCCATTGGTCGCGCTCATGGCGGCCTCGGCTTGCGCTTTATCATTCATCGTGACAAAGGCGAATCCGCGCGATTTACCCGTCATGCGATCAGTCATTAATGCGACTTCGGCGACCTGGCCATGCGGTTCGAAAAGATCCTGAAGATCGTTTTCAGTAGTCTCAAAAGAGAGATTTCCTACGTATAATTTCATTGTGATTTGTTGGAGCAATACTGCAGCTACAGAGCCGTTCCCGGGAATCGGGTTTCAAATCACCACTGAGACAAACTCACTTGACGATCTACCAAGCAACGAACAGAACAGATTTTATCCAATACGCGCACAAGATCGTTCAGTTCCAACTTAAAGCAAGCACGTTTTAAATATCTCGCTTCAACGAGGGCGGTGCGTGTTTACCACGCCATGATCTGGCAAAAGAGGCCTGGGCCCTGGTCATTGACCCATTACCGGATATGTTCCCCTATGCCGATCTACATTTACGAAACGACTGATGCGACCAAACCGATACGGCAGTTTGAGGTCACGCAGAGCATCCGCGACGAACCGCTCGGTGCGGATCCGATCACCGGTGAAACGGTGCATCGCGTTATCTCTGCTGGTTACAGCATACTCGTAACCGGCAAATCGATCGGTCCTTCGGTCGGTTCAGTCGGCACACACTAGGCCAGCAACCCGGTCAAGCCGCTGGAGACGAGTGGTTCCGCAATCACCACGGTCGCTCCCTTAGGAGCGACCACCGATCTCACTGCTAAAGCAGAATTACAGCAGCGATCCGCCGGTGACCGACTGCTGATCGCTGGCCGGAGACAAATAGCTAAAATATAAAGCAAAAAAGGCGCAGTGTTGATTCTTAGCAGTGCTTCTTTCCGTAAAAGCGAGGCTGCCTTACCGCTCATCTAACATTAGCAGCGGCTTGTGCTCTAGTTCGCCGACGGCCATAACTAGTGAGGTAAAAGATCAGGAGTCCTGCAATAGGTAGTCCGATGAGCATTCGATAGTCTCGCCTGGCGACTAGGTTTGCGAGGTCGCGGGCCATGTTCGCCTGTATAGCCTGTATGGCCAGTTTCGCTGCGGCCCCGTTTCAATTCTAAATCAGCTCGTCTAGCGGTATCTCTTCCAATCTCCAGCGGTCCTTCCTTCTCGCATTTCGCGTGGATCAGTCGGGGTGTTTTGTCGTTTCGTCGCTGCTTGTCGGATGGCTTTTACTACCTTTTCTCCGGACGTAGCCGGCCGGTATACCGCAGGTAAATTCGCCTATTGGAAGATTTTGGTTTTGCTCCACGCCGTCGCCCAGATCGAAGCACAACGCCGGCCTGGCGCTGGTAAGCTCGTGAGTTCCTGATGGAGCCACTTTTCTACTCTGGCCGGTTTTGTTTTGTCGCGCTGCTGCTAGATGGGCATCAAGAATCGACTGGCCGAACTGCGGACCCCGAAATTCGTCCCGCTACTCTGGGGCTGGAACGCGCAGTGTGCACTGCGCTCGGCTTGATCGTGTTTGGTCGTTTGCTCCGCATCGATCGGACAGCATCGGCGGGGGTCGCGCTTTATCTCCTGTATTTCTGCTTTGCGCGCATCATCTCCGAGCAACGCAGTGAGTCTGGCGCGGTCGCAATTTTGGCGTGGCACCGACTCGGGAGAGCGCCGCCCGGCCGGCACTATGCCAGGCGCGGCCCACACCTTTCGAGAGCAGCTGATCTCCAAAAGGATAGCCGCCGTGGCGCAAGTACCAATACAGCGCGCCGTACGTGCTGAGCGCGCGCTCCAACAACCACAATGGCGCGAAGAAACAACATTGCGCGGGGAAGAATCTGCGAGCTCCTCCTCGCCTTCGACCGTGCCACGCCACCGCCATCGCAGCCAGCGAAATGGTCGAGGCGAGTACGGCGATTGCTCGTCCGCTGAGACACCGTCCTGCGAATGCAGCTAGCGGGGCCAGCGAAAAGAAAAAAGCCGTCTTCAGGCGCATCTCGAAATCTTCGTACGCCTGGCGCGGCCGCTGTTCCATCCACTTGCGAAAAGCTGGCGGACGCTTTTGCACAAAGAAGTCATTCGCGTAGGAAATGGCGCAGCGTTGTTGCACGAAGTGCCGAATGATTTCTTCGTTATCGAAAAGCACGTCACCGTCATAATGGCCAACGGCCAGCATCGTTTGACGACGAAAGGCGCAAGTCCCGGGATAATCGGCGGCGCGCAGCAGCGCGCGATTGATCAACATCCGAGCGGCCTCCATTTTTCCCCACCACGGCAAAGGCCGGAGAAAATTCTGGGGTCTAACCATTTCATTCGCGTCGAGCAGCAGTGCCATCTCTTTCAAGTCGCCAGCGGTGTAACGAATGTCATCGTCGGCGAGAACAATCTTCTCCAAAGACGCCAGTTCGATACCAGTGTGGATGCCATTGACCTTGTCATTCAAATAGCCGAACCGCCGATCAACGCGTACATGCCGGCAACCCCGACCGAAGACCTGCGCGTGTTGAGCAAAGATCGCAGGGGAGGAACCGTCCACGACGAGCACTTCGCAGCCAGCGAGGGCGAGCGTTTCAAAATATCTGGAGAGCTCGGCAACTTCCCCCCCCCGGAAAATCGTTCGCCGGAAGGGCAGTAGGTAGGTGCAAAGCTGAGAACGAACCATTCATAGAGATCGCATGTCACGACCTATTCTGTCGGTTTTTAGTCGGCCGCTAGGGCGCTAAAGTCCGCTCGACTGAGCCAGTGCGGCTGCCGAGGCCCCCGCATGCGTTCTTTGTGTGAGAGTGCAATCAAGAGTTGATAGCGCAAAGGAAATCTCCGAGGAATGTGCTCTTAAAGCAGCTTTCGCCGCCTCGGTGCAAAGCCCAGCCTTTCCCTGTGTGGGAGCCAAGGCCGCCTTCAATGCTGGCGCGCAGGTTATTTCGGTCTATGACCAGTTGGCTTCTGAACAATCGACGAAATTCCTGGCTCAGCACTTGGGCGCTTTCGTCCATTCGGAGAGTGCGCTCCGTAACACTTATGCCACCTATGTGGCGATTTTCCGAGAACCACGGCACTTGGGTGAAAAAGATTTCGAGGAGCTTCTCTGGTCGCAGTTGCGTCAACTGCATGAAATAGATGCGCAAGGGCACACGTGGGATCCTTCGGTCGCTTCTGACCCGGCCAATCCGCGGTTCTCCTTTAGCTTCGCCGGAAAAGCCTTGTATGTCGTCGGGCTGCACGCCGGTAGCTCGCGCCGCGCACGTCGGTTTTCGTGCCCTACCCTGATTTTTAATCCGCATGAGCAATTCGAACGATTGCGGCATGATGGTAAATGGAGACGCATGCAAGAAGCGATTCGCAGCCGCGACTGTGCCGTGCAGGGTAACGTTAATCCTATGCTCAGCGACTTCGGCGAACAGTCCGAGGCGCGCCAATATTCCGGCCGCGCCGTCGATGACAATTGGCGCGCTCCTTTTCGACCATCCGACGCAGCCAAGGGCAAATCTGGTTGTCCATTTGGGCATTGAACGTCGGTGAAAGAACTAAAGCCGCGAACCGGCACCGCCTTTGAGTTAAGTAAGGGTCGCCTCTTGCGCGTGATCGATCTGAGAGGCGAACAAGTTGCCGACCTGACCGCGTTTAATCGAGATGAGCGGGAAGAATGGCTCTCTTCCGGACGTACGATCGATTACGCAAACACGGTTTATCTTACCACCAACCACATTCTTTATTCTAACCGGAGCCAACCGATGTTTACTATCGTTCAAGACGATGTAGGCCGGCACGACTTTTTGCTCACGCCGTGTAGTCGCGAAACCTTTCAGATCATCTACGGCACCGATGATTATCATCCCAGTTGTTTCGAAAATTTGCAGACGAACCTGGGGCCGTTCGGGATCCCGCCTGATCGTATCCCGACTACGTTTAATCTTTTTATGAACGTCGAAATCAAGAGTAGCGGCGAAATCGCCATCCTTCCGCCCCGTTCGCGCGCTGGTGACAGCATTACCTTGCGGGCGGAGATGGATTTAGTCGTTGGCCTGACTGCCTGTTCGGCCGAAATGTCGAATAACTACAAATTCAAGCCCATTGGCTATGAGGTGATAGAAGAGCCATCATAAACTTGTGGAGGGGCACGTAAGGATCCGAGCGTCGTCCCATAAGGTGTGGGCGAGTCTCGCTGGAGATGTTTAGTTGCGAATCTTTTAAGCCAACCGGTCGGCAGCAGGTTTGGATGACCCGAACTTTCGTTTGTCTTGACTAATCATGCCGATACAACCGCGCCTCCTCCCGGGAAACCATTGATTAATTTCAGGAACCCAATGGATGACCAGGCGGTGCCAACGCCGACTTCAGCCGTAGGCGGGAATTGGGTAAAGCGCTAGCTGGCGAGAAGGGCAGCCCCTAAAGCAAAAGGCGTACGTTGATTCTCAACCGTGCGCCTCGTTGTACGGAAGCTACCCGTTAAAGCACGCCCATAGGGACGGAGTGGAAGCTAAATTAAAATCAGGCGTAGGAATGAGACGCTTAAACTCGTCGGTGAACCGTCCATCAACACGGATGCTGAAAGCGAGTCCGTCTCTCGGGTCCCCGCCGTGAAATTGATTCACGCTATCAAACCATGCGCTATAGGATTCAACATATTGCTTTTCCCCTGTGCCCTCATTCAACATGTAAAAAGGTTTTCGAAGATTCGTTCGAAACCAGATAAATTCATGACAGAGATCGTAGCTGACGTGATCTCGGTGCGCGGTCACCGCGCGCCCTTCCGGATCGTACATGATAAGCATGCGAGCTGTCGCTTGAAACGGAAGGGTTTTTATAAAGTCCATCAAATCTGAAAACTCCATCGCCCCCTCGGCGGGCTCCCATAACTCGGGCTTATCAAGGTTGTAATAATCGTCGGGCACAGTGGATTGCGACAGGTAGATCATCTTGGAGCCCGGATGCTCCGCCTCCCGGCCGTCGAGACGGAAGGGCCCGGTATAGAACTGATAGTCCTTTTGTCCCGATAGGCGTTTCTCGATGCGCTCGGTGACGTAGCTGTCCAAGGACTTAAGCCACTCCACATCGAGGAATTCATCCATCGACTTATAGGACGGGTATCTTATTCGGCGGTCAACGGATTCAGTAGGAGCCGTGTTCATTGATCATCATGGTGTTCTCAAGTGCGTTGCCTGCCGCGGTGGGCACCGGCAACTCCTCCTCGCGTCGAGCCCTTGGTAGAGCGGAGGTACAA
Source organism: Chthoniobacterales bacterium (assembly GCA_038207045.1). Taxonomy (GTDB): domain Bacteria; phylum Verrucomicrobiota; class Verrucomicrobiia; order Chthoniobacterales; family UBA10450; genus AV69. Next base: position 129,699 of record JBBRAF010000001.1, read on the forward strand.
CGGTGAAGCTTTAGCGTGTGCCAGGTATTCGCGGCGAACCGTTCCTCGCCCCACGTAAAAGTAGTCGGACTCGGCGCGTATAGCCGAAGAGCGAGAAGGCCGGCGTAACCGTGAAACTGTTTTGGATTAATCCACCAAGTCGCAGTCGCATCCCATATTTTGATCCCGCCGGACTCCTCTTCGACCGCACAACCCTCATGATAGATCATCCCATCGTGAATCCAAGCGGACGAGCTGCCGGCCTCGCGCCACGTGGCCTTCCAGTGGCTCGCTGACACGTCATTAAACTTAAGGATCAATTGCGCGGGGTAGCTGGACACTCCGCGCCCCAGAAGGAGTTGATGCGACAAAGCCGCCAGCGCACCGCAATCGAGAGTTTTTTCCTTTCCGGCTTCGCACCAGTAAAGAGGCCATCTCGAAGGCCCCCACTTGAATTTCTTTCGAAGCCAACGTGGGCCGCTCCGAAGGTCGCCAGTACCAAGCTGAGAGAAATCGGTGCCGATAAACCATTCCCGTGCGATACGGCAGCACTGCTCGCCGTGATCCGAGATAGTAGAAACGGGAAAGCCCTCCCAGTAGGCGATGCTCGCGGCCGCGTCCGACGTATTTCCTTCGAAACCAACAACCATAACTTATCCTCGGCCGAACAAATACGACATGCTTCGATCGTAACCACCCGCGTCGCAGAAAATAAGCATATCGCCCGCTCGAGTACCTTCCGGTAGCTCTACGCCCGAGGCTACCTCGTCATGCTCCATACAAAGTCGACCCATTAAGCGCGTCGTGCCGCGCCGAATAGGTTTAAGATCGCCAGTCTGAGAATTGTGATGAAGGATGCGATGAGGATAGAAGAAATACATCGGCAGCTCCGCAATTGACCCGTCGACCACCGCCTCCGTGGGGGCGTCGGTCATTTTCTGGACCTCAAGAACGCGCATCGCCAGTGCCATCGAAGGCTGTGCCATAGCTTTGCCCGGTTCGGAGATAACCTCGCTTACGTTTGGAAGGAATGGCTTGGCGCGCTTAAGAGCTTCCATGAATTCGGGCTCACGGACCGAATCCCAATCGTCGGGAAACCACCCGCCCCCGATGTCCAGAACGTCTATCCGGCGGCCCGACAGCCGCTCCAAGGAACTGCTCCATCTGAGCATTGACTCATATAAATGCCACCATTGGCCGACTCCGACACTACTACTCGCCATGTGAAAATGGACGCCAAACAACGAGTCCTTGGGAAACTTGGCGATTGAGTCAACGAGCGCGTGAAGTCCATCCGGTCCCTCAATAGAAATACCAAAACGCGACGAGGTGGGCAGGCGAAGACGAACGCCGAATACCTTCGCATGCAATCTCCCGTCTTCTGCCGCCGTCGTCACTCGTGTCAGGTCAGCCATGGAATCGCAGAAAATCGCGTGTAAAGAAGCGTCAGGCAAAAGTCCCTGGGGCCACCACTTACCAGGACCGTTCAGGATAATATTTTCGGGTCTCCATCCGATTTCAATTGCCTTCTGCACCTCGAGCAAACTGATCGCCTCCGCCAGGAAGCCAGCCTTCAGCGCAAGCTTCAGGAGTCGAGCGTCAGGATTCGTCTTAATACTGTAAGCGTTGAGAATCTGCTGTTCGGAAGTTGTCACGGCCGCGGCGAACGCCGAGGCCTTTTCAAAGAGAAGCGCTGCCGTGCTTTCTAGAAAGACAAAGGAGGGCGTGTCGAGATTGTTCAGATCCTGAGTAGACAAATCATTCAGGAAGGATGTCGGAACAAGGTTCCCGCGCCCGTTCGCCGACGTGCCCTTCTGGCTGGGCCTACCGAGAGAGGGCGACTGCCTTTGGTTCATCTCCTGATCTAGCGTGTGAAGTCGCCCGGCTAGAGTTGGCATTCCGGATGGGTGCTTCAGCGAATGACCGAAGCTCCCCGAATATGGCTCCGGCAACGGCGGAAGAGGATATCCGTCACGCAAAGGGATCTCGAGAACGACCCTTGTAAATTCCTCGGACGTGACCTTCGTAATTTCAGCAGGTATCCCTGTCGCGCTTTCGACTAGAAGTGCGGGCAAGTTAAAACCAGCGAGGGTCGCGCCGTGCATCCAGGCAGGAAAGCGAGGATTCCACTCGAGTAACCAACGTTTCCCCTGCGAATCTCGGACCATTTCCAATTCGGCACCCCCGGTCCAATTCAAAGCTCGAATGATTTCGCGAAGAGGCGCTGCAAAATCATCCGTGAGCGGAGTGACATCGCCCGCCCAAGTTTTACCTTCTTCCGTAAGCTCTCGTTTTCGCATACTCACCGCGTCGAGAAGCTCACCATTATATGCGCAAAGCATCACAGACTCTTCATAACCCGAGACATGGGATTGGATGAATAGTCGCTGCGTATGCCAGAGTCTGGAGAGACCAGCCCTCACCCGCTCTAACGAATCCCACGACTGAACCCGATATGCTTCGTAGTAGGGCCCTTTTAACCAGACGCGCCAGTTGTGCTTTCGGCAGAAAGCGTGCAAGTCCCAATCTGGTTCGTCCGTCGAAATGTAAGGCGGGATATCGACCGGAAGCCCCACATGGGCGGCAACCTCCGGTTTGCTAGTCCGATTTAAGGCGACATGTGGTGGACTCAGGAGGCTCGGGTGTCCAGACGGGAACACCGACGCCAGCCAGAGTGCCTCCAGGTCTGTGCCGGGAATCCAAAGCGCGCCGTCGTCTAGCAGAGCTGTAATCGAGCGAGCGTAGGTCGATAGGTCCAACTCTTCCCAAGGTCGCTGTAGCCAAATATCGTCAAACCCGGGCCAGTGAATACCCGAGCTTCGATTTGAGTATTCTACGCCGATAAGATAGGCCCCAGGATATGCCGTGCGCAGAGATCGCGAAAGCCCGATTCCAGGCTGAGGACTGGTGCCTGAGTACAATCCGCCGATGTAAATCTTCATGTGGAGCTGCGCGATCAGAATCGAACGGCAACCTGAAAGCGCCGTTTACATTAGGATGCACAGAAAATCGCTCCTCAGAGCCCGATGGGTCGTTAAAATTTAAATCTTTTATTAAGTCCCCGCTGGCCGACGGACTAGATGGGGGCTTTCGGCGGCGAAGGCAGGTCGCGAGGCGAAACCGGCGATGGGGGAACTGCGCAAATGCTTTGGGCGAAGATACCGAAAGCCTACGGCACCCCCCAAAGCTCTTTGTTGAGTTTGTACGACGCGCCTTGTGGAGGTGAGCGACGCTGCCGAGTTACCAATGTCGCTTCCGCAATTACACGTCTGTGCGACGTGTGTCGGTTCTATCTACCACCACACGGTCGTCCCGGTTTTTGCGCATAAGACCAGCCAGACCAAGTAAGCCGAGCAATCCAATCCAGCCATAGTTGTGATGGTGGTGCGGTTCATCGGCGTCTGTGCGCATAGTTGTGTCATTGCGCAGAGTCGTGTCAGCAGGAGACGAAGCGGTGGTTGTGGCTGTGCCCGGAGTAGTTTGGGCAGGAAGTGTGGCGGGTGAAAACACCGTGACGAGACACAGGCCCGCAATCAAGCTTAAGCGTTTGGATTGAGTAGTCATGTTCATATAACGCGCCCCGCCGCGGAATCCGCTTATATCTCAGTAACGGATCTCACCGAAAAGTACCGCAGCAACCGCCGACGACCGGCGTTCAAACCCGGCGGCGTAAGCAACAGGGTGGCTTAGCAGCGCTCCTTTGGCGGGCGGCCCCGGCAAGCTCCGATCGGCGCGGATTTGCCCGGCCAGCCAACCGGGGAGTCGCGAATGGCAAGTATATGGAACTAGAATCTTTGAAAGACCTCTACATTTACGAACTTAAAGACCTCTACAGCGCGGAGAACCAGATCATCAAGGCCTTGCCCAAAATGGCTAAAGCGGCCGCCAACGAAGAACTGGCCGCTGGCTTCGAAGAGCATCTCGAGCAGACCAAAGAACACGCAAATCGGCTAGAACAGATTCTCAAGAGCCATGATGAGACGACACGCGGCCCTAAATGCAAAGGAATGGAAGGCGTCATCGAGGAAGGTGCCGAGATGATCAAGGAAGATGCTGAAGACGAAGTGCGCGACGCAGGCCTCATTTCCGCCGCACAGCGGGTCGAGCACTACGAAATAGCCGGCTACGGCACCGCTCGCACTTACGCGGAGCTCATCGGTGATAATAAGGCCGCCAAGCTTTTACAAAAGACACTCGAGGAAGAAAGCGTCACAGATCGGAAGCTCAGTGAGCTCGCGAAAACGAGTATCAATATCCGTGCGCTGTAGGCAGGCTCGAGGCAGATAGCTTCGATTTCGGCGTGGCGGCCGCCGGCGTAACAGCCGGCGGCCGTTTCCAATTTGAGTCCAGCTACTTTGTTCTGTGTTTTGCCCCCAATCGGGAGAACTTGATTTTCGCAAAAAGCGGGATGTCGGCGCGTCTCGCGCTTACCAGGGGACACTCCCATGCAAATCACTTTTTCTTCTCTTCACCTCTGGTTGCTGGCCATGCACCCAAATTGCCGTAGAACAGGTTAATTACCAAGCCTACTCGAACAAAGTGAAAGCGGAACCTTCGATGGCGGCCGCGGATGATTTAGAACTTGAGGGCGGGTAACCGAATTTATGGAGGTGTGCCGAAGGTTGTCCAAGGCCTGATTAGCGGCATCAATCTTCGGCGCGGTCTTGGTTGCGATGATGTTGCCGATGTCGAAGGCTTACGCCGATTCTTATCGTTGGGGAGTCGGCGGCGCAATCATCGGCGGCGTTCTCCACGGCTGGGTGAAGTAAGCGCAGCTTGCCTATTTCCCGCGTCTACGGCTTCAGGACGACCTTGATGCAACCATCCTTCTTATCGCGAAAGGTCTTGTAGAGTTCGGGTCCTTCCTCGAGCGGTCGGTTATGGGTGATGATCAATGAAGGGTCTATCTCGCCGGCCTCGATCTTATCCAGGAGCGGCTGCGTGTAACGCTTCATGTGGGTCTGGCCCATTTTCATTGTCAGGCCTTTATTCATCGCCGCGCCCATCGGGATTTTATCGAGGAATCCCACATAGACGCCGGGGATGGAAACTGTGCCGCCTTTTCGGCAGCACATGATCGCTTCCCGTAAGACGTGAGCGCGATCGGTCCCGAGAAAGACGGCCGCCTTCGCTTTGTCGAGGACGGCATCGAAGCTTCCAGCGCCATGCGCTTCCGCGCCGACGGCGTCGATGCAACGATCGGGCCCGCGCCCTTTCGTCATTTCCTGCAAGCGATCGTAAACACCGCCTTCAACTTTTTCGAAATTGACGACTTCGGCTTTACCTTGGTTCTCCGCCATTTCCAGCCGCTCCGGCACTCGATCAATCGCGATGACGCGCCCTGCGCCAAGCATCCACGCGCTTTGAATGGTGAATTGGCCCACCGGGCCGCAGCCCCACACGGCCACGGTGTCGCCCTCCTCGATCCCGGCATTTTCCGCCGCCATGTAACCGGTGGGGAAGATATCGGAGAGAAAGAGCACCTGCTCATCGGTTAACGAATCGTTCTCAATCTTAAGCGGGCTGACATCGGCATGAGGCACGCGCAGAAATTCCGCCTGGCCGCCGGGATAATGCCCGGTGAGGTGTGAATAGCCGAATAAACCGGCCGGCGCGTGGCCCATCGCCTTGGCCGCTTTCTCGGCGTCGCGATTCGTGGTGTCGCAGCAGGAATAAAGTTCTTTTTTGCAAAAGAAACAGGTCCCGCAGGCAATCGTGAACGGAACGACCACACGGTCGCCGACTTTCTTTGTTTTCACATCGCGCCCGACCTCGACAACCCTGCCCATCGGCTCGTGGCCGAGGATATCGCCTTCTTCCATCATCGGCATGTAGCCGTCCAGCAAATGTAAGTCCGAACCGCAGATGGCAGTGGTGGTGATTTTGACAATCATGTCGCCCGGGTTCTCGATTTGCGGGTCGGGAACGGTGTCGCAGCGAATATCTCCTTTGCCATGCCAGACGAGTGCTCTCATTAGATTCTTGTTTAAGTTCGGCCAGGAACGCGGCTGACCTAGCCGCTGGATGCACAAATCGCAGCCGCCCTCACGAAGTCTTTATCGAGTTTGCCCTGAATGCCAAAGAGCGGGATTACGCCGATGATGTGCATGCGCTAAAGGTACGAGCGTAGTGCCCGACGTCCCCTTACATCGCCGGTACCGGGCTTTTGTGGGCGGCGGAGTTGATGACCGTTTTTGCCAGCTCGGTGAGTTTTTTATTGGCGGCGCCTTCTTCGTCGAGCGTCATTTGCAGCGCCTCGGCTCCCTCGGTGTCGCCTAACATTTCCGCGTGTGAACGGGCTGCGCCGTAACCTGCTATCTCATAATGCTCCACCCGCTGCGCGGCTCCGATGAGACCGGCGTCGCGCACTTCGTCGCTCCCCTCGATCTTGGCGATCTCATCGCCTTCCTCAATTAGACCTTCCATGCCCTTGCACTTGGCTCCGCTGGTCGATGCATCGTGGCTTTTTAGTATGCGCTCTAGTCTTTCGACGTGTCCGTTCGTTTCGGTGAGATGCATATGAAAGGCTTGTGATAAGTTCCGGCTCGTGGCCGCCTCTTCCATCTTGGGGAGCGCTTCGACCAACTGGGTCTCTGCGCTATAGAGATCTTGCAGTTCGTGAAGGTAAAGGTCTTTTAAAGTTTCGAGTTCCATACCTGTCTATCGCTTATGCTCCGCTGCGTGGCTTGGAATTGTTTCCCATAACCGAAACAAAGGCATCTCGAAGGGTGGGGAAAGACGTTTCCTTAGTATGGATAAGGAAGGCGAACAACACCCAAACATGGAAAAGCAGGGGTCAAGCAGCTCTGCCTCTACCCCTATCGACGAGCTAACTGACAATGCCCGCAAGCAGAAAACGAAGCAGCTCGCGGGACAGACCCAGCCGCGAGAAAAGCATTCTGGTAGCGAATCCGGCGACAAGCCGCAGCACAGCATGTCCAAGCGGGGAGGAGATACGGGAAATGTGAACGATCCCAAAGAGGGCGTGGGCGGCCCGAATCAACCGGGCAAACCGCCGGAGCGTACTCCTGATCACCCACGGGATTCAGCGTCGAAACTTTGAGCTAGTCGAAGACCGCTCTCGATGAGCCGGAGGGCGTGTAGCTCAGTGATTTACTGTGGCTAAATCGCTGTCCTACGAATTGGCCGTGTTATGAGTCCTCCCGAAGGGCGTCAGTCGCCGCCTTGTCGTCGCACCGCACGCGGCAGTTGCTAATTCGGTTCGTTGAAAGCTACCGTGCGCTCCAACTCGCCCGCCTGGCCAAAGACTCGAAGTTCGCCGCGGTGATAGGCAATGCGTTGGATTCCATAATCGACCGCGTTCTGTTTTGTAGAAAAGTAGGAGCAGGCGCCGTCTCCTTCGTCGGCTTTCCAGCCGTTGCTGCGATCGAATCTAACTTGGATGAGTGAGTGCGGCGGTGTCATTACCAAGCATCGCCCCTCTGCTCCTGTTCCTCGAATGAAATATTCGGAAAGATAGCTGGCAGCGCTGTCCAGCGCGATTCAGCGATAAACATCCCAATCGCCGCGCCAACGGAATCATCTTTTCGCCGTCCCGGTTAGTGGCCTAAACGAGCGTTCACGAGAGTTTTTCTGCTGAGTGCGCTACATAGGATCGCAACACGGAGCAGGATGTTGTTCTGGACGCGGCTGACCGCGCTTTGAAGAGCGAATCATATTGGGGAGATTCGATGATTCTCCTCCGATGGAATGGAGAGGCATTTCGTCACAAGCTGGCCGTGCCTGACTTTTACGATAAATCACATGCCCCGGGGGAATGATTCACCAGCTGCGCAATTGAACGCGGCGACTAAGGGCACAGGCGCGCAGGCGACTGCCGATTTGGAGCGTCAGGCGCGTATCTTCGAAATGACGCTCTCTTTCATTGCCGATTTTGTTTATATTTTCGACAAGGAGGGCCGTTTCATTTTCGCCAATCGACCGCTGGCGCGCCTGCTGCAGCGGACGCCGGAATCGATGGTGGGAAAGAACTTCTTCGACCTCAATTATCCGCCGGAGCTGGCCGAGAAACTGCAACGGCAAATCCGCGAGGTCTTGGAGACGAAACAGATCGTGCGAGACGAAACGCCCTTCACCAGTCCCGCCGGTGAGACCGGATATTATGAGTACATCTTCCAGCCGTTCGTCGGCGCAGCTGGCACAGTGGAAAATGTGGTCGGCTCGACGCGCGATGTCACCGAGCGCAAGAAAGCCGCGCAGGCATTAAGCGAAAGTGAAGAGCGTTTCCGCCAGTTCGCCGAAAACTCGACCGACGTTTTCTGGATCATGGATGCTAAAACGCAGCGGGTGGAATATTTGAACCCAGCCCATGAGAAGATATGGGGCGAAGCTCGCGAACTAATTCAAAACGATAGCAGTCGCTGGGAACACCTGGTCCATCCCGCCGATCGCGAGCGCGTAAAAAACAATCTGCCGGACCTGCTCTCTGGTAAGAGTCAGACGGTCGAGTACCGGATTGTTCGTCCCGGTGACAAAGCGGTACGGTGGATTCGCGACACCGGGTTTGCCATCCGCGATGAGAACGGACAAATCACGCGCGTGGCGGGCGTGGCCCAGGATGTCACGGAAGACAAGAATCGGACGGAGGCACTGGGGGTAACGGAGGAACGGTTCCGCTTGCTGGTGGAGGGAGCGAAGGAGTACGCCATGTTCCTGCTCGATACGAGCAACGAGATTACTTACTGGAGCAAGGGAGCGGAACGCGTGTTCGGCTGGAGCGCGGAGGAAGTGGTCGGGCAAAGCGGCGAGCTGGTTTTCACCCCAGAAGATCGCGCCATTGAACGGGAAGAGACCGAGATTGAAATTGCGCTGCGCGATGGAACAGCACCGGACAAGCGCTGGCACATGCGAAAGGATGGATCGCGTATTTGGGTCGATGGGGTGATGCGCCGGTTGGATGATGAAAGGAGCGGGGCGCTGCGCGGTTTTGCCAAGATCGCACGTGACGCGACCGAACAACGCGGCGCCGAAGAAGAGTTGCACCGTGCTCACGAACAGTTGGAGCGGCGGGTGCAGGAACGCACCGCTGAACTACGCGCGAAAAATCGTCTGCTTCAACTGGAGGCGAAACGGCGCGAGATGCTGGAGCGGGAAATCCTAAGCATTACTGAGCGGGAACGGGCACGCATCGGACAGGATTTGCACGACAGCCTTTGTCAGGAACTGACGGCGACGGCGTTCCTGCTGAAGTCGCGCGCGAAATCCATCGCTCTGCAAAATAAGGCCGCTTCCGACTCATTGGCTGAAGCGGCCGCGACGGTGAATGCCAACGCGGGATATGCGCGCGATCTGGCGCGAGGGCTGCATCCGTTCGAGCTCGGCTCGGCCGGGCTGCCGTCCGCTCTGCGCGAGCTTTGTTCGCGCACGACGGAGAGCGTTATTTGCCGGTGCGATTGTCCGCGCTCTCTGCGGCTGGAGGAAAATGTGGCGGTGAATCTTTACCGCATCGCGCAAGAGGCAGTGACGAATTCAGTCAAGCACGCCAAGGCGAATGAAATCGTCATCAGCCTGGAGCGGACGCACGGGGCAATTGTGTTGTCGGTGAGCGATGACGGCGAAGGGAAAAGTCGACGAGGGAGCGGATTGGGAACGCACATTATGCAATATCGCGCGCGCGCCGCGGGTGGCACGCTCGCAGTGGAGTCTAGTCGCGGGCGCGGTACGACTGTGACGTGCCGGGTGGCGGTGAAACCCTGAATCCCAGCCTGACTGAAAGCCCGCGCTCCCGAGGCCACAATTCGTCGGCGCTACTGCCGCCAAGCAGACGGCAACACCATCGCTACCAAGCATCTTCTAAGACCGTCACGCACGATTGTTTAGGGAGAGTTGCGGTCAAGCGCTTCTCCTTCATGCCAGCCACCGCCAAAGCTCCACCCCCAGCCATCGCGCCGATAAAAAAAAGGGCCGTATTGGTCGTGGACGATCATCCGCTTTTTCGCCGTGGCGTCGTGCAACTGCTCGAGGATGAACCCGACCTGGAGGTGCGGGCGGAGGCGAGCACTTCCAACGACGCGCTGGAGGCGATTCGCAAATACAAGTTCGATCTCGCGGTAGTCGACATCGGCTTGGAGGGAAGCAACAATGGAATCGAGCTGACCAAATACATCAAAGCGGAAAAACCAAAGCTACCCGTTCTGGTTTTGTCGATGCATGATGAAACACTTTTCGCCGAGCGCGCGTTGCGGGCGGGTGCGCGCGGTTACGTCATGAAACGCGAGGCTCTTGACAACTTCATCAGTGCCGTCCGGATGGTGTTGCGTGGTGAGATTTTTATCAGCCCGAACATGTCCAAGCGCATGGTTCTGGCGCATCTGCACGGCAGCGGAGATACGCTTTCGCCGGTGGAAAAACTGAGCGACCGCGAACTGGAAGTGCTACAATTACTCGGTGAAGGCGAGGAAGTGCGCGAGATCGCGAGACGCTTGCACCTGAGCGCGAAAACGGTGGAAGCACACCGCGCCCACATCAAAGAAAAGCTTCAGCTACAAAACGCGCGCCAGGTCGCCCGCTTCGCCAACGAATGGGTGCGCTCGCAACAACCGGCGTAATCCCGTGATGGCGATCTGCCCGGCCGGTCCGCCGAAGGAGATGAAGCCCAGTTTTAACCAAAAGAGAAAGCCTACGCGGAAGGTAGGAGAGCGTGTCAGAGGATTTAGCGCGTTCACTCATGCGAGCGATGCGTCATCCCAAGCGAAGCGAAGGACCTCTCAAACGCTCGATACCGGTTGTGAGGTCCCTCGCGTTGCTCGGGATGACAGCCGTTGCAATCGCTCCCTCGTCGGCAGCCTTGTGTCCCCGGGATAAAGTCGCGCCATCCACATTTGATTATTTTTCGCGCAGTAAAGCCGACGCGAGTTTCATCGCTTCATCGCCGCGCCCGCCGAGCATGCGCGCAATTTCCTCGCGTCGAGTTTTGCCGCTCACTTCGCGCAACTGCGAAAATGTTCGTCCGCCTTTCACTTCCTTCGTCACGACGAAATGCGAAGTGGCTGCGGCGGCGACTTGAGGCAGATGGGTGATGCACAAAACCTGATGCTGTGCTGCCAGTTCACGCATCCGCGCGCCCACGGCGTGCGCAATTTCGCCGCCGACATTCGCGTCGATCTCATCGAAGACCAGCAACGGCACTGCGTCCTGCGCGGCTAAGGCCGATTTGATCGCAAGCATCAGCCGAGAGATTTCGCCGCTCGATGCGATCGCGCGCAACGGCTTCAATGGTTCTCCCGGATTGGGCGAAAACAAGAGCTCGACCGAATCGAGCCCACTCGCCCGAGCAATGTGGGCTTCGCTCAATTTCGCCTCGAACTGCGCCTGTTTGAAACCAAGATCGCGCAAGTTCTTTCGCACCGTTTCCGACAGCTTCGGCGCCGCTTTTGCGCGCAACTTCCGCAAAGTCTGACCGGTCTTCGTCAACTCCGCGCGCGCTGTCTCGAGTTCGCAGGCGAGCCGTTGCAACTCTTCATCGCGCCCTTCGATCTTGCGCATCCGTTCCGCCGCGCGCTCGCCGAACGCGATCACATCGGCGATGCTCCCGCCATATTTGCGCTTGAGCGTCTCGAATAGTGTCACCCGTCGCTCGAGCTCGGCCAGTTGCTCGTGATCGAGATCGAGATTCTCCGCGTAACGACCGAGGTCGCGCGCGATTTCCGCGAGTTCGACCACGACGGTTTCATGCACGGCGGCCGTCTTCGCCATCGCCGGATCAAGTTTCTCCAGCTCGCGCAGGAGTTTCTGCGTTTCGCCAAGCTGCGACAGAATCGCTTCGTCTGCTTCAGAAAGCTTATTGGCCACGGCTGACGCGATCTCAATCAGTCGCTGGCTGTTGCTCGCAAGCTGATAACGCGCTTCGATCTGCTCTTCCTCGTCCACGGACAAACTGGCTGATGCAATCTCGTTAGTTTGATGCCGCAGCAAATCGAGCTCCTGCTCGCGCGCCGTTTCGGCCGTGTTCAGCGCCGCGTATTCCTGCTCCAGTGCGCGTAGTGTGCGAAAAATCGCGCCGAATTTCTCGCGCCCATCGGCGGCGCCGGCAAAGGCATCGAGCAAGTCGAGCTGCCGTTCAATTGAAAGCAGCGACTGGTGATCGTGCGGACCATGCAGATCCACCAATTCATCACCGAATAGCTTCAGATTCGCCAGCGTCGTCGGCGAACCGTTGACAAACTGGCGGTTCGCTCCCGAAATCGCCAGGCTACGCCTCAGGATAAAATTCCCATCGCACTGCTCGATGCCCGCTTCATCCAGGCGCGCGTCCCATTCCGACAAATCATTGCCGCTGAAAATCGCTTCCACCGCGCAGCTTTCCGCGCCCGTGCGGATGAGCGTTTTGTCCGCGCGTTCACCCAGCAAAAGCTGGAGTGCGCCGATAATGATCGACTTGCCCGCGCCCGTTTCGCCGGTGATGGCGGTGAATCCCGGCGCGAGTTCCCATTCGAGATCTTCCACCAGGGCAAGGTTTTTAATGCGTAGCAACTGGAGAAGCATGGAAGTAGTTGAGAGTTGAGAGTGGATAGTTGAGAGATTGCAGCGCCAGTTTTGGACTCTCAACACTCAACTCTCAACTCTCAACTGGTTCTCACCTTCCTCGGCACCGGCACTTCCCAGGGCGTGCCCATGATCGGCTGTGATTGCACAGTCTGCCGCTCGACCGATCCGCGCGACAAACGACTACGCTCGTCGATTTACATCGAAACGCCGGAATGCGCTTTCGTCGTCGATACCGGGACCGACTTTCGCACGCAGGCGTTGCGCGAAAACATTCGCCGCGTCGATGCGGTCGTTTTCACTCACTCGCATACCGATCACATTATGGGCTTCGACGATCTCCGCCGCTTTTCCTGGCAGCGCGGTTCCATGCCCGTTTACGCCTCGGCCGAAACGATGGCCGATCTGGAGCGCGTGTTCCTCTTCGCCTTCAAGGGCACAAACCCGTTCCCAGGTTATCTCAAGCCGGAGCCACATGTTGTTTGCGGGCCCTTTCGTCTGGGGAATACGCTGATCACTCCGCTGCCGGTACCGCACGGCAATTCCGAAGTGAACGGTTACATGTTCACTCGCGCGGGAAGAAACCTTGTCGCTTACCTGAGCGATTGCAGTGCCGTGTCGGAACACATCAGGCGCAAGATCGCCGGGGTCGAGTGTCTGATCATTGACGCCTTGCGCGAGAAGCCGCACCCGACCCATCTGTCAGTCGCGCAATCGCTCGAAATCGCGCACGCCGTGCAGCCGCGCCAAACCTACTTCACCCACATCGCGCACGAGCTGGCGCAATCGTATGAAACACAGCTTCCCGAACACACGCACATCGCCTTCGACGGATTGAAGCTTCGTATTTGATGAACCGACTCCTGCTCGCGATCGTGTTCGTGATCGCAACGGACGCGCAAGCGGAAGAGCCCCTGCCGCCCCAGACCATCGTCATCTTTAACAGCGCTCAGCCAGAGTCTGTCGCACTCGCGAAATTCTACGCGGAAAAGCGCAGCATCCCACGCGATCACCTGGTTGGTTTGAATTGTTCGACGGAGGAAGAAATCTCGCGCGAAGACTATGACACCACCATCGCCGAACCACTGCGGCGGATCTTCTCCGAACACGCCTGGTGGAAAACACGCGAAACGACCGAAGGTGAAAAACGCGTCGAGGCGCTGGCCATTCATTTCGTCGCGCTCATCAAAGGCATTCCCCTCAAGATTCGCGGCGCCGCGTCCTACCCCGAAGACAAACCTGGCCCCGGTCCGGTCGAAAGTCGCAACGAAGCGTGCGTTGATTCGGAGTTGAGCGCGCTCGCGCTTTTCAGCCATCAAATTTCGGGCGCATTTAACAATCGATTTTTTCAAAGCTACAAACCGATCCGGGAATTTGCCGACATGCCAATCCTGCTGGTGACACGGCTGGACGCCCCTGACGCCGCGACTGTGCGTCGCATGATTACGGACGCGATCGAGGCGGAGAAAAATGGCCTCTGGGGTCGCGCTTTCGTCGACGGCGCACACAACACGAGCGCTGGTTTTCAAATCGGCGACAACTGGATGTCCGCCATTGTGGAGCAGCTGCACAAGGTCGGGGTGCCCGTCGTTTACGAGAATACCGGGGCGATTTTCCCCGACGGTTATCCGATGAGCGATTGCGCGCTTTATTACGGTTGGTATGCGAGCGACATCGCCGGCCCGTTCACGCAGCCAGGTTTCAAATTCGTGCCGGGCGCGATCGCCGCGCATATCCACTCCTACAGCGCGAGTACATTGCGCGATCCGAACGCCGGCTGGACTGGGCCAGTGCTGACGCGGGGCGCGGCCGCGAGCGTGGGCAATGTCTACGAACCGTACCTGGAGTTAACGGCGCATCTCGACATTCTGAACGATCGCCTGCTGCACGGCTTCACGTTTGCGGAAAGCATTTACATGTCGTCACGCGTCTTATCGTGGATGGGCACGGCCGTGGGCGATCCGCTTTACCGGCCCTATTTTAATTGGACAGAGGTCGAGGTAAAAAATTCTCCGGCGAAAAACCTGGGAAGCTGGCGGGGATATCATGAGTTTTCTTCGAAGAATAACGACGCGCCTGATTTTAGGGCACAGGCGCGAGCGTTCGCCGCCCGCACTCACAACGCGCCGATGATGGAGGATCTGGGGTTGATGGAATTGCGCGACAAAGACTTGAGCGCTGCAATCTCCGGTCTTCAAGAAGCACGCGCCGGCTACAGCAAACGCGAGGACATCGTGCGCTGCGTGTTGGAAGAATGTGATGCCCTCGGGCGATCAGGTAAAACAAAACGCGCCGCCGATCTCGCACGCATGGTTTTGCGCATTGTGCCCGATTCACCGGCGGCGCCGTTGTTGCGAAAAGTCGAGAGCGACCTCGCGCCGAAACCGTCGCCCCAAAGTTCATCTTCCCCGCGGTAACATCGCGAGAGCATCATTCGGCCGCTTGTTTTCTGTTCGCGCAACAGCCACGATAGCCGCTCGTGCAAACCGAGACACCGCCGCGACGCGCTGACGAACAACTCGTCCGCGCCATCGGCGTTCCCGGCCTCGCAGCCAACATCGTTAACGCCACCATCGGTGCTGGCATTTTCGTCCTGCCCGCTCTCGTCGCCAAAGATCTCGGCGCCGCAGCGCCACTTGC
This sequence comes from Chthoniobacterales bacterium, assembly GCA_038207045.1. Taxonomy (GTDB): domain Bacteria; phylum Verrucomicrobiota; class Verrucomicrobiia; order Chthoniobacterales; family UBA10450; genus AV69. The sequence continues at coordinate 144,822 of JBBRAF010000001.1, forward strand.
GTTCATCGTTTGCGCCATCGCGATGGTGTTGTTCGTCACCTGCTTCGCCATCGCGGGCAGCCGCGTCTCATTAACTGGCGGTCTTTACGCTTATGTTGAAGTCGCCTTTGGTCGTTTCGTCGGGTTTCTCGGCGGTGTCCTCTACTTCCTCACCGCCATACTTGCCGTCGCCGGCGTAACCAACGTGTTCGCCGATTCCATTACTGCCATCGTGCCGATGCTCGCGAACCCGGTCGGGCGGCTCGCGATCAAAGTCGCGGTTTACGCGCTGCTGGTCGTCATCAACATCGCGGGCGTGCGCGCCGGTAGCGCAGCAGTGAACGCAGTCACCCTGGCCAAACTTGTTCCGCTCCTCGTCTTCGTCCTCGCAGGATTCTTTTTTATCAAACCGGCGACGATGACATGGCCGGGCTGGCCCGGCAGCAAGGCGCTTGGTGACAGCGTGCTGCTTTTGATCTTCGCTTTCGTCGGCGTGGAAGTGGCGCTCATTCCCAGCGGCGAAGTGAAAAACCCCAGCCGCACCGTGCCGCGTGCCGTTTATCTCGCCTTGGTCGCGACCACGTTACTATATGTTTCCATCCAACTAGTCGCGCAGGGAACGCTGGGTGCTGAACTTTCGTCCAACACCCTTTCGCCGCTCGCGCGAGCCGCTGCCACTTTTCTCGGCAACTTCGGCCGCCTCCTTCTGCTCGCCGGCGCAACGATTTCAGCGTTCGGTTTCGTCACGAGCGACATTCTCAGTTCGCCGCGCATCATCTTCGCCTTCGGCCGCGATGGTCTCTTGCCGGCTTGGTTTGCGCACGTGCACCCGCGTTATCGATCGCCCGATGTCGCTCTCGTCAGCTACGCAGTGGTTGCCTTCGCGTTTTCGCTCACCTCAAGTTTCGAAGGACTCGCGGTCATGTCGAACGTCGCTGTGCTGCTGCTTTATATTTTATGTTGCGCCGCGGCATGGGTGTTGATGAGCCGGGACGTCCGTGGCGATGGCGTACCGTTTTCTATTCCCGGCGCTAGAATTTTCCCCGTCGCTGCGATTCTCGTCATTCTTTGGATCCTGTCGCACGCGACGCTGAAGGAATTTGCAGTGGCGGCCGCCGTGCTTGCTGTTGCGTCGATGCTGTATTTCATCCGAACGAAGATCCCGGCGAACTAATCTCACGCGTCGTAGCCAAAGAGAACCTTTGCTGCCAGGACCGTGGCAGCTACAACATCTGTTTTCTACATTTTAAGGTATCGACGCGATCGCGATCGAGCGGACCACTGCACCAGCTATTGTGGTCGCATAGGCCGAGCACCAGCCGAATTGTATAGAATGGGCTTGCCTCCTGTCTCAGCCGATTATATTGGCCAGAACGGCTGAGCCGCAATTTCATGCATCTCCAGTCACTCGAGCTTTTCGGTTTTAAATCTTTCGCCGAGAAGACCCTTTTCAATTTTCATGAAGGCGTCACCGCGATTGTCGGCCCAAACGGGTGCGGAAAATCCAACGTCTGCGACGCCGTCCGCTGGGTTTTGGGCGAACAGTCGGCGAAATCGCTGCGCGGCGGCGAGATGGCCGATGTCATTTTTAATGGCACCGATTCGCGGAAACCACTCGGGTTTTCCGAGGTTTCGCTCACCTTTACCGATTGCGCGAGCGAGCTCGGAGTCGATTGGCACGATGTGCGCGTGACCCGACGCCTTTATCGGGACGGCAACTCGGAATATCTCCTCAACAAAACCGTTTGCCGACTAAAGGACATTCACAACTTATTCGCCGACACCGGCGTGGGCCGGAGCGCCTACTCCATCATGGAGCAGGGCAAGATCGATCTCATTCTCAGCTCGCGCCCGGAAGATCGCCGCAGCGTTTTCGAGGAAGCCGCCGGCATCACCAAATACAAAACGCAAAAGAAAGAGGCCTTGCGCAAGCTCGAGGCAACCGAAGCAAATCTTCTGCGCATCGGCGACATCATCAAGGAAGTGAAACGGCAGATCAGCTCGCTTCAGCGACAGGCGGGCAAAGCGCGGCGCTACCAGGTCTTGCACAGCGATCTGCAGGTGCTCGATACCCATTTTTCCTATCGCAAGTTGCAAGGGCTCGATGCCGAGCTGGACGAATGCGGGAGCGAGATCGAGCGGGTGAGTGAAGCGGAACGCGCGACGCGCGAAGAGATTGGCGCTGGTGAAACGCAGGTCGCGGACTTGCGGAGCGAGCTCGATGCCGCCGACCAGCGCATTACGAGCGCTCGGGGCAAATTGCAGCAACTGGAAAGCGAAATCGCGTCGCATCGCAGCCGGATCGCTTTCAATGAGCAACGCGGAATCGAATTAACCGAGCTGATTCAACGCAGTGAGGGCGAGATTAAATCGGCGGAAACGAAACTGCGTCAGCACGAGCAGGAAATTGAATCGGCCAATGCTCTGGTAGACGAAACGGGCCGCCTCCTTGCCCAAAGGAAGACGCAGCTGGAGGAACTGAGTGCGGAGGCGAATGCGCGCCGTAAAGCGCGGCAAGCAACCGAGCAACAATGGCGCGACCGGCAAATTGCTCTGTCAAAAGACGAGTTGCGTCTGGCCGCTCTTACTACGGATGAGGGCGAGTTGCGCGAGCGGCGTGAAGCGACCGCGCACGAACTGGAGTCGCTCTCCCAAAAGATCACGGGGGCTGGAGCAGGCCACGAGCAGTTGCACGCGAAAGTGCGAAATGCGCGCACGTCCAGGGAATCGGAGGAGCAGACCTTGGAACAACTTTTCGCTCGACTGCGACAACATGAGGATGAGCTGCGCGAGCGGCAAAACGCTTCTGCTTCTCTGGAAAAACAGATAACGGCGCTTAATCGCACTCTCGCCGAAAAAGAATCGCGCCATGACGTTTTGCGCCAACTGAATGAAGAAGGTGAAGGTTTGGCTGAAGGCTCGCATGCGCTGCTCAAAAGCGCGCAGTTCGAAATTGCCGGGGCATTCGCGGCGCAGCTCGATGTCGTGCCTGAATGGGTCGCCGCCATCGAGGCGGCGCTTGGTCGCAATCTCCACGCGCTGATTTTGCATGATGCGAAACGTGCGGAAGAAATCATCGCATGGCTGCGCGCGCAGCAGCTCGGACGGGCGGCGCTCCTTCTCGGCACACTTCCAGACGACGCCCCGGACCCACCGATCAACGATCTACCATCAGGCGCGATCGGGTGGGCAGCTGACAAAGTGAAGGCGCCGGAAGCGCTCGCGCCGCTGGTTCGGCGCCTTCTGCATCACGTTGCTTTGTTCGATACTCTCTCTGACGCGCTCGGCGCGACGCGAACGGGTCTCGCGGCTGTGACGCGAAGCGGCGAATTTATTTCGCGCGAGAGAATTCTGTTTGTCGGCAACGGGAAGCTGCGCAGCGACTCATTGCTTGAACGCAAAACCCGAATCGACGCGCTGGCGCGAGAGCTGTCGGCAGTCAAACACGACGCGGCTAATCTCGAGCATCAGCGCGACGCGATGGAATCGCAGGTCGCTTCGGTCCATTCCGAGCTCGATTTGGCGCGTCGTCAGCATCAGGAGGCCCATCTGGCGCAAACGGCTGCGGTTTCGAGAATGAACGAACTCGAGCGCGAGCACGCAACAGCGCAACGAGATCTCGAAATTTTAAAGTCGGAGCATGCCACACTCGAGCGGCAGATCGCGATGGCTGACGCGCGTCTGGGTGAGATTAGTGACGGTCGCGCGCAGTTGCAGAAAGCGATTGCGACGCAAACGAATGAGATGGCGCGACTCGAAGTCGAGCGCGAGGAGGCGGTGCGACGTGAAGAAGAGAGCGCTTCCCAGCTGGCGGAGGCGCGCGTCGTTAGCGCCACGCATGCGCAAAAGCACGAGACGCTTCTGGCGCAGCGCGCGCCCATGCTCGCGCGCCAGGCTGAGCTCACGGAGTTGATCGCGACGCGCGAAGCCGACATCGTGAGCTATCACGCACGACTAACCGCCCAAGCCACGGAAACGGAAGAGGCGAAGCAATTGATTTCTCAGCAGGGCGATGAAGGCCGGGACCAGGGAAAGGAAATCGACCGGCTGGTGACGGAGCGAGGGCTGCAACTCGATGCGATCAATGCGCACGAGGCCCAACTGCGTGCTGCGCGGAACTCTCTCAGTGAACTGCAGGAGAAACGGGGCGCGCATTCCGTGCGGCAGACGCAGCTGCAATTGCAGATCGAGCACTTGCTCGAGCACGTCACGCAACGCTACCAGGTCGATCTGCGCCAGTTTGGGCCCGATGTTTATGCGCACGAAAAGGTGCTGCGCGCACAGTTAAAGCGCACTTCTTCTGTAGCCGGAATCGCCGACCCAGGCTCTGCGTCAGCGACGAGTGAAGGGCCGACCGCCACGGAAGAAGACTTGCAGAAGCTGATCGCAGAGCTCACGCGGCAGCTCGACAACATGGGCCCGGTCAATCTCGACGCGGTGCAGGAATATGATGAACTGGAGGAGCGATATCGCTTTCTCGACACGCAGAACAACGATCTAACGAATTCACGGCGCGAGTTGCTCGACGTCATCGCGCGGATTAATTCCACCACGCAAAAACTTTTCGCGGAAACATTCGCGCAGGTCCGAGTGAATTTTCGCGAAATGTTCGGCGAACTTTTCGGCGGCGGCCGCGCCGATCTGCAACTGATGGACGAAAACGATGCGCTCAACTGCGGTATCGAAATCATCGCCAAGCCGCCGGGGAAACAGTTGCAAAGCGTATCCCTGCTCAGCGGCGGCGAGCGCACCATGACGGCGGTCGCGCTTTTGTTTGCAATCTACATGGTGCGCCCAAGCCCGTTTTGCGTGTTGGATGAAATGGACGCGCCGCTCGATGAATCCAACATCAACCGCTTCATTCGCGTGCTGGAGCGATTCGTCAGCCAAAGCCAATTCATCATTATCACGCACAACAAGCGCACCATCGCCAAGGCCGATGTGCTTTACGGCGTGACAATGGAAGAGCGAGGCGTGAGCAAGCTCGTCGGAATGAAAATGACGCCGGCGCAAGGCGCGCAAGAGAATCGCCCAGACCAGGCAAACGGAAACGGATTCGCGCAAGAGAATTTCGCGATGGAAAAACCGCGTCAGGAGTCAGCAATTGCGGCCTCGCGCTAGCCAGCGCTGAAGGAATCTGCGTCGCGCCCGTCTTCCTGTCATTCTGAGCGAAGTCGAAGAATCTCCAGTTCTTGTCCGGGACAAAGAATTAGAGATGTCTCGACTCCGCTCGACATGACAGTCGCGCAATCTTTGGGCGCGGTTCTTAACCGATCTCTACTGCTCCGAAGTACGGCCGCAGTATCTCCGGCACGCGAATCGTGCCTTCGACGGTTTGTCCGGCCTCGATGAGTGCAGCGAACAACCGTGGCAGCGCCAGACCAGAGCCGTTTAACGTGTGACAGAACCGATTTTTCCCATCGGCGTCTTTGTGTCGCAAATTCATCCGGCGCGCCTGGTAATCTTCGAAGTTAGAGCAACTCGAAACTTCGAGAAAAGCGTTCTGCCCCGGCGACCAGACTTCGAGATCGTAAGTTTTGGCCGAACCGAAACCGAGATCGCCCGTGCAAAGCTCGATCACGCGGTAGTGCAGCCCGAGCAGTTGCAAGATTCTCTCCGCGTCGGCAGTCAGACTTTCGTGTTCGCCGTAGGAACTCTCCGACGTAGTCATTTTTACCAGCTCGACCTTGTCAAATTGATGAACGCGAATAATCCCGCGGGTCTCCCGCCCGGCTGATCCCGCTTCACGACGAAAACACGGCGTGTAGGCAACGTACTTTTTAGGCAGCTCTTCCGCACGTAGAACTTCCTCGCGATGAAAATTCGTCACCGGCACTTCGGCGGTGGGGGCGAGAAACATGTCGTTTCCTTCCAGACCGTACATGTCCGACTCAAATTTCGGCAGTTGCGTGGTGCCAATCATACAATCACGCCGGACCAGAAACGGTGGACTTAATTCCAGATAACCATGCTCGCGCGTGTGCACATCGAGCATGAACTGGATGAGAGCGCGCTCCAACCGCGCGCCCGCTCCCGTGAAACAGATGAAGCCGCTGCCGCTAAGTTTGGCGGCCCGTTCTAAATCGAACAGCTTGTGTTTCACGCCCAGTGCAACATGGTCGAGCGGGTTTGATAACTCTGGTTTGTCGCCCCACACGCGCACGACGGGATTCGCGCTCGCATCCCTCCCGACGGGCGCGTGCACGTGCGGGAGGTTGGGCATCTGGAGGAGAAGGTCGCGCTGCTGGCCGTCAGCCGCGCTCGTCTGCTCGTTTAAGAGCGCGATGTCATCGCCGATCTGGCGGACACGGTCTTCCAACTCGCTCGATTCTTCACCGCGGCTTCGCCGACCGCCGATATCTTTGCTCAGCTTTTTCCGCTCCGCATTCAGAGCCTGCAATGCCGTCTCATCCTTACGACGCAGAGCGTCGATGCGTAATAGTTCGTCGATGTGTTTTTCGTCCCCACCGCCACGCGTAGCGAGGCGCTCGCGCACAAAGTCCGGCTTTTCTCGGATGAGGCGGATGTCGAGCACGGCTGCAATTAGCAAGCGGAAGCCGGTACATCAAACGCAAACACCGTTCGCATTTCAAAGTGCGCTGTCATCCTGAGTGAACGCAAAGACCTCACGAGCGTCACGCCAAACCTTGCGAGGTCCCTGCGCCGTCTGCGCGGCTCGGGATGACAGCATTGAGAATTTGGATGACATATACTGATGGAGCGCCTGCATCTTCTCAGCGTCGCGCTCGGGCTGGCTGCGCTCGCCGGCCTTAATCTCTATCTCACCGTTTTCGCCACCGGACTCGCCATTCATTATCACTGGATTGCGCTCGGGACGCAGTATCAGTCACTCGCTGTATTGGGACATCCTCTCGTCCTCGTTATCTCCGGTGTTCTCTTTGCGCTCGAATTCTTCGCCGATAAAATTCCGTGGATCGATTCGATTTGGGACGCAGTCCATACGATCATTCGTCCGATTGGCGCGGTTCTTCTCGCCATCCAGGTACTCGGCCACCCCAGCCCTCTCTTTACTGTTATCGTCGCACTCCTCGCCGGCACCACCGCTCTCGCCGCGCACACGGCCAAGGCGACGACCCGCCTTGTTTCCAATACGTCGCCCGAACCGTTTTCCAATATCGGGCTTAGCCTTGGCGAAGACGCTGCCGTCATTGGCGGTCTGGTGCTGATTTATCATCACCCTCTTCTTGCCCTTGCTGTCATCGCAGCTGCGCTTGCGGCTTTCTTTTATTTTGCGCCCAAAATGTTGCGGGCGGCGAAGGTCAAACTATGGCTCATCTGGCGGAAGCTGAACGAGCCTGCGGGAGCCCGCATAATTGAAAAGCTGCCGCTTGATTTGCCATCGCAGCTGGCCCCCATTTTCAGCAAACAGAATTCGCTGGGCGAGACGATCGCGTGGGCAGTTCGTTGTGTCAGCGGCGGCGGCCATCGGATCCCGCCAAATATTTTTGGCGCGCTCGTCGCCACCAATGAAGGACCGCGCAAGCTCACGTTCGTCGGCAAGAAGGGAGCACGCGCTGTTGCAGAAACGATTGATTTCGAGGGACTGGCATTTGCGCGCGAGTCGAAATTTCTTTCCGATAATCTGCTACTGACCGCGCGAGATGCGCGCGCTCCCAAATATCGTTTCATTTTTCCGCGCTCGCGCGCAACCGAAGTGGAGCAAATTGTCGAGGCGTTGCAGCGGAGCGTCGGCGTTGCCAACGAAGTTTCGCCGGCGCTTGCGCGCTAGTTTCTTGTTATTCCGAGCCAAGTCACGGAATCTCTGAGCCTCTTCTTCAAAGGAGGCTTCTCGGCTTGCGCGACATGACAAAGCGTTACGCGGAAATGCGCGCCCATTCGCGCGTAGGCGAACGACCACTCATCGCCGTCCCGAAGATTCCGGGAGAATTGGAGCTGCAGGCGCGCTGGTTCGCCGGGGATTTTGGACGCAGTTTTGTCGCTACCTCTGGTGAGCCGGTCGAGATTGTGCAGTTCGGTTTTTGGAGTCGCGAAGCCGGTCCCGATTTTCACGACGCGGCCGTGCGTATCGGAAGAGCCGATGTGCTGCGGGGACCGATTGAGCTCGATTTGCTCGATCGCAATTGGGAGGGGCACGGTCACTCCATCAACACCGCTTTCGACAACACGATTTTACACGTTTTCTTCCAGCGCAGTAGCGCGGAGTTCTTCACCCGCACCAGCTCGCATCGGCTCGTTGCGCAAGTGCAGGTTGATCTTTCCACTCTTGGGCGCAGCGGCGGCGAAGTCGCCCTCGCGCATGCCGGTCGCTGCGTGGCGCCATTACGCGATCTTACCCACGCGCAAGTCACGAGCGTGCTCGACGCAGCCGCGCAGTTTCGCCTGCAGCGAAAAGCGGAAAGATTGCGACAGCGACAGGGAGCGCATGGACGCGATGAAACTTTGTTTCACGCGATTGCGGAAGCATTGGGCTACAAACAGAATAGACTACCGTTCACTCTCCTCGCGCAACGGCTACCACTCGCGTTCCTGCGGCAAAATCGCGACGATGCAGAAGCGCTGCTTTTTGGCGTCGCCGGATTCCTCGACGCGCCGAACATGGTCGAGCTGAGGAAATCGACGCGAACGTATCTGCGCTCGCTCTGGGATAAATGGTGGATTTATCGCGATGAGTTCGCCCGCCTTGTGCTCCCGGCGAGGCTTTGGAAAATGAGCGGCGCGCGCCCACTTAATCATCCCCATCGTCGCCTCGGCGCCCTTGCTACGTTGATCTCGAGCTGGAACAAGTTCTCGTCACTCGCAAATCACGGTGCCGCCAGCGAGATAAAGAAGCTGCTGATACGTTTACATCATGATTTTTGGAGCACGCACTACACCCTGACGGCAGAAAGCGCCCCTGCGCCCATGGCGCTCGTGGGCGACTCACGCGTGTCCGAGATTCTCGCCAACATCATCTACCCGCTCGCTATCGCTGATGGCCGTGACGTCTGGAGCGATTATCGTAAATTAAGTGCGCAACTCTCAAATCAGTCTATCAGAATCGCGGCGGCCCGGCTTTTCGCGGATGATCCTCGCCAGCGCGAATTTCTGCGACTGGTTGCGGGTCAGCAGGGGCTGCTGCAGATTTACGAAGATTTCTGCCTGCGCGATGCTTCTGATTGCGCGGATTGCCCATTCCCAGAGCAGATGCGTAACTGGTAAAAGTAAAATTTTAGGTGCGCTTGCAAATCGCAGACGGCATTCGAAATTCCAAACTGGTATCGCGGGTGTAGTTCAATGGTAGAACGCCAGCTTCCCAAGCTGGACACGAGGGTTCGATTCCCTTCACCCGCTGAGATTCGAATTACTCGCGCCCCGCTTGCCAGGGGAGCGCGTATTACTTCCACCAACGATATGCCCATCGCGCTACTAACGCCTCGCACGATGGCTGTGTAATTCCCGGCGTCAGAATTAGGCCGCTAGCGCGAGAAGATTTCGAACACAGCCGAACTAGAGTGAGAAGCTTGCACTCCGCCGCCCGCGACAAAGATCTTGTTATCCGCGCTCACTGGAAAGATGCCATGACGCGCAGTGAGCATGGGCGCATCAAGTCGCCAGGTTTTGCTGACTGGATTGTAGACGTCGACCCGGTTGTAGACGTTACCTGCGACCTGGCCAGTACCGGCAGAAGTGGTTTCCCCTCCCATAATATAGAACTCGTTCCCGTAAAAGACGGCTTTCCCCATTCCGCCACGCGCCTGCGGCAAAGGCGGGATCGTTGACCCCGACTGGAAGCTGGTCGTCCATGCGTTAATAGCAGGATCATAAATCTGCACGTAGTTAAATCCGATCGAGGGCACGTTGGCGCCAGCGCGACCGCCAAAAACGTAAAGCTTCTGACCATCGGTGGAAGCGGCGGCATGATTTACTCCGGCGGGCATGGACGCGATCGAGCTCCAGGTATCTGTGGCAGGATTGTAGACTGCAGCGGTGGTGACAGTAGATGACCCGACGATACCGCCGACCATGTAGACTTTTCCATTGATCAAAGCAGTAGAAGCCGAGCCGGTGGCGTAAGGCGCGGGCGTTCCCAGTGTCCAGCTATTCGTCGCAGGATTATAGATCTGAACCTGCCCTTCCGAACCTCCTCCAAACCCGCCGAAGAGATAAAGTTTCCCATTTATGACTTCAGCCGCGTGATGATTCCCGAGGCGAGGTCTTTGCGCCAGGTTGCTCCGCCAACTGCCGGCTTTCAGATCGTAAGCCATCGTTAGATTAGTATCTTCGCCTACAACATAGAGCACGCCGTTAACGACTCCGGCAGCTACTTCCCCCACGGCGGCGGGAAGATTTGGCCCGCTCGTCCAGAGACCGGTGCCTTTGCTCGAGCCTTGCATGTAGCGAAAGGCTTGCGAGATGGTCGACGTTCGACCAGCTGATTGCACAACAACATCGAGGAGCTGAGCCGATGGCGCGGACTTGGCTGGAATGATCCCCTTGATTCGAGTAGGCGAAACTGACGTGACGGCGGCTGACACTCCGCCGATCTTAACGGTGGTAGCAGCGGCGGACCCAAACCCAGCCCCGCCAATGGTAAACGTCGCCGCACCATCGGCCCGTGCTCGCCATGGAAATATGTCGTAAGCCACCATGCCGGTCGCCGCGCCGCTATCGTTCGGTTTCAACACCACGATCTTGTTATGTGAATAGTCGATGCTGAGAATCGCCCCCCCAGGACCAGCCACGACATCCAGACCAAGCGGGTTAGCCAAAGTCGTTAGACTTTGCACCGACCTACCGTCCGCGGCCAGGACTGCCCGATAGAGTATACCCTGCCATTTCTGGACGAGTAAGTTCCCGCGCATCTGACTGCCAAACGTCGTCGCCCGATACTCCTCTATCCCATTGCTTGAAGACTGGATAGTTCCCATGGGCGCGCCGTTGTAGGCGGAGAACGTTTCCGCATCGGTGGGCAGATGATAGACATTCTGCCGGGTATCGTAGCGGCCTCGGTTGCGATTAGGATGTCCATAATAGTGACCTTCAACGAGGTGGTTGATCTCGTCCGGGGCGTCAGGCGCAGGACCTTGAGTAGTGGCTGAAGTAGAAGAGAAGCCAAAGGTTGGATCGGCGCCATTGTCTGATCCGTACAGGATGTTGCATGTGGTCAAAACAATGTCCCAATCGTTGCGAAGGCCGGGAACGTATACTGAAACATCTACCCCGGGCGTGACATCAACGCGGTCGCCGAAAACCTGATCGTTATTGGCGCGACCGGTCGCGGTTTCGACATAACTTATTCGTCCGTTGAAGTTACCTTTGGAGAACGGCGCTTTTAGAATTGCACCAGAGAGAGGGGATTCGGGCAAAGTCCCCATGTTAGCGCTGGGAATGCCAGCGTTGGTGTTGCCACCATTTGCGAGTAGAAGATCGCCATTGTTGTCAAAAGTCATTCCGTTAACGGCGTGGTCATGATTGGACACGGGAAGGCCGGTAATGAGCGGCTGGGCCGCGTTGAAACTCGGCCCAGTGAGGACCGATACCTGACCGTTATAGCTCGAAGTTCCACTGAATGGACCGCCACCGTTTGCGAAAAGTTCACTATGACCGACGTAAAGCTTTACCGGGCTCGGTAGATCCAGGGGATTGAAAGCCAATCCCAAGATCGACTTGTTTGCGAGGGCTGCAACGGTATTGACGGCTTGCGTGTTGGTAACGGCGTAGTCGTCGTTGAAGGTATAGATAGTGATAGTCCCCCGGTCGGAACCGACATAGAGCCGACCATCAGGTCCCCATGCTGCCTGGGTAGGAGCTGTGGTTGTGGCCACGGTGGCGGGAGCGGCGAAAGAAATCGGCGCAGCTTGAGTATAGGTATAGGATATGGAATTGCTCGCACCATTAGGTGTGCGCACAGAAACCGCGACCGTGCCGCTTCCTGGCGGGCTCAAAAACTGGATCGAGCTGGGAGTAACGGTCAGGTTTGGCTGCGTGAGAGTGGTGCCTCCAAACTGCACCGTGACTGATCCGGTGGGAAAGAAGCCCAGGCCGGCCATGACAATGGTTTCACCGCCTTGATACGAGCCGGAGGTGGGCATGCTGTTAATAAACGGCTTCAGACTTGTCTCGTCATGCGTGATGGCAGACGGAGCGATAGCGGCGGCGGCGGCACCATTGACGCTCGCCAGAATCTGCGCCGGTAGAAGCGACGGGTTATCGATGGCAAAGCGTGCCTCGATCGCATAAGTGCCCGGTTGCAGGACAATCGCTCCATCAACAGCACTACCGTTGATAAAGAAACGCGTGGCGCTTCCCCCAACCAGCGTAAAACGGTACGTTGCCGCGGTCGCGACATGGAAATTGCCAGCCATGACCGCGACTACATTCGAGTTCAAACCGGAGCCGCCTATGGTTCCAGCTACGTTGTCAATACGCGGCGCCGCACGCACCTCTTTAAAATTCGGAGAAGAAGGAAGCGAGTCGATCAGTCGACTTACAGGCACGGTGGTCGCTTGATAGTAGCTCGTCAATATACCAGCGACGGCATTGATTCCGCTCACCGTAAATGTAGCCTGGTCAGATAACATGCGCGGAGGAGAATTATCATCAGCAATAGCTAGCTTGACCGTATGAGTTCCGACGGCGAAGGAATGAACTATATCAGCGGCTCTTCCCAGGACGGTAGATCCTTCAGTCCAAGTCCAGCTCGTCAGATGCCGGCCAAACTCATGCGTGTGCGAATCATGCCCGATGAGCGAGACTGGCTCACTTCCATTGCTGTCGTAATCGACCACGTATGGCGGCACGCCCATAACGACGTGTAAGAAAAGGTCGGTATTGGGAGGCGTATCCGTGGTATAGACTTCAACTAGTCCAATGCCGGTGGTGTTGTTTTTCCCTCGAAGTATCGCGGTGTAGTTGCCGGGTGGTAATGTGACTGTCATGGCGGACTCGTAGGGACTCGCCGGAGCGTAGCCGCTGCTTTGGAGCGCTACGGCCTGACTGGAAGTGATAAGACCGCCGATCTTAGTAGTTTGCCAGTTATCGTTACTTGCGATAATGGCGCCGGCGGCATTGTGTAACTCCAGTTGCGGATCGGCCAGCACACGAGAAACGCCATATTGAGCGAGCGAGGCGCCGAGCGCGCGAATTGTCACCTTGGTAGCCTGCGTGACGACAATAATGCCACCAATCATGACGTTATTGCCCGTGCCGACAAAACCTCGCGTACTGATGTTGATCAAATTAGAAGAAGAGGTGGTATCAACATCGTAAACCTCGACTAATCCGTCGCCGGTCGTCCCGTTAGCCCCGCGCATGATCGCGGTATAGGTGCCCGGCTGAAGTGTGGCCATGATGGCCGACTCCCGGGGAGAGGCAGGGGCAAGCTTGCTATTCTGTATCGCGCTTACCTGACTGCTCTGGATGATTCCACCTACCTGTGTCGTCTGCCAATCGTTATTGGTTGCGATCGTAAAACTGACATCGTGCAGCTCGAGCAGCGGATCGGCCAAGGGCGTGGCCACTCCGTACCGCGCCAGCGTGGGACCAGTTCCCCGAATCAGAACCTTCTTGGGCTGCGTGCCGGTGATAATAAACCCGGCGATCGCCACGTTGTCACCAGTGCCGACCGCGACCCGGGTAGAAACATTCCGCACTGTGTTTGCAGGTGTGATCGCGGCCGCGGGCCAGGGCGCGGCGAGCGTTAAAGCAGACAACGAGGCAGTAAAAAACGAGATCGCACGTGAGGGGAGCACGTGATGAAAATTGATCAGCGTGTCTGAAAAAGTCGAGAATTTTGAGCGGCCATCTCGAACTTTTTGGAAAGACCTCATGCCCGTTGTCTTACCGCCAGGGCAGCGGCAGATTTAATTTTCTAATGAAGAATACGGAATAGCCAACGAGCAGTCGTAGTAAAATTCATTTTCCGCCAAAAAATTTGCGGAACGACTGAAAAAGTTTTGGGACCGCTTTAGGAATCGCGTTCTCGACACGCTGCGCAAACTGCGTCGGCTCACCGCCATGCACGGCGCAATTACCGGTCGGCACTTTGTCCGCCGGTAGGACCATTTCATAGGCCGTCCCTGCCATTTCGCATCCGGTCGTCGCCAGCGCATTGGAAATCGAGCAAACAGTCACGCGCGCTTGCGGCATCGTGGGTTCCAGTGCTTTGGCTGGGTAACGCGCGGCCGCTTTGTTCATCACCTGCACCCAGACCGGCAGCGCCAAGGCTGCGCCGTAGCCGCGCGGAATTATCGTTGTGGGTTGGTCGAAACCGACCCAGACGCCGCATGTCAACGTACTGGTGTAACCGAGAAACCAGGCATCTTTGTAATCATTCGTCGTGCCCGTTTTGCCGGCGGCCGGAAGTTTCCAGCCGAGCGAGCGAGCGCTCGCGGCCGTGCCGCGGGTGAGCACCTGCTCCATGAGCTGCGACGTCATCCAGGCAGCTCCAGGATCGAGGGCCGGAACGGAAAGATGCGCCGCGCGATAAATTGGGTGGTGCTCCTGATCGTCGATGCGTTCGATGACATAGCTTTGCCTGCGCACGCCCGCGTTTGGAAAAGCGGTGTAAGCGGCGGTCAGATCTTTCAGGTCTGTTTCAAACGAGCCAATGCAAATAGCGGGACCGCGTGGGACACTTGCGCTCAGGTTAAGCGTGCCAGCTATTTTCTGCACGCCGTCAAGGCCGGCAAACTCGCCGACGCGGACGCTCATCGTATTCCGCGAATGAATCAGGCCGAAAGAAACGGGCTGAATCCCGCCGTAAGTGCCATCGGAATTTGCAGGAGCCCACGTGCCCGCGCCTTCGATTTCCCCGGGCTCGATCGGCCCGTCGCTGATGGATGCACCGGGCAGAAGGCCGTTCGTGAAGGCTAGCGTGTAAACGAAGGGTTTGAACGATGAACCGATCTGGCGATTGGCGGGCGGCAAGGCCCGATTGAATTTGCTCTGGGAGTAATCCCGCCCTCCCACCAGCGCGCGAATCCCGCCGCTCGCGTTATCGATGACCACCACCGCGCCTTCGAGATAAGGCATGGAATTGTCTTCGCCATCCTCTGGCGCTTTGTAACTGGCCTTGCGCGGGTGATGGAAATTGGATTGATGTTCGATTTTGACCAGGGTGGATTCCAGCGCCTGCGTCGCGTTATTCTGCACGGTCGGATCGAGCGTGGTGTAAATGTAAAGGCCACCCTGATCCACCTGATCCTGCGTCAGCAGCATATTGAGATCGCGCTGTACCGCGTCCATGGCGTAGTTTTCCTGGATCATCGGCATCCGCCTCGGATGCGGGTTAATGCGAGATGTCTTCGCCTCCTGCGATTGCGCCAGCGAGATTTTTTTCAGCTCGACCATGCGCGCCAGGACGGCGTCGCGCTGAATGGCTGCACCCTCAGGATTTTTCAGCGGCGAAAAGCGATTCGGACTGCGAATCAGTCCGGCAAGCACGGCAGCTTCAGAAAGGTTTAGCTTTGACGCACTCTTGCCAAAGTAAGCCTGCGAGGCCGTCTCGATACCGTAGCAGCCGGCGCCAAAATAGATTCGGTTGACATAAAGTTCCAGAATCTGCTGCTTGGTAAATTCGTGCTCGATGCGCATCGCCACCATCGCTTCGAGCATTTTGCGACTGAGGGTGCGGCCGCCGAGCGGGAGACTATTGCGCGCGAGCTGTTGCGTAAGACTGCTCGCCCCCTCCTTAGCCGAGTGACTCATGACGTCGCGCACGAGCGCGCGCCCGACGCCGTAGAAATCAATGCCGTTGTGCTGAAAAAAACGCGTATCTTCGCGCGCGAGCAAAGCGTCGATAAAGGCGGGAGAGACTTCATTCAGCGGAACGATGAGCCGGTTCGCCCCGGCGAGGCGGCTATAGATTTTTCCGTCAACATCGAAAACGGTGTTCCGCTCCGGCATCTGGCCCACCTTCTTCATGTCGAAGGTCTGTGCCCAGCCGTAGTAGAAGATGAAAACGCTGAGAGCGCCGCCGCCGAGAAGCGCGAGGAGGGATATTTTCCAACCCCAGCGCCAAAGCCGGCCGGGTCTTTTTTTCCCGGACGCGGCGCCTCTCGCGAAAAGCTTCATTCCCCTATTGTGACACTAGGCGCACCTGCAATGTTCGTCACGCGCCGGAAAAAAAAGATCCCCGATAGCTCAAACGCGTGCAAGTCCCCTGGAGGGCTCAACACTCGCCTTCTTGAAAAACCCGCCCCTTTGCTGAATTTCCCGCGCTACAGCCGCAGCTTAACTTCGGCCCCGTGTTGCTCGTGCGCACATGGCGCGTCAATGGGTACTTCGGTGTCGGCGTCGCTTGGTCGGACTACTTTGCTCTCGATTAGATACCGCTCGACATCTTCGCCGCTCACGTCGGCGAGCATGCGACCGTTGATTTCCACACAAGGCGACAAGGGCTGTCCGCTCTTCGTCTCCATTTCCCAACGGAAAGCCGGGTTCTGAATGATGTCCTTCTCCGTGAAAGGCAAACTGTATTTCTGAAGGACGGCGCGCACGCCTCCGCTCCAACCACAATGGGTTTTGAGGTAAGCGGTGATTTGAGGTTGTTCCATGATGGGGACTCTATCGTCATCCAGAGCGAAGTCGAGGGATGCTGTGCAAGCTAGCTTAAAGATACGCCACGGGTCCCGCGCGCGGGATGACACGACTTGTCGAGATCAGTCCCCTCAGACACGCGCGCCCCCCGGGCAAAGAGAGGCTGGGCACCCCGACGTTTTCCCCCTCAGCCTTCGAGGCCCCGGCGCGTCTCTTTCACCAAAGCGATCTGACGCTTCCCGGCGTCAGATCTTCGGTTGCAGAGGTTTCAACCATGCATGCAATTTTTGCAGCCCCAGCTCGAGCCGTGTCTTTACTGTGCCCAGCGGGTCTTCCGTGGTGGCGGCAATTTCGCGATGACTCATGCCGGTGAAAAACGAAAGCTCCAGCGCTTTGCGTTGAAACGGCGGCAGCGAAGCCATCTGTTCGCGCAGGTAACGGCGCAGATCGGCTCGCTCCGTTTCCGCATCGCCATCCACCGTTGTGCTCGCGCCCGAGGGCAGCTCATTCAGCTGCTCTTCGTATCGGTCTTTCACTCGCACGTAGGCCTGGCGACGCCGCAGCCGATCGATCGCGCGCCGTCGCGTGATGGTAGTAAGCCAGCCGAGCGGCTTGCCCACGCGCGGCGCATAATTGCGCGCCTGTTTCCACACCTGCAGCAACGTTTCCTGCAAAACATCCTCCGCCTCCGCCTGCTCGTGGATGACGCTTTCAATAATAGAGCGCAGAGTATCGCCGTGGCGCTCGTATAACGCGGCCAGCGCATTCTCGTCGCGGTCGGTAATTGCCCCCATAATGGCCTCGTCGCTGGCAGAGGCGAAATCGACTGATAAAACTTGCGGCGAGATCATATAGGCTGTGCCCTTTTATCGAGTGAATCGCCCAGCGCCTCCCACCAATCAGCGTAGACCTTCTCGTTTATGAGCGGATCGCTGGGATAAACCCATTGGTGAACGTGCGAGTAGCAGCCGGCCGTCGGACAATGCAACTCGTAGTCAGAGCGCTCGTGCGAGACGAGCACTTCGTGGCCGGAGAAATTCTTCTCGCACAACAGGCACAGCCGGGTGTCATCGAGAGAATTCCAGTGCCGAAAATGATCGTGTCTCTGCAAAATCGCGAGCTTGTCAGGGTCATCCTGTGCGAAGCTGATCATCAGATCGCGAATGTGACGCCCTCGTCGTCGCCTCACAATTGGGCTGCCGCACGATCACCCCTTAGGTCAAATCCTTACGGCGCTGTGAATAAGAGTGCTGATTGATTTCGCGTTCCCGAAAAAGACGCTTGTAACGCAGTGCTCATCGACATGTAACAGCACAAAAGTTACCGCGAAACCGAATCAGGGCTTAAGCCCCATGCGCTGAATCAGATTGGCATAGCGACGGTCGTGACGGAGATCCTCAAATTGCAGCCGCCAGGTGATCGCCTGTAACTCAGCGTCGTGCTGTTGGAAGTCTTTCTCCAGCCAGGCAAACGCCTGATCCCTCTCTCCCAGACCTTCACAGATCATGGCCAGATGCTGGCCAACTACTTCGCCCTTCGCATATCTACTTTCCAGGTCGTGCAGAATGGCCAAAGCCTCCTCGCGCCGGCCTACTATGGCATAGAAGAAACCCAGGAGTCCAACCTGGGGAAGCGACCTGTGCGTTAACTCTACGGTTTTTTCCCGCTCAACAATCGCTTCCTGGTAGCGCTTCTTTTGGAAGTAAGCCAGACCGAGCCAATCGTGCCCGGCAGGATGATTCGGATCCAACTCGATAATCTTCTGACATTGCTCAATCGCCGCATTCGTCTCATTCTTGTTGAGAAGAATAATCACCACATTGACGCCGATGATGGGAGAAAGAGGATCAAGCGTTTGCGCTCGTTTAATCTCTTTCAAAGCTTCATCCAGCTCGCCCCTCACCAAAAACAGGTTACAAAACCTGTAGTGCCCCGCAGCATAATTATCGTTAAGACTAATGGCCCGGCGATATTCCCGTTCCGCCTCCTGCCATTGCCACATCTGCTGGTAGGTGAAAGCAGAGGACGTATGCGCTTCCGCCAGTGAATCATCGAGCTGGAGCGCTCGATCCACGAATGCCCTCGCCTTTCGCCTTGCTTCACCCGAAGGGACACCGGCGTAACTGCTAAAGACTAAGTACGAGTCGGCCAGCCCGGTGTATCCCAAAGCAAAACTAGGGTCGCGCTCGACCGCCTGCTGAAATTGTTCGATGGCTTGTTTAATTGCGTCCGGCGTCCGTTTGTCTAAGAAATAACGGCCGCGCAGATAGAATTGGTATGCCTCCGCATTTGTCGTGTCGCGTTTAACGAGCTTCCGTTGATCTTCGCCCGATAGTTTCAACTTCAACTGCTGCGCGACCTCTCGCGCGATAGCCTGTTTGACTGCAATCACGTCCGAGATTTTGCGGTCGTAGCCTTCGCCCCAAAGCTGGGCGCCAGTGTTGGCATCCACCAAATCCACCTGGACGTTTAGGTCATCCCGCATTTGTCGCACTTTTCCAGTGAGAACGGCCGCCACCTGCAACTCGCGTCCAACTCGCCGCGGATCGATATCCTTACCCTTGTAATGAAAAGCCGTCGCGCGCGCGATCACTCGCAATTGTTGCAACTCAGTCAGGCTATTGATTAGCGCCTCCGAAATTCCTTCCGACAAATACTCGACGTTCGGATCATTGCTCGCGTTTTCGAAAGGAAGGACAGCGATGGAATGGCTGTTCGCCGGCACCGCGGCTGAGCTTCGCCACGATTGGAAGGTCTTTGTGCGGGAGAAAACAAAAGCCGCGATCACCATCACGAAAAGGGCCGCTCCGATAAGGAACGGATATTTTGATAGAAACCGGCGCTTAGCGACGTCCGTACCGTCTGGTGCGCGACATTTTGTCGGGGGTTCTGCGTTGCCGATCTCGCTCGTATAGAAATTCACCAGCGAAACCTTCCGGCCATGTTTCACTTCGCATGCGCCCAGCTCGTGCAAATAAGGATTCCAGCGCGGAAAAGGCGCGAGATCATCCGCGACACGTTTCGACAAAAGGATGTGACCGGCATCACCGCAATCCATCACCCGTTGCGCCATGTCCACGCCCGCGCCGGTTACATTGGACCGGTCGTTCACATCAACGACCTCATTGACCGGCCCGCTGTGGATTCCCATGCGCAACCGAATCTCAGAACGGCTTTTCATGGCCTGCGCAATTTCCACCGCGCAATCAAGCGGCGCCTGCGGATCGTCAAAAAATACCAGCAACATTCCGTCACCGGTCGGCATGCGCAGGAGTTTGCCTTCCGCCTCGGCGCGCTGGAAGCGGGCAGTGCTTTTCACGATCCGAATCAACTCTCCCACTAGCCGAGTTTGTTCGGTGATGAGCAGGGTCGAATACGCCACCACATCCATGGTCAGGACGTGCGCGATCTCAACTTTCAGTTCCGACGAAGCGTCGGGTGGCATGGAAGAACGTCAACGCACAAGCTGACTTCGGCAAGCCAATGGCACAGGGCCTAGTCGCTAAAATTCGGCGCTACCGGGCGTTCGCGCGAACGGGATGACGTCGCGAATGTTCGATACTCCGGTCACAAACATAAGCATGCGCTCGAATCCAAGGCCGAACCCTGAATGCGGGACAGTCCCGTAGCGACGAAGATCGAGATACCACTTATAATCGGCAAGATCCATTTTGTGCCGGCGCAAATTTTCTTCCAGCACGGCCAGCCTCTCCTCGCGTTGGCTGCCACCGACGATTTCTCCGATTCCCGGAACGAGAAGGTCCATGGCCGCGACGGTTTTGCCATCGTCGTTCGCGCGCATGTAGAACGGCTTAATTTCTCTTGGATAGTTGAAAATGGTGACGGGCGATTGGAAATGGCGCTCTGTTAACCAGCGTTCGTGTTCAGACTGAAGATTAAGTCCGTAGTCGACCGGAAACTCTAACTTCTCGCCGCTGCCCGAAAGCAGTTCTATCGCTTCGCTATAGCTGACACGCCGAAACGGCCGCTCCAGAACAAAGTCAAGTCGCTGCAGGAGGTCCTTGTCGACGAACTTACCGAACAACTGTAAATCTTCCTCGCATTCATCGCGCATGCTCCGGACGAGATACTTCACAATCTCCTCTGCCAGGTCTATGTTGCCGTTAAGATCGCAGAAAGCGATCTCAGGCTCGATCATCCAGAACTCACTCGCGTGCCGGGAGGTATTCGAATTCTCCGCGCGAAAGGTCGGTCCGAAAGTATAGACCTTAGACAAGGCGCTGGCAAAAGCCTCAGCTTCCAGTTGACCGCTCACGGTCAGAAAGGTCGAGCGACCAAAAAAATCCTGCGAGTGGTCGAGTTTTCCGTTGGTGCGCGGTGGATTGTTGGGATCAATCGTACTTACGCGAAAAAGTTCTCCTGCTCCTTCACAATCACTGCCGGTGATAACCGGAGTATGCACGTAAACGAAACCGCGCTCCTGAAAGAATCGATGGACGGCGAAGGCAAGGCGGCTGCGCACGCGAAAAATCGCACCGAAAAGATTCGAGCGTGGGCGCAAATGAGCAATCTCACGGAGGAACTCCGGGGTGTGCCCTTTCTTTTGCAGCGGGTAAGTCTCATCCGAAGCGCCGACAATTTCGATTTCGTTAGCGACAACTTCCCATCTTTGGCCCTTGCCCTGCGATGCCACCAGTTCGCCCCGCACGCGAATCGAGGCGCCAGTCATCAGGCGCTGTATGTCCGAGTAGTTCGAAAGCGAGCTCCTGACAATAACCTGAAGATTGCGCAGACAGGATCCATCGTTTAGCTCGACAAAGGAAAAGTCTTTCGAATCCCGGCGCGTGCGCACCCAGCCCTGTACCAGCATCTCGGGAATCGGCGTAGAGCTTTCAAGTGCTTCTTTGACAGGAGTCGCCTTCATCCGCACAAACTAGACTTCCTCCCCGGCGATTCAACTTAGAGGCAGCCAACTACCCGTTTTCAGCGATGGCTTCACACCATTCAACGAAAGATAAGTGTATTCCTGAAGAAGCCGCTCGTAGTCGGCCAGTAACTTCATTGCATCATTTGGCTTCAATCGATCGCCTTTAATGGAAGCATCGACTTGCGTCTTAAGAAGTCGCATCAGCTCAACCTTGTTCCATTGCGTCATTGCCAGCACCTCGCCAATGGTACTGCCCTCTATGACTTCTTCGATATACCAGCCCGACTCCTCATCGGGATCAAGAAAGACGTGAACTTCCGTGACCCGACCGAACAAGTTATGCAGATCACCCATAATATCCTGATAGGCGCCAACCATAAACACCCCCAGGTAATACATCTCGCCGGGCGTGATGCGATGCAGCGGCAAGGTATCGCGCACATCCTGCAAGTCGATGAACTTGGAAACTTTGCCGTCGGAATCGCAGGTAATATCGACAATAGTTCCGTTGCGCTCGGGCGCCTCCGTCAGGCGATGAATGGGCATGATGGGAAAAAGCTGGCCCAATGCCCAGTGATCGAGCAGCGACTGGAAGACGCTGAAATTACAGATGTATTGATCTCCCAGCGTCGTCTCAAGTTCCTTCACTTCATCCGGAACAAAGCGAAGACTTCGATGCATGCCGACGATTTGCGCGGCTAACTGCCAATAAATGCTGTCTATCTTGGCTTTCGATTCGAGATCGAGTAACCCGAGATCGAATGTCTGCTGCGATTCTTCTTTGATCTGCTGTATGTCGTGCAGGCTCTCGAGCCGATTGCCGCGCTTTAGGCGTTGTTTAACGTCCAGGATATCGTGGACAAGTTTGTGATCAGTAGCTGTCGCGGTGATCTTGGCTTTACCGGTTGACTTCTCGATCGCACTAAATGCCTCCACCACCAGAACGGAGTGATGTGCGACGATGGCGCGACCACCTTCACTGACAATCGCGGGATGCTTGACTCCTTCCGAATCGCACACATCCATAATGTTCCAGACCACATCGTTGGCATATTCCTGAAGCGAGTAGTTGGTCGAGCTATCGAAAGTAGAACGCGAACCATCGTAATCTACTCCAAGCCCGCCGCCGACATCGAGATAACCGAGTTCATGTCCGAGCTTCGCTATCTTTGAGTAGTAGCGCGCAGCTTCGCGCACGGCCCGTTTGATCGTTGAGATATCCGGCACCTGAGAACCAACGTGAAAGTGAACCAACTTGAGGCATTGCGCCAGGCCCTGGCTCTTGAGCATCTCACTGGCGGTGATTAGTCCTACCGTATCCAATCCAAACTTGGCGTGCTCGCCCGCGCTGGTCGTCCATTTACCGGCGCCCTTGCTGTTGAGACGCACGCGAATACCAATGAGCGGCTCGACGCCGACCTCTTTCGAAGTGCGGATGGTTTGTTCCAGCTCTTCCAGCTTCTCCACCACAAGGATCACCGGCTTACCCAGCTTACGCCCCAGCAAAGCGATGCGAATGAACGCAGGATCCTTGTAGCCGTTGCAGATGATCAGGCTCTCGGAGTCCTTGTGCATCGCAAGCGCGGCCACCAGCTCCGGTTTGCTGCCGGCCTCCAGCCCGAAGTGAAACGGCAGTCCAGCTTCGACGATTTCTTCGATAACTTCGCGCAGCTGATTGACTTTAATCGGAAAGACGCCGCGATAGCAGTTGCCATAAGCAAATTCGCGCATGGCCGTCTCAAACGCGCGGTTGACACACTCCACGCGATGCCGCAGCAAATCCTGAAAGCGGATGACGAGCGGAAACCCCAGCCCTCGCGCCCGCGCTTCATTCACCACTTCGAGAATGTCGATGGCGCCGCCGTCGTCCTTCAACGGCGTCGTCACGACGTTACCGCTCTCGTTGATGGAAAAATAACCAGTCCCCCACCCCTCAACATTGTAGGTGGCGTTGGCCGCCTCCAGGTCCCAGTCGGTTTTTGTCATTTCGTGAGCGGCTATCCTAGCGGACAATTATAGATCGCGCCCAACATGCAAGCGGCGAAAAGAATTTGCCGCGGCGCTCCTTTGCCTCAGCTTGTTTTTCCCGCGCCCATCAGTACCATCGCTTGGTGAACAAAACGGTCATTGAGGTGCATGTGCGCGCGGTGTTGCCGACAAGCGGCGGCTGCGCCGTGTTCATCGGGAATACGGAAAAGGTTTTTATCATTTACGTTGATCAAACCGTAGGCGGCGCCATCACCATGTTCATGCGCGAGCTCTCGAAAGAGCGGCCCCTGACACACGATCTCATGGCGCATTTGATGGCGGCGGTAGGCGCGCACGTCGAGCGCGTCATCATCAACGACCTGAAAAACGCGACCTATTACGCGCGAATAATCATCGCTGCGGAGAATGAGCTGCAGCAGAAAAAGATTATCGAACTGGATGCGCGACCGAGCGATTGCATTGCCATGGCCACGCAACAGAAAGCGCCGATCTACGTGAGCCAGGAAGTGTGGGACGAGGTGGAAGACATGAGCGATGTCCTGCGCAAAATGGAAGAAGAAGGGCTCAAGCCCGAGATCGATCCCGAGGGCGAAACGGCTGAGGAATAGCCGAAGGAGAGGAAGAGCGTCTCACCCCGGGCGGAGTCGAGGATCTGGTTGCGAAAGCTTCGAGGTAATTTTCGGGATCCCTCGACTTCGCTCGGGATGACAGGCTAATTTAGCAGCGCGCCATAGCGTTCGCGCGCCAGACTGGCAGAACGCTGTAAAATTTCGGACGGAGTCTCCAGCGAAAGCACCTCCTCCACGAGCGTGCGACATTCCTCGCGGGACAGACCACGAATGGCCGATTTCACGCGTGGCACCAGCGCGGGGCTGACGCTAAGTTCGTCGACGCCCAGACCTAATAAGAGAGGCGTGAGCTCGATGTCGCCCGCCATTTCTCCGCAGACGCCAAACCAGATGTCATGCTTGTGCGCAGCATCGCTCACCATCTTAATCAACCGCAATACGGCCGGATGCGAAGGCTCGTAAAGATGCGCGATGCGCTCGTTCACGCGGTCGACGGCAATGGTGTATTGGATTAGATCGTTCGTCCCAATGCTAAAGAAATCCACTTCCTGAGCAATCGCGTCGGAGCAGATGGCCGCGCTGGGAATTTCGATCATGGCGCCGATCTGCATTTTCTGGTCGAAGTCAACGCCGGCCACGGTCAACTCCTTTTTGCATTCATTCAGAACGGTAAGAGCACGGCGCAGCTCCGCCGTCCCCGAAATCATCGGGAACATGAGCTTGACGTTTCCAGACGCACTCGCGCGCAGAATGGCGCGGAGCTGGGGCTTAAAAATTTCCAGGTGCTCGAGGCAAAAACGGATGGCGCGCCAGCCCAGAAACGGATTTAGCTCGTCACTGACGTCAATGCCGCCGGCGATTTTGTCGCCGCCAAGGTCGAAGGTGCGGATGATGAGCGGATGCGGCTTCACGCTTTCGGCCACACATTGGTACGTTTCGTATTGCTCGTCCTCGCCGGGAAGGGAATCGCGATCGAGGTAGAGAAACTCCGTCCGATACAAGCCGATGCCTTCGGCGCCATTCGAGGCCACGCTCTCGATATCGTCCGGCAGCTCGATGTTGGCCGAGAGCACAATATGCTCGCCATCGCGCGTAGTGGATGATTCGTCGCGCAAACCGGCCAGCTCCTGCGAGACTTTGCTCTGGCGCAATTCCACTTCGCCGTAGTAGGCAAGGGTCTCCGGCGAAGGATCGACAATGAGGCAACCGGCGTAGCCATCGAGCAAGGCGACCTGGCCGCTCTCCAGTTTTTCCGTGACATTGTGCAGGCCGACCGCGGCGGGAATATTGAGCGAACGCGCCATGATTGCGGTGTGGGAAGTGCGGCTGCCAAGGTCGGTGGCGATGCCGAGCACGCGCTGCCGATCCAGGGAAGCAGCATCGGATGGCGTGAGATTGTGCGCGACGAGAATGTGCGCTTCGCCGTGCAGCGGCATCGTGCGCGGAGCCTTTCCCTGTAAATTGCGCACGACGCGGCGCATGACGTCCTGAATGTCGAGCGCACGTTCGCGCAGGTATGGATCGTCGATCTGGCCAAGGGTGGCGGCGTAACGCGCGGCCACTTCGTGAAAAATTGCTTCGACGTTGGTCGGCTCGCTTTCGAGCTTGCGCAAAACTTCGTCGATGAGCGTGCGGTCCTCGACCACGAGCAGATGGGCATCGAAGATTCCGGCGTCCTTCGTGCCGATGGCCTCCGCAATTTTTTGCTGCATCTCGAGAATCTGGATGCGCGTCTGTACCAGCGCGGACTCGAAGCGCGCAATCTCCCCCGCGATTTCGGACGAGTCGATGCGATAGCGTTCGATTTCCTCCAGTTCGTCGCGCATGACCTGAAGGGTGGCGCGAGCTATGCCGGGTGAGACGCCGATTCCTTGGAAACGAATTTCACCGGTGGTCGCTTCGGCCCTCACGCAGGGAGAGTAGCGCGAATGTCAATCCCGGAACACCGGCATTTTGCCGGTTATTCCTCCTATCTCGGGAAGAGAAGGAAAGCGAGGCGCCAGATCAGGGAGATTGTAGGGCGGGCGCTCCCGCCTGCCCGGGAGAAACTACAAACACTCTAACCTGGGCAACCGGGAGCAGTCGCCCTACAATTGCGTCGCCGGGGATTTACCGTTAAGCCGTCGTTAATCCTCGTGAAAGTGCGCGTTAATCAGTTGCTCTATCTCTTGCATCGCTTCGCCGGCATCAGGCCCTTCGCAGCGCACATTCAACTTCGATCCCTGCCCGGCCGCCAGCATCATCAGTCCCATGATGCTCTTGCCGTTGACCTCTTCGCTTTCTTTTCTCACCCAAATTTCGCACCGGAACCGGCTCGCCACTTTGACGAACAGCGCCGCCGGCCGCGCGTGCATCCCGAGCCGGTTCACGATAGTGATTTCCTTCTCAATCTTTTGCGGCTTGGCTTCGGCGCCGGCTTTTCGGTTAAGCAATCCCATGCGGCTGATTCGGTTCCATTAAATTGAGCAGCTTTGTGTTGAATTCCAGCGCCGCATTTTTCCCCAGGCTCTTCAACTTTTGATCCATCGCCGCCACTTCGATCAATCGTGCCAGATCACGCCCCGGCCGTACCGGAATCGTCACATGCGGCACTTTGATTTCGAGAATCTCGTACAGCTCCCGATCCAACCCGGTGCGATCGAACTCCTCCATCTCACTCCAATCCTTCATCGTCACTACGAGGTCGAGCCGTTTCTCGACGCGAATGGCGCCGATGCCGAAAACCGAGACGATATTGATGATGCCGATCCCGCGCACTTCCATGTGATAGCGCGTGAGCTCCGGTGCCGTCGCTATCAGCTCGCGCCCCTCCAGTGAAGTAATGCGCGTCACATCATCGGCCACGAGGCTATAGCCGCGTTCGATTAGTCCCAGGACGCATTCGCTTTTGCCGATACCGCTTTCGCCGCGAATCAAAACACCCACGCCAAGAATGTCCACCATGCTGCCGAACTCCGTTACCGTCGGCGAGAAATCCATCTCCAGCGCAATGGTGGCAGCGTTAATGAATTTCATCGTGATCATCGGCGTACGAAAGATCGCGATCTCTTCCTCGGCGGCGACCGCCATCATGTGCTCGTCCAGGTGCGCGCCGCGCGAGACGACGAGGCATGGGATCTTTTGTTCGCACAGAGCGCGAAAGCGTTTTACCCGCGCCTTCGCCGACAAGCTTTTTAGATAGGTGTTCTCGGCCGCTCCCAGTACCTGTACTCGCTTGTCGGCGAAGTAACTGAAGAAGCCGCTCAAAGCCAGGCCGGGTCGATTAATTGTCGGCTCGCGGATTTTGCGGAGAAAGCCGACACGCGGACCGTCTAATTTCAATTGTAATTTGTCGGCGTGGGCGGTGAAGAAACTTTCCACGGTCACTACCGGCACGCTTTTGCGCTGCTCGCTTGCGGAACTGATCGTCTGCGTCGCAACGGTGTCGGTCATGTCTTGGAACGTTTAACTGTTTACTTCGGCAATTTCCACACTAACGCACTATTTATTGGAGTGACGCTGAGCAAAGGCCATTCGCTTTCTCGTTTCATCCGCGCATTTTCACCTGATGAGCACGCACCACCGTCATCCTGAACGCAACGCCTTTCTCACGGCGTCCGTCATCACGCTGTTTGCGTTCAATGCGTTTGCTGTTCCTGCAGGACCGAGCGCCGCACCCGTTTCCCCGGAGCCGCAAGCATCGGCGAGCGCGCAGGTATCCTCCGCCACGACGCCTTCGAAAGCGGTCGAAAATTCAGTGGTGAAAGTGTTCGCCACCCTACGCTCGCCTGACCCCGGCAAACCGTGGACGAAAAGAGAACCAGCCGAGATCACAGGGAGTGGCGCTGTCATCAGCGGCAACCGCATTCTGACCAATGCCCACGTGGTGCAATACGCCAGCGAAGTTCAAATTCAGGCCAACCAGGCCGGCGACAAGCTGCCGGTAGTAGTCGAAGCGATCGGCCCCGGCATCGACCTCGCTGTTCTAAAACTTGAAGACCAGAAGTTCTTCCAAACACATCCCGCCCTGCCCCTGCGTAAGTCGCTGCCAGATTCCAAAGAGCCGGTGATGGTTTACGGCTATCCCACCGGCGGTGCTAGTCTTTCCATCACTAAAGGAATCATCTCGCGCATTGAATTCACCGGCTACAGCATGTCGACGCCGGGCTTGCGCATTCAGATCGACGCCGCCATCAATCCCGGTAATAGCGGCGGACCAGCCATAGTTAACGATGAAGTCGTCGGCCTCGCCTTTAGTCACCTGCAGAGCGCGCAAAACATTGGCTACATCATTCCATCTGAAGAGATCGAACTATTCCTCAATGATATTGCCGATGGTCACTACGAGGGCAAGCCGACTATCTACGACGATCTTCAGACGCTGGAGAACCCGGCGCTGCGGGCGCGTCTGCATCTGCCCGAGTCGTTACAAGGCATGATCGTGCACCGGCCCTTTGACTCGTCGCCGAGTTATCCCATCCACGAGTGGGACGTAATCACAAAGATCGGCGATATCGCGGTCGATGACGAAGGCATGATCAAGCTCGGCGATAACCTGCGAGTCAGGTTCTCGTATCAAATTCAGAAGTTGGGCGCGAGAGACGCCGTGCCGTTAACGATCTTTCGCGACGGCAAGGAACTCAAGGTCGACCTGCCCCTATTGCGGGAACGTCCGCTCGTTATTCCGGAACTAAAAGGCAGCTATCCATCCTACTTCATCTACGGGCCGATTGTTTTTTCTGAAGCTACCACCGATCTCTTT
Source organism: Chthoniobacterales bacterium (assembly GCA_038207045.1). Classification (GTDB taxonomy): domain Bacteria; phylum Verrucomicrobiota; class Verrucomicrobiia; order Chthoniobacterales; family UBA10450; genus AV69. The sequence continues at coordinate 173,488 of JBBRAF010000001.1, forward strand.
ACCTTCGCGCAGCGCAACCGCGAAGCGAGCGGTTACCTGGCTGCACTCACCTACTTCGGGAGCCCGCTTATCAGCCGGGTTGGCGACAAGCCGAAGTTTCCCGGCGAGCGGCTGGTAGTCATCCCGGCGCCGTTCTTCCCGCATCGCCTCTCCAAAGGTTATGGCAATCCGACCTGGCAGGTCGTTAAGAGCCTGAACAAACAACCAGTGAAAAATCTCGCTCACATGGTCGAGCTTCTGCGTGATCTTAAAGACGAGTTTGTCTCTTTCGAGTTCGACGCGCGCGTCGGCGGCGAAACGTTTGTCTTTCCGCGCGCCGAGATGATGAGCGCCACCGAGACTATCCTGACCGACAGCGGCATCCGCTCGCAGGCTTCGCCCGAGCTAATAAAACTCTGGTCGGTCAAACAGTAGGCGGCCTACATCCGAAACCGCTCGCCCAGGTAGAGCTGCCGGCTGATCGGGTCGTTGATGAGGAAATCTTTCGAGCCTTCGCTCTCGACCCGGCCTTCGAAGATCAGGTAAGCACGGTCAACGATCGACAAGGTTTCGCGCACGTTGTGGTCGGTAATCAAGATGGCCAGACCAGACTTACGTAAGTTAACGACTATTTGCTGCACATCGTAGACGGCAATGGGATCTACCCCGCTAAAGGGCTCGTCCAGCATGAGCAGACTCGGGCTGGTCACTAACGAGCGCGCGATAGTCAGCCGGCGTTTCTCACCCCCACTCAGGGTCAGCGCCGTGTTCTTTGCAATCTTCTCGATGCCGAATTGATGAAGTAACTGATCGCAGCGCTGGCGCCGCTCATACTTACTCAGCCGCAATGTCTCCAGGATGGCGAGAATGTTCTGCTCAACCGTCATCTTGCGAAAAATCGATTCTTCCTGAGGGAGGTAACCCATGCCCAGTCGCGCGCGCTTGAACATGGGATACGTGGTCACATCTTTGTCGCGGAAAATGACGCTGCCGCTATTTGGGCGCACCAAACCCACAATCATATAAAAGGTCGTTGTTTTGCCTGCGCCATTAGGACCAAGCAGTCCGACGATCTCGCCGGCTTTGACATTAACGTTGATCCCGTTCACAACCGCGCGCCCGCCGTAGATCTTTACCAGCTCGCGCGTGGAGAGAACATCTTGCACCACGGCGCCTTCGGAGAGCTTGTGGGCAGCCGGTGAGGTGGCAGTGATCATCGCTTCGGGGGCGGCGTTAGTTTCTCGTCCTTCGCCTCCTGGTGGATCTCCGTGCGGCTCGGTCCATGCGTTGTCAGCTGACCATCCTGGTTGATAATCATGACCGTCTGCGGACTGGTCGCCACATGCATGTTCGTTCCCTGCTGCACCTTTGGCATCCCGGTCAATTCGGCGTTCCCATCGTTCGCTGTGTAAACGGCGTGTTCGGCGCGGCCAATCGCGCGTTCCGGTTTTCCGCCCTCCGGGTTTGGCCGGTCACGAACAATACCGACATTTCCCTCCGCGACGGCTTTGTCCAAGCCCTGCTCCTCTCCGCGATGCAGGTAAACCGTGAGCTTGTCTGATTGCATGTTGAAGCGCGGATCGATCACCTTTACGTGCCCAGTGAATACGCCGATGTTCTTGTTCGAATCAAAGAAGGCTTCCTCGGCATAGATTTCCGTGGTGATCGGCCCCTCTGTTTTGGAGTCGGCCAGTTTGTTCTTCGTCTCTTTCGATTTGGTTGCCGCGGGCTCGGCCGTGGCCACCGTTTGGGCAAACGCGTTTCCAACGGTCAAAAGCAAACCCAGTAACACCGCGTAGCGTTTCATTTCGGTTTGGATTCGGTGTACTTCTGCGCGTTGGTCAGGACCATTTTCACGTTCCCCGTCAGGGTGCCATGCCGGGCAGCGGTGTCGAAACGCGCGCGGTCGCCCGCAATCTCAAAATCGGAGCGCTTGATCGTTGTTCGTTGCCCCGAGCTCAACACGTGCGTGTTCAGATCCAGGATCGAATCGGTCATGTTAACTTTAAGATCGACCTGGTTGTCCTCGGTGAACGTCGTGATATTAAGATCGCGAAATTCCATGTGATCCTGATCAACGCGTTTGGCTGTTCCGGCCGTAAAACGTCCGCGCATTTTTCCGTTCACATCAATATCCGGGAACACCAAGCCTTTCGCTTCGTGGCCGATTGGCAACGGCACCTGGGCATTTTCCGCGGCGGCGGCGCCGGGCGAAGCAGCGGCAGCGGCTTTCTTCTTACCGAATTTCTTCGTCTGCTGCGCGAAATCAGTGGCCGCCCCGAGCAAAGTTCCGCCAAGGAGAGCGCAAACGAAGACGCGTCGCGCGCGACCTCTACGAAACGGCAGCATGTACAGCCTTTAACACGCGCAGAATCTTCGGCAAATTTCTAAGCGGCACCTGACTGGCCGCGTCGGAAAGAGCGCGTCCCGGCTGCTCGTGCACTTCCATGAAAATCCCGTCGCAACCCGCCGCCATGGCCGCGCGGGCCAGCACCGGCGCGAGCGCTCCATCGCCGCCAGTTTTGTCACCGGCGCTACTGGGGCGTTGGACGGAATGGGTGGCGTCGAAGATGATATGATATCCGGCCTGACGAATCCAGGCGAGCCCACGCATGTCGGCAACGAGATTGTTGTAGCCAAAAGTGGTGCCGCGCTCGGTAAAAAGAAATTGGCGCGCGCCAAATCGCTCAAGCTTCTCCGCAATCGGACGCACATCCCACGGCGCGAGAAATTGCCCCTTCTTGACGTTAATGACGCGGCCGGTCTTAGCCGCCGCTTCCAGCAAGTCGGTCTGGCGGCAAAGAAAGGCTGGGATTTGCAAAAGATCGATACTTTCCGCTGCGATCTCGGCCTCGGCCGGCGAATGCACATCGGTCGTCACCGGCACCTTCAACTCCGCTCCAATGGCCGCGAGCATTTCGCAACCTTCGCGCACCCCGATGCCGCGAAAGGACTGCACGGAGGTGCGGTTCGCTTTGTCATACGACGCCTTGAAAATGAACGGAGCGTCTTCCTCACGCGCGATCTGCGCAATCTTGCGCGCCATTCCCCACAGAAATTTCTCCGATTCGATGACGCAAGGGCCGAGGATGAACGCCGGGACAGAGCCACCGATGACAACAGAACCGAGTTTGAACGGCTTAGCTTTCAAGATTTTGAATTAGGAAAGCAGGAACTCAGGAAAAGCAAAGTCCTGTAGCGGCGGTCTGTGACCGCCGAAGCACGGCAACCCACGAAGGGGAGCACGGCGGTCATAGACCGCCGCTACAGTGCGAGATCGACTTTTGAGACCACTTCACTTCTAGGAAACAGGAAGTCAGGAAAACGAAAGTCATGCAGTTTGCTCCTGCTTTCCTGCTTTCCTAATTCGTTTTCCACAGATCAAATCTGCGACCAGGAAGGGCAGATAGAGCACGCCGAAAAATGCGAGCGCCAGCACATGCATTTCCAGCAGGTAACGCGGGCGAGAATCGGAAAGAATGCTCAGCAGCGTTTTCGCTTCCGGTTTGTGCAGGAGGAACCCGTAATTGACGCCGGTGAAGGCATCGGCGGCGAGGGTGATGACGAAGTAGAGTTCCGTCCAGGCAAAAACGCGCACGATTGAAAATGGTCGCGGGCGCAAATGATGAACCAGCATGAGGAAGACTACGCCGACGATGACACCGCAATGGGAGATGAAGAAACTGAAGAAACGGAAATGAGGAAAACCATAAGAGAGATCGGGAGTGAGCACGGCCTGGAGAGTGCCGCCGATTCCCCAGAAATAAGCGACTTCAAACCAGCCGCGGCGATGTGTCCAGAGCGCGACAATGATCACGACCATGGCCCAATCACAGAGTTGCAGCGGTAAAACCTGCTTCCAGCTCACGGCGCCCAAGCTGTGGGTCAGGCAAAGGTAAACGGTGTAGTTCAGGATGAGCAGCAATGAAAGGCAAACAACTATGCTCTTCTCCGCCTTTCTCGTTCGTGCGACCGCAGCCAGGATAAACGGCAGCGTGATTGTCAGCCCGATCACGACGAGATGTGCCAGACCATATGGGTTAAAGGGCGGCGCGGAATTCACGGCAGGCGGGACGATGCCTTATTATTCAAACAACTGAACGCTGGTCGAAAGCCGAAATTCCGCGGAAGTTACCTTTAAGTTGGCGCCACGGGATCCCTCGACTTCGCTCGGGATGACGCGGCTGTTGTTTCCAATTGGCAGGGGAAGTGCGTGCCCTACAATGCCCTGCATGTCACGCACCGACGGTCGCGCGCCTGATCACATTCGCCCGGTCAGCTTTGAGCTGAACGTCGCGCCGCACGCCGCTGGCTCCGTTCTCGTGGCGATGGGCAACACCCGTGTTATCTGTGGGGTGATGATCGAAGAAATCGTGCCGCGCTGGATGAAAGAGCAAGGAGTCCGCGGCGGCTGGCTCACGGCTGAATACTCCATGTTGCCGTACTCGACTACGCCACGGAAAGCTCGTGATATCTCTCGCGGCAGACTCGACGGGCGCAGCACAGAGATTCAACGCCTCATCGGGCGGTCGCTGCGTGCCGTGCTCGACCTCGATAAGCTCGGGCCGCGCACGATGTGGATCGATTGCGATGTCTTGCAGGCCGATGGTGGAACGCGTACGGCCGCCATCACGGGGGCGAGTCTGGCGGTGGCGATGGCGTGCGGGCGTTTGGTGCACGAGAAGAAGCTAGCTTCGTTGCCGATGCGCAGCCTTCTCGGTGCCGTCAGCGCCGGAATGCTGCAGGGGCAGGCCATCGTCGATTTGAATTACGAAGAAGACAAAGCCGTGAGCGTGGACTTCAACCTGGTGGCGACCGAAGGCGGCGAGCTGGTGGAGGTGCAAGCTTCGGGCGAAGAAGCGGTTTTTGAGAAGACGCAGTTGGATGAAATGCTGGCGCTCGGTTATGGAGCTATAGCCCAGCTTATTGCAATGCAGCGCCAAATCCTCGGTCATCCTGAGCGGAGTGAAGCGCAGTCGAAGGATCCCGCGAAAGTTATCTCAAGGGTTCCGCCTCGGGATTCCTCGACTTCGCTCGGAATAACAAAATGACACGCGCTCTCATCACCGGCGTCACCGGCCAGGATGGCAGCTACCTGGCTGATCTCTTATTGGAAAAAGGCTACGAAGTGCACGGCATCATTCGCCGCGCCAGCACCTTCAATACTTCGCGCATCGATCATCTCTATGCCGATCCGCACATTAACGGGGTGCGCCTTTTTCTGCATTACGGCGACCTGGCGGACTCGGTCAATCTTGTGAAGCTCGTTTACGCCTTAAAACCGGACGAGATTTATCATCTCGGCGCGCAAAGCCATGTGCGCGTCAGCTTCGACATTCCGGAGTACACCGCCGACGTCACCGGTATCGGCACCATTCGGATTTTGGAAGCGATTCGCGAGACCGGCATTCGCTCACGTTTTTATCAGGCGTCGAGCAGCGAAATGTTCGGCAAAGTGCAGGAAGTCCCGCAAACGGAGCGAACGCCGTTCTGGCCGCGCAGTCCGTACGGCGTGGCAAAGGTTTTCGCCTACTGGGCGACGGTGAACTATCGCGAAAGCTACGGATTGAATGCCAGCAACGGCATTCTGTTTAATCATGAAAGTCCGCGTCGCGGCGAAACTTTTGTCACGCGCAAGATTTCGCGCGCGGTCGCTGCCATCAAACAGGGGCTGCAAAAGGAATTGTTTCTCGGCAACCTGGAGGCAAAAAGGGACTGGGGCTACGCCCCCGAGTATGTGGAAGGGATGTGGCGCATGTTACAACAGGACGCGGGCGACGATTTCGTCCTCGCCACTAGCGAGACGCACACGGTGCGAGAGTTCTGCGAAGCGGCCTTTGCCCATGTCGACCTGGATTGGAAAGAGTTCGTTAAACATGATCCGCGCTACGAGCGACCGGCGGAGGTGGACATGCTCATCGGCAACGCGAACAAGGCCAAACACGTCCTCGGTTGGGAACCGACGACGCGCTTTCATGACCTCGTGCACATTATGGTCGATGCCGATATGGATTTGCTGTCGCGGAAAGCCGTGCGCGAGCAGCTCGGCACCCAGCCATAGCCTCCTGTCGTCTCGAGCGTAGTTGAAAAACGAAGTCGCGGGATAACTAGCGAATCACCATCGCGCCGCGATTCGTGGGCGCGATCTGCGTGGCGCTCTCCAGTCCAGGCACGAACGCCGCGAGAGGGCCGTCGACAATCGTCACCTGCGTTCCGGTTCCGACCAAATCGTAAAGCTTTATCACATCGGTCGAGCGCATGCGCACGCAACCGTAACTGACCGGCAGCCCGATGTTCCGCTCCTCCGGCGTGCCGTGAATATAAATGTCGCGGCGAAATGCGTTGGCGTTTTGCCATTCGCGACCACGCAGCCAGAGGATACGCGTGACGATAGGATCGCGCCCGGGCGCATCCGGCGGCACGATTTCGCCGGTGCGGCGCCGATCTTTGAATACCGCGCCCGGTGCCGCGCCATCGCCAAACTTCGCCGCCACCTCCAACTGGCCTAGCGGGGTGCGTCTGCTACCAGGCCAGTCACCCAACCCATACTTCGAAGTCGAGACGGGAAAAGTCGCAACCAACGTCTCGTGATCGAGTAAAGCCAAACGCTGATCTTTTACGCTGATAACAACGTGGTGCTGCACGTCCTTTCGCGTCGCGCATGACGCCAGTGCGAATGCAACGGCAACGATGAAGAGGAAGCGAAATGGGCGCACGAGCATGAAGTCAGGAAAAGCGAAAAAACTCCGTTGCCGTCTTCGTGGTGGCGGCGGCTAGCTCTGGCAACGAAACGCCGCGCGCAATCGCAATCGATTCCGCCACCAGCCGCGTGTGCGCCGGCTCGCAACGTTTTCCGCGAAACGGCACCGGCGCGAGGTAAGGGCAGTCCGTTTCCACCATGAATTTCTCCAGCGGGATTTGTGCCGCGACTTCGCGCACGGACGCGCCGTTCTTAAACGTGACGATACCGGTAAAGGAGACGAGATGACCAAGCGCGAGCACTTCATCAGCCTGTTCCTGCGTCCCCCCAAAGCAGTGGAAAACGCCTCGCACCTTTCCGGAATACGGACGCAAGATTTCCAAGGTATCGTTCCAGGCATCGCGTTGATGAACGACCACGTTCAGTCCCAGCTCGGTTGCGAGATCGAGCTGTTCTTCGAACAACATCGCCTGTCGCGATTTGATCGCGCCGTCTTCGATACTGGCATCGACCTGCTCTTCCGTCTCCCCTTGTAGCGCAGCCGCGAACACTTGCACTTGTTTGTCGTTCGCTGCCTGCACGCTTGGCAGGGAATGGTAGTCCAACCCGGTCTCGCCGATGCCGACGACGCGCGGATGTTTCGCCAGTTCGCGCAACGGCGTAATGACGTCGTCTTCCGCGATGGTCGAAGTCGGATGAACTCCAATTACGGCATAAATGTTCGCGTAGCCTTCCGCCAGTTCGATTGCGCGGCGGCTGCTTTCCACCGAGGTGCCGATGGTGATGATGCGCGTCACGCCCGCGGCCGTGGCGCGACGAAGCACTTCGTCGAAGTCCGGAGCGAAATCCGGATAATCGAGATGGGCGTGAGTTTCGATAAGCATCGCAATCTTTAAACGTGGAGCCGTGCACTGCGCAACCGACACGATCGCTTTCCAGTCGATTAGCTTCTACAAAGCGTAATGGACAGCTTCGTGTATGCTCATCCCTTTACCGCGCGCCCAGGCAGCTGCGAACCTTTCCTCATTAAGCGCAGCTCGAATCGCTGCGATGCGATGCTCTTGTCGCGCACCCTGTGGCGGCGTTAATGTGAGGCCGAGACTTTCCCGGATCGCCCCGACTGAGCCGAACAACAGCGTGGCGGCTTCGGCTTCCCCGAAAGCTGCAAAACGCAACCACGCCAGTGTGCTCAGAGCCGCAACGGTGCTCTCGATATCCCCGACTTCCTGGCTGTTTTGCAGACTGTTAATGCAGAGCCGGTGAGCCTCTTCAAATTTCCGCTCCTCCGCTGCTAACTCGGCAAGATCAATATGGAGCACGATGGCGTAATCGGACTTATGGCCCAGTTCTTCTGCCACCTCCAGGGCCTGCTCGTAAGACGCACGCGCGTCGGCAAAGTTACCTCGTTCAAAGGCTATTTTCCCCAGCCCATCGAGTGCTCCGACCATTGCCCTTTTGTTTCCGAACTTCCGGGTGATAGCCAAAGCTTGCTCGTAATGAGTGGCCGCCTTGTCCATGTTGCCGAGAGCAAGCTCAACTTCGCCTAGTGCTTGTTGCAACATGCGACATGCCTCGTGTGGAGTCTCGCGATCAATTCCAGTCTGTCTCAGCCTTCCCACCGCCTCCTCGATCAGCTCGCGTGCGCGTTCGTACTCGCCTCGAGACATAGCTACAAGCGAGAGGTCTCCTAACGACCTCCAAACAAGATCGTCATCGTCTTTCCCAACCGACAAACTTTTCTCAAGCCACATCTCGGCGCGATTAATGTCGCCGCGATACGCCGCCACTCCACCCAGGTTGTTCAGCGCCATGCCTAACCATCGCCCGTTTCCAGATCGCTCACAGAGACGCATACCTTCTTCAGTAAGGGCATCGGCCGCCTCATATTCGCCCTGCCAGCAGGCGAGGCGTCCCTCGCGCACATACGCTTCGCCCCGCAAACTCTCCAGCTCCACTGGACTGTGCGCGATGATTCTCCTGAACCACTCGCGGCCTTGAGCTAAATAACCTCGAAACTCCCAGAACCAGCCGAGTGCATTAGCCAGCTTCAGTGCGCTTTCCGGGTCATTCTCCGCCGCCCACGCCAGCGCCGCGAGCAGGTTGGCGTACTCGGCTGCGAGCTGCTCGGAGGCGATCAACTGTTCTGGACCGAGCATTCGCGGCTCAGCCTCTTCCGCTAAGCGAAGAAAGTAGCGCAGGTATTGCTGTTGCACGGCAGGCATGGCGCCGCTTTCTTGCAAACGATCGAGGGCATAATGCCGGATCGGTTCGAGTATCCGATAGCGCGTCGCGCCACCCTGCTCGCCGGCGAGAACAAGCGACTTTTCCACTAATTGCGTCAGCAGATCGAGGATTTGCCCTCGCGTGATTCCTTCCCCACCACAGATGTTTTCCGCCGCTTCCAGATCAAAACCGCCCACAAAGACTGACGACGAGTGAAAGAAACTTTGCTCCGCCTCCCTGAGCAACGCATGGCTCCAGTCGATAGTCGCGCGGAGCGTTTGATGGTGGGGCTGCGCTGTCCGCCTTGAATGCGAAAGCAACTCAAAACTCTCTCGCAGTCGATCGGCAATTTGCGCAGCGCTCAACGTGCTCATGCGTGCCGCCGCCAGCTCAATTGCCAGTGGAATGCCTTCAACATCTCGACAGATTTGCGCCACCGCGGGAGCGGTCCCCTCCGTCAGCACAAACCTCGGTTGCACCGCAATAGCTCGCTCCGTGAACAGTCGAACTGCTTCACACTGTGCTAGCGAAGACAGCGTTCTCGCGGCAGAGGCCGGTGTCTCCAGCGGCAGCACCTGCCGAATACGTTCGCCCGAAACTCCAAGTGCTTCCCGGCTCGTCGCCAAAACCTGCAATTGGGAGCAGTTTTTCAGCAGCGCGGCCGCAAACGTCGCGCAGGTATCGAGCAGATGCTCGCAATTGTCCAGAACGAGCAGCAGACGTTTCGAGCGAAGGCGCTCGATAATCGTGTCGAGCAGCGCACGATTCGCTTGTTCGCGAATAGACAAAGCCTCAGCAGCAAGTTGTCCGACCATGTCTGGAGTGGAAGCCGGCGCCAGTTCCACCAGCCACACACCATCTGGATACTGAGGCAGTAGATCAGCGGCGACGCGCAAGGCGAGACGTGTCTTGCCGCAACCGCCAGCACCAGTGAGCGTCAATAATCGCGTATTCGCGAACAGTTGTTGGATTCCCGCAATCTCGTCTGCGCGTCCGATGAAGCTGGATAACTCCGCCGGCAGGTTGTTTCGCTCCGCCTGAGCCCACTGTGCCTGGTGAAGTTTCTGCGGGATGTTCGGATTGCCTACTTCGTCAGTGTGCAGATTCACGAGGTGGACGCGCGCGCCGTGCTTCACTTCGCACTCGCCGAGGTCGTGAAGAAGCGCCCGCCACTGCGGATACTGCTCAAGATCATCAGCCACGCGCTTCGAGAGCAGAATGTGTCCGGCGTCACCGCAATCCATCACCCGCTGCGCAATGTTGATGCCCGCGCCGGCAATGTTTGTGCGTTCGTTCACGTCCACTACTTCATTGACGGGGCCACTGTGAATACCCATGCGCACCGGCAAATCGGGATGCGCTTTGAGTTCTTGGCTTAACTCCAGGGCGCATCGCACCGGCGCTTCAAGGCTATTGCGAAAAACCAGCGCCATGCCATCGCCCGTCGGTATCCGGACCAGTTTTCCTTCAGCCTCGGCTTTCTGAAACTCGCCCGTCTCACGGATGAGCGCGGTCAGCTTGTGCTGCGACTCGCTTTGCTTGTCGATGAACAGCTTCGAGTAACCGACAATGTCGACGAACAGCACGTGCCCGATTTCGAGCCGGATTCCGCTCTGTTGCTCGGCAGTCACGGGTCAAGTTTATGACCTGGCGTGATGTGGCTCTAGATGATTATTAGGCGTGTGGTTGTTCCCGGGACTGAGGAATTGCTCTGGCGGTGGCGGCGAAGGGTCGCGCACGAAGCGTTTGGCACAAACGCCTCTACACCTTCACCATTCCACAATCGTGCTCGCCCACGTCAGCCCGCCGCCGAAAACAACCATTAACACATAGTCGCCCTTCTTGATTCGCCCGCTGCGATTCGCTTCATCTAATGCGATGGCTACGGCGGCTGCGGAAGTGTTGCCGTAGCGATCGACGTTCACAAAAACTTTTTCGCGCGGAATCCCAAGCCGCTCGCCCACTGCTTCGATGATGCGCAGGTTCGCCTGATGGGGAATGAGGCAGGCGATGTCGTCCACCGTCAGACCCGCCTGCTCGATAGCCTTTTTCGCCGCGGCCAGCATGGCCGTGACCGCCTGCTTGTAAACCTCTTTCCCCGACATGTGGATCGTCACCAAATTCAGGTGTGCATTTTCCGCTGTAATGGGTGTTTTTGATCCGCCGCCGGGCATGAACAAAATGTCGGCGAACGCGCCGTCGCTTCCCATGTAAGTGCTGATAACCCCGTGGGCGTCGCCGCGATGACCGAGCACGGCCGCACCCGCGCCATCGCCGAAGAGCACGCAAGTGTTTCGGTCTTTCCAGTTGGTGATGGAGGTAAGTTTGTCCGCCCCGATGACCAGCACGGTGTCGTAAGTGTGCGAAGTGATGAACTGCTGCGCAATCTCCACTGCGAACAGAAATCCCGCGCACGCCGCCGATACATCCAGACACGCCGCCTTGGTCGCGCCGATTTTCTGCTGCACGAAACAAGCCGTCGCTGGAAAAATCATGTCGGGCGTGGCGGTCGCGACCAGAATGAGATCGATGTCCATGGGCGATATTTGCGCCTGCTCCATTGCGCGCAGCGCCGCCTTCGTCGCCATGTCGCTGGTGTTCTCGTCTTTGGCCGCGACACGCCGTTCTTTGATGCCAGTGCGGGTGGTGATCCACTCGTCGCTGGTATCGACGATGCGCGAGAGATCTTCGTTGGTCAGCACTTTCTCCGGCGCATAACTGCCGGTGCCGATAATGGAGACGCTGCGCAACGAGCTAGCGAAGCGCCGGCTCGAGCGGGGTTGTCGTTTCATGGTAACGCTGAACCTCCTCGATGATATGAGGGTTGAGCTGATGTTCAACAGACTCCGCCGCCACCCGTAGCGCGTTCTTGATCGCCAGGGGCGTGCTCGCGCCGTGCGCAATGATGCAAATGCCGTTAACCCCCAACAGTGGCATGCCGCCATATTCCTCGTAGTTCGTCTTCTTGCGAATGGTGCGAAACGCATCCCGCGCCAAAAACGCCCCGGCCTTCCGCGGCGCGGTGCGCATGAGTTCATGCTTGAGCCATTTGAAAATGGCGGTCGCGATCGACTCACAGGTTTTGAGGATGACGTTCCCGACGAAGCCATCGCACACCACTACTTCCACCGGGTCTTCGAACAGATCGTGGCCCTCAACGTTGCCGCGGAAATTAAGCGAGCTCTTCTTGAGCATCTTGAAGGCTTCCTTGGTCAGCTCGTTGCCCTTCATGTCCTCGCCGCCGATCGACATGAGCCCAACGCTCGGATTCTTGAATCCTAATACGTGGCGCGAATAAACCGCCCCCATGATTCCATACTGGAGCAGATTCTCCGGCTCGCAATTGGTGTTGGCGCCAGCATCGATGAGGACAAATAAATTCTTCTCCGTGGGGATGAGCGCGGCAATCCCCGGCCGGTCGATCCCAGGTAACGTGCGCAGTTTGATCGTCGCCGCCGCCACCGCCGCGCCCGTGTGGCCGGCACTGACAATGGCATCGGCCGCTCCCTGTTTCACCAAATCGACCGCTCGGCTGACCGAGGAATCTTTCTTGCGTCGCACGGCATCTGCCGCCTTGTCGCTCATATCGACCACTTGCGTGGAATGCACGATCTCGACGCGCCTATCGTTGCAGCCATGTTTCTTAAGCTCGGCTTCGAGCCGCGGCGCGTCGCCTACTAAAAATAGTTTGCCGATGTGGCGATACTCGCGCAGCGCCAACGCCGCGCCGCCTACGAGATTCGGCGGACCAAAATCGCCCCCCATCGCATCCAGCGCGATCTTCATGCGAGCGGGCAGTGTGCGTTGGGGACGAAGGTAATGCAAAACGAAAAAACGGGGTCGGCACCTCGGTCAAACTGAGCGGGCCGGAGCGGTGTCGAGGAATCCATTAAAGCAACGCGACGAAATCTGTCGGCTGCGTGGAGTTTACCCAAGCGAGCGAAAACGGGTCGACAGGCTCCGACTTGGACGACGCAGCCTTCAGGCTCCGACGCTCAGCACCTGGCGCCCTTTATAGTAACCGCACGATGGGCACACCGTGTGCGACGGCACACTGCTGCCGCATTGAGCGCATTTATTCAGCTGGGGCGCGTGCCAGCGATGAGAAGCTTTGCGCGTGCGCAATCGCATCTTGGAAGTCTTGCGTTTGGGAACACCCATAGTGGGCGCATAGGAAAGCACATTATCGCGGGAAAACAACCGCACGGAGCGTTAAAGCGGAGCCGACTTTAACGCTTCACCTCTTCGATCTTCAGTTTATCAAGCGCGCCCCAATCGTGTTCACGCTTCTCCGCCTCAGGCTCGGTCGGTAAACACGCCGGCTCCGCAATTTTCGGTCCTTTGCAGACCCGCCCGCCGTCGCGGTCGCAACGCGGATAGGCTGGCATGTTTAATAAAAGGTCTTCACGCAAAAAAGGCGTGATATCGATCGTCTCCGGCCCGCGAAGTTCAGTGTGCAAGGTGAATTCCGAGACGTCTATTTCGTGCTCGAATTTCTCGAGACATGCCACGCAGCTCAGCTCGACCTTTTGCTTAAGGGTGCCTTGCGCCCACAAGGCGCCTTCGGACACCCCGAGGTCGAGATCGTAACTCAGCGGACCAAGGCAACTCACCTCCGCCACGTCCGCAATGGGGCACTCCTCCTCTCCCTCAAGATGCAGACCGTTTGTCGTAATTTGATGCAAATGTATTTTCATCGCCCCGTTCCTCCCTCCTTCTTCTCCTTAAATTTTTTCGCCAACGCTTCCATGACTGGCCGCGGCACAAACGCGGAGACATCGCCGCCCAGGCGCCCGATTTCCTTTACGATTCGCGAACTGAGATAGGTGTATTCCTCCTTCGGCATCAAAAAGATCGTCTCCACGCGCGCATCGAGCTTGCGATTCATCAGCGCCATCTGGAACTCGAATTCAAAATCGGAAATCGCGCGCAAACCGCGAATGACAGCGCAGGCATTTTCTTTCGCCGCAAAATCCACCAGCAAACCTTCCATCGGCGCAACGCGCACGCCGCCCGCCGGGATTGCGTCAGTCAGCATGGCCAACCGTTCCTTCGCGGTGAAAAGCGGCTGTTTTTGATCGTTGATGGCGACGGCCACGATTACCTCATCGAATAACTTCCGCGCGCGCTCGATCACGTCGAGATGCCCATTCGTCACAGGATCGAAACTGCCCGGATAAATCGCGCGCCGCATGACCCAACAATTCGCAGAGGTCAGCCGCTTTGAAAAGGCCCAGCAAAACAGCGCGTTCGCTTCAAGCACCCATTCGGAAAAAAAAGCACACGACCTTTAGTTTCTAGAGTGAGCGGAAACATTCGGGCTTAAGCCGCGTGTTTAACGATTTGCCCATGTCATCGCCGCGCGGAGATTGCCGACTCAATGAGCGATCCCACGCCTTACCGCAGCATCGCTGTGGCCAGCACCTTTTCGCCCCGTTTTGAGCAGGTGCTGGCGGAAGCGAAGCGAATTCGCGATCGTTTCAGCTCGCGGTTGAGCCTGATCTACGTGGGAGAGAAATCGAAGGAAGTGACCGCGAAATTTGCCGAAACGCTCCGCCGGCTCCAGCTCCCGCGCGATTCAGCGATTTTCTACGAGCAGGGCAATCCCGCCGAAGGAATCCTGCGCGCGATCGAGCAGAACGCGGTCGAGTTGCTTGTGGCTGGAGCGTTGGAAAAAGAACTGGTGCTTCATCCGTTTCTCGGCAACGTCGCGCGCCGACTGGTTCGCGAAAGTCACAGCTCCGTCATTCTTTTTACGCAGCCCGCACGCACACCCGAGCCGCTCCGCGTAATTGTCTTTATTGCTGAGTATGGGGAGCACGGTGGGCAAGCGTTGCGCCGCACCTTGCATCTTGCCGCCTTGGAAAACTCCGAGCGCGTCTACGTCATCCGGCTCATCACCACCTTCGATGAAGCGCGGGCCGCACGTAAAGGCGGCCGACAGGAGACGGACGAAGAGGATAAGCTCGAACATTTCGTGCTCGACCTCGGGCACATCGACGTCCCGGTGGAAGTGCGCTGCATTCGGGGAAACACCGGTTTCGCCGCGGCCGATTTCGTGAAGTCGGTCGGGGCGGATTTGTTGGTCGTGCCGATTGATCCTGAGAAAAACGAGGGTCGCCTGCCGCCCAACCTCGAGTGGCTTACCGACGTTATCCCCTGCAATCTCTGGGTGATTCGCTAAAGCCGCGGAAGGCAAAAACCTTTTCTTCCTCGCACGAGAGCGGTAGAACGGGCACGTGATTGACGAGTGATGGCTTTGCTCCGGCGCGAGCGGCAACCATTTGTTGGCCTGAGTGTCGCAGCGGCCATCGGCATCGTCGCGGCAGATTACTTTCCCGCTCTAAAGTTTCCGGTTCTTATCGTAGCAATCGGCGGTGCGTTGGCTGCGCTGCGCTTTTCTTATCTGCCCCTGGTGTTCGCCGTCGTCAGCGCAACGCTCTTTTGTCTGCATAGCTCTCGAGTCGTTGGCACGCCCGGGGAAGTTCTAGTGGACTTTGCCGGCACAGAAGTTCAACCAGCGAACATCACGGGCTCCGTCACGACGGAGGCGAAAGTTGAGGCAAGCGGCACCGCTCTGTTTCTGTTCCGTCTACAAAAGGCGCAAATCGGCGATCGCACTGTTGCCAGCAACGCCACTGTATACGTGCACTGGCGGGGAATGCCGCAGGTGGGCGATGAGCTTGCGCTTTTCGGAACGCTGCAGCCGATCGAGCCGCCGCGAAATCCGGGCGAATTCGACATGCGCTCATACTTGGCCCGGCGCGGCGTGAGTCGCGCGTTCATCGTGCGCTACCCCGAAAATGGACACATTGTCGGAGCGCGCTTCTCGCTGCTGCGCGCCGCCGCCCGATCGCGTGATTGGATGCAGCGCACGTTGAGTCGCGGCATCGACGACTCGCCTGAAGTAGTGGGCCTGATTTGCGGGACTGCGCTCGGACTACGCCATCAAACCCGGGACGACATCGAAGAACCCTTCCAGCAAACCGGCACGCTCCATCTTTTCGCCGTGGCCGGCTTGCACGTTGGCATCGTCGCCTGGCTGCTCTGGACCGTCGCCCGCGTTCTGCGGCTTTCGAAAAAAATAGCGACGGCTCTCATTATTCCGATGCTCTTTTTTTACGCGGCCGTAACCGGTCTTCATACCGCAAGCATCCGAGCGGCACTGATGAGTGCGCTTTTGCTCGCCGGCATTTTCTTCGATCGAAAAGTTCTCGCGCTCAATAGTCTCGCCGCGGCCGCGTTCCTCATTCTGCTTTGGGATTCCCATCAACTTTTCACGAGCGGCTTCCAGCTCTCTTTCAGTGTCGTCGGCGCGATCATTCTCATGGCGGAACCGATGTATCGTTTCTTTCGCCGTCTCGGTCAGCCGGATCCGTTTCTCCCCCGTGCTCTTTTTAGCGCGATAAGAAAATGGCAGGTCAAAGTAGCGAATGCGCTGGCGCGCGGCGCATCGGTGTCTCTGGCAGCCTGGGCTGGCTCGCTTCCGTGCATCTATTGGTATTTCCATCTCATCACTCCGGTGTCGCTTCTGGCGAATCTGGTTGTCGTGCCGATCGCCTATTTCGTCCTTGCGCTTGCTCTGCTCTCCCTCGTCGCGGCTCCTTTTTTTTCCGCGCTTTCCATCATCTTCAATAATGCCAATTGGCTCATGTCCCGCACCGTGCTCGCGCTGGTGCATGGGTTCGCCATGCTCCCAGCAGGTCACTTTTACCTGCGCGACCTCGCAAACCCGGTCTCGTCCGTGATGATCACCATTCTCGACGAAGGCACCGGCGGTGCAGCGCACATTCGCGCCAATGGTTACGATTGGCTGATCGATTGTGGTGCCAATCGTACTTACGAGCGGACACTGAAACCGTACCTGCACCATCGCGGCGTCAATCGTCTCGAAGGCCTCCTTCTCACCCACGGCGACGCCCAGCACATCGGCGCCGCGGCCGAAGTGAGGGACGATTTTTTTCCGCGCGAGATCTACGATAATCCGCTAAGCGTTCGCTCTCTCACGCAACGCCAATTCGTGGGGCGATTCACTCCACCTCATCTCAATCGCGGCGACGCCCTTCTTCTTGGCCGCGAGACCCGGGCGAGAATTTTGTTTCCGCCTCCACATCTCCGCGTCGTTTCAGCCGACGACGCGCCACTGATTGTGCGGCTGACAATCGGGGAAAACTTTTCTGCCTTGTTCGAGTCCGATGCAGGTGCAGAGGCAGAGAAAGCGCTGCTCGATTCCGGTGAAGAAGTGGAAAGCGACATTCTAATTAAAGGACAACATCACGATGGGAGTTCGGGCACGCCGGCATTTCTCGAAGCTGTAAATCCGGCTCTCGTCATTGCCAGTTCGCGCGAGTCGCCCGTGGCGGAAAAGGTTTCTGAGGAATGGTCGCGCGATTTGACGAAACGTGGCATCACCCTGTTTCGGCAGGACCAAAGCGGCGCGGTGGACATTCAATTTCATAAGAAGCAATGGCAGGCGCGCACTTATTTAACCGGCGAAACTTTTCGCAGGAGCAGTCGGTAAACCGGGGTACCGAGCGCGGCGAATTTTCGTTCGAAAGTGGTGGGTGGGTATGTGGCGGCTTCGGCTGAAATAGCAAACGCCGGCAAGACCAGCCGCCTCATCTCGCTGAAATATTCGGCGTGATCGGTGGCGATGTGAAGCAAGCCATCAGGCACAAGGGCCCGATCAATTCCAGAGATGAAATCGGGAGTGAACGCGCGGCGACGATGATGCCGGCGCTTCGGCCAGGGATCGGGGAACAAAACGTGAAAAACAGAAACTGTTCCGGGCGAAAGCAGGTGTTCGACGGCGTATGTCGTGTCGATGCGCACGACGCGGATATTTGTCAGAGCGGCTGCTTTGCGGCAGCAACTGCCCATGCGGCCGAGTAGACGTTCGAACCCAAGAAAGTTCCGGTGCGGATTTTGCCTCGCTAGCGCCGTGAGAAAAGCTCCGTCGCCGCAGCCGAGATCGATTTCAAGCGGTGCCTCGCGCACGAAAAGTTCTCTGAGATCGAGCGGCTGCGTGATGGACGATGGCACGAACTCGATCGCGGTTGCACACTCAGGCGATACTTTGCGTCGGCGCATGTTAGCTTGGAATAACACAGCTTTGAAACGGTCTAACATCCAATGAAACGACTCACATTTATTCTGTCACTTTCTCTCGCCGTTCACTCCCTCTTCGCCGCCGAGACTGGCTCTACCCGCACCGCTGTCTTTGCTGGGGGCTGCTTCTGGTGCATTCAGCCGGCTTTCGATAAAGCGCCGGGTGTAATCAATTCTGTTGTCGGCTATACCGGAGGCACCGAACCGAATCCAACTTATGAGCTGGTGACGACGGAAAAAACGAAATACCGCGAATCAATCCAGATCACCTACGATCCATCTAAGACTTCCTACGATCAGCTCCTAGATATTTACTGGAAGCAGATCAATCCCACCCAATCTGACGGCCAGTTCACCGACGTCGGGCCGAGTTATCGCGCGGCCATTTATTATGGAAACGAGGAAGAGAAGAAAATTGCGGAAGCCTCAAAGGTGAAGCTGGCCGCTTCCAAACGCTTCGATAAACCGATTGTGACGGAGATCTTACCGGCGATGAAATTCTGGCCGGCCGAAGATTATCACCAGAAATATTCGCAGAAGAATCCGGCGCACTTCAAAGCGTTCGAGGTCGGGTCGGGTCGTGAAGACTTCGAAAAGACGAAGTGGAGTGACGACAAGAAATAAAGTGGGAGCCGATCCCGCTCGACAATAATATTTTGTCAGGGCAGAATTCGGCACGGAGCCGCCGGGAATCGATGCCACTGACCACTGAAACGACGAGGGACTGCCAGGGTATCGTGCATGTCGGCACTGGCGTGGTGACCGGGGAAGAACTTGTGCAAGGTAGCGATGCCGCGCTCAAGCTTGTCCAAAACACGCAAAACTTTCACTACGAGTTCGTCGATCTGTCCAGCGCGACCGGGCTGGAAATGAAAGACGAACATTTGGCACAGATCACAGCCATCGACCGTCTCGCCGCGGTGTTCAGGCCTGAAGCGATCGTGGTGGTGGTAGCGCCGCGCGATGAGTTCTATCAACTTGGGAAAAAGTGGGAAAGTCAGGTCAAAGACTTGGGCTGGAACACGCACATCAGTCGCGACCGCGCGGAAGCGCTCGCCTGGCTGCACGAACGTTTCCCTGCGCGAAAGAAAAGTGATCAGGTGGCCGACGGCGCCGGTTGACGCAGACGCCCCACCCATTCTTGCAACCGCGGAAGTGGCATGAAATTGATAACGCGCCCAGGCGAAATTTCTGCTTTGAGCGCGGCGGCCAGGCCCAGCTCGATGAAATCGAGCTGCCAGGGATGATGAGCATCGGTTCCTAACGAGATGCGAACTTCTTCGCGTCGGGCGGTTTTTAGTAAGGCGAGATTCAAATCCTGGCGGTCGGGGTAACAATCGATCTCAACCGCCTTGTCGAGGCGTGCTGCTTCGGCGAAGACGCGCGGCCAGTCTGCGCTCAATCCCATTCGGTAATTGTAAATGCGGCCACGCGGGTGGCCGAGAATGTGCACATCCGGATTTCGTAACGCCGCCAGGTAGCGGGAGGTCTGGTCTTCCTTCGTGCGTAGTGATGAGTGAAAGGAACCGAGCACAATGTCGAGCTCGTCCAGCGCGCAGGGTTCCATGTCGCCTTCACCGCGCGGATTAAGGTTCAGTTCGATTGATCTCAGCACGCGGCACGAGGAATCGCGATTAGCTTCCTCAATTTCGGCGGCTTGTTCGCGCAACGCGCCCTCATCAATTCCACCAGCGATCTTCAGTCCTTTGGAGTGATCGGTAATGCCGATGTACTCGTAGCCGCGAGAAGCGCCCGCTTCCGCCATCTCCACGATGGCCCCGCTCCCATCGCTCCAATGTGTGTGCATTTGCAAATCGCCGCGAAGCCGTTTCGCCCAATCTGGAGTGCGCCCCAACAGTGTGCGTGCTTGGGCCAGCGACAGAAAATCGCGACGAATTGCGGGCGCGCGAACGGTCACAGGCTTCTCGACCCATGCACGGATGCGCTTTTCCAGAAACGGGCCGACGCCGGAAAATTGCGTGAGCGGTTCA
This sequence comes from Chthoniobacterales bacterium, assembly GCA_038207045.1. GTDB lineage: Bacteria > Verrucomicrobiota > Verrucomicrobiia > Chthoniobacterales > UBA10450 > AV69. The sequence goes on from JBBRAF010000001.1 coordinate 193,489, forward strand.
CCGCTTGAAACGACATCGGCCGCTTCAAGCGGCCATAAAAATGCGGCACGGGCGGCGCGCCGGAATGCGCGCTGCAAGTTTCCCGAGGCGTTCTCAGCCTCGCGCGCCAGCAATTCAGCGAGAGTGCTGTTCGAGATTGGCGCTCGCGGCATTCCTTCGCAGCCGCAATCGGCGCATCAACGAGCGGTATCGCCGCGGTCGCCCTGTCCCTTCCCTACTTTGGTCTTGGCCGTGCGCCGGCGATCCGCCGCGAGTGAGCGTCCCACCTTCACTTCGGTTTTAAATTGTCCCTTTTTGTTTCTGCGCACGTAACGTCGATCGCCTTTGCGCGGTTCGATCAATGTGCGCTTGGATGTTTTCTTGCGTGTTGTCGCCATACTAATCAATCGCAGCGGCGAAATTCATTGGCTGTTGTCGCGACAGTCGCCGAACAATCCAACACTAAAATTTTAGCACTTTGGCCGACGCTTCCACGAACTCGGCATTGCTCACGGCGAGATTGTCGTGCAAATGCTTCGACAATTCCTGCGCCAGAATGGCGGCAATCGACTTGGCGTCTCGGGTATAAACCGGAATGGGAAAGGCGCCAGCGTTGCGATCGTATCCGTAAACAGTGCCCTCCGTTTCCCACACGCAATAGGCGTGACCGGCGGGATGATTGGCGTAGCGAACGAGCATGATCTTCGCCCAGAAATTTTTCTCGAGTGAGTGCTGGGTTTTGACGGCGGCGAGATAATTGCAGGCGGAGACGACGCAGCCATTGAGCACAACGAGATCATCTTCGCCCGGATTGAGAACAAGGCCCTGGCGGCAGGCGCCGATGCTATAGCAGGTGACGGCGACGATGGTGAAGATGGCGAAGTGGCGAAGGAGTTTCATTGTGGGGAAAGAATTGAGAGGAGGCGCCGGACACTCTAGAAATTATAACACTCGGGTCGCCCTGAGAAGGAAAATCGATTCGGCTGCTTGTTCTTTCCCCAGCTCCATCCACCGCATCGTTTCGTCTATCGCGTCTCGAAATGACACGCAACTGGTCGCGGCGCCCAGTTGCCACGGGCTGCGGCTGCCTTATTTCGGCCCGAACTCCAACAAGTGAAACGTTCCGTCAAGAATGGCCGGCCGCCCGCGTTCGTCTTTCTTTGTCGCGTCAAATTTCGCCGTCGCCAGATAAATACGATGCGTATCGGGATCGAGCGTCATCGTGCGCGCGCCGCGCTCGGTTTGTAGCGTCTGCACGACGTTTAACTTTTCGCCTTCCACTTTCGCGATTGTGACGGTGCCGTCGCCACAGGAAGCGAAAACATTTTGCGTCGCCTCATCGAAAGTGCACGCGTCGACGCCCGCGCCGATCGGCGCTGTCGCGAGCACTTTGCCGTTCCTGCTGTCGAGCATGACGAGGAGCTTGTTATCGCAACCGGAAAAAAGCCGGTGATGCGCGGCATCGAAAGCCAGCCCACTCGGTTCTTCCCCAGGCGCGAGAGGCCAGCGCGCCACGATGCCATGCGTTTTCGTATCGATGACCGCAACTTCGCTCTTGTCTTCGACGTTGCAGAAAATGCGATCGCTTTGCGGGTCGGCCACCGCGAATTCCGGTTTGCCGCCCAACGCAATGGTGGCGGCGACCTTTCCGCTTTTCGCGTCGATAACGGTGGCGGAATGTCCTTTCCCGTTGAACGCATAAACTTCATCACGCCGCGGTTCGTAAAGAATGGCGTCGGGATTTTCGCCGGCCTCGATTTTCGAATGGGTCTTCAGTGTTTTCAGATCCACTACGGAAACCTTGTTTTCCTTGCCGTTGCTCGAGTAGCCAAACTGCGGTCCAACGGCGAATCCGTGCACGCCCGGTGTATCGGCAATCTCGCCGATGACGCTGCCGTTATCCGGATCCACGACTACGATCTTGCTCGCGTGCGTCACATAAAGACGGCGTCCTTTCGCATCGATGGATAGGTAATCCCAGCCGCCGGCGCCGCCGATCGGGATCTGTTTGATGAGTTGATATTCATCCGCGGCAAAGAGCAGACCTGCGGCAGCAAGCAGCATGAAAACAGCAGACGAAAATTTTCTCATGCGCCACTTTAATTCGTCGCAACGATATGCAGCAAATCAGTACCCGGCTGAAGCGGAAGCGTGGGTCGCTGCAACGCCTGCGGATCCGCGCAGGTATGTCCCGAAAACGGGACGGGCAAATCCCATCGCCGCATCGTCCTGGGAAATGTTATGAACCAAGTCGCGCACGTAAATAGCTCCTCGGTGGCAACTTAGAAATCTCTGCCAACGCGTGGCACGCGCTCTGCAATAGGGTGCGGCAACCATCGAAAATTTTGAATCCGTATGAGGTGCGCGACGCATCACAACGGATGAAAGCAAAAATATGAAACTCGAACCGAATGTAAAAGATTTCAGCGGAAACGCCCGGAACGCCGCTTTCCCGCTCACCGATTGCAACTATCACATCGCAAGTATGCCGCACTTCCATGGCGGCTGCGTTCGGCGTGAAATGCTGTCTTTTCGCAAAATCAGCAGTGACTACTTTCGCAACGAAGCTCACGGTGAATTCCGTAACGAGCTGCTTGCTTTCAGCGCAATCATCGTGACGGCCGCGGTGCCGATCCTGAGCAACGTACATGCGCTAGCCGATTTTCTCCGCGCCATCGGCAGTCTTTAAACTTGGAAGATGCGACAGAAATCTGAAGCGAGCGCGGACGAAAACATTGTGCGCCCGGCGGGATTTTCACCGGTAACATCGAGCATGGACGTTCCGCGCGTCGGCGCCGCCAGGAAGAAACGCCGCCGCCGCATCATGTATGCGGCCGGTGGCGCGCTCGCGCTGATCGTGATTACCGTGGCGCTCTCCCGTTTGAAGCCCGCGGTGCCGAGTGTGGATCGCTCCACCGTCTGGATCGACACGGTGAAACGCGGTCCGATGGTGCGCGAAGTGCGCGGGCTCGGCACGCTCGTGCCGGAAGATATTCAATGGATCGCCGCGAACACGGAAGGCCACGTGCAGAAGATCATTATTCGGCCTGGCGCTCACGTGAAACCGGAGACGGTAATTTTGGAAATGTCGAGTCCGGAACTGGAACAAGCCGCGCACGACGCCGAATCGAAGGCGAAAGCGGGAGAGGCGGAGTTGACGACGTTGCGCGCGACGTTGCAGCGCGATTTGCTTTCTCAGGAATCGATCGCAGCCCAGGTTCGTTCTGAATACGAGCAGGCGCGGATGGAGAGCGAAACGAACGAGCAACTAAAGAAGAACGGCTTGGTGGCGGAGCTGCAATACAAAACAGCGCAGGTTAAGGCGGCCGAGCTCGCCAATCGCGAAGCAATTGAGCAAAAGCGCCTGGCGTTCGCGCGCGATTCCATCGAGCCGCAACTCGCTTCGAAACAGGCCGAGGTGGATCAACTTAAAGCGGCGGCGCAATTGAAAATCGATCAGGTGGAAGCGTTGCACGTGAAAGCGGGGATGGGCGGCGTGCTGCAGCAGTTGCCGGTCGATGTCGGACAACGAGTCAAGGTGGGAGACAACCTCGCGCGCGTCGCTGATCCGACGAAACTCAAAGCGGAAATTAAAATCGCCGAGACGCAGGCCAAGGATATTCAAATTGGGGAGAAGGCGACAATCGATACGCGAAATGGTGTCGTGACGGGACACGTCACTCGCGTCGACCCTGCGGTCGAACAAGGCACGGTGAAAGTCGACGCATCGCTGGATGGTGAGCTGCCTCGCGGGGCGCGACCGGATCTGACGGTCGATGGCACGATCGAGCTGGAGCGGCTCGATGACGTGATTTACGTCGGGCGTCCTGCCTTCGGCCAGGAGAACAACACGGTTGGCATTTTCAAACTCATCGCCGGCAGCGGCCAGGCTGCCCGTACGCCGGTAAAGCTCGGACGCAGCTCGGTCAACTCGATCGAGATCGTCAACGGCTTGCAACCCGGCGATCAGGTCATCCTTTCGGACACAAGCGCGTGGGATTCGCATGATCGAATCGCGCTGAAATGAGGAAATCAGCATTCAAAAGTCAGCAATCAGAAATCACATTATGAACAACGGATCCAACGCGCTCATTCACCTGCAGGAAGTGACCAAAGTGTTTCTCACCGACGAAGTGGAAACGCACGCGCTTTCGGGCATTCACCTCGATATTGGCGACGGCGAATATGTTTCCATCGCAGGCCCTTCCGGCTGCGGCAAATCGACTCTGCTTTCCATTCTCGGACTGCTCGACACGCCCAGCGATGGCAGCTATTCGCTTAAAGGAACGGAGGTCGCTAACCTTTCCTTCCCTGATCGCGCTCGCATTCGCAATCGGGAGATCGGTTTTATTTTCCAAAGCTTCAATCTCATCGGCGATCTCACCGTTTACGAGAACGTCGAGCTGCCCCTGACCTATCGCGGGACAGGTGCGGCTGATCGCAAAGCCGCGGTGACGGAAGCTCTCGAGCGTGTCGGCATGGGACATCGGGCAAAACATCTGCCGAGCCAGCTCTCCGGCGGTCAGCAACAGCGCGTCGCCGTGGCGCGCGCACTCGCGGGCAAACCAGCGATTCTTCTGGCCGACGAGCCCACGGGAAATCTCGATTCGCGCAATGGTGAAGCGGTGATGGATTTGTTAAAGGAATTGCACGCGGGCGGCGCGACCATCTGCATGGTGACGCACGATACACGCTTCGCTCAGCACGCCGATCGCACTGTCCATTTGTTCGACGGCCGCGTGGTGGAAGACAAACGCGTGGCGGCATAACCATGTCATCCCGAGCGCAGTCGAGGGATCCCGTGGAAGTTTCCTTAAAGGTCACGCCACGGGATCTTTCGACTCCGCTGCGCTTCGCCCAGGATGACGGGTTATGATCGCCAACCTCCGTTACGCGGCGCGGATGCTGGTGAAGACACCAGCGTTTACCATCATCGCGACGCTCGCGCTCGCCCTCGGGATCGGTGCCTCGACCACCACGTTCTCCGCCATCAACGCGCTGCTGCTTAAGCCGTGGCCCTACATTCAAGACCAGGATCGCCTTCTATATATCAGCGAATATTTCTCGAAAACGAGCAATCGCGACAACGGCGTCGCTTACCCAGATTATCTAGATTACAAAAAGCAGGCGACGACGCTTGACGGTCTCGGCACGACGACGATCGCGACCATGATCGTGAGCGACGGCGAGCAGCCGGAGCGCTACCTGGGCGCATTCGTTACGGCTGATGCTTTTTCATTTCTCGGCGTCAAGCCCGTGCTGGGTCGCACATTTCGCGCCGACGAAGATCAACAGAACGCTGCGCCGGTAGCGCTGCTGGGATACGATGTGTGGAAGAACCATTTCGGTTCGGACGCCGGCATTCTCGGCCGTGTCGTCACCATCAATGGCAAACGCGCGACGATCGTCGGCGTCATGCCGAACGGCTGGCGCTTCCCCGAAGCATCCGATCTTTGGATGCCGCTCCAGATCACGGAAAAGGAGAATCCCCGCGGCAATTTCAATTTCGATTGTTTCGCTAAAATGAAACCAGGCGTGAAGATCGAACAGGTGCGCGCCGAGTTAGAGGCGATCGCCGCGCGGATCGCGGCTGATCACCCACAGACCAACACCGGTTGTAACGTGCGGGTGAAATACTTCCGCGAGGAAGCCGTCAAGAATGCAAAACCGCTGACGGTGCTCCTGATGGGCGCGGTGCTTTTAGTGCACCTGATCGCATGTGCCAATGTCGCCAATCTGCTCCTGGCGCGCGCGGCGACCCGTGAACGCGAAATTGGTATTCGCCTCGCGCTCGGCGCCGGGCGTCGTGCCATCGTCGGCCAGTTGCTGACGGAAAGTCTGCTCCTTGGTGCGATTGGCAGTGGGCTCGGACTTTTTCTCTCGCTCTGGGGCGTCGACTTGATGACGCGCGCCATCCCGGTCGAGCTGCCCTATTGGCTTCGCTTCGATTTCGATTGGCGCATTTTCATTTTTGCGATCGGCCTCGGTATCGGCTCGGCCGTGATCTTTGGCCTCTTTCCGGCCGCGCAGGCGTCGCGTCCGCAACTGATCGACGCGATTAAAGAAGGCGGCCGTACCGGGATCGGCGGCGGCAAAGCGCATCGCGTTCGCAATGGATTGATCGTGGCGGAAGTAGCGCTCGCGCTCGTGCTGCTCGTCGGCGCGGGATTGATGCTGCGCAGCTTTCTGAAATTGCAGGGGACGGATATCGGGATTGATCCGTCGCGCACGCTCACCTTTCGCGTCGGGCTGCCGCCAACGCAGTTCAAACAGGAAGACGCGGGGCGATTCTTCAGCACGCTTATGCCGCAGATCGCGAACATTTCCGGGGTTGAATCTTGCGGCGCGACGACCTCGCTGCCCGCCGCCGGCAACATTGGAGTGAGCGCATTGCTTCTGGAAGGTGAACCAGAGCCGCAGCAATTGCAGGACGCGCGTATGTCACATGGGCTCGCCGTTACGCCCGGCTATCTCGCTACTTGCCGGATCCCGATATTGCGCGGGCGCGATTTCACCGATGCGGATAACACAACTGCGCAGCGAGTAGTTTTGATCGACGAGACAGGCGCGCGGAAATGGTTTCCGAACGCCGACCCGATTGGACATCAAGTAGCGTTACTGGAGAAGCTTGGACAGCCACCGAAATGGGCGACGGTCATCGGCGTTGTTCGCAATGTCATTTACGATCGCCTGACGGAGAAGCGGGATCTTCCCTGCATCTACTCCGCGCAATACCAAAATCCGGATTGGTTTCTCTCGGTCATGCTGCGCACCAAGTCCGAGCCACGCAATTTCGCGAACCTCGCGCGCAACGCCGTCCTCGCGGTCAACAAGGAAATCCCAATCTACAAAATCAAAACGATGGAGGACGTGGTGACGGAATCGTTTTGGGAACGCAAGTTTTTCGGCACGCTCTTCACTGTCTTCGCCGGTCTGGCATTGTTCCTGGCCGCGATCGGACTCTACGGCGTAATGGCGTATTCGGTGCGCCAGCGAACGCAGGAAATCGGCGTGCGCATGGCGCTGGGCGCCCAGGCCGCCGACGTCTTGCGCCTCGTCACCGGTCAAGGCATGCGTTTGATCGGCGTTGGCCTCGCCATCGGCGTCGTTGTCGCGTTTTTTCTGACCAAACTTTTGCAGGGAAATCTGGAAGGCGTTTCCACGCATGATCCGCTGAGCTTCGGCATCGTTTCGGCCGTGTTGCTGGTGGTCGGCATGCTCGCCTGCTATTTGCCCGCGCGCACAGCGACCCACCTCGATCCGGTGGAGGCACTTCGTTATGAGTAATCCGGGCAAGCTGTGCGCTACCCGGAAGAATCGCGAACACACAGGGGCATTATGCTAAACGACATCCGCTTCGCCTTTCGCACTCTTCTCAAAACGCCTGGATTTACGCTCGTCGCATTTGTCACCATCGCGTTGGCCATCGGCGCGAACACCGCCGTCTTCAGCCTGGTGAATGCGTTGCTGATCCGGCCGTTGCCCTACAAAGCGCCGCAGGAGCTGGTCCTGCTCTGGGAAAAGTTTTCGGGACAAGGCCTCGACATCATTCCCGTCTCCGCGCCCGAGTATCTGGATTACGAAAAACAGACTCGCAGCTTCACGGGAATCGCGGCGTTCGATTACGCGAACCTAAACCTGACCGGTGGCGAAATGCCGGAACGCATTCAGGGTGCCGTCGTTTCACCGAGCCTGTTTCCTTTACTCGGCATCGAACCCATCAAAGGCCGCGTCTTCAGCGCCAATGAATTCGGTGAAGGAAAAGACAACGTCGTCATCATCAGCGCGCGCCTCTGGCAGCGTCGTTTCAATTCCGATCCTGCAATGCTCGGAAAAGAGATCCCCTTAAACGGGCGCACCTTCACCGTCGTTGGCATTATGCCGGCAAGATTTGAATTTCCAATTCCACTCTTCAACATCCAGGGCGGGCAGTTCGCGGGCGCGGTCGATATCTGGAAACCGATCGCCTTCACTAAGCAGGAATTGGAGTCGCGCGGCTCGCGCAGCTATGGCGTAGTCGGGCGGCTGAAGCCCGGCGTGACGATGGCGCAGGCGCAGGTCGAGATAAACACGATCAACGCGAATTGGGGGACGCAGTTTCCCGATAATTACAGCCCGCAAACCCGCTTCGGTGCTTCGCTTTACAATTTGCACCAGCAAGTCATTGGGGGGATGCGCAGCGCCTTGTGGATCTTGTCGGGAGCGGTCGCCCTCGTGCTGCTCATCGCTTGCGCCAATCTCACGACGATGCTCCTGGCACGCGCGGGTGCTCGCGAACGCGAGTTCGCCATTCGCGTCGCGCTCGGCGCCGGGCGCATGCAATTGCTGCGGCAAATGCTTTCCGAGAGCGTGCTACTCGCAGTCGTCGGCGGACTAGCGGGTGCGCTGCTCGCAGTCTGGGGCCTCGAGCTGCTCCGGGCCATCGGCGCCCAAACTGTCCCCCGAATCGCGGAAGCCAATCTCGATGGACGCGTATTGTTAGTTACGCTCGTCGTCTCCATCGGAACGGGGATCCTGTTCGGGCTTGTTCCGGCTCTGGCGAGCGGTAATTCCGAGCTGACCGAAGCACTGAAGGAAGGCGGCCGGGGATCAACCACCGGTGCACGCCGCAATCGTTTGCGGAACGCGCTCGTCGTGGCCGAGGTCGCGCTCGCGCTCGTCCTCCTGATCAGCGCAGGCTTGTTAATGAAAAGCTTCGTGCGTCTCCAGAACGTCAATCCAGGGTTCAACCCGAAGAACGTGCTCACGATGGAACTGGCGCTGCCGCAGTTGAAATACCCGCGCGGCAAACCGGTCATCGATTTCTACAGCGAAGTGCAGCGCCGCGTCGCGCGCATTCCCGGCGTCCAGCATGTAGCGCTCACTTCGATCCTGCCGCTGAGCGGAACCAACAGCGATAGCTCCTTTCACATTGAAGGCCGCCCTGAAAAGCAGACGAACGTTTTTCCTGACGAAGAAATCCGCCTCGTCACCCCAGACTACTTTCGGGTCCTCGAAATCCCGCTCATTAAAGGCCGCTTCTTCAGTGAGGGAGACAGCCCCGATGCGCCGGGCGTTATTATCATCAATCCGGCGATGGCGAAGAAGTATTGGCCGGGCGAAGACGCCATCGGCAAACGGATCAACTTCGATGATTCCGATCCGCAGAAGATTAAATGGCTGACAGTCGTTGGCGTGGTGGGAGACATCCGCCATCGCGGCCTCGAGGTCGACGCGAAACCCGAATATTACCTGCCGCATCCGCAGCAGCCGTATCGGCAGATGATCCTTGCCGTTCGGAGTTCGCAGGATCCGCGTGCACTCGTCTCGGCGATTCGCCGTGAATTGCAGGCATTCGATCCTGAGCAGCCGCTGGCCAACATCAAAACGCTTGAGCAGATCACGGCGGAATCAATTGCACCGAGGCGGCTTTCGGTGGTGCTTCTCGGCGTCTTCGCCGCGGTCGCGCTCGTGCTGGCGTCTGTCGGCATTTACGGCGTGCTTTCGTTCCTCGTGGTCCAACGCACCCACGAAATTGGAGTGCGCATGGCCCTGGGCGCGCAACGGTTGGACGTACTCAGGCTCGTCATCGGGCGCGCCCTTCAACTCGTGGGGATCGGCACCGCCTGCGGGCTCCTGCTGGCCTTCTTCAGCACGCGGGCGCTGGCGGCTTTGCTATATCGGGTCAGCGCGTTTGATGCGCCCACCTTTTTTTTCGTCACCTTCGCGCTCGCTTCCGTCGCCTTACTCGCCAGCTACATCCCCGCGCTTCGCGCTACCCGCGCCGATCCGATGATCGCGCTCGGACACAACGGTTAAGCAATGACCACGCTCCTACATGATCTGCGTTTCGCCCTGCGAATGCTGTTGAAGCATCGCGGCTTTACTGCTACCGCCATCATCGCGCTTGCCGTCGGCATTGGCGGAAATACCGCAATCTTCAGTGTGATCAATGCGGTGCTGCTGCGCCCGTTACCCTATTCCGAGCCGGGGCAGATCGTCTATTTCGAAGGCGTGAATCGCGCGCGCGGCGTCCTCGACAGCAACATCTCAGCGCTCGACTTCGTCAGCTGGAAAGAACAGAGCAATGCGTTCGCCGAAATGGCGCTGTTCGTGACCGGGAGCGGAAGCCTGGCGGGTATCGACGGCGACCCCGAACGGCTGCCTCGGGCTGCGGTCACGAGCAGTTTCTTCCCGGTTATGGGTGTGCAGCCGATCCTCGGCCGCGCATTTTCGTCGCAGGAGGACCAGCCGGGAAGTGAGCCGGTCGCGATCCTGAGCAACGCCGTGTGGAAACGCACCTTCGGCGGAGACCGAAATGTGATCGGGCGGAAGATCACGCTCAACGCGCGTAGTGTGACCATCGTTGGCGTCATGCCAGCGAGATTCGATTTCCCGGAGCGGGCCCAGATCTGGAGTGCGCTGCCGCTTGATATGAAAGACGACCATCGCGACAATCGCTCTTACTCCGCGATCGCGCGGCTCAAGCCCGGCATAACTCTCGGGCAAGCGCAATCGCAAATCAGCGCGATAAACAGTCAGCTCGCGACCGCATATCGCGACACGAACAACGGATGGGACGCGAAACTTGCTCGCTTGCACGACTACCTCGCCCGCGATGTGCGTCCGTCGCTCGTCGCGCTGGCTGGCGCCGTCGCGTTCGTTTTGCTGATCGCATGCGCGAATGTTGCAAATCTACTGCTCGTGCGAACTGCGGCGCGGCGGCGCGAGATGGCCATCCGCGCTGCGCTCGGGGCGAGCCGCATCAGAGTCGTCCGTCAGCTCCTTACTGAAAGTGTTGTGCTGGCATTGATAGGCGCTGCGCTTGGCGTGCTGCTCAGTGTTTGGTTTACAGATGTGCTCGTCCGGATAAGTCCGCCCGAGACCCCGCGTTTCGATCAGGTCAATCTCGATTGGCGGGTGCTCGGATTTGCCTTGCTCATTTCCACCTTTACCGGACTGGCGTTCGGCCTTGCGCCCGCGTTGCATGCCTCGCGCGAAGACGTCGGCGCTTCGCTGAATTCTGGAACTCGGGGAGCGGGCGAGAGCGTTCGCAGCCGAGTGCGCGGTTTGCTCCTCATCGGCGAAGTCGGCTTATCGGTAATGTTGCTCGTGGGTGCGGGCTTACTCATTCAAAGCTTCCTGCGGTTGCGCGAAGTGAAGCCAGGTTTCAATCCATCCCACGTCCTCACAGCGTCGATCTCGCTGCCGTATGCACGCTACAAGGACGACCAGCAGCGCGTCGATTTCTTCCGTCAACTCACTGAGCGGGTGAAAACGTTACCCGGTGTGTCATCGGTCGCGACAACGCTGACGCTACCGCTCGGTGGGAGCAACTATGATATTGGTCGCGCATTCGTCCCGGAGGGCCGCGTTCTTTCCATCGAGAATTCGGGCAACGCCAGCTACTCGTTAGCTTCGGGCGATTACTTCCGCACCATGGAAATTCCGTTGCTCGGGGGCAGGCCCTTCACTGAGCGCGACGACGCCAAATCGCCAATGGTCGTGATCGTCAACGCGACGCTGGCAAAGAAAGCGTTTGGATCTCCGCAAAGCGCAATCGGGAAACGACTCACGATCTGGCGCGATGAGAAATTCCCGCGCGAGATCATCGGAGTCGTCGGCGATACAAAACCGGTGCGGCTCGATCAGGAGAGTGGCCCGCAACTCTATGTCGCGCACGCGCAGGACGCGAGTTGGGGCTTCATGTCTGTTGCCATTCGCACCATGGGCGACCCGGCTGCCATGATTCCAACGTTGCGCCGCGAAGTCCTCGCGATCGATAAGGACCAACCGATCTACAACGTGCAGACGATGGACGAAGTCATCGCGAAATCGGCGGCCTCGCAGCGCATATCCATGGCATTGTTTAGCGCTTTCGCCGCCATCGCCCTCCTGCTCGCCGCTTTGGGTATCTACAGCGTGATCGCGTATTCGGTAACGTTGCGCACGCAGGAGATCGGGGTGCGCATGGCGCTCGGCGCTCAGGCCGGAGATGTCTTGCGTCTCATCATCGGGCAGGGAATGGCATTCACCTGCGCTGGCGTCTTCGCTGGCCTCGCGGGCGCGCTGGCCCTCACCCGCGCGATTTCCGGTCTCCTCTTCAACGTGCGAGCGAACGATCCGCTGACGTTTGTCGCAATCTCCGCGTTGATCATGGCCGTGGCGCTACTTGCCAGCTATATCCCGGCCCGGCGCGCCGCTCATTTGGATCCGATGAAAGCACTCACGCACGAGTAGTCCCGCATGATCATTTTTCTCCGCGACATCCGTTACGCCATACGTCTCCTGCTCAAGAGTCCCGGATTTACAGCGATCGCCGTCCTGTCGCTCGCGCTCGGGATTGGTGCTAACACCGCGGTCTTCAATGTCATCAACGCGGTCTTATTAAAGGCGCTCCCCTACCATCAAAGCGAGCGACTCGTCCTCGCCTGGGGTGACGCGCCCACGAAAAACATCCATCGCGGTCAAGTATCCGCCACTGACATAGCCGATCTCCGCGCGCGTAACCACGTTTTCGAAGAAATCTGCACTTACGCGAGTTTTCGGCCGGTGCTGACGGGCGCAGGTGAACCGGAGCGCATTTCGGGGGCACAGGTGGGCGACGGATTCTTTCGCGTGATGGGAGGCGAGCCGCTGCTCGGTCGCGTCTTCACGGCGGAAGAGCAAACGGAAGGAAAGGATTACGTCGCGGTGGTCGGCTATGGACTTTGGCAAAGGCGTTTCGGCGGTGATCCCGGCATTGTCGGCCGAACCCTGATGCTGAGTGGACGGCCTTACACTGTTATCGGCATCATGCCCGCGGATTTTCATTCCTTGCCCGCTGGTTTGCTCGATCCCCCCGCGGAATTCTATCGCCCGGTCGCCGAGCTGCCGGAGGAGAAGGAACGCGCCAGCCGCCATCTGCGCGCCATCGGACGACTGAAGCCGGGCGTGACGCAAGAGGAAGCGCAAACAGAAATCAATCTCATCGCGCGCCAACTCGAGCAGGAACACCCGACCACGAATGCGGGCGGCGGCATTCGTCTTGTTTCGTTGCGCGACGATCTGGTCAGTCCGGTGCGGCCGGCGCTGCTCATGCTTTTTAGCGCCGTCGCGCTCCTCCTGCTTATTGCTTGTGCGAATGTCGGGAATCTTTTGCTCGCGCGTTCCATTGCCCGTCATAAAGAGGTGGCGATTCGCGCGGCACTCGGCGCCGGGCGCGGACGACTTGTCAGGCAATTTCTAACCGAGAGCCTTTTGCTCGCGCTGGCCGGCGGCGTTCTGGGTTTAATGGGCGCACTTTGGAGCACGAGCCTGATCGAAAAATTCGGCGCCCGGGTTTTTCCAATGCTGGGCACGATCGAGCTGGACGGACGCGTGCTCGGGTTCACCTTTGTCGTTTCGATTCTTACCGGTGTGCTCTTCGGATGCGCGCCGGCTTTGCGCGCCACCCGCCGCGATTTGAGCGAAACGCTGAATCAAGGCGGTCGCGACGCCGGCGCCAGCTCTACGCGCAGCCCGTTGCGCAGCACGCTCGTCATCATCGAAGTCGCGCTCGCGATGATTTTGCTCATTGGCTCGGGGTTACTGATAAAAAGCATTTTCCGCCTGCGAGCGGTGAATCCCGGATTCAAATCCGAGAGGCTCGTAACCATGAACGTCTGGCTGCCGCAGGCGAAATATCCGAAGGCTGAAAATTGGCAGAGTTTCTACGATCGCCTGCTGGCACGGCTGCGCGTCCTGCCGGGCGTGGAAGTAGCCGGTCTGACGAGTGTCCTGCCCGTAAGCGAAAACTTCGATCAGCGCACGATCGAAGTGGAGGGGCAAGCGCGTGGCCCGGGCGAGCACCCCGATGTCGAGAACAACATCGTCACGCCCGACTACCCGCGCACGATGGCGATGCCGTTGCTCGGTGGACGTTTCTTGACCGAGCAAGATAAAACGAACACCCCTTTCGCCGCGGTGGTGAGCGATGCACTCGCGCGCAAACTCTGGCCGGGCGACAGCGCGCTCGGGAAACGTTTGCGCTTTTACAATTCCGAACCGGTGGAACAAAGGCCCTGGCGCACAGTCGTAGGCGTAGTCGGTGATGTGAAACAATATGGTTTGGATACACCCGGCACCGCCGCGCTCTACGTGCCGCTCACGCAAATGCCGGCGTCCTCGCTAACGCTGGCAGTGCGGACACGGGCGGATCCAAACGGCATGGTCGCTGCCATTCGTCGCGAGATTCTCGCGCTCGATCCCGACCAGGCCGTCTTCAACATCGCGACGATGGAAGAACTACTTTCCGATTCCATTTCGCTGAGGCGTTTCTCGATGTTTCTTCTCGGAATTTTCGCCGGCCTCGCGCTGGTTCTGGCCGCGATTGGAATTTATGGCGTGCTCGCGCAACTGGTCGCGCAACGCACGCATGAGATCGGCATTCGCATGGCCCTCGGCGCGCAGACGCGCGATGTGCTCAGATTGATCGTTGCCCACGGAATGATGCTGACGCTTGTCGGTATTATCGCAGGAATTCTCGGCGCGCTCGGCCTAACGAGACTAATTGTAAACCTGCTCTTCGGCGTCGGCCCGACCGATGCCGTCACCTTCGCCGGCATAACTGTTTTGCTTAGCCTCGTCGCGCTCCTCGCTTGCTACATTCCAGCCCGCCGCGCCGCCAAACTCGACCCGGTGTCTGCTTTGGCCCGCGGATGATTTTATGATCAACCCACTCATCGAGCTAAAGCATCTCGAACGCGTGTACCCGCTGGCGCGCGGCGAAAATTTCTACGTCCTGCGCGACATCAATCTCAACATCGAGGAAGGCGATTTCGTTTCCGTGATGGGACCGAGCGGCGCGGGCAAATCGACGCTCTTGCACATCCTCGGGATGCACGATCACGGCTGGACCGGCGATTTCGTCCTCGATGAAACCGCCGTGCATCGTCTCAAATCGAAAGAACGCGCCACCCTGCGCAACGAGCAGATCGGGTTCGTCTTTCAGCAATACCACTTGCTCGACGACCTCACCGTTTATGAGAACCTCGACATGCCGCTCTCGTATCGGAAATACAGCAAAGGCGAACGCGCCGCTCTCGTGGCCGATACGCTCGATCGATTCCAGATCGTCGGAAAAAAGGACCTTTATCCGCGTCAGCTTTCCGGCGGCCAGCAGCAATTAGTCGGCGTCGCGCGAGCGATCATCGCGAAACCAAGATTGTTGCTCGCGGACGAGCCGACGGGAAACCTCCATTCCAGCCAGGGCGAAGAAATCATGGAGCTGTTCCGCCAGCTTAACCATGAGGGCATGACGATCGTGCAGGTAACGCACTCGGAGAAAAACGCCGGCTATGGCAAACGCGTCGTGCAACTGCGCGACGGCTGGGTGGTGAAATGAGCCGATACATCATAGCCTCTCTCTTTCTCCTCGCGTTAGCGGACAGCGAAGCGCAGGACCCCGTAGGAACCTTTCCTTTCCAGCGCGATGGGCAGCTGATCCTCGTTCAAGCCAGCATCGATAAACATCCGCCCGTGTTGTTCGTCGTCGATTCAGGCGCGCCGCACACCCTTCTCGATCCACCATTTGCGAAGGAGTTGGGCTTAAAGGTCGAAAAGGCCCCTCCCACCTCCGGCACCGGCACTGGGGAGGTTGCTCGTTCTTACGCCAGCCCCATACTGATGATGTTGGGAGACGTAAGAATCGACGTGACCCAGCCGTGGGTAATCGATCTGAGCAACGTGCCAATCCCACGGACCACCAAAGGATTGGTAGGCGCCGAAGTCTTCGCCAAATACGTCGTCCGAATGGATCCGCTGCGCTCCACCTTCAGTGTTTGGGATCCCGCCACCTACCAATACCGAGGCGACGGTGCTTCCGTCCCGCTCATCGTCCAAAACGGGAAGCTTTTCCTGGAAGCGGAACTGGAAGTGCCGGCAGGTAAAACAGTCACGCACAAACTGCGCATCGACACTGGCTCATCATCATCGATCAATGACGAGATCGTCAAGCAGTCGGCGGAAGTGCGCAGCAGCACGCTCGGCAACGGACTGGGGGAAAACTACAAATCCTACTCCGGCGTTTTCACCTCCGCTAAAATCGGGCCGTACGTAATCAAACATTTCTGGGGCCCGGGCGGTAAACCTCCCGCGATAGGCATGGAGATCTTGCGGCGCTTCATCATCACCTTCGATGCGCCCCACGGGCGAATGTATCTCGAACCCACGCCTGCTTTCGCCGAGCCAGTGCCGACTCCTCCGGAAAACTGATGTGATGAACGCATCGTAATGCTTGTCACCCTCTTCGCTTGCTGGCTACCGGCGCATCGCGTCTCTCGCGTCGATCCCATGATCGCTCTTCGCTATGAATAACAGGAAATCACGAAGCTCGAATGACATTTGGTTTCGAGCTTCGTCATTTCGGACCTCGTCATTTCCCCCACTATGAATAAAAACCTATCACGAACTCTGCTTCATCCAGTGACTGGATTGTTATCTGTCGTCCTCTTCGCCTTGTCGGCATCCGCTGCCTCCGACGAAAAATTTAATCGCCAGGTCGACGCGCGACCCGGTGGCAAGTTGGTCGTTGATATCGAATTCGGACAAGTCGACGTCAGCGCCGGAGCAAATGACAAGGTCATCGTCGAAGCCTCTCGCCGGATAGACTTCGACGATCGGGCAAAAGAGAAAGATTACCTCGCAGCCGTGCCAATCACCCTCCGCGCGGAAGGCAACACCGTGACCGTGCAGTCGCGCTCAAAGGAGGCGCATCATCATTTCCACCGGCGCCATTCTACAATGGACGGGCAGTATACGATTCACGTCCCAAAGAACTTCGCGGCTGAGATCGCCACTGGCGGCGGCAGCATTACGGGAAGAGAACTGAACGGCGAAATGCGCGCCGACAGCGGCGGCGGAGACCTGACGTTCTCGCATTTGCACGGAGCAGTCCTGGCAAATACCGGCGGCGGCTCCGTCAAGCTGGATGAATGCGACGGGGCGACTGAGATCAAAACTGGTGGCGGCGATATCCATTTGCGAAACGGCGAGGGAGTCTTGCGCGCTCGCACCGGCGGTGGCTCGATCGAGGTGCGCGATTTCACCGGCGATACCGACGTCAAGACCGGCGGTGGCGAGCTTACTCTGCAAAAGATCGACGGCAGAATTGCCGGCGAGACGGGGGGAGGCTCGATCACGACCTCAGTCGCAGGCGCAGGAGCTCACGAAATTGAATTGGAAAGTGCAGGCGGCAGCATTGATCTCGCCTTGCCCGCCAACGCCGCGGCAGACATTCGCGCCGATACCAGCGACGGGCGAATCAGCACCGATCTGCCGCTCCAATTTACTGATGGAAATCACGCGCATCTACGCGGCAAACTAAACGGCGGCGGCAAACCAATCGTCCTGCGCACCTCCGGCGGCAGTATCAGCATCAAGTCCGGTTCGGGTGAGACGGCCGCGCGCTAACAAGATCCGGCTAGAAGCCATGATGGCTGATCTCAAATACGCGCTCCGCCTGCTGGTGAAATCGCCGGCGTTTACCGCGGTTGCGGTCATCACACTCGCGCTCGGGGTCGGTGCAAACACTGCAATTTTTTCGGTCGTGGAAGGCACATTTCTGCGTCCCCTGCCATTCCCGCACGCCGAACAACTCGTCAGGCTCTACGAAGCCGCGGATGACAACGCAGCGAACCGCAACACGCCGAACATGAGCGAGCAGACGCTCGTGCAATGGCGTGAATTTGGGCGCGATATCTTTGCCGGGATCGCTGCCTCCACCGGCGCGAACGTCACCGTCGGTTATCTGAACGGTGAGCCTCCGCGCAATGCGCAAGCGGCGCGGATCAGCGCGAATTTCTTTTCCGTACTCGGTATTCTGCCAGTGCGCGGACGTAACTTCACCGAGGAAGAAGATCGACGGGGTGGGCCTGCGGCAGTGATCGTGAGCGACGATTTCTGGCGTCATGATCTGGCTGCCCGGCCGGAAGCGGTCGGGAGTAGTCTTACGCTCGATGGCGTGCCGCACACCATTGTCGGTGTGATGCCGCACGCTTTTCGCCACCCATATCGCACTAACATCTGGTTGCCGCTGGCGCTTCCGCCCGTTTCGCCCGCGTCCGCGCTCAATCATTATCTTTATAGTCCGGCGCGTTTGCGACCGGGAATCACGGTCGCGCAGGCAGAAGCCGCGGTGCGTCGCATGTGCGCGGCGATAAATCAGAATGCTCCCAATCCGAACAATGCGCGCGGCGCTTATATGCCGCCGTTGCGCGAGAGCTTCGTCATGGATTTGCGGCCGAAGATTCTCGTCATCGTCGGTGCGGCCTTATGCGCGCTGCTTATCGCGGCGGCGAACTTCGCCGGTCTCTTGCTTTCACGCGTCGTTGAGCGGGAAGGAGAGTTTGCTCTGCGCGCTGCGTTCGGCGCAAGCCGGCGACGTCTCGTTAGGCAGCAGCTCGTGCAGGCGTGCCTTCTCGCTTTACTGGGTACGCTTGCCGGACTGCTGATTGCTTCGTGGGCGACACCGACGCTCTTTGCCATCAGTCCTGAAGGCTCTGATGCCACCGGCAGCGCGATGCGCGAGTTTGATTACGCCGCGCGCATGGATTGGCCGGTCTTTGGTTTCGCCGCCGGCGCGATGTTGCTCGTTGGCGTCGGCTTCGGCTTTCTGCCGGCAGCGCGCGCTTCACGCACAAACTTGCGCGGCGCAATGAGTGCGGCGTCGCGCGGAGCAACGCTTGATCGCGGCACACGGCGATTGCTCGGTTCGCTCGTCGTCGTTGAGCTCGCGATCGCGTCTGCGCTGCTCATGGCCAGCATCGCCACCACGCAATATTTTCGCAAAGTGATCGAGGAACCGTGGGGCTTCGCCACAAACGGACGGCTCGTTTTTAAGACGGCCCTTTCCGATCGATTGTTTGCCAATACCGTCGCGAGGCAGAATTCGATCGATGCGACTCTCGCGCAACTGCGCGCCTTGCCCGGCGTAGGAGCGGCCAGCGTTACCACGCCGTCGCCGATCAATCGCCGCGTAACTTAATGACCTTCAACGCCGAAGGCACGCCGCCGCCGGAACCCCGCGGATTTTATCTTTCCTACTTTCGCACCGCTGTCCCCGGCTATTTTCAAACCGTCGCACAATCGCTCCTCCGCGGGCGCGAATTTCTCGAAAGCGACACGGCGGCGAGCGCGCCGGTTTGCATCGTAAGCCAATCTTTCGCGCGACGGTTCTGGCCAGAGCAAAATGCAATCGGCAAGCGCGTAAAATGGGGCCGTATCGACGGGCCGCGCCCATGGTGCACCATTGTCGGAATCGTGGCCGATACCAAGACAGTGGCTGACCCACGCGACGGCGAAGTAATCGGCATGGTCGCGCGTCCGCTCGCGCAAATCCTGCCGATGGGATCGGGCCAAATCGATGAGCTGACCTACGTCTTACAAAGCGATGGAACTTTGCCGAGCGAAGCTGCCATCCGCAACGCATTGGCTCGTGCTGACTCGCGACTGGCTGCTTATGAAATGATTTCGTTAGGTGAAGCGGCTGCGCAATCGCGAGCTACCGAGCGCTTCATTTTCGTGCTCGTTTCGTCCTTCGGTTTTCTCGGATTACTTCTGGCTGCGGTTGGACTCTACGGTTTGCTATCGTTGCAAGTCACACGACGACAGCGCGAGTTCGGAATTCGCAGCGCGCTGGGCGCAACGGCGCGTCAAATTGTGCAACTGGTCGTTAGGCAAGGCTCGCGTCTGCTCGGGGTCGGTTTTGCCGTTGGCGCGCTCGTCACCTGGGGCTCCCTGCGATTGATGCAAAATCAGTGGGCGGAAATGCCCGCGCCGAATTTTTTCGCGTGGGTCGGCGGAGCCATTGTCTTGTCGATTGCCGTCACTCTCGCCTGTTGGTTGCCCGCGCGTCGCGCCGCCCGCGTCGACCCCGTAATCGCATTGCGCGCTGAATGAAACATATGCTCTCTGATTTTAAATTTGCTCTGCGGATGCTGGCGAAAAAGCCGGGCTTCGCTTGCGTGGCGATTGCAACGCTTGCGCTCGGCATTGGGGCAAACACCGCCATTTTCAGTGTCATCGATGCCGTTCTGCTTCGCGCGCTTCCTTATCACAATGCCGACCGGCTAATCGACATTTTTTCGATCGATCCTAATGGCGAACGCGACGGGCTTTCCGTGCCTGAGCTGCACGCATTGCAGACGCAAATGCATTCGCTCGAGGATTTGGCTGGCTACCAATCGCAAAGTGTGAATATCACCGGCGGCGAAAGACCGGATCGCGTTCGCGGCTCTTTCGTCTCGGCGAATTTCTTTCGTGTCTTCAATCTCACCCCGCGAATCGGCCGTACTCTAAACGAGGGTGAAGACAAGCCGGGCGCCGAGCACGTGGCGGTGGTGAACGAGAAGTTGTGGCGCGAGCGATTGGGCGGCGATACCAACCTTTCCAATAAAAAACTGCTGTTGAATGGCGAGGCTTACGCTGTGGTCGGCGTCATCTCGTCCGATTTCAAAAATCCTTTCGACCCCGACGTGGAGGTGTGGTTGTCGATGGCGAATTACCCTGGCAACACCGGGCAGCAGGACTCGCGTTTCATGATTCCAATGGGGCATCTCAAAACTGGCGTCTCGATGAGGCAGGCGGAAGTGGAAGCGAAAACGATCGCGAGTCAGCTCGCCGCTGCCTATCCCAAAGAAAATGCCGGTCGCGGAATCAAGATCGATTTTTACCGGGACTTTCTCGTGCGCAACGCGCGGTCGATGCTTTGGCTCTTGTTTCTTGCCGCCGGTGTCATTCTGCTGATTGCCTGCGCGAATCTGGCGAATCTTTTGCTCGCGCGGGGGCTAGCCCGGCAGCGCGAGATCGCGCTCCGCGCCGCCTTGGGCGCAAATCGCTCACGGCTTGTCCGGCAATTGCTCAGCGAAAGCGTTCTGCTTGGTTTGATCGGAGGCGTCGCCGGCGTTCTCGTGGCGCATTGGGGGTTATGGGCATTGCTGAAATTGCCGCAGCATTTTGTCGGCTTGGAGAATGCGCGCGTGAATGGGGCCGTGTTGTTTTTTGCGCTCGCGATCTCGCTTTTGGTCGGCTGCATCTTCGGGCTCATCCCAGCCTTGAAGCTTTCCAAAACTGACCTGCAAACGGCGTTGAAGGAAGGGGAGCGCAGCAGCCCTGATGGTATGCGCTGGAATGGTCGTGTTTCCGTTGTTGCGCAGATCGCGCTTTCTATTCTGCTTTTGATTAGTTCCGGTTTGCTGGTCCGAAGCTTCGATAAATTGCTCCGCGCTGATCCGGGCTTCGAAGAAAAAAGCCTCTTCACGCTCGAGTATCGCTTACCTCGCGCCAAATATCAGGGCACGGACTCACAATGGAATTTTCATCGGCAGGTCGTCGAACAAGTCGGGCGTATTCCCGGGGTGAAATCGGCCGCGCTCATCCGAAGTTTGCCTTTTAGCGGCAACTCCGGTTCTGCCTCTATCGCGCTGCTCGACCGGGAAGCTCCGCCACGCGGACGCGAGCCACTCGTTTCCTACAACATCGCCACACCCGGTTTCTTTCGGACCTTTGGTGTTCCGCTTCTTCGCGGCCGTTCCTTCCGCGATGATGATCGAACCGGATCGCCCTTCGTTCTCATCGTTAACCGGACGATGGCGCAACGCTTCTGGCCAAATCAGGAAGCCATCGGCAAACAGATCAAGCTTCTCGAAGACGGCACCGTCGGCACCGTTATCGGCGTCGTCGGCGACACCAAACGCGATTTCCTGAGCGATGAACCGATGCCGCAATTGTATTCTTCCTATGGCCAGCAGCCTACTTACTTCGCCACCCTCGTCGCGCGCACCAATGTCGAACCGCTAAGCTTGTCCGAATCGGTGCGGCAAGCCATTTGGAAAGTCGATCCCGACCAGCCGACGTGGAAAATCAGGACGGTTGAATTTCTGGTCCAACGCAGCGTGGCGGATCGCAAGTTCGTTCTCGCGCTCATGGCCGTGTTCGCCAGTCTGGCGCTGCTGTTGACCGCGCTCGGGCTTTACGGCGTCATCAGCTATCTCGTTAGCCAGCGCACGCGCGAGATCGGCATTCGCATGGCCCTCGGCGCTCAGGTTCGACACGTCCTCACCATGATTTTGAGACAAGGCGTGGCCCTCATTTCCATCGGCATCGCGACCGGTTTGCTCGCTGCCTTACTGCTCACGCGTCTGATGGCACATTTGCTTTTCGACGTTAGCCCGACCGATCCCCCCACCTACGCGGCGATTGTTTCGCTCCTCGGGCTTGTCGCGCTCGTGGCCTGCTACATCCCCGCCCGACGCGCCGCGCGCATCGATCCCGTCATCGCGCTTCGTGCCGAGTAAATCCTATGCATCGATTGCTCGGCGCGTGCGTGTGGTTGACCATGGCGGTTCCGCTAAGTTTTGCCGCGGATGAACTTCCTCGCGTCGGGTTTCTAGGCGCGCGCCTGAGCCCATCCGGTCGAGCGGGCGAAGGAGCGAGCATCACTCGGATCGTCGAGGGAAGCGAAGCGCAACGAATTGGCCTGACGACCGCCGATAAAATCCTCTCTCTCAATGGACGGCCGATCGACACCGATCTGGACGTGGAGAATTTTTTCGACCGGCAGCCGGCGAATGCGCGTTTGCAACTGGAAATTTTGCGCGATGGCAAGCGATCGGAAATTGAAGCGACAATCCCTGCGCTTCCGCGCGAGAATTTTCCGGGGATCGAATACACCTACGATTACGTGCGCAACGACAAGGCGCAGCGACTGAGGACAATCGTGACACGGCCAGCGGGTTCTACAAAGCTTCCCGCTGTTTTCCTGGTCGGCTGGTTAAGCTGCGATTCCTGCGAGTATCCCTTCGGCGCGCAAGGAGGATTAGACCGACTGGTCGCTTATCTCGTGAAAGACTCCGGATACGCCGTCATCCGCATGGATAAGCCAGGCGTCGGAGATAGTGAAGGCGTTTGCGCCCAAGCGGATTTCCAATCGGAAATCACGGGCTACAAAGCAGCTTTCCAAAGCATAGAAAAATATCCGTTCATCGACCGGGACCGCATTGCTGTGGTCGGTCTAAGCAATGGTGGAGGCTTTGCGCCCGTAGCCGCGCCGGCGGCAAAAGTGAAAGGGTACGTCGCTGTCGGAAGTTGGGGACGCACTTGGTACGAACACATGCTTGCGATCGAGCGCGAAAGTCGCGTGGCGAATGGAGTCGAGCCGTCCAAAATCAATTCGGACCTGAAAGCGCTCACTGAATTTTATCGCCTTTGTCTGATCGAGAAGCAGACGCCGAAACAAATCCTCGTTGCACATCCCGAATGGAAAGGAATTTGGAATGATGGCGAGACGACGCAGTACGGTCGTCCGGTCGCTTTTTATCAGCAACTGCAAGAGCTCAACCTTGGGGAAACATGGGCGGCGGTGAAGCGGCCAGTGCTGGTCCTGCGCGGAGAGTACGACACGATCATGCCGCGTGAAGATGGCTACGCCATCGTTGAATCGGTCAACGCCACCGCGCAACTGGCGAAGTATGTCGAATTGCCGCGGGTGACGCACGGTCTTTCGCAATTCGAGTCTCTGGCTGCAACCACGAAAGGCGGCCGCGGCGAGTATTTCAATGCGGTGGAGAACACAGTGACTGAATTTTTGAAAGGTATTCTAAAATGATATCCGACTTCAGATTCGCCCTGCGCCAACTCGCCAAAACCCCCGGCTTCGCTGTCATCGCCGCGCTCACGCTCGCTCTCGGCATCGGCGCCAACAGCGCGATCTTCAGTGTCATCGATACGGTGCTCCTGCGTCCGTTGCCGTTCCCGAAAGCGAATGAACTGGTCGCGGTCTGGAGCAAAGTCGATAACGACCTGCAGCACGAGACCGACTCTTTTCCCGATTACGCCGATCTGCGTGATCAATCGCAGACGCTCGACAGCCTCACCGCCTACAATGCGGCCAGCGCTGTGCTCGGCAATGGCGAACAGTCACGTGAGCTGCGCGGTCTCGCCATCACTTCCGATGTTTTTGACGTGCTGCGCGTTCAACCCTTTCTCGGCCGCGGTTTCACGCGGGCGGAGGACTCGCCCGACGCGCGCGTCGTTGTTTTAAGTTACGAACTCTGGCAGCGCGACTTTAACAGCGACCCTCAAATCGTCGGTCGTCAGGTTTCTTTCTCTCTTCGCTCTTACACCGTCCTAGGCGTGATGCCGCGAGGATTCCGTTTTCCGGTGGGCGCGCCGCTCGACTACATGATGCCCTTGCATCCGCTTGTGCCGATGGAAGTGAACAATCGCGGCGGGCATTTTCTGCGAATGGCCGGCCGTCTCAAACCTGGCCTCTCAGTCAAACAGGCCAGCGTGGAAATGGCAGCAATCGCCGGCCGGCTCGAAAAGCAATTTCCTAAGACCAACAACGGCCGCACCGCTTTCGCCGTTCCGTTCCACGCCGATGTCGTTGGCAACGTGCGCCCGGCTTTGTTCACTTTGCTCGCGGCAGTAGTCGCCGTGCTGCTGATCGCATGCGCAAATGTCGCCAATCTTCTCCTCGCGCGCGCGACGGCACGACGGCGCGAGATCGCAATTCGCACCGCGCTCGGCGCCAGTCGCGTTCGCGTCATCCGTCAAATGCTGGCCGAAGGATTCGTTCTGGCATTGGCCGGCGCGGCGGCCGGCTTGCTGCTGGCGTGGTGGGGCATCGATCTGGTGCACTGGCTCGGTCCAGGCGATGTCCCGCGGCTCGATGAAGTCCGGATCAACGCTGCGGTGATTCTGTTTACACTCGTGGCGGCGGTCCTTAGCACGCTGGTTTTCGCGCTCGTCCCGGCACTCCAGGTTTCGCGCCCAAACGTGAGTGCATTTTTACAGGAAGGAAGTCGCGGCGCCATCGGCCCGGAATCGCATCGCTTGCGCAACTTGCTCGTCGTCTCTCAAGTCGCGCTCTCGGTGCTCCTGCTCGCCGGCGCGGGTTTGCTGATCAAAAGCTTCGGCAACTTACGTGGGACTGATCCCGGCTTCGATGCATCGCGCGCGGTCGTTGCGGAAGTGATTTTGCCGGGAGCGAAATATTCTGCTACGCCATCGAAGTTCCAACCATTCTACGATCGCTTGCTCGAAAAATTGCGGGGATTGCCCGGCGTGGAAGCGATCGGCGCGGCGCAACCTTTACCCTTTTCCGGCAATGACAGCGATTCCTCTTTCTGGATCGAAGGACCTCCCGATCCGGGCCTCGGTAATCATCCCGATGCATCGCACCTCGTCATTACCGGCGATTACTTCCGTGCCATGGGCATTCCACTGCTGGCCGGGCGCACTTTCGATGGGCGTGACAACGCGAACGCGCCGTTTGTCATTATGATTAACGATGCTTTCGCGCGGAAATTTTTCCCAAACGAAAATCCCATCGGCCATCGGCTCGCGATCGATCGCGCGCAGGAAAAACGCGAAGTCTTCGAGATCGTCGGTATCGTCGGAAGCACGCGCCACGAATCGCTCGCTATACCGCCGTATCCTGAATTTTACGTGCACGGCGCGCAGGAACCGAGCCGCCGTTTTCATCTCGTCCTGCGAACGGCGACGACAAATCCGGGCCGATTCGACGCGTCCTTGCGCAACGCCATCAATGAATTAGACCGCGACGTTTTTGTTCCCAAATTTCGGCCTCTCAGCGCGCTGATTGGCCCCACTTTGGCGCAGCCGCGATTCCATATGGCATTGCTCGGCTCGTTCGCCGGCGTCGCCATGACGCTCGCCGCCATCGGCATTTACGGAGTGATTGCCTACAACGTCGCGCAACGCACGAAAGAGATCGGCATTCGCATGGCACTCGGCGCGCAACGGCGCGACATGCTGCAAATGATCTTGCGACAAAGCTTCGCCATCGTGGCGATCGGTCTCGTCGCCGGATTGTTCGGCGCTCTGGCGCTAACGAGACTTATGCAAAGCTTACTTTACGGGGTTAGCGCGCACGATTTTTCCATTTACCTCATCGCGCTGTTTGTTCTAGGCGCGGCGGCGTTGATCGCCAGTTTTTTGCCGGCTCGTCGCGCCATGAATGTCGATCCCATGGTGGCCCTGCGCCATGAGTAATAAAGTTGCCATTATCGCGTTGTATCTAATTCTCGTTAGCCCTGTGCTGGCCGGCGAAGTATTGGAGGACACGATAGAAAAAACGCTTCCGCTTAGTGCCACTGGAACATTTTCGTTAAAGGCGATCGACGGATCCGTCGAAATTTATGGCGCGGAAACAGAGCAGGTGCAGATCGTCGCCACCCGTAAAGCATTTTCGCCAGAGCGAGTGAATGCGATAAAGATTGCCGTCGCAGGCGATGGTAACTCGGTCAACATAGATACCGTCGCGCCGCCGAAGCCACGCTGGGGATTAAGAGATCGCTCAGGAACCGTGGATTACATCATCAATCTCCCACAGCGTGCTCGCATCACCTCCCTCAAGGTACCGAACGGCGAACTGGTCATCCACGGTATGCGCGGGGCCGGGATCGACGCGTCACTTGGAAATGGTCGGCTCATCTCGCACAATTGCTTTTGCGATCAAGCACTCAAGCTTGGGGGTGGCAGGCTCGATTTGTTTTTCGATTGGGACGAGCCACGACCGATCGAGATCGAGGCGGCGGTAGTCAATGGAAACGCGCACGCCATTATACCTAGTGATGCATCGTTTCGATTGCACGCCAGCAGCGCGCGCGGTCACGTCGCCAGCGATTTCACTCAAATGGAAAACCGCAAACGTGGCGGCATGTCCGAGGTCAACGAAACGATCGGTCCGGCGCCGTTCTCCAGGCTAACGATTCGTGCCCAAGAGGGAAATATCCAGATTTCCGAAGTGCTTTAGTGATTGGGGACGAGCGCTGCGGTTGCGGCGGGATCGGATAGCCCAGGGGGGCGCCTTCCGACCGCGCTGGGTGCCCGCATGGTTGGTCGGAAAAGTGGATGCAATTGCCCGCTAGCGTTGCAAACTTCAGCCAAATGCCCTCATTCGATATCGTTTCCGAAGTCGACAAGCAGGAAATCGACAACGCCCTCAATCAAGCGCGCAAAGAACTCGCCACCCGTTTCGACTTCAAAGGCAGCGCGGCCGAGATCAGTTATGAAAAAGACAAGATTCTGCTGACGGCAGAGGATGGAAGCCGCTTGCGCGGCTTGCGTGAGATCGTCGTCGGGAAGTTGTCAAAACGCGGCGTTGATTTGCGCAACATCGACCAGGCCAACCCCGACATCTCGCCGCTCGGTCATGCGCGACAAGAGTTAAAGATTCAGCAAGGTTTGGAGGGTGAAAAAGCGAAGGAAATTATCCGCGCCGTAAAAGACGAGGGATTCAAAGTCCAGAGTGCACTGCAGGATCGGCAGATTCGCGTAACCGGGAAAAAGAAGGACGATCTGCAAAGCGTGATTGAGTTCGTTCGCGGAAAAGATTTCGGCGTGGCGACGAACTTCAAAAACTTCCGCGACTGATAAAGGTCAGCCACCTTGAACCGGCGGCATGATGGCGACCACCTCGCCTTCGCGTAAAACGCGTTGCTCATCGACAAACTCCACGCCGATTCCAAAGAGCATGCTGTTTCTGAAATCACGCAAGGGTGGGTAATCGCCGCACAATTTCTCCACCAACCCGAGCACAGTCGCGTTATCAAGCAGCACGACATCGAGAGAAGAGGCGCCGACAATCTCACGCGAACGCGAATAAAACTCCGCCCTTACCTTCATGGCTTCACCAGCTCCTTTCGCAGTACCCCGATGCACGGAAGATTCCGGTAACGCTCCATGTAATCGAGGCCGTAGCCGACGACAAACTCGTCCGCGATGTCGAAGCCGACGTAATCAGCGTTTGTCGGTCGCGATTGCTTCTTCAACTTGCGAAGTAAGACGCAAACGCGAATGCTGCGGGGGTTCGCGGTCTGGAGTTTGTCGCGAATGGCACTGATGGTGATGCCACTATCCAAAATATCGTCGAGCAATAAAATATGACGACCAGCCACGTCTGGCGACGAGATTTGACGAAAAATGACTTCGCCGCTCGTCTGCAACCCGCCGTAGTAACTTGCCACGCTCAAGCAATCCAATTTGAGCGGCAGCGGGATGCGCCGGAGCAGATCGGCCATGAAAATCAGGCTGCCATTGAGGATGGCGATAACGGTCAGTTCGCGCTCGCGGTAATCGTGCGAAATTTGGGCCGCGAGTTCATCGAGTCTGCGCAATATCGCCGCCTCGTTAAACAGCACGCGCTCGAGGTCGGCCTGCATCGGTAAAGATTACGCCATGTCGTTCCTGTCATGTCGAGCGGGGCCGAGACATCTCTAATTATTTTCTTTCCCGACGAAGACAGAGATTCCTCGACTACGCTTCGCTCCGCTCGGAATGACAATACGAGGCACCCTAGCTAACTTGCGATCCGATGCGAGTCGTCGCTGACAAGTTTACCGTCGCCACATCCGGGAAAGGCACCTACGAGATCACCGAGCGCGTGCAAGCCTTCGTCCGTGAAAGCAAAATCGAGAACGGCCTTGTCACCGTCTTCGTTCAGCACACCAGTTGCAGCTTGATCATCATGGAAAACGCAGATCCGACAGCGCGGCGCGATCTCGAGGAATACTTCGACCGCCTAGTCCCGGAGAACGCCGACTATTTCCAGCACGATTCCGAAGGCGCGGACGACATGCCATCGCACATCCGCGTGGTGCTAACACGCACAAGCGAAACGATACCAATTGTTAATGGCGAACTACAGCTCGGTACCTGGCAGGGCATCTTTCTATTCGAGCATCGGCGTGCGACCCATCGAAGGAGAATCGTTGTAACGATCGTGGGCTAGTAGCTAGGTCATTCCGAGCGAAGCGAACTGGAGTCGAGGGATTCCCCCGCGAAACGGAAAGGTAGCATCCACGGGATCCCTCGACTTCGCTCGGGATGAACACCGCTCGAGTTCTAAAAAGATTAATTCGCGCCTAGTAATTGCCTCCGGCGTCAGTGCCGCCACCGGAAAACGGGACTGAGACCGCATAGGTGAGATTGTTTTGGTACTTGCTGCTGCCTGCAACTCCAAAGTGACAATAAGAAATCGTGTTGCGTACGGCGATCCCACCGTAGATGCCGTAACTCTGATCTGTAGAACTGGCGGCGCCTTTCACGGAGTGGATGATGTTGTCTTTGATGAGCAGGCTGAAATCAAGAGAATAGATGGCGAGACCCGCGATCACATCCGTCTTGGTCGAGCCGCCAATCTGACTAAATTGACAATTGCTAATTACGCTGGCGGGCGAGGTATGCGGAAAGAAAATACCGTCTGAAAGACAGTGACTAATGCGCATGTTGTCGATCGTGTTGTTAGTATTGTGCGTATTTGGCGGATCTTCGATACCGGTAAGCTCAATGCCGACATCGCAATAAAGGACAGCCCCATTTCTAATGGTGAGGTTGCCAACCTCATTGCCATAGACGCCGATCACACTTTGGCTGGTGTTAGTGGCGGGCCCGCGAATGTGGAACTTATTGAAGTCGATCGTTACATTGGAAGCTTTCACCGTAATGATGTTCCCGCTGGCGGCGGTAAATGTGATGTTCTTAGTGAGACGATAATAGCCCGGCTGAGTGATCGTAGTCGGACCGGTAATAGGCAGCGGATTTTGCGGACTCTGGGCACGAAGGGAAGATGTGATGGCCAGCAGGATGAGAATCATCATCCTGCTGCGGCGAACGTTAGGAAGTAGTGTTGTCATGAGTTGCGGCTTTATCGGAATCATGTGTCGGGCCCACCAAGGAAAACCGTCGTTTTGCCGGTGGCGTTCTCGAAGATTTCGAGGGAGCTGACTACGTCCTTGGAGTCGCTTCCCACGTCCACGCGGATTTGAATGCGTTGGCCTGCCCGCGCGACATTGTCCCCGTTAAGATCCAGGGAAATCATTTTGCCCGGTTCTATGGCCTGGCGGTCCCGCCGGGAAAGGACGACTCCATTGCTATCGGTAACTCGCCAATTAATTATGATGGCATTGTTTCCGATGTTAGCCGCTGTTACCCGCGCGGTCTGTCCAGCCGTGATGCCGACGGGACGGCAGATGACGATGATGGCCTGCGCCTGCGTCGCAGCGAGGGTGAGGAGGGCGATGATTAGTAAGCAAAGGATCGATGAAGTAGTTCGCGATTTCATAGGTAGTCCCTTTCAAGGTATGACATCTGATCCGGTGCTTCTTCGCCGCCGGGACAAATGTGTTTCTATCTCTCTAAAGCGGAAATCCCGGCCGGAACCCGCCATTTTGACGCGAATATTTTTTAACAATCAAGCGCCAGCCTGGTACGCAGGAGAACAGATCCTCCTCCGGGTGAACTGATTTTCTTGCCTTCATTTATTTGGTGCTGACCACCAGCTGAGGCGTGGATTTGTTTGCCCCAAGCTGCGCACTCACTTTTCGGATTTGCGTTTTCTGCTCCTTTAACTCCGCGGCCAATGTCTGAATCAATTTTCTCTGCTCGGCGTTGGAAGAGTTTTGTTGCGCCATTTTCGCCTCCAACGCTTCAACCTTCCGATGCTCGTTGAGAAACTCATTAAGTAACATGGCGTTCACCGCTTCGTAGCGCACGGTGTAAGGTTTGCCTTGGTCGTCGCGCGCGACCAGATCGGGATTCACCTTTGCCACCTCTTCCGCGACCAACCCGAACTGCGGGATGCTCTCGGGGTCAATCTCGTGCTTGTAGCGGAAGGTCATCGGTTGGAGGGCAAGGACCGCTTCGCTTGCCTTGTCCATCGGCTTAATTGCTTCCTTAAAGCGTGCGGAAGAAGTTGTTGTGCCGAGGTGGCCCGTGGAATCTACAATTACTCCTATACCTCGTGCCACCGATACTCCGTAGATGCCTGCGACATATGTGTTCTTGTGAGTTCCTTTGGTGCCGATGCGGATCTTGGCCGACTCGCCGGCAACACCGGAGTGGCCGATATCGATATTGTTATTGCAAGTAGTGAGATTTCCGCCGCCTCCAACGCCTAACCCGATGTTGTTGCTGCCGGTTGTGTTGTTAATGAGCGCAACAGCACCAATGGCTATGTTGTCGTTGCCTGTTGTGTTGCTGGAGAGAGCCTCAGTACCGTTAGCCGTGTTGCTGTTGCCGATTGTATTGTTTAGGAGCGTCTGAACGCCGTTGGCCGTGTTCTCGAGGCCAGTTGTGTTGCTAAAGAGCGCCTGAGCGCCACTGGCCGTGTTGTCGTCGCCGGTTGTGTTGTTAATGAGCGCCTCAGAACCGGCGGCCGTGTTGCCTTGGCCGCTTGTGTTGCCAAAAAGCGCATGAAAACCCATTGCCGTGTCGCGGGAGCCGGTTGTGTTGTTTCTGAGCGCATACGCACCGTCAGCCGTGTTGTAGTTGCCGGTTGTGTTGCTAAAGAGCGCATTGAAACCCATTGCCGTGTTGTTGATGCCGGTGGTGAGGCTGAATAGCGCATCCTCACCCTCAGCAGTGTTTTGGTTGGGATAGCCCCCGTCCGGTGCTGGGGTGACCGCTCGAGCCGCCGGCAAAAGCGCAAAGCAGGCGAGGCCGAAAACGACGAGAAGAACATCGCGCCGCAAAGGCGACCGGCTTGTTGGATTGATTGCAGGTGTTAGTTCAATGAATGGATGCATGGGATTTTCCTTTTTGGAGTTGGTTTAGGTTGGCCTCGGCTGCTTTACTCACTGTTAACAACTAGTTGCGATGCAGGATTACCCAGTTCGAGCTGGTTGCTGACCCTCTGGATTTGCGATGCCTCTCTTAGGGTTGCAGTGAGGACTTTAATTTCCTTCTGCTGCTCCGCCGCGGTTGACTGAGCGTCTTTTTGTTGCTGTGCAATGGTCGCTTCAAGCTTCGTGATGCTTGCTTGGAAATCTTTGCCTTGTTGCGCGGTGGTCGCTTCCTGCTTTGCAACAGTTGATCTTACCTGGGCGATGGTTGCTTCCTGTTCCTCCACCTTGCGATGCTCTTTCAGGAACTCATTTAGTAGCATCGCGTTCACTGCTTCATAGCGTACCGTGTAAACCTTCCCTTGTTCGTCGCGAGCTACCAGGTCTGGGCTTACCTTTGCTACTTCCTCTGCGACCAGGCCAAACTGCGGGATACCATCGGGATCTATCTCCTCTTTGTAACGGAAACTGACTGGCTGGAGGGCGTAAAGCAGCTCGCTTGCCTCTGCCATCTGATGGATATCCCGCTTGTATCTCCGGGAAGAGGTCAGCGTGCCGAGCTTTCCGCTTGAATTAATGTAAACAGCCACGCCGCCGCTAGCGGTTTTCCCGCTAATACCGGCGATAAACGTTTTTGTCTGGATGCCCTGCGCGCCGATGCGAATGGTGTTGGACTCGCCAGCTACACCAGAGTTGCCAATATCAATATTGTTATCGCCCGTGGTGAGATTTTCACCGGCGCCAAGGCCCAATCCGATGTTGCTGCTGCCAGTAGTATTGTTGAAGAGCGCATTAACGCCATTGACCGTGTTGCCATTGCCGGTTGTGTTATTAGTGAGAGCACTAAGACCGTCAGCCGTGTTATTGTTACCAGTCGTGTTGCTAAGGAGTGCGCTGGCACCATTGGCTACATTTTGGGCGCCGGTCGTGTTATTACCGAGCGCATTGAAACCATTTGCCGTGTTGCTAAAGCCGGTGGTGTTGCTAAAGAGCGCCTGAACGCCGTTGGCGGTGTTGACGTTGCCGGTGGTGTTGCTGGAGAGCGCACTAACACCGTTAGCCGTATTGTTGCTGCCAGTGGTATTGTCAAAGAGCGCGCTTGCACCGTTGGCTGTGTTCTGGCCACCAGTGGTATTGCTTCGAAGCGCGTTGATGCCGTCGGCCGTGTTGCTGCCCCCGCTCGAGTTGCTAAAAAGCGCATTAACGCCGCTAGCCGTGTTGTTGTTGCCAGCGGTGTTGCTTTGCAGCGAACTAACACCGCTGGCGGTGTTATTGCCGCCAGTTTTATTGCCAACCAGCGCATTGCCACCGTTGGCGGTATTGCTGTTGCCGGTGGTGTTGCCACGGAGCGCACCAGCGCCGTTGGCCGTGTTGAAGGCACCGCTTTTGTTACCAATGAGTGCGCTGGCGCCATTGGCGGTGTTGCTGTTACCGGTCGTATTGCTAAAAAGAGCACTAGCGCCGTTGGCAGTGTTGCCGCTGCCGGTGGTATTGCTAAAGAGCGCATTAGCGCCGTTGGCCGTGTTGCCGCCGCCGGTTTGGTTATAAAGGAGCGCCTGATAGCCGCTGGCGGTGTTGAAGCTGCCGGTGTTGTCGGACAGTGTCTTATACCCTATGGCCGTGTTGCTGCCGCCGGTTGTATTACTTAAGAGCGCTTCGAAACCGATTGCTGTGTTATTGGCGCCGGTTGTGAGGGTGAATAGCGCATTAGCGCCCTCCGCGGTATTGCCATTGGCATAGCCTCCGTCCGGAGGCGGGCTCACCGCTCGCGCCAACGGAACGGGCACAAATAACGCGAGTGCGATCGGGATCAGGAGAAAACCATGCCGCCAAGAGGAGTGGTTAAACAAGTCTGGGACCGGAGTAATTGTTTCTTTGGGTTGAACTCGGTTGTTCATAGGATACGTCCTTTCATCTACTGATTTGACTAATTGTTGACGACAACACGCGGCGCTGATTGCCCCGCAGCCAGGCGCGCGTTGACCTTCTCAATTTGCGACGCCTGCTCTTTGAGGCTGGCAGTGAGAGCTTTAATTTCGTTCTGCTGTTGCGTCACCGCAGACTTCAGTTGGGCGATGGTCGCGTCCTGTTCCTGCCCCTTGTGGTGCTCTTTGAGGAACTCGTTAAGCAACATCGCGTTCACCGCTTCATAGCGCACGGTGTATGGCTTGCCCTCCTCATCGCGCGCCACCAGGTCCGGGTTCACCTTTTCCACTTGCTCAGCTACGAGGCCGAACTGCGGGATGCCCTCGGGGTCGAGGTCGTGCTTGTAGCGGAACGTTACTGGCTTCAGCGCCAGGATCGCTTCACTTGCCTTGTCCATCGGTTTGATCTTATCCTTGAAGCGCGCCGAGGAGGCAGCGACGCCGAGCTTCCCATTAGAGTTTACCACCACCTGGCTGCCAGTCACCGCGACGCCAGAGATGCCCGCGATAAAGGTCGCATTCTGAGTGCCGGTTTTGCCGATGCGGATATGTTTCGATTCGCCTGCGACACCCACGTGGCCGATATCGATATTATTACTACCCGTGGTGAGGTTGACGCCAGCCCGATAGCCTAATGCGATGTTGCTGTTGCCAGTTGTGTTGTTATTGAGCGCACTAACGCCCTCGGCCGTGTTGTTAATACCGGTTGTGTTGCTAACGAGTGCGCTCGCACCGTTGGCCGCGTTCTGGGCGCCGGTTGTGTTGTTCGCTAGCGCATTGAAACCGTTGGCTGTGTTGCTAAAGCCGGTGGTGTTACTAAAGAGCGCCTGCACACCGTTGGCCCGTGTTGTTGAAGCCGGTTGTGTTGCTCAAGAGCGCACTGAAACCATTGGCCGTGTTGTTGCTGCCGGTGGTGTTGCTGAAGAGCGCGCTAACTCCGCTAGCCGTATTGCCGCCGCCGGTGGTGTTGCTTACGAGCGCTTGAACACCGGCGGCCGTGTTGGCGCCGCCGGTGGTGTTGCTTTCTAGCGCCTGCACACCATTGGCCGTGTTGTTACTACCGGTGGTGTTGCTCAAGAGCGCACCCTCACCGTTGGCCGTGTTGTTGCTGCCGGTGGTGTTGCTTAAGAGCGCATCAGAACCGTTGGCCGTGTTGTTGTTGCCGGTTTCGTTGAGAAAGAGCGCTTCAAAACCGTTGGCGGTGTTGTTGATGCCGGTTGTGTTTTTTAAGAGCGCCTCAAAACCCATTGCCGTGTTGTTGCTGCCAGTGTTGTTGTTATAAAGC
Source organism: Chthoniobacterales bacterium (assembly GCA_038207045.1). GTDB lineage: Bacteria > Verrucomicrobiota > Verrucomicrobiia > Chthoniobacterales > UBA10450 > AV69. Next base: position 228,261 of record JBBRAF010000001.1, read on the forward strand.
GCGTCAAAACCTATTGCCGTGTTGTCGCTGCCGCTTGTGAGGCTAAAGAGCGCATCAGTACCCTCTGCCGTGTTTTGGTTGGCATAGCCTCCGTCCGGTGCTGGGGTAACCCCGAAAGCTTTCGGGGCCGGCGAAAGCGCAAAGAACGCGAGGGCTAGGGCGCTGAGCATTGATGAGGTGGTTCGTGTCTTCATAATTTTTTCTTTTCAGATTGTGACACCTGTCTGGCGCGTCTGTTTTTTTCGCGCCGGCGTAAATGTCTTTCTATCTCCTAAAGCGGAAATGCCGCCTGAAACCCGCCACGAACTACGCGAGATATTTGCTCTGGCTCTGCTGAACAGCTTCTTGTTCTGTCATTCCGAGCGCAGTCGAGGCCGTAATGCACACGGCGCAGCGACGAGGCCGGGCTTTCTATCTCTAGCTATTCTGCTTCCCCGAATAATCAGAGATGTCTCGACTCCGCTCGACATGACAAGAGAGACGCCCGACCGGACACGTTTTCAACCGCGCCAACTGGTCTCCAAGCTGACTATCACCGAAACGCCTCAGAACATTGGGTTGTCGGCGGTCACAGACCGCCGCTACAGCACTTATGCAACCGCTTCCGGTCGTACGCTGCCATGCGTAAAAATCCTTCCACGGTGTTAGAATTTACAGCGTCAACGTGCCTAAATGACGACGCCATTTCAGTAAGGCGGCTTGAACTCCGCTTTGTCGCGAGGTGAGTCAATATTTAGCCGCGTTATTGACTTAGGTAGTGTCCCGAAAAGGTCATGTTGAGTTTGGCTGTTCCGACTGTGTTGAATGAGCTGCGCGCGAAGATTAACTCCACCGTCGACCCGGGATCGGCATAGATGGTTGACTTTCCAAACGTGACGATCTGAAAGCCCGCACCAAAAGGCTGAGCAACCAAAAAATGCCCTGCTAAATTGTTGTTCGCGGTCGTTTTGAAAAGGGCATAGGGGAACTGCTGAATGGAATCGGCGCCCATAACGGCAAATCCTGAGACATCGTCGATGACAAGGAGCTTGCCGGCGGGCACAGTAAACGAGGTAGAACCCTGGGCGTCACCTGGCACTAAAGTTATCTCCAGCTCCTTCTGGAAAACATCCTTCACCAGAAGCACCTGCGTTGTAAGCACAGGCTCCTGGGAAGAGCTGGCGACCTGGACGGTATTGCTCGACGGGTTGATGCCGACAACCGAGCGTGCCGCAAGATTAACAGTCGGCGTATTAACGACGTTGACGTCTGGCGTATTCACCACATTGACGTCTTTAGAGCGGACGCCTTGAGGGTAGCTGGTCTGCGGCATTGCGATAGCGAGAGCTATCAGCGCGAGCAGTTTCACTGTCGTGTTTCGTGTTTTCATAATTTTTCTTTTCAGGTTGTGACATCTGTCCGGCGCATTTTTTTTCGCGACGGCATAAATGTGCTTCTATCTCCTAAAGCGGAAATCCCGCCCTTAACCCGCCACGACTGCGCGATATTTTTTTAGAAGCCGGATGCTTTGAATACGATTGTAGGGCGTTTGAAAGCCCGGCCTCGCCCCGTGACTGCGGGGCTGCATTACGGCTGTGAACCCCGAAACCGGTCGGGGCTGACACAGACGCCCTACAATTCCTACATTTGCGGGAGAGGGGTTAGTTGGCTGGAGACTGTTGGCCATCGGCCTATCTCGCCGCACGTACATGTCGGTCCATCGAAAGTGATAGACGAATGGTCTTCCGGCTCATGTTCCGTGAATGATCGTCCCGTAGGTCCCTAATAATGAAATCCCCGCCGCTTTTAGTGTTTACTCAAGAAATCCATGACCGCTGTGCCGCAGGCTTGCGGGTCCCCAATCCACATATCGTGGGTGGCGTTTGGAATGGTCACTCGGTTCGCTTTCGGAAGCAGACGACCTAGTTCCGCATTAATCAGCCGCAATGGTGCGAGCGTTTTCTCACCAGTCAAAAGAAGCACGGGAACGTCGAGTTTTCTTACGACCTCGCGATCGAGCGGGGGAAAAGCGTCGCGCGAAGTGGTGAGCGCTTTCCATTCGCGGATGTTGTCCGAGAGAGCAGCGCGAGCTTCTTGCGGCATCTGATCATAACATCCTTTCCCGCAAAAATAGTCACAGGCAACGCG
>JBBRAF010000002.1:0-210135 GCA_038207045.1 Chthoniobacterales bacterium
GGGCGGGCGCTTCGCCTGCCCTGGGCAACCGGAGCGGTCGCCCTACAACTGCGACCGGAGCGGTTGCCCTACAAATAGGTGCGAACTATCGTCGCCTCTTCATGAAGGTCGAAGTTGAAAGGCAGCCGGACTCAGTCTCGAGGCTGCAAATTGAGTTGCCGCCCGAAGAGGTGTCGAAGGAGTGGAATGCCATCGCGGATAATTTCGCGCGGCATGCGAGGATCCCAGGCTACAGACCAGGCAAGGCGCCACGGCGCGTGGTGGAAGCGAAGTATCGCAAAGAAATTCAGGATGAGCTGACGAAGAAGCTGGTGTCGCAAAGTTATCGCGACGCCATCGCGCAGAAGCAACTGCGCGTGGTGTCGCTCACCGATGTGGAGGATGTCGAGATTGCGGCCGATAAGACATTGCGCTTCCGCGCGACGGTGATTACGGCACCGGAGTTCGAGCTGCCGGATTACAAGAACATCACCGTGCAATTGCCAGGCGCGGAAGTGAGTGAGGAGGAAGTGAGCACGGCGCTGGAGCGATTGCGCGAGCAGTCCGCTGATTTCGTTGATGTCGAACCGGAGCGGCCGTTGCAGATGGAGGATTTCGCCGTCATCGATTTCGAGGGGACGATCGACGGCAGCGCGATCAGCGAAGTCGCGCCCGAAGCGAGCAAGAACTTACATGGCGGAAAGAAGTTTTGGCTGCGGATGGCGCCGGATAATTTTCTGCCCAATTTCTGTGAGCAGCTCGCCGGACAAACAAAGGAAGAGACGCGGCTGGTGATCGTGAATTTTCCGGCCGACTTCCCGGTGCAGGAAGTGGCAGGGCGGAAAGCCGATTACGCGGTAACGTTGCGTGAGATCAAACAAAGGGTGTTGCCGGTAGTGGACGATGCCTGGGCGGGCAAGCTGGCCAAGGGCAAGACACTGGCAGAATTGCGCGAAATGCTGCGCCACGATCTCGAGCACGAGAAGGAGCATGCGATGGAACACGCAAAGGAGTCGCAGATCATCAAGACGTTGCATGAGCGGACGCTGTTTGAATTGCCGCCGCAGCTTTTGCGCGGAGAGACCCGGCGCGCTTTGTCCGAGCTGGTGCAACGGAATCGCGAGCGCGGGGTTCCCGATGAGATGCTGAAAACAAAGGAGAAAGAGCTGGTGGAAGGCGCCGGCGGGCTGGCCGCGAACCGATTGAAGACGAACTTCATCCTGCACCGCATCGCTGAGACGGAGAAGATTGAGGTGACGCGAGAAGAGCTCGGGGAACGCATTCGCGCGGAGGCTGCGCGTCAGAACATCGGCGTGGAGAAATTGCGTAAAGATATTGAGGAACGCGATGGAATGAATGGGCTGGTGGAAGAGATCCTGCTGGGTAAGACCATTGATTTTCTGAAGTCGAATGTTAGCGTCAAAAAGGGGCCCGCCAGCGATAGCAAAGTGGCCGGTCGGAGCGAAAACACATGACAATTAGCAACAAGAATCTCTCGCAAGGCGTGCTCGTGCCCATGGTGGTAGAGCAGACGGGCCGCGGTGAACGGGCTTACGACATTTACTCGCGGCTGCTGAAAGACCGGATCATTTTTATCGGCACGCCGATTGACGATCACATCGCGAATCTCGTGATCGCGCAGATGCTTTTTCTGCAAATGGAAGACGGCAAGAAGGACCTTAATCTTTACATCAACTCCCCGGGTGGATCGGTCACAGCGGGTCTCGCCATTTACGACACGATGCAATTCCTGACCTGCGACGTGACGACCTACTGCCTCGGGATGGCGGCGAGCATGGGCGCGGTCTTGCTCTGCGCGGGGACAAAAGGCAAGCGCTTCGCCTTGCCGAACTCCGACATTATGATCCACCAGGTTTCCGGCGGGGCACAGGGGCAGGCGAGCGATATCGAGCGCACGGTCGAGTACATGTTCAAGCTGAAGAAGCGGCTGATCAGAATCATCGCCGGACACACCGGGCAACCGGAAGAAAAGGTGCGGCTCGATTCCGACCGCGACTATTACATGTCGGCGAGCGAGGCGAAGGATTACGGTCTGGTGGATGAAGTGATCAAGTCGCGCAAGGAAGTGGCGCTGCTCGATGGGGCGACGAGCAATGCCGCGTTGGACCGCACCGTGGCGGTGGCAGAAGCGGCGCTGCCGCGCAAACTAGGGGAATAGAAGCTGCTTTAAACCGGCCAGAAAATCATGGCACGCGCTTCGAATCTGACGATGTGCTCTTTCTGCGGAAAGAGCCACGCGGAAGTGCGCAAGCTTATCGCGGGTCCGGGCGTTTACATCTGCGATAGCTGCATCAACGTTTGCAAAAGCATTCTCGACAAGGAGCTGAACGAGGATGCGCGGCGGCAATCGTCGAACATCCGGGTGCCAAAGCCGGTGGAGATTCGGCGTTCGCTCGACCAGTATGTCGTTGGACAGGAGGTGGCGAAGAAGACGCTTTCGGTGGCGGTGCACAATCATTTCAAGCGTGTTTTGCAGGCGGGCAGCTCGGATAATTCGGCCACGTTCCAACCCGATCCGTTTGCCGACGTTGAGATCGAAAAGAGCAACATCCTGCTCATCGGCCCGACCGGTTCGGGAAAAACTTTGCTGGCGAAGACGCTGGCGAAAATTTTGGACGTGCCGTTTTGCATCGCGGATGCGACGACGCTGACCGAGGCTGGTTACGTCGGGGAGGACGTGGAGAACATCATTCTGCGGCTGTTGCAGAATGCGGATTATGACGTGAAGCGGGCCGAGATCGGCATCGTTTACATCGACGAGATCGATAAGATCGGGCGCAAAACGGATAACGTTTCTATTACGCGCGATGTCAGCGGTGAAGGCGTGCAACAGGCGCTGCTAAAGATTTTGGAAGGCAGCACCTGCAATGTTCCACCACAAGGTGGGCGCAAGCATCCGCATCAGGAATACATTCAGGTGAACACGGAAAAGATTTTGTTCATCTGTGGCGGCGCCTTCGTCGGGCTCGATAAAATCGTGCAAAAACGCATCGGTCATAAAGTGATGGGATTCGGCAGCCCCACGCTGGAAGTGGAAGCGGTCTTGTCGCGCGAAGCAGTGCGCCACGTCGAGCCGGAGGATTTGCTCGCGTTCGGTATGATTCCGGAGTTTATCGGCCGCCTCCCGGTAACGGCCGCGCTCGACGCGTTGACCGAGGAAGAGATGGTCGCCATTCTCACCGACACGAAGAACGCGATGGTCAAGCAGTACACCAAGCTGTTCTCGATGGAAGGCGTGCGCTTGAGCATGACGAAAGATGCGCTCAAGGCGCTGGCCAGCCAGGCTGTGACCAAAGGCACAGGAGCGCGGGCTTTGCGCTCAATGCTCGAGCGCATCATGCTCGACGTCATGTATGACGTGCCGAGTCGCGAGGACATCGCAGAGGTCACCATCAATCGCGCTGTCGTCGAAGGAAAGAAGCTGCCGCTCATTCGCAAGAAGCAGGATAAAGACGCCGCGTAATTTGGTGATCCCCAGCGCAGCGAGGGATGCGGTGGCGTAACCTGCAACATTCCGTCACCGGATGACTCGACTCCGCTTGCCGTGACGAAGTGATGCGCATTGTCGTTATCAACACCGGGACGGAGCTTCTGCTCGGTGACGTGATCAACACTCACCTTGCATTTATCGCGCGCGAGGTTTTCGAGTTGGGATTACGCGTGGAGGAGCAACGCACTGTTCCTGACGGCAGGGCGATCGCAGATGCGCTCGGCGAGGTTTTTCCGCGGGCGGAAATCGTTTTCCTCACCGGAGGCCTCGGACCGACGAGCGATGATATTACGCGCGATGTCGTGGCGGAGTTTCTAAAAGTGGAACTGAGCGAGCATGCTGAGGTGCGCGAGGCGATCAGCAACCGATTGACCCTGCGCCGAATTCCGATGCCGGCATCCATCTGGCGTCAAGCGCAAGTGCCGGTCGGTGGCGAGGTCCTGCCGAATGAAAATGGAACCGCGCCGGGAATTTATTTACCGACGAACGTTAATCCGCTGGTCGCTTCGCCGCATTTGTTTCTCCTGCCCGGGCCACCGCGCGAATTGCAGCCGATGTTTCACGACTCCGTCAGGCCGATTCTGCGCCGCATCGTTCCTGCGGCTGACAAGATCCTGATGCGGAAATTCCGCATCGTGGGGATGGGTGAATCGGTGGTCGAGGAAAAGCTAGGAAGCGAGGTTCTGGCGATTCCGGATCTGGAGCTTGGCTATTGCGCGCGGCCAGGCGAGGTAGACGTGCGCGTGGTGGGTGCACCGGCGTCAGTAGAGAAAGCGGCTCGCGTTATCGAGGCGAAACTGAGTGAGGCCATCTTCTCCAGACAAGACGAGCAACTGGCAGAATTGATTGTGAAAACGCTTAGTGCCCGCTGTGAAACTCTGGCCATAGCCGAATCCTGCACTGGCGGTTTGCTCGCGCACAAGATTACAAACGTCCCCGGCGCGTCTGCGGTTTTTCGAGGCGGCTTCGTCACTTATTCGAACGAGGAGAAAATTCGTGCACTGGATGTTTCGCGGGCCGCTATTGAAAAATTTGGTGCGGTCAGTGATGCGGTCGCTATCGCCATGGCGCAGGGCGCTCTTGCCCACACGGGTGTGACGCACGCGATCGCGACAACAGGAATCGCCGGGCCGGGTGGCGGCACGAAAGAGAAGCCGGTCGGGACGGTTTTTGTCGCGCTTGCTTCGGAGGGTCATCCGACACTGTGCCGGAAAGTCTTTTTTCCGACCGATCGGGAGACGTTCAAAGAATTGGTCGCGCAACAGGCGCTCGATTTGTTGCGTCGCCGTCTTCCGTAGCGACGCTTTGAGCGCGTCCTTCAGCGCTATGACTGGACGTCGACCGGCGTCCCGACTTTAACGTGATCGAAAAATAACTTGGCCGCGTCAGATGGCATGCGGATACAGCCGTGCGAGGCAGGATACCCGGGCAGGATCCCGACATGCATTCCGACACCCCCGTCCGTTAGACGCATGAACCATTTCATGGCGGCGCCCTGGAAGTGGGTGCCGCTGGGCGCGGCGTCGATCTGCATGCTCACTCCCGCGCGGACAATGCGGCCAGATCGGTCGACGAAATCACCGTAAAGTGAGGAAAAATGACTGGGATCTTTCTCGAGAACTTTGAAAGCGCCGGCAGGTGAGGTGTGCCCGCGCTTGCCGGAAGAAATCGGTGAGTCGATCACAATTTGGTCGCCGCTCAGGAGATAAGCGCGCTGCTTCCCCAGCGAGACAATGATATGCAAATCGTCCGCGGAAGTCCGGGCGAGAAGCGCCTGATTGACCTGCAGCGGCGCTTGTTTCTTGATCAGATCCACGGCGCTTCGCATCGGTTGCAAACCCCTCTTTGGTTGAAACGATTGCGCATCGCTGAAAACTGCCGACAGCACCAGCGCGACGGGGATCAATGAACCAAAACGGTGTTTCATCTGGTGTTGCGATAAGTTTCCACGCGCGTCAGCCAACCGGGAAGCCAACGCGCTTCGCGCTGCGCTGGTGGTGAGTTGGCGACGCGGCGGCGGAGCACACTCTTTGCGGAAGTGGCAAATTCGTCCAGCGCCGATTCAGTGTCGCGCATGTTTTCAAGCACTTGCAGCAAACCCCAGCCTTGCCCGCGATAACGCTCGGTCGCCTCTGTGCCTTCGCCTTTGAAGTTCACGTAATCGATCAGTGCATAACAGCCTTGCGCACTGGCGGCGAGCCGATCGAATCGCTTCCGCACATTTTCGCCATTCTTCGCTTGGGCGAGCATTTTCGGAAGCGAATCCTGCAAACGGCTGACCAAGAACTGCGCTTGAAGATCGACGGTCCGCAGAAGGAATTGGCGAAGCTGTTTCATCATTGCGGAATTCTGCGCCTCCTGAAACTCAGCGCGTGATTGCCATGGACAGGGCGAGTCAGGCATGGCGAGGAATTCAGGCAACTTCGTTCCCTTCTGGGAGATGAAGCGCAGGAGCGGCGGAAAGCTTTCCGCAAAGAGCCCGCGCCGATCTTTCGGATACCAGATGAAATGTCCGATGCCGAGCGAGGCGAATTGCTCGCCCTCGTTCCAAGCCGTCAGTCCGGAGACAGTTCCGCCGCATTCGTTTTGCCATATGCGCCGGCCGATTCGCTCCCCCGCTGAATCCGAAATTTGGACTGCAGCGTTTAGTGGCAGGATCGACAGCGCGGCTAGAAAGAGTCCGAGGCGCCACGCTCGCCCCTTGCTTGACGGTGACACTTTCTCCACTAGCGTGCCGGACTTCGCCCGCCCCACTTTATGAAATCTCTTTTAATCAGCATCTTTGCAGTCGCCTTCGCCCTGCCAGTTTTGGCGGAAGACCGCCCGACGCTCAAGGACACAAAAGACAAAGTGAGCTACAGCTTCGGGCTCAATGTTGGATTCAATCTAAAGAGGCAAAAAATCGAGCTCAACTCCGATGCGTTCGTGGCCGGCATGAGGGACGCCATGAGCGGGAAGGAGCCGGCATTGAACGAGCAGCAGGTGCGCGAAGTCATGCAACAATTTGAAAAAGAAATGAACGACAAACAGCAGGCAGCAGGACAGAAGAACGCAACCGACGGCCAGAAATTTCTCGCTGATAACAAAGGCAAGCCCGACGTGAAAACAACGGCGAGCGGTTTGCAATACAAAGTTGTGAAGGAAGGCAACGGCGCGACGCCGAAAGCGACCGACACGGTGGTGGTGAACTATCGGGGCACTCTGCTCGACGGCACGGAGTTCGACAGCTCCTACAAACGCGGGCAGCCCGCCTCCTTCCCGGTGAATCAAGTGATCAAAGGATGGACCGAAGCGCTGCAATTGATGAAAGCCGGGTCCAAATATCAGCTCTTCATTCCCGCGGAGCTGGCTTACGGCGCGCGCGGCGCGGGCGGTGACATTGGGCCGAATTCGGCCCTGATCTTCGATGTCGAGTTGCTCAGCATTAAACCGGCTGAGAGTGTTTCGCCCTCTCCGACAGCCTCGGGATCAGCTTCGCCGTAGGAACGGAAGCGGCATTCGCCTTCAGTTCGTCCGGTTACCCTCCAATTCGTCAGCCAGTGCTGACGCATCATAAACTTTTCGCAGCGCCTCGCTGATGGCGGCGGAATCTACGCTCACAGCGCGCGCTTGTTTGTCGGAGAAGATGCAGTCCAGCACGAGCGCCCCGCGCAAAAATCGCTTCCGCACCTTCGCCGACTCGCTTCCGCGCTTTTTCTTTTTCCCAGCCGTCAGGCTGGCAACACGAGCGCGTCAGCGCGAAGCTCTCCCTTCTTCGACCCTCCTGCGCCGCCGCCTTTGGGGCCCCTTTCCCCCGGAGCCCTCTGGCGCGCCGGGCTGCCCCCACTAGATCATACAATGCGCGGTGAGGTAAATGTGGCGGAGGTGAGGCACGAACCGAGAGCGCACCGCCCCTGCCGGAGGGCTCCTTTCAAGGAGAGCGGCAGGTTACAAAGGCGGCACTTTGCCTCACCGCCCATTGTATGATTGCCCGCGCTTTGGCGGGCGGCTCGTGGAAGCAGCCGGCGTGACAGGTGGCGGAGGGGGGTTCTCCAGCATGCAGCGTGACAGTGAGGACTCGTTAGGGAGATCAGGGCGAGTGCTCTGCCGGCGCGATGCGTGCCGGGTCTTTCGAAAGCAGCGGCGCAGGATGGCCGTTCCAATTCAATGCAGCGCAGCTGCGCTAACTTCGTCTCTCAGGCGTGATCGCAGCCTTGGGCGATGACGCCGGCTGCCGCGGGGGGAGGAGGCCGGCTAGTCCGCTTTTACGCTGAGACTCACGCCATCCTTTCCGACCTTGGCAACGACCAGGAAGGACTTTCCGACTTCTTTTTGGGCCCTCGCACTGGTCCCAGAGAAGCGGGCGTGTAGTGTGTTGCCCTCTACCTTTGTGATCTCGAAGTAAAGGTGATCGAAAGCTAGTTGAGGAATCAGTTTTTGAGCGAACATATCGGATTCAATAAAACTCCAAAGATTCGGCAAGATGAAGATTCTGTCCTCAACGCCAGCAACTAAATCGACGCTCTCGAAGTTACTTGTCTCGTGGTAATTCACCGCCCACATACTCTTATCCGCATTGCCGACTCGCTGCTTGTAGGTTGTTCGCAATGGCAACATTACTTTTTTTGAGTCAACCTGAATGAACGGCTGACTGCGTGGCTCTGATTCTTCAGCTGGGATTACGCTCACAGAGCCAATATCGAGCGCGTTTGCCAGTGATCCGGCAACTCCCGTTAACAGCAAGACTATCGAGCAAAGTCTCATGGTCCGAAGAACGGAAAGTAGCCGCTAAAAGGCTCGTTCGAGGAATGCCATAGAACAGGACCTTGCCGCGTGTTTTCTGGTCCCCGAAAGCCGAGGTTGTTCATCGCCGCTGGAGTCAAATCTATGCCAGCGTTGTTAGTCGGAACTTGGCCGTTCTGAGCTTGTGTTCCGTTGGCATACTGGCTTTCGGCCATGGGACGACTTCCATCGCGCCAGTAGGGGTCGCGCGTGTTCCAAGGGCCAACATCGGTCACATTGCAATGCGTCTGTCTGTTGTTCTGTGAATTATAAACATCCACTTGCCTCTGATCCTGCGGCAGTCTAAAAGGCAAAGCTGCTTCAGGGTTGTCAGCGTTGACCTGAAAAGGGCCGTAGGCGCTCGGCATGTGGCCTCTCTCACGACCGCCGCCAAACTCAGAACTATTCACAGCATTTCCGAGATACACACCTTGCAGAGTCAAAATCGCATCTAACCCAAAGGGATCGACCAACAGCACAGGATTGTTGAGGACGTAGCTGTAGAGGTTGTTTCCGCCAGCTTCCCCGATGGGATCGCGATTTAGCCATCTACCCACCGCTGGGTCATATCCGCGATAAGGCGCAAGATTAAGGCCGCTCGCCTGATGGTAGTAATACCCCGTAAACCCGAAGTCTGCGTCGAGATCGCCGCTTACCTTAGTGCGGTTGCCGTACGGATCGTAATCATAACGGGCGCGCACTGCGCCGATGCTATCAGTCAGTTCGCGGACACTGCCCAGGTGATCGCGGCTGTAGTAAAGGTTGAGCGTCGTTGGCTGGGTAAGTTGAACGCCCTGCCGGTAAAAGCGCTTGGTAACGTTATTGTTGGCATCACGCTCCTCCGCAACTTGGTTGCCAACCCAAACAAACTGTTTGGTGGTGGCAATTGGATTAGGCGGTTGCAGGCTCACCTGCAGCTGTTGATTGCTACTATTGCCGTTACCGCGCTGCGCCGCTTGGAAGCTCAAAGCGTAGGAACCGGCCGTGAGAGAGATCGATTGGGAAATGGCGGCATTCATCTGCAGATACGCGACTTGCAACCCTTCCGGAGCATTGGGGTTGCCACTGGTGAAGCCGTTATTGTTGCCGGTGATTCCAGCACTGCTTGTCACGAACGTCCAAGTCGCTCCTGCCGGTTGACTCGCAATGCCGCCACCGACATTGGGAGTTTCAAACCCGCCGTTCGACACTAGCGCACCGTTCAGCGTCACAAGATCGACGAAAGCGGTGTTGTCGCCGCCATTCGCATTTAACCCTTGGAACGTGAGGTTATAGGTCCCCGCTGGGAGCGTTACTGGCCCAACGTTGTAACTTCCATACTGAGTGTCCGTCGGCTGGATGATACCGCTAAGAGCTGGGTTCTTTTCCACGATTTTCACGCGCCTGCCGAGTCCGTCAAAAGCAAATTCCGTGCGCGAATTCAGCGCGGTGTAGTTGATTGCCACGAGCCGATCGGCGCCGTCCCACTCGAAGGTGCGACCGATATCGCTGGTTAGGTTTTCGTTATTGTCATAGGTGTAACCAGAGTTGGTAATCTGGTTGACGGTGTTGATAGAGTAACTCGCGCTGTTATCGCTCGTGCGGTTGCCTGCATTATCGTATCCGTATGAATAGCTCGCGCGCAGAGCCTGCGTGATCGTGTCCTTTTCAATTACGGATGTGACCTGATCAGCCAGATCCGCCATTGGATTGTTGCCGTTGGCCCATTGAATTGGGTTGCTCGCATCGAATTGCCGAGTCCAGCTCAGTATTTCTCCATCAGCATCATACGTGTAGTCAAACTTCGAAATGTTACCACCCGCGGAGTTCTTGTTTTGCAGTGTTTGCAGCCGCTTGTCCCCTATGTTGTCGAAGTAACTGTAAACTGCCGACTGTCCATTCGGGTAAGCGGTCGATTGCAGACGCGGGCTATTCGCGACGTAGGTATTCGTAAATTGTCCCAACGGGTTTGTGACAGTAGCAACGCGCCCGAGTGAATCGTAACTCTGGCTTGCTGTCACGCCATTAACGGCGGCGCTCAATTCACGCCCAAGCTCGTCGTAAGTGTAAGTGATTGTGTCATTCGCCAGTGGGCCATCAATTAAATGTAATTGCCCGGCCCCGAGCAAAACGGAGCCGGTGATCGGGTAGTGGGTGTATGTGGTGGTGCCGATGCCGTCGGTCATCGTTACCACGCGTCTGTAGTTCGGATCGTAAGTGAATGAAACGCTTGGAGTCGCCGGGAACAGCGGCTGCCCATTCGCCTGGGCGTAGCTGATTTGGCTGATAGTATCATCAATGTTGTAATTAGAAGTCGCTACCTGACTTTTGGCGTCCGTCACCGATTTCAAGCGGCTTGTCGTATTTTCGTAGGCGTAAATGATCGATTTTGTGTCGGCGAACGTTTTCGAGGTGATGCGCCCCTGCACATCCCGAATGAAATTCGTGACGTGATTGTTGCCGTCGGTGATAGCCGATAACGCGCCGCATGTGCACCAGTCAAAAATCGTTTTGCGACCGAGCGGATCTGTGACCTTGGTCAATTGCCGGTTTGCGTTGTACTCACGGTAAGTCCATCGACCTCGGTGATCTTTGCTGGCGCCGAGATCAAGCAGCATCGTGCCCGTGTCGGTGCCGTTCACGTACTTCGTGAACTTAAATTGCGTGTTGGTTGTATCAGGGTAAGTAACCGACGTTAGGCGGTCGATGTTGTCGTATCCAAATGTGTGCGCGTAACCATCAGAATCGGTGATCGACTGAATGCGTTTGGCCGTGTCGTAGGCGTAAGTTGTTGTTGCACCTACAATCGGTCCAACAACCGACAGCAGATAGCCATCGCTCACGCCGTCGGAGTTCTGGTCTCGGTCGTAGTTAAACGTCGTAACCTCGTTTTTAGGATTCGTGATCGTTTTGAGCTGTCCAAATGAGTTATACGTGTAAATAGTCTTCTCCCCCGCAGCATCAGTGCTCGTCAGCGGCAGATGCTTGTTGTTGTAAGTGAACTTCGCCAGCAGCTCGTTGTTGCTTCCACGTGTTTGTCTCTTTTGAAGCGCGTCGATTCCGTTGGCGGCGTAGGTATATGATATGACACGACCAGCAGGGTCGGTTTCTTTCGTGATATTACCCAGTGAGTTGTATTCGAACTGCTGAAGCTGAGTTGAACTGTCGTCGAGAAGTCGAAGGATTCTGCTGAGCAAGCCGGTTGGACCCTGTTTGGAGGCATCAGTCTGGCCGGAGTAAAGGTACCAGACGCGATTTTCGAGCGCTTCTTTCTCGCTGTGCTTAATACCTGAAACCTTAGTGCCATCGGCTGAGGCGAGCCAGTGAATCATGTGGGCCTTGCTATAATCTCCTGGTGCATCGGCCATGGCCTTCTTGTTCCAGTGGAATGTGTTTGCACGGTGCAAGCCTGCGTTGAACACACCGGCGGGGGCGTTGCCCTCGACAGGACGGATGTTAGGAGCCAAATCGTTGTATTCGACACGCTCTTTACCACCGAGGGGATCGGTTGCTTCCAACCAGCGCAAGGAATCGCCATTCTCGCCTTTAGCAAAAGTCGTTGTGCCGTAAGGTGTCGTCATTGCGTTAATGAAGTCACTGCCAGTGTTGTATGCGAATCGCGACTGAAACCCCACTGGATCGGTGACTTTCGTCAACTGGCCCGCGGTGTACGTGAAAGTAGCGGCGCGCCCAAACGGATCGGTGACTTTCGTGATTTTAAGAGAGTCGCCAGTTAGTGCGTAGGCCAGCTTTGTGATCTGTCCTAGCGAGTCAGTGATTTTCGTCAAGCGCAGCGTACTGTCGTAAGTCAATGTCACCGCATTCGCAGCAGCGTCGATGAACTTGCTCATAAAGAGGCGACGAGGATAGCTCGATCCTGAAACGACTGAGAAAACTTCCTTTGATCCGTCTGGCAGGCGTCGCTCGTAGCCGGTGGGCGACGTTTTTACCAGCACCGCCATGCTTTGAGCATCAGGCGCATAGCTTTGGCTTCCGTCATTCCAGCCGCTGTAAGCCTCGGAGCCGCCGCCGCGGACGTAAACAGTCGCACCAGTCGCCGGGTTGGAAGGATCGTCGGTCACATAGGACAACCAGTTAAACGTCCATTTTGGACCTAGGTTAGAGAAGTTGAAGGTGGGCGGCTGGTTTCCTTCGCGTTGATTGTAGATGACTTGGAAATTGAGTTTCGGGCCGCGGGGCGGAACATAAGAGATTGGCGTGTCCTCAATGTGCAGGCTTGCAAGCAGGAGATGAATCCAATACCGGGCCATCGGGCTGCCGGACGAGCCCACGCCAAAGCAGTCGGTATTAGGGTCATTTAGTTTCGTTTGATTTTGATCAACCGGCGGTGGGGTCGGCGCTGGCGAGTTGATGTAAACATCGAGCGTCACCACTTTGTGTTGTCCATCGGGGATTTGGCTGGGATAGGGCTGACCCAACTGGCCCAAATAAGTATCGTGCCGCGTGAGCGAGGCTGCACTGCCGTCGGTCGTTACGAGTTGAACTCCATCGCTCGGCGAAAGGTCAATTGCCCGCGCCGTCGCGATTGTGACCGGAGAGCCTACGCCGTTTGTTACATTTGCGGAAAAACCTGCATATGGATAACCCAAATGCGTAACAAAGTTCACGGGATACCATCCATCAGGTGTGCCAGGCCCAATATGATACACCGCGTCGATTTCCCCGGTATCGTACGTGAAGACACACCATTCGCCGAAATTGAATCCGCATGGCGCGAAATTGATGTTTAGCTCGGCTGACAAAGCCTGACGGGATGCCGCCGCAAGTAATAAAATTGCAGCGGCAAACCGCAGTGCTCCGCTGAGACAGAAGAGCAGATGATTTTGAAATAAACGCCTGTTATTGGTTTGCACGATGGGCATTTTCACCAGGTGGATGGTTTGCGAGCACGAGTGGGCAATTCGAATCGCGATTCCCCTGAGATCTACGATTTCTGTCAAACTTCTTTCGCCGTTTATTGGTTTTCCCGACGGCGAAAGCGGCGGTGCTGGCCTCGGATTATGGCGTGAGCGCGGCGGACTGACGGCGTTCGGCGCGGCGATCACGGCGCTGGATGGGATGAAGGATGCGCCGCGGCAGGCGACGGTGAACCGGAAGGTGGCGACGATATCGCTGCCGGAAGCGATCGCATTTACGCGCAGCGTTTATCGCAACAAGCTCGATAAGATGATGGCGAAGTTTAAGACAAGCGCGCCGGACTTTTACTCGGCCTACTTCGCGGCGCGCGTGGTGGTGGATCGCACCGGCACGCATAAATCGAAGAAGGTCGTGACGCCGACTCCGTTGCCAGCGACGCCGCCGGTGCCGGTGTAGAGCGACGCGAGAGCCGTCGCTCTGGTTAATCGGTAATCGTGCTCAAATAGGACTCTGTTCTGGGGGAACATCCGCGGCCGGGACGAAAGTCTCGACCGCTTTTTTTCTTGTAGGGCAGGCATTCCTGCCTGCCAACTTGCCCGGCAAGCGGGAGCGCTTGCCCTACAATTCCCCGTACTACTTACCCTCCACCTCGTCGGCGAGCGCGTTCGCATCATAAACTTTTCGCAGCGCCTCGCTGATGGCGGCGGAATCTACGCTCACAGCGCGCGCTTGTTTGTCGGAGAAGATGCAGTCCAGCACGAGCGATTGAATGTTGCCGTCGAAGATGATGCCGACAAATTCGTTCGCTTTGTTCACAACCGGGCTGCCGCTGTTTCCGCCGATGATGTCGGCGTCGGAAATGAAGTTGAAGGGCGTCGCGGGATCCAGTTGAGCTTTGTGATCGAGCCAGCGTTTCGGCAAATCGAATGGTGGTTGATTGTTGTGTTCGGCTGAGCGTTCGAATAACCCGCCGAAGTTAGTCAGCGGCGGAATTTGTTTTCCGTTCTCTTCGTAGCCGCGCACCGTTCCATAAGACAAACGAAGCGTGAAAGTCGCGTCCGGATAAGTGCTTGTTCCCTCGAGCGCAAAGCGTGCTTTCGCGATTTCGGCGTAAGCCTGCTGTTTAATTTCGTCCTGCGCCTCGAACTTTCTCCGCGCCTCGCGCGCGGGCGCGTCGACCAGTTTCGCCAGCGTGATCATGGGATCGTTTGCGTTCGCAATCGCCGCGGCGTCACCCGCGTAAATCTGCTTTCGCAGCGCCGGGTCTTTCAGCTTCGAACCGTTCACCAGGTCGGTCGCGCGCGCGAGCGGCGATTTCCCCGCGAGCACCTGTTGCACCATTGGATCACGGTCACCAAATCGCGCCGCCATATCGGTCAGCGAATCAGTCAACGTCAGAATCTCAACGTCCTCGTGAATCGGCTCACTCGAAAACAAATCGAGCTCGAGCGATTCCTTGAAGCTGTCGCGAAATTCCGGGAAGCGTTCGCCATTCGGCTTGGCCATTTCATCGGCGTGTCGCACCAGTCGACGCGCGTATTTGAAGAGGGTGCTGTAAAAAGCGCGCGGCGCACGATAAGTCGCCGTCGCGCGTCCGCGGAACGTCTCGAAGTAGTTGTAGATTGGCAGAATTTTCTCGGTTTCCTCCTGCGCGCGCTTGATCTTCTCGAAGAAAGCCAGCGGCCCTTTCTCATCCGTCAATTTTTTCTGCCTTAGCTCGATGTCGTTCCAGATTTCTGGATCGAGCAGGGCTGCCTGATAACCATCGTAACGCTTGCGATTGTTTTGAATGCCAAACAAGTCTTCGCGCGCCCTTCGCGCATTTTCGAAGCTGCGCGCCGCGAAAGCCGTCAACAGGACTTCACGGCGATTGAACATGCCCAGAAGAAATGGCACTTCGAGGTCGCGCAGGCCGGCCAGTTCATCCGTGGTCATCTGCCGGTCTGTCTTTCCCGGATGTCCGCTGACAAAAGTGAGTTCGCCTTCCTTCGGGCCCTGTCTATTCCATTTCAGGTAATGTTCCAGTTTCGCCGGCTGACCGTTTTCGTAGGCGCGGAAAATGCAAATATCGAGATCGAACCGCGGATACTCGAAATTATCGGGATCCCCGCCGTAAAAAGCGATCTGTTGTTCCGGCGCGAAGACCAGCCGTACGTCGTCGTAGCGTTTGTAGCGATACAAGTTGTAAACGCCTCCCTGGAAAAGCGTGACTACGTCCGAGCGCAGCCCGGTTTTTTCCTTCGACTCTTTTTCGATCTGCGCAATGGCGCTCGTCCGCGCCTTATTCGCGTCGTCCGCTGACATCCGCGGCTTGATCGCGTCGTTGACGCGCGCGGTCACGTCTTCGATCGACATTAGCACGTTTAATTCGAGGTCACTCGCTTTCACTTCATCGGCCTGCGATTTCGCGTAAAAGCCGTCGCGCACGTAATTGTTTTTCTCGCTCGAGATCTTCTGCAGCGTGTCGAGGCCGACGTGATGATTCGTGATGGCAAGGCCATTCGCGGAAACAAATGAACCGCTCCCGCCGGAATTGAAACGCACACTCGATTTCTGCAGATGCTCCAGCCACTGCGGCGTCGGCTCGAATTGATATTTTTCCTTCAGCTGCTTTAGCGGCGAATTATTGAAGAGCCACATTCCCTCATCTGCGAGAGCGGCCGTGGAATTGATCAGGAGAAGCGCAGCGAGAAAACGCGAAAACATCGCCGAAAGTAAATGGCGAACCGCGTTCCTCAAAATGTTTCGCCGTCGGGGCGCGCAGCGGCAACGACAACCGTTGTTCGTTTATTATATATAACGCGTGCCCGCAGCCGGTCTGACACTTCACACCAGCAATCGTCTGGAAAATCTTTCGGCCGCTCTCGCTGAAGCAATCGGCGAACCGCTGCGCTCACCACTGGCGAGCGAGATCGTCATTGTGCAAAGCAACGGCATGCGCCGCTGGCTCACGCAGGAGTTGGCGCGGCAGCACGGGATTTGTGCAAACATCAGGTTCCCCTTTCCGCAGCGCTTCTTTCGCGAATTGTTTGCGAAGCTTTGCCGGCAAAACGCGCATTCCGAAGTGTTCGAGCGTGAGCCGCTGTCCTGGCGAATCATGGCGCTCCTGCCGCAAATGTCGAAACGCCCCGAGTTTGCGGCGGTCGCAAATTACCTGGCGGGCGAACGCGCGGAACTGCGTCGTTTTCAACTCGCGCGAAAAATCGCGCACGTCTTCGACCAATATTTGGTTTTCCGCCCACAACTGATTTTGGAGTGGGATGGAGGAAAAGGGGACGGCTGGCAGGCCATTCTCTGGCACGAGCTTCAGCGCGCCGCTCCCCTGCAACATCAGGCCGCGCTGGGTCGAGAATTGGCGGGTGCTTTGGCCGATGGCGCCGAGCTGCCAGAGCGCGTCTCCATCTTCGGTCTGTCGACGCTGCCGCCGTTCTACGTCGCGCTCGTTGAACAATTGTCCATTCATCTTCCCGTTCATCTTTTCGTTCTTGAGCCGACCCCGCTCTGGTGGGGCGATATTCGAACTCGCCGCGAACGCGCTCGGGCGAAGCAGCCGGAACTCGATTTCGGCGGCGAAGGCGACAATGCCCTGCTTGCTGAGAATGGAAAACTCGGACGCGACTTTCTCAACCTCGTCGCCGATCTCACTCCGCGCGAGCACCGGGAGAATTTTCGGGTGCCGCCGGTCGACACCGTTTTGCATCGCGTTCAGCATGATCTTTTCGAACTGACCGACAACAACGCCGGCTCGCTTGAAAGCGAGGATGATCGTTCGTTGCAAATTCACTCCTGTCACAGCGTCACCCGCGAGCTGGAAGTGCTGCACGATCAGCTGCTCGCGCTTTTCGAGAATGATTCTGCGCTTACGCCGCGCGACATCGTTGTCATGATGCCAGACGTTTCCGTTTACGCGCCATTCGTGGACGCAGTTTTCGGCGATCCCGAGAGCTCCGAGCTGAAAATTCCTTACTCGATCGCCGATCGTTCCACGCGAGCGCGCAGCGGTGTGATCGACACTTTTTTGCGATTGCTCGAAACGTTGCCCGGACGTTTTCGCCGCAGCGAGGTTTTCGCTATTCTGGAATCGCCAGCGGTCCGGCGCCGATTCGGACTTACTGATGTAGAATTAATTCAGCGCTGGACGGACCGATGCGGAATTCGCTGGGGCATCGATGGCGCTCATCGGGCCCGGCTCGGCCTGCCCGCGTTCTCTCAAAATAGTTGGCGGCACGGCTTTGATCGCATGCTTCTCGGGTATGCCATGCAGCCGCAGGGGAGGCAGCTCTTCGCCGAGATTTTGCCGTTCGATGAAATCGAAGGCGGGGATGCGCAGATGCTAGGTTGGTTCGTCGATTTCGCGGAACGACTCTTCGCTCGCGCGGCGGATTTCGCCACGCCGCGTCCGCTCGAGGATTGGCAACGCGACTTGCTCGAAGTCATCGACGAATTTTTAGACGCAGATGAAGCGACGCAGCCGGAAGTAAATCAACTGCGCGCCGCGCTCGCGGCGTTCAGCAAGATCAGCCGGGCTTCGGCGAATACCGAGCCGGTGTCGCTCGAAATCGCTGCACGGCAGCTCGGCCATTTGCTCGACGACGCCAGCAGTGGCGCTGGTTTTCTGTCCGGCAGCCTGACCTTTTGTGCGCTCAAACCTATGCGCAGCATTCCATTCAAAGTGGTTTGTCTGCTTGGCCTGAATGCGACCGCTTATCCGCGTCGCGAACGCGCGCCCGAGTTCGATCTCATCGCGCAACGTCGCCAGCGCGGCGATCGCAACACGCGCGACGACGACCGCGCGCTTTTTCTTGAAGCGCTTCTGTCGGCGCGTGACGTTTTCTACCTCAGCTTTCTGGGGCAATCATTGCGCGATAACAAAACATTGCCGCCAAGCGTGGTTGTGAGTGAGCTGCTCGATTACGTCACGGCGCGCTTCGGATTCGACTCCGCGAAGTTTGTCGTGAGACATTCGCTGCAAGCTTTTAGTCCACGGAATTTCGGCAAGAATGACTCGCGTCGCTTCAGTTATTCAACGGACAACAGCCAGGCAGGCGCGATCGCAGGCGGGGAGCGATGCGACCCCGTCCCTTTTCTCGCCGCCCCCCTCGCCGAAGCACCGCCAGCCGAAGTGGTCGAGTTGGCGGAGTTGATCGAGTTTTTCGCGCACCCGGTAAAATTTTTTGTGCGGCGGCGTCTGCAAATCGAATTGCCGCGCGAGATCGAAGACGACGACGACCGCGAGCCATTCACGCTCCACGCTTTAGATAGCTATTCGATCGAACAGGAATTGTTGGACGAGGCTTTGTCCGGGAGGGATCTGGCGCCCGCGTTAGCGGGCGTGCGTGCGTCGGGAATGCTGCCGCCGGGCGGCACCGGCTTGCTCGCTTTCGAAGAATTGTGCGGCAACGTGCGCGCCTTTGCCGAAGTCGTAAGTCCTTATTTGGGCGGCGAATTGCGTCCGCCGCAGGCAATCGCGCTCGAGATCGACGGCACAAAAGTGAGAGGCACGCTCGACCGAATCCGCGGCGATACGCTCGTCCGTTACCGCCTCGCTAATCTGAAGGCGAAAGATTTCCTGTGTCTGTGGTTGGAGCATCTCGCGCGCAACGTCAACGGATCGCAAGCGTCGCTGCTTTTTGGAAAAGAAGCGGCCTATTCTTTCGCGCCCTGCGCGAATGCGGTCGAAATTTTGTCCGATCTTCTCGCGCTTTATCACCGTGGCTTGCGTGAGCCGCTTCGCTTTTTCCCGCGCACATCCTGGAAATATGCGGAGAAGCTTTTCCGAAACGGTGGAGATGATCGCAATGCGCGATATCAAGCGGGGCAGGTTTGGCGCGGCGATGGGCGAGGGGAACGCGAAGACGCATTTATCCGTCTGGCGTTCCGCGGCACGGATCTCTCGCTCAACGAGGAGTGGGAGGAGACGACGCGCGCGATTGCTCAACCTTTATTCCACGCACGTGGTAATCTATGAAGCCGCAATTTCTCGCCGCCAGCACCAAGCTGGAAAATGGTTTCACTTTGATCGAAGCCAGCGCCGGCACAGGAAAGACGACGACGATTTGCGCGATCGTCCTGCGCCTGATCGCGGAACGTGAGATTCCGATCGAGCGAATCCTCGTTACGACCTACACCGAGCTAGCGACGGCAGAACTGCGCGGCCGCATTCGCGAAATTCTCTTTCGCGCTTTGAGCGGCGTACGCGGACAGCCGATTGAATCTGACGTGGTGCGCACGGTCGTCGCGAACGCTGCCGACAACAAACAACTGGCTCGGCGATTGGAAATCGCGCTACAGAATTTCGATGAAGCCCCGATCTTTACGATTCACGGATTTTGCGCACGCGTGCTGGCAGATCGCGCTTTCGAAAGCGGCACATTGTTCGACACTCAGCTCACGACCGATCAATCGGCGCTGCTGCGCGAAATCGCCGAGGATTTTTGGCGGAAACATTTTCATCAGGACGACGCGCCGGTGGCGGCGCTGTTGCGTGGACGATTATCAGTCGGCAATCTTGTCGAGCTTTTGCAAGAAACGACGAACAATCCCGTCATTCGCATCGTGCCGGCTCCGAAGGATCTTGCGATGTTGAAGCGCGAAATCAGCGAGGCCTTTCGCGCGAGCGCAGACGCGGCGCAGCTCGAAGAATTAAGCAAACAACTCGTCGTCGCTCTGCAAACCGATTTTTGTGCCTGGGCGCGGCAGGAACTGCGCGGGCGCAAAGCCGATCGGCAGCTGCAATCGTATGACGACATGCTCACGCGTTTGAACGATGCGTTGCGCGGAAAGAATGGCTCGGCTCTGCGGCAAACTCTGCGCGCAAGATTTGCCGTGGCGTTGATCGACGAATTTCAAGACACCGATCCGGTGCAGTATTCGATTTTTCGTCAAATCTACGAAGGAAGTGACGCCACGGTGTTTTTCATCGGCGATCCGAAGCAGGCCATTTACGGTTTTCGCGGCGCCGACGTCTTTACTTATCTCGAAGTGGCACGGCAGGTCGCGCGCACTTATACCTTGGAAAAGAATTGGCGTTCGGAAGCGAAACTGGTCGAGGGGGTGAGCGAGATTTTTCGGGCGCGCGACGACGCTTTTGTCCTCGCTGGGATTGACCTGCCGCCCGTCGCTGCCGCAGGCCGTGGCGACGCCGCGCCGTTTAGGACTGGTGGAGAACGCGACCAGCCGTTGCGGGTTTGGATCGCGTCGCCGGAGCAGCACGTTGAAATTGAGGCCGCGGTTGCAGAGGAAATTGCGCGTCTGCTTACGAGTGATACGCGGATCGGAGAGGAAAAGATCGAGCCGCGTCACATTGCTGTGCTGGTGAACAACAACATGCAACCGCTCGAGCTGCAGCGCGCGCTTTTGCAAAAGAAAATTCCTTCGGTGGTTTATTCCGCGGCGAGCATTTTCCAGTCGCGCGAAGCCGAGGAACTCTTGCGCGCGCTCCGCGCCGTGGCCGAACCGACGCGCGATGCGGTTTTGCGCGCGGCTCTTGCGACCGAGCTGCTCGGCTATTCCGCCGCGGCCCTGGAAAATTTCAACGATTCCGACTGGGAGGCGACCCTAAACCGTTTCGCCGATTACCACCTGATCTGGCGCGACCGTGGATTCGTCGAAATGATACGCGCGTGGCTTCTGCGCGAAGGAGTGCGGGGACGGCTGCTCTGTTTGCGCGATGGCGAACGCCGGCTGACGAACGTGCTTCATCTCATCGATTCGCTGCACGCGGCCTGCGCCGAATTTCGTTTCGGCATCGACGGATTAATCGCCTGGTTTGCGCCGCGAACGCTCCCCGAAGCGGCATTACGGGAGGAGGACGAACTGCGGCTCGAAAGCGACGAGGATGCTGTGCGGATCGTTACGATTCACAAAAGCAAAGGCTTGGAATACGGCGTGACGTTTCTTCCATTTGGCCGAAAGGAGCCGTGGTCGCGCGGCGAGTTTTTGAAATTTCACCACAACGGCGAACTGGTGCTCGATCTCGAAGAGCGCGCCGAGCATAAACAGTTGCACAATCGCGAGCAGTTGGCCGAGTCCGTGCGCCAGTTGTATGTCGGTCTGACTCGAGCGGAGCATCGCAGCTACGTCATCTGGCAGGAACGCAAAACGAGGGGCAGCGCGTCGAAATCAAGGTCCGCGCTGGCCTGGCTGATGGCGGATGAGCCATCAGCGGATACTTTTCTCGCGCGCGGAGAAACGACGACTGCGGCGAAGATCGCCGCCAAATACTCCGGCCGCGATGATGTGCTGATCGAGCCCCTGCCGGTCCAGCGCGCTCCGAATTTTGAACCGGCGCAAGCGAACTCGACCGAATGGACGGCGCGAGAATTTCGCGGTGAGATCGATCGCACATGGGGAATCTCGAGTTTCAGCGCGTTCGCGAACGGAAGAACGCGCGAACCGGAATCGCCGGATTACGACAGCACCGAAACCCTGCTCGAAACCGAACCGCTCGCGGCGGCGGAAGGTATTCACGCTTTTCCCGGCGGGACGCGCGCTGGCACGTGCTTGCATAAAATTCTAGAAGAACTCGATTTCGTCGATTTATCGCAACTGCCTTCGCTGGCGGCGGAAAAACTTGGCCAATTCCACATCGGTGGCTTCGATGAAATCATCACCGAGACGATCGCGCGCGTGCTGCAAAACCCGCTTGGGTCATCGGGAATCTTACTGGCCGAAACACGAGGACGGTTACCGGAACTCGAATTCACTTTTCCGCTCAGCCTTATTACCGCGGCGCGTTTACAGGAAACCCTCGCCTTGGGCGACTTGCCCGGCGCCATCGGCCGACTGCTATTTCAGCCCACGCGTGGTTTTCTGAAAGGATTCATCGATCTCGTCTTCGAAAGCGACGGGAAATTTTATTTTCTGGATTGGAAATCGAACTGGCTGGGGCCGGATGCATCGTTCTACTCCGCGCCCGATCTGGGGCGCGCGATGACGGAAAATTTCTATACCTTGCAGCTGAGCATCTATTCCGTCGCCTTGCATCGCTATCTCCGGGGGCGAATAAAAGATTACGACTACGATCGCCATTTCGGAGGAGCGTTTTACGTTTTCCTGCGCGGTCTCGACAACGTCACCGGCGGCGTTTTCCAAATGCGACCGGGCTTCGCCTTCATTGAGGCGCTTGATCGTTTGTTCCATGGAAACGCCTAATTCCATCGACCAGAAGTTCGCGGCATTGATAGAGCGCATAGCGACCAAGCCGTCGGCGGACCTGAACCTGGCTGCGTTGCTCCTGAGCCGATTTCAAGCGGATGGCCATGTCTGTCTTCCATTGCGCGAACTCACGTCGGACATGCCGGAAGTGCTGGCCGCAGGGGGGCGTTTACCATCGAGAAATTTGTGGCTGAAAAAGCTTCGGGAATCCGGGGTGGTTGGCGCGCCGGGGGAGTTCGCGCCGATCATTCTGGATGGGGAGGAACGACTGTATCTGCAAAGATATTGGAGATATGAAACGCAAGTTGCAGCCGAAGTGCGGCAGCGACTGTCCGACGTATTGAAACTCGATGCAAAACGTTGCAGCGAACAGGTTGTCAAAATATTTACGCGAGAATCGGAACTGCAAATGCTCGCGGCACTCGTCGCGGCCACTTCGCGGATTTGCCTAATCTCAGGCGCCCCGGGGACCGGCAAAACGCACACCGTAGTTATGGTCTGCGCCCTCCTGCTCGCACTCAACCCGGAATGCAAAATCGCGCTGGCCGCGCCAACCGGCAAGGCAGCGGCCCGCTTGAAAGAAGCGTTGGGTTTGGCCAGGACGGAGGTCGGTTTGCCGAACGAAATCGCTTCGCGGCTGCCGAATGAAGCCTCGACCGTCCAGCGGCTGCTTGGCGCGCGCGGAGATTCCAATAGTTTCCGTTTTAATCGCGCCCAACCGCTTCTGGCGGACGTTGTCATTGTTGATGAAGCGTCGATGATCGATCTGGCGCTTTTGAGCCGACTCTTCGAAGCGGTGCGGCCGGAGGCGCGACTGGTGCTCGTCGGCGATAAAGATCAATTGGCGTCGGTCGAGGCGGGAAGCGCATTTCGTGACCTGTGCACGCCCGGTTGTGAAATTAGCGTTTCCGAAGCGCAGGCGGACCGTTTCGGGGAATGCTTTGGAAAGGAACTGGAGGAGGCAATGCCCCGCGTCGCGCTGATCCACGACGCTGTCGTCGAGCTGCGAGAAAATTTTCGTTTCGCACCGGGCTCGGGAATTGTGGAGCTGAGTCGCGCCATCAATCGCGGAGATGTTGCGGGCACGCGCGAGACATTGAAAACGGGCGATCGCATCACGTGGCGGCCAACGCCGCCGATGAAAGCGTTGGAACGCGCGCTGCGGGAACGTGTTTGCCACCATTTTCGAGCCCTTCGTTCCATACGCGATGCCGCGGAGGCACTGCGCAAGCTGAATGAATTTATGGTTTTATGCGCACTGCGCCGCGGCCCGTTCGGCTCCAAAGCAATCAATGAGTTGATCAAGAAACTGCTGGCGGAAGCGAGCGAGGCGCCGGTCGCAGATCAATATTTCAGCGGACAACCGCTGATGATCGTGCGCAACGATTATCACCTCGAACTTTTCAATGGCGACATTGGCATCGTCCTGGCGACAGACGACGGACTCCGTGTTTTCTTTCCCGCCGGAGATGGCAGCCGGAGCTTTTCACTCGCGCGTTTGCCTGAGCACGAGACGGCGTTCGCGTTGACCGTGCATAAAAGCCAGGGCTCCGAATTCCGCGAAGCGCTCCTAATCCTGCCGGATCGAGATGCGCCGGTGCTGACGCGCGAATTGCTTTACACCGCGGTAACGCGTGTCCGCGAGCGTGTCGAAATCTGGGCCGGGGAGACAATTTTGAATCAGATCATCTCACGCCGCGTGCGGCGCAGCTCCGGGCTGCGCGATTCTCTCTGGGGCGCAGCCGCAGTAACAAACTATTGACGAAAGTGGCCTAAATTTGAGACAACTGCAGGGTGAAATCTGGGCAACAACTCGGGAGCGATCAGCGGCTTCATGAGGCAATGTTTCGGCGCGCAGACCGAACGGGCGCGCCTTAGCGGGGGCGAAGGAGATGTCACTCGACCTCCCAGCGATGCGCGAAAGCCGCGTTATCTTCTCGCGGGATGAAGAAAATTTTACGGCGCGCGACGTCATTGATGCGGCGCTGGTAAGGGGCGACCTGGCGCGCCCCTGGGAAGATTTTGTTCGTGCGCTCGAATGCGAACGCCGGGCGACGGAGGAAGAGATCGAGCTGGATGAATCAGCGATCGACTCGGCGGCGGTCGCATTTCGATACCAGCACGATCTGATCACAGCGGAAGAGACAGAGCGCTGGCTGGATGATCGCGGTGTTACGATGGAAGAGTTCGGCGAATATTTCGCGCGACAGTTTTGGGCGCGGAATTACGCGGGTGAGATCGCGGCGTCCGAGCGCGAGTACGTTTCGGCCGCACTCGAAGAGAAGGATTTGTTGGTGGTTCATCTCACCCTTTCCGGGGAGCTCGACCGCCTGGCGGAGCAATTAAGCTTCCGAGTCGCGGCCCAGGCGGCGCAACCAGCGATGAGAGATATCGTGGATGAACGGGAGAAATTCATGGCGCGGGAGAAAATCAGCGACTTGCCCGAGTGGCTGGAAAAAATCGGACGCAATGAGGATTGGCTGAATTTTATGCTCGGGGCCGACCTCGCCTATCGATGGTGTTTGGATTCCCTCTTCAACGACAAGATGCTGCAGAGCGAATTGATCGCGACGCGATTGAATCTAACGAGATTTGAACTTGAGACGATCGAAGTCGATTCACGCGATGCCGCGGCGGAAGTGATGGCGTGCGTCCGCAGTGACGGGATGGAGTTGCACGAGATTGCGGAGGAAAGCCGATATCCGTTGCGGCGGATCGAAGTTTTGCTGGAAGACTTGCCCGCGGAACAGCAGGGGAGTTTTCTCAGTGTCAAAGCCGGCGCGATGCTCGAACCGATATCGCGTGATGATGGTTGGGAAGTGTGGCGGGTAAAATCACGTCTCGAGCCGCAGCTTAGCGAGCCAAGCATTCGCGAACGTTTGCAGGAACGAATTAGCCGCCGTCATTTTGCTGAGCTGGTCGGCAAATACATTGACTGGAAACTGCTTCAGCCCGCCGCCGAATGAAGACGAAAGACATCGATCTGCTGCGGCGATGCGAGATGTTTCGGTTCCTTCCGGACGAGCATTTCGAGAAACTGCGACCGATCTTGCGCGAAGAACAATATGACTTCGGCGACTTGATCGTGAAGCAGGGCGACCCGGCGAATGCTTTCTACATTTTAACTTCGGGGCGGGCCCGCGTGGTCAAGACTGGGGCGAACAACGGTGAGGAGATCGTGCTGGCGACGCTGCGACCGGGCGACGCCTTCGGCGAAGCGGCACTGACGGAAGGCGGGACGCGTAATGCGACGGTGCGATGCAGCACTTCGACTGAGGTCTTGCGGCTGGATCGAGCGGATTTTCTCGCGCTGGCGGAAAGCGTTCCCGAGTTGAGGGAGAATGTGCAGATGACGCGGCGCGCGCGTGCGCTGCAAGGCTTCCTTTATGAGTTCAGCAATTTCGGCCGGTTGCCGACACCAGCCCTGCGCGAAGTGATGGAAAAACTGGAGCGCGTCCAGTTCTCCAAAGGCAATCTCATCATCAAAGAAGGAGACGCGGCCGGGCCAATGTACATCCTGGAGAAAGGACGAGCGCGCGCCTTTATCCAGAACAACGGCACGCAACGTAATCTCGCGTTCTATCGCGACGGCGATTTCTTTGGCGAGCTCTCCATTCTCAACGGGTCGGCGCGGGCGGCTTCCGTTGAAGCGTATTCGGATTGCGATTTGCTGGCACTTGCGCCCGAGGCAGTGCGCAATCTGAAAGGAAGTTATCCGGAGTTCGCTCAGCTACTCGAGGAACGATTGGCCCAATATCGGGCAAAAACGGAAGCGCGTATTCCGCTCGATTTTACCGACGAACTGATCCCGGCGGAAGCGCGCGTGCATGACAAGACCGCGCTCGATGGCAAGGATGGAGCGCCCGAGCGGGATGACAGCGCGCCGTTTGTCGATGACGAGGGACATTTCCGCAAGAGAGAAAAACGCATCCGCAAGTTCGAGCACGTCACGCAGATCGATGAGATGGATTGCGGCGCGGCCAGCCTCGGGATGATTTGCCGTCACTTTGGGCGCAAAGTTTCGCTCGCGCGAATTCGTCAGCTTTGTCATACAGCGACGGACGGCACGAGTTTAAAAGCGCTTTGCCGCGCGGCGAATGAGCTCGGTCTGGCGGCGCGCGCGTTGAAAGTTTCTCTTCGTAATCTGCCGATGATGCCGCTGCCGGCGATCGTGCACTGGGAGGGCAATCACTGGATGGTGCTCTACGACGTGCAGGCGGATCACGTCCGCGTGGCCGATCCGGCGATGGGATTTCGCAAAATTCCGCGCAAGGAATTCGAGCAAAAATGGTCGGGTTATGCCGCGCTCTTCGATTACACCATCGCCTTCGAGCAGGCGCCGGTGAGCAAATCGAGCGCGGCGTGGGTGTGGCCGTTTTTGGCGAAATTCCGTCGTCTGTTATTGCAAGTGCTCGGGCTGGCCGTGGCCGTGAGTTTCCTGGAACTGCTCTTTCCCGTCTTCACGCAGATGGTGGTCGACAAGGTCATCGTGGAAAACGACGTCGGGCTGCTCAGGACGATCATTCTCGGCATGGTCGCGGCGATTGTTTTCGTGCAATTGGCCGCGATCGCGCAGGAATATCTGCTCGCCTTCGCCGCGGTGCGGCTCGACGCCGCTATTCTCGATTTTCTCAGTCGCCAATTGCTTTCCCTGCCGATGAGTTACTTCACCAGCCGGCGCACGGGCGACATTCAGCGACGGCTCGATGGCGCGCGGCAGGTGCGGCACTTCGCCGTGCAAAATGGAATCGGCGCGCTGCTCGCGATGATTCATCTGCTCGGCGCACTGGTGCTGATGTTTCTCTACAGCGGCTGGCTGACGCTGGCGTTTCTGGCAACGACCCCGCTCTACGTCGGCCTCATGTATTTTTCGCTCAAAGTCCTGCGGCCACTTTTTTCCGAAGTGGAGGAGAGTCAGGGTAAATACAGCTCGCATCAGATCGACGCCATCAAAGGAATCGAGGCGGTGAAAGCGGCTGCGGCGGAATCGGTTTTTCGCGATGCCATGTTGACCGAATTCCTTTCCGTCTCGAAGAAAATGTTCCGCTCCACGTTTGTCGTGATGTCGTACGACAGCGTGCTGCAAACGATTGGTTTGCTTTCGACCGCAATTTTCCTCTGGGTCGGCGCAACACAGGTGATCAACGGCAGTCTGAGCGTCGGCGGATTTGTCGCGTTCAGCTCGCTCACGGCTATCGCGTATGGAGCAGTTCTGCGCACGCTCGGTGTTTGGGACAACCTGCAATTCGCTACGGTGTTGCTGAACCGGCTCAACGACATTTTCGAGCAGGAACCCGAGCAGGGCCGCGACCGTTCGCGCCTGACGCCGGTGCACAGTCTGGAAGGGCGAATCGAGCTGCGCAACGTCAGCTTCCGCTACGGTGGACCGGAAGCGCCAAACATCTTGTCCAACATCACGCTCAATCTCGCGCCGGGTAAGATGATCGCCTTTGTCGGTCGCAGCGGCTGCGGCAAAACGACGTTGATTAAAATGATTGCCGGTCTGCTCGAGCCGACGGAAGGCTCGATCTTTTTCGATAACGTCGATCTGAAAAATCTGAACTACCGCGACGTTCGGCGGCACATCGGAATGGTGTTGCAGGAGAATCACATGTTCAACGAGACGATCGCGCGGAACATTTCCTTCGGTGATTCCGAGCCTGATCTCGATCGGGTGCTGGCCGCAGCGCAGGCCGCCGCGGCGCACGATTTCGTCATGCGCTTGCCGATGGGTTACGAAACCAAGATCGGTGAATCAGGTCTCGCCATTTCCGGCGGACAGAAGCAGCGCATCGCCATCGCGCGCGCGATTTACAACAACCCGCCTGTTTTGATTTTCGATGAAGCGACGAGCGCCCTCGATACCGAATCGGAGCGAGCCATTCAAAACAATCTTGGCCGCATTATGGCGGGACGGACGACGATTGCGATCGCGCATCGGCTGAGCACGATTCGCGAAGCGGATTCCATTGTCGTGCTGGAGAAAGGAAGCGTAGCGGAAATTGGAAACCACGATGAGTTGATGGCGCAGCGCGGTTTGTATTTTTATCTGTCGAGTCAGCAAATGGGGGTGGGCGGATGAGCGTCCAGACGTTCGCGCCTAACTCACTCGATGCGGAATCGGAGATGCTGCCGCAGGATCCGCCGCCGAAAATCATGCGCTTCATGGCGTGGTGGCTCATCGCGCTCTTCCTCGTCGGGTTAATGGCTTCGGTCACAATTCATTTCCCCGAGACAGAGAACGCTTCCTTTGTGCTTGTGCCGCGCGAAGGGGCCGATCCGATTCAATCGCCGCGATTGGCGACAGTGAATCGTGTCGCAGTCAGTGAAGGACAAACCGTCGCGGCCGGGGCGGAGTTGTTCGTTTTGCGATCGGATGAAATTCGCGGCTGGGATACGGAGGTGCGGACGCTGGGTGAGGATTTGCGCACGCATGAGTTGACGCTGGCGAAGATGGATGAGGCTTACGCGGCGGAAGCGGACATCAAAAACGCACAGGTGGGGCAGGCGGAAAGCGAACTGCGTTTTCGCGAGAAGCAAACCAATAGCAACAGCGATCTGCTGGCACGATTCGAGAAGCTCTCCAAAAGCGGCGGATTTTCGCAAGTGGATTTGATCCGGCTGCGGATGGAAGCGGCCGGCGCGGAGAAGGACGAGGCGGTGGCGAAGCGCACACTCGAACAAGTAAAACTGGAGCGGCAGCAATTGGAAAATGAGCACACTCGCAAACGCGCGGAGGAAGCGGGCGAGGTGGAAAAATACAAAATGAAACTGGGTGCACTCAGATCCAACCTGGAAAACTCGCAACAGAATCTGCTGACGGTCCGAGCTCCGTACGATGCGATCGTGATCTCGCTGGCGCAGCGCAGCGTCGGTTCGGTGGTGCAGAGTGGACAGGAGCTTTGCCAGCTGGCGCGGGTGGATGGAAAGCCGCTGGCACGGCTCGCTCTGAACGAAAGCGGACTGGCGAAGCTGCGCGTAAATGAGTCGGTTCGTTTCTTTTTCGAAGCGTTTCCGTATCAGCGTTACGGCACGCTTAGCGGGACGCTCGATTGGGTGAGTCCCTCGGCGGTGGCGGCAAGCAGCGGCGCGCATTTTGTAGCGCTGGCTTCAATTGATCAGAACGCCAAGCACCCTCATCTGGCGTTGAAAGCCGGCATGAAAGGCGAAGCGCGGATCCGGGTCGGTAGCCGCACGCTCATCGAGTATGCCTTCGAGCCGATCAAACAACTGCGCGAGAGCGTGCGCGAGTGATGGAGATGCAACCGCATTTGCCGAGTTTAAAAGTGGAAGATCTGCGCACGACTAGCGCGGAAATGTCGCGCTGCATCGAACTGGCGAAGCTGGCGGCGAGGTCGGATGTGCCAATCGTGTTACTTGGCGAAACCGGCACGGGCAAGACGCTGCTGGCGCACGCCATTCATAATTCGTCGACGCGCGCGCGCGGTCCGTTCATTTCCTTTAATGCGTCGGCCATGAGCGATACATTGTTGGAGAGCCAGCTATTTGGTCATGAAAAGGGAGCATTCACCGGGGCGCAGCAGGCGGTGAAAGGAAAATTCGAGTTGGCTAACGGTGGGACGATCTTTCTCGATGAAATTGCCGATATGAGTCCGCTCGCGCAGGTGAAAATTCTGCGCGTGCTTGAGTACGGCGAATTCGAGCGGCTTGGCTCGGAGCGGATGCTTAAAACAGATGCGCGCATTATTTGCGCGACCAATGTTTCCCTGCGCGAGCGCGTGCGACAGGAAAAATTTCGCGAAGATCTTTATCACCGGTTGAATGGGCTGACGATTCTTATTCCGGCGTTGCGTGATCGGCGGGAGGAATTACCAGCGCTGATTGCGAGTGAGCTGAAGGCATCAGCCTCGCGTCAGGGGAAAGAAATCGTCGCCATTCATCCCGTCGCGATGGACCGGTTGCTGGCGCACGATTGGCGCGGGAATCTGCGTGAGCTCAGTCACACCGTGCGGACGATGACGCTGTTTTGTGACGGCAAAGTCATCATGCCGGAACATGTACATTTCCCGCCCGATCTTGGAGTGAAAGAGCGCGATTTACCGGCACCCGAAAAAATTGCGGCTCCAGCATACAGTGATGGACTTAATGGCGATCTCACGTTGGCGAGCGCCGTCCGGCGGCACGTGCGTTTCGTCTACCAGCAGGCTAACGAGAATCAGCGGCGCACGGCGCGGATGTTGGGAATTTCGCGCGCGACTTTGAGCCGACATCTTCACGCGGGGAGCCATAAATGATCCGTTTGGTCCAAATGCGTTACTTCTTGGGCTAGAATTGAGGCCAGCGGCGGGGGCAGCCAAATTGGCCGGCAAAAAAATCGGCAACTATTTTTTCGTGCTAAGGTTTGGAGTGGGAGCACGTTAGCGGCGCCTCACAGGACAGGAATCGGTCGTGGCATGTTCCTGGCATGGATCGTGGTAAAGGGACAATCGTGAGTTCGTCGAAGGAAAAACAGGACGCCCAATCCGACGAGCGTGGAGCTCGACGGCAGAAGCGTTCGAAAGAGAAGCTGATCCGGTTGGACGACCTGATACCGAATAAAAAGGTAGCCGGCGGACGACAGCTCTTCGGCGCGACTGACACAACCCAAAACCAAAAGAACAAGTAAAGAAAGGTATTATGGCCGATCAAAAGAAAGACAAACCGAAAGTGAACGTTCGCGATCTG
Organism: Chthoniobacterales bacterium; assembly: GCA_038207045.1. Classification (GTDB taxonomy): domain Bacteria; phylum Verrucomicrobiota; class Verrucomicrobiia; order Chthoniobacterales; family UBA10450; genus AV69. Next base: position 30,950 of record JBBRAF010000002.1, read on the forward strand.
AAACCGAACAAGGATGCCAAGGGCGGCGCGCGCCAAGGCACACGCGTGATCCAGCGGGTTCAGACCAAAACCGGCCAGTAACGGTCGGAATAGTGTTGCACGGCGGCCGATCCCGCCGTGCAGCCTGTCAGGGTACCGTGGCTACGCGTGACAAGCTGGGAGCAAAGGCTGAACAAGATTTCGCAGTAGAGTAGTAGCCATGCCCCGAGCTGCGCCGGCGGGCGTGCATCCCCCGGCGCGGCTCAACTTTTTTATGATGAGTTCCATCGCGTCCTCGTCCCCCTCTTCCAAGCTCCTCGGTTCCGATTACGAGCTGGAGCACAAGAGTGGTGCAAATCGGCGCGACCTCCGTTTTTAGTTCGCTAAACTAGCGGACATGCCACGAAGCCAGCCGCGCGCGACTGCTCGCACGCATAACGCCTGGCTGATCACGCTGGCACTTTTTGGATTAACGGCGGCGCTTTTTTCCCGCGCGATCCCGTACGGTTTCGTCAATTACGACGACGACGTTTACGTTTACGCGAATAGTCACATCACGCAGGGTCTGACGTTTTCAGGATTTGTTCGCGCCTTCGTCGAGCCGCATGCGCGAAATTGGCATCCGCTGACGACAATCACGCACATGTTTGATTGCCAGCTCTTCGGGCTGAACCCAGCCGGTCCTCACGCTGTCAACGTCGCGCTGCATGCCCTTGCCGTAGCTGGGCTATTTCTCTTTTTACACGCGGCGACGGGCTCTGTCTGGCGCTCGGCAGTCGTTGCCGGCTTGTTCGCGGTGCATCCGTTGCGCGTGGAATCAGTCGCGTGGATTTCGGAGCGCAAGGACGTGCTTAGCGCAGTGCTCTTTATGGCCACGCTACTTGCCTACGAACGTTATGCGCGCGCCACTGATCGGATCCGGCTCGTTTTTGTGACTGTCATCTTCGCCGCTGGCTTGATGGCAAAGCCAATGCTGATAACGCTCCCCGTTATCCTGTTGCTCCTGGATTTCTGGCCGTTGCGTCGTCTCCGTGACGCGGGCGGAGGGATATCGCTGTCGCGCGCGTTTTCAGAAAAAATTCCGCTCTTCGTCCTGGCTGCATTTTCGGGTGCGGTCACGTTGTGGGCTCAGCATGGTCCCACCGGGGTCCTCGATTTTGTTCCACTCGGCAGTCGTCTCACCAACGCTGCGCTCAGCTATTGCACGTACATTTATCAACTCCTTTGGCCAGACAAACTCGCTGTTTTCTATCCCTTGCCCGTGCATTCGGACCAGTTACTGGCGAGCATCGCCGCCGACATCATTCTGCTGAGCGTGAGTGCGGCCGCATTGGCTTTTCGCCGCAGGTTCCCGTATTTTTTTGTCGGCTGGTTTTGGTATATCGTCATGCTCGTGCCGGTGATCGGTGTCTGGCCCAACGGCCTGCAGGCGCACGCCGACCGTTACACTTATCTTCCGCATATCGGTCTTCTGGTGGCGCTGGTTTGGGGACTGGTCGATGTGTTGCGCCAACTACGCGCGTTCCGCCTCGCCCTGCCCGCGGCAACAGCGCTTATCGCCCTTTTGGCGTGGCAGACATGGCAACAGATTTCCTTTTGGCGCGATGGCGAGACGCTTTGGCGTCACACTCTCGCCGTTACTAGCGATAACGATGTGGCGATGAATAATCTCGGCCTGGCTTTGCAGGATCGAGGGAACTTGGATGGCGCACTCGAAAATTTGCGTGCCGCTCTCGGCGTGTTGCAGCGGCGTCGCGCATCTTCACCCTCAAGTCGCGCCTTTGTTCACAATAATATCGGCAACAATTTCGCGCGACGAAATCAGGTCGATGATGCAATAGCCGAATACCGGCAGTGCATCAATTTGCGACCCGATTTTGGAAATGCACACGTGAATCTGGCCGACATGCTGTCGCAAAAACGTGATTGGAGTGGCGCGCTGGCCGAGTACGAGCGGGCGCTGCTATTGGAACCGAAGGATGCCGATGCGCAGCATCGCGCCGGCGTCGCTTTGCTACGCCTAGGCCGGGACGAGCAAGCGATAGCGTCTTATAAAAAGGCGCTGGTTATTGAGCCTCGTTTCTCCGCCGCAGCTGTCGATCTCGGCAACGCCTTGTTTGGCCGCGGTCGCATCGATGAAGCCGCCGGTTATTATCGTCTCGCGGCCGAGAGCGATCCGCGCAACGCTGACGCGCATTTCAATCTCGGCCGGATCTACCTGGGTCAGCGCCGCCTGGCTGATGCGGCGCGAGAATACCAGAGCGTGGTAAGCATTACGCCCGACGACATCGACGCGCACAACGATCTTGCCAATGCTCTATCTGCGGAGGGTTCGAACAAATCGGCTGCGGCCGAATACGAAAAAGCTCTCCAGCTCGCGCCTCAATCCGTTTCTGTGCTGAACAATTTTGCCTGGCTGCTTGCGACCGCGACCGATCCGAAAGTGCGCGACCCAGCCCGCGCAATTAATTTGGCCGAGAAAGCAGCGGTTCTTGCGCCGAGACCGCACGCACTCATCTTTCATACGCTCGCGGCTGCCTGTGCCGCTGCTGGCAAAACGGCGGATGCAATTACCGCGGCTGAACGGGCCGAAGAGTTGGCCGAAGCACAAGGCGACACCAAGCTGGCCCAATCGGTTAAGAAAGAGTTGGAGAACTACAAGCGTGCCTCCGCGCGCTGATTCATTCAGAATCGCGAATCGAATCGGCTGAAAACATGCCGTTGTGTTAGAGAGCTCAGCCGAGCATGGCCTCACCTGATGATGAGATCCACTTTGGCGCGGAACCGCCGGTTTGATGAGGGCGGAAAACGAATTGCCATCGTTCGCTTGGTGGTGCGGCCGCGGTCTGTAATTGCAATTGCGGCACCTGCGTCTCACAACCAGAATGCGGACGGTCAGCGTTATATTGTCGTGCAAGGGATCGCCGGGAAGGAATGCACATATTTGCTGCCGATTCGCCACGTTGCTTTTTCCGAAGCGGCGTCCGCGGGGAAGTATTTTCGATCATTTCGCGCCAGCGATAGTGATGTCCGTGGTGGCTGGGCACCCGTGCGAGTTTCTTCCGCGCAAGCGGAATGCAGGGCGGGGTTTGCCCGGACGAACGCGTTGATCGCCGTTCGGTTTCCTCAATGACACTGTCATTGGCATTCTCACGATCGACCGGCGACAGACGAGAAAATATTCCTGCCGATGATTACGTGGTATGGTGCCCGGGCAGTGCGATGGGGCGTTGGGCGGATTGTTCGCCGCTAGCGCGGGGCGTGTGAAATGCTTTAAAAGTCTTCTGCACAGTTGCGCGCAGTCCGGGGTTAGGAATTGCGTGATCGCCGCGCAACGAAGATTGGTTTAAGAAGTTTAAGAGTGCAGAAGAAGAAGTGCGATCGCGGGCGTGCGAAAGGTGCGGAAAAAGCGCAGCGCCGAGCGTAAATAGGATTGACGTTAGAGCCAGAAAATTGTAGCTCTAGTAAGCGTGGAAATTATAGGGTGTCCGCGTAGGAAAATTGTTTGTGTTGTTGTTAGTGCAGAGAGGGTTGTTGGCAGTGCAGAAGGGTTCTAGCCGATGAGGCAGTTAACCACTGGCGGCAGCTTGCCTCGATTTTTACTTAGGAGACGGCTCAAAAATAGGGGAACCAGAATGGTTAATGGAATCGCCAGTGGGCAGTTAAGTAGTGCGCGGACCGGGCACAATCCGAAGAACGCGCCGTCCTCATCGCCCACGGGGCAGAGCGACGGAGAGCGCACGCAGATGCGTCACCGCGCCACGAACGGTTCCGAGACGGGAGCAGGGCCCTGTCCGCCCCAGGAACTGCTCGCGGCCCTGCCGCGGTGGAAGCGCGCTCTCGATTTCACCATCATCGCTCTCACGCTCCCCATCTGGTGGCCGCTAATGTTGCTCATCGCACTATGGGTCGCAATAACTTCGCCGGGTCCAATCTTTTACCGGCAACCCCGCGTCGGTTTCAAAGGCCGCCGCTTCATGATCGTGAAGTTCCGCACGATGAAAGTGAACGCGGAGACGCGCTCACACGAAACTTATCTCGAGCAGCTGATGGTTTCCGACCGACCGATGGTGAAACTCGACGCCACCGGAGATCCGCGCCTCATTCTCGGCGGAAGGTTTCTCCGCGCTATTGGCCTGGATGAGCTACCCCAGATTTTCAATGTCTTGCGCGGTGCGATGAGCGTGGTCGGCCCACGCCCATGCACGGTGCGTGAGTTTGAGTGCTACTCGCTGGAGGATCGCAGGCGTCTTGATGCCCTCCCGGGACTCACCGGTTTCTGGCAGGTGAATGGAAAGAACCGCACAACCTTTCGCCAGATGGTAGAGATGGACGTCTTCTACTCGAAAAACCTTTCGCTTGGTCTGGACCTGAAGATTGTCGCCCGGACATTTCCCACGCTCGCCGCTCAACTTGGCGACATGTGGCAAAGCTTGCCGCGGGCAACAGCTCCCCCCGCGCCGCCGGTTACGAATTCCTGACCTAACAAGCATGTCGTCACCTATAAATGTCGGAGTAATTGGCTGCGGTTATTGGGGGCCGAATCTTGTCCGCAATTTTAGAACTCTTACCACTTGTCGCCTGAAAGCAATCTGCGACAAAAACGAGAGCCGACTGCGCCATTTGAGTTCGCTGTATTCGGAGATTGAAACTCACACCGACGCGCTGAAGCTCATCAACGATTCGACTATCGACGCGGTGGCCATCGCCACGCCCGTAGCTTTCCATTATAATCTGGCGAAGGCGGCGCTATGTGCGGGCAAGCATACATTGGTAGAGAAACCACTCGCCGCTTCTTCCGCTGAATGTGAAGAGCTGATCGATATCGCGGAGCAAAAAGGAGTGGTGCTAATGAGCGGACATACCTTTTTGTATTCGTCGTCAGTCCGGAAGATTTGCGAGATCATTAACGCCGGTGACATCGGCGACATTCGCTACATTAACTCGCGACGGCTTAATCTTGGTCTGTTCCAAAAGGATATTAATGTGGTCTGGGACCTGGCGCCGCACGACATCTCTATCATCCTCCATATCCTCGACGAACTGCCGATGACGGTGAACTGCCAGGGAAACGCGCACGTCACCGCCGGGATCGAGGATGTCACCAATCTATCTCTTAGCTTCCGCAACAAGAAGTTCGCTACCATTCAAAGCAGCTGGCTCGAGCCGCGCAAGGTGCGCGAGATGACTATCGTTGGCACGCGACGCATGATCGTTTATGACGATCTCCAGCCGCTGGAAAAAATCCGCATTTACGATGTGCGGGTCGATCGCCCGCCGCATTACGATACCTTCGCCGAGTTCCATTATTCTTATCACTACGGCGATAGCTACATCCCGCATATTCAGCAGGAAGAACCTCTCAAAGTAGAGTGTCAGCATTTTATTGATTGCATCGAGAACGGGATAGAGCCAACGACGAGCGGGCGTTCTGGCCTGGAGTTGGTGACAATTCTCGAAGCAGCATCTGCTTCACTTAAGGCGAACGGCGCGCCGGTGAACTTCCTGCGCAAGCGCGAAGAAGCAGTGACAAGGCGAGCGGCCCCCGAGCGCACGGAAGCGCAGGCGGACCGGCTGGCAGTATGAGTGAGAGCCAGGCGGCTCAGGAACTCATCGCGCCAGACGTAATCCTCGGCCGCGATGTGCGCATCTTTGGCTTCGTCAATCTCTACGGCTGCGAGATTGGTGACGAGACGAAGATCGGATCGTTCGTCGAAATACAAAAGGGCGCCAAAATTGGCGCACGCTGTAAAATTTCGAGTCATACCTTTGTCTGTGAAGGGGTGACGATCGAGGACGGAGTTTTTGTCGGGCACGGGGTTACCTTTATCAACGATCGCTATCCTCGCGCCGTCAATAGCAAGGGCGCTTTGAAGACTGAAGCCGATTGGGATTGCCAGGCTACTCTGGTGAAACGCGGCGCTGCCATCGGTTCGGGCGCGACTTTACTCGGTGGCATCACTATCGGCGAAAACGCTACCGTCGGTGCGGGCAGCGTGGTCATCACAGACGTGCCGGCGCACGGCACCGTCGCTGGAAACCCGGCGAGACTGCTTAAGAAATCTTCTGAAATCCATGAAAGTACCGTTCTTAGATCTTAAAGCTCACCACGCGCCCTTGCGCGACGAGTTCGAAGTCGCTATCCGTCGGGTCATCGACAGCGGCGTTTTCGCCAGTGGCCCGGCGGTTGTTTGTTTCGAAGAGGCGTTCGCGGCCTTTTGTAATTGCGAGCACGCCGTTGGACTGGGCAGCGGCACGGAGGCGGTGTGGCTGGCACTTCTGGCCTGCGGCGTTGGTCCAGGCGACGAAGTTATCACGGTCCCCAGTACTTTCATGGCGACGGCGGAAGCGATCAGCTATGCCGGAGCGACTCCGGTTTTTGTCGACGTCGATGGACGCACCTACACGATGGACCCAGCCGCGTTGAGAGGCGCACTGACAAGGAGAACGAAAGCGATCGTGCCGGTGCACTTGTTCGGCCAAGTAGCCGACATGGATCCGATTCTGAGGTTCGCCAAAGAACACCGTCTACTCGTGATCGAAGATGCCGCGCAGGCTCACGGAGCCGAGTATAAACAGCATCCCGCTGGCTCCATGGGACAGGTTGGATGTTTCAGCTTCTATCCTGGAAAGAACCTGGGAGCTTTAGGTGAGGCGGGGGCGATAGTAACTAACAATACTAAGCTGCGCGACACCATTCGGACCCTGCGCGATCATGGACAGGAGCGTAAGTACCACCATAGCATGGTCGGCTGGAACTGCCGGATGGACGCGATCCAGGCGGCTTGCCTTGAGATTAAGCTGCGACATCTTGAGCGTGGAAATGAGCTGCGACGAGCCCACGCTCAGCGATACAGCGCGGGCTTTAGCCGCAACGAAGAAATTGTCCCGCCAGCCGAGGCGCAATACGGCCGCCATGTTTACCACGTCTACTCCATCCGGGTAAAGCAGCGCGACGAAGTGATGCGGCACCTGGAAGCGAAAGGCATCGGCTGCGGCGTGCACTATCCGGTGCCGGTTCATTTGCAGAAAGCCTATGCCCAGCTGGGATATGGCCGCGGCGCTTTCCCCGTCTCCGAGCAGATCGCGGACGAGTTCCTCTCTTTGCCGATGTATCCCGAGTTGCGCATCGATCAGATCGACTATGTCATCGAAACGGTGACAGAGGCGGTCGCTTCAGGGGTGATGGTCTGAAAGCGGCGAAGCAAATAGTCGATGAAAACGAAGTAGGAGCGGAAGGCGACGCCCCTTTTTTACAATCTTTGCCTCGAACTTTCACTGGCGCTGATGTTATGGGGACGAGCCAACCAGTCTCGGTGGAAGCACGATTGGTCAATCCCATTTCTGAGCCCGTGTGGGACGAATGGATCGCCGATCATCCCGAGACAACGATTTTCCATACCTCATCCTGGGCGCGAGTTTTGGCCGATAGCTACGGCCATCAGCCTTGCTACTTACGGTTGTCTGTTGGGGAAAAGCCGCTTGCGCTGATCCCGATGATGGAAGTGCGAAGCTTACTCACGCGAACGCGCGGCATTTGTCTTCCTTTCAGCGACTATTGTGCTCCTTTAATGTGGAGTGATTTCGGCTCTGTCATCGTCCTTAGAAAGCTCCGCCAGATCGCGCGCGAGCGAGGCTGGAATTACTTCGAACTGCGCGATAGCTCGATTTTGCATAAGAGCGCTCCCCGCTCAGAAAAATACGTTAGTCATGTTCTCGACTTAACGATTGGTAGTACAGCTCTTGCGTTAAACTTCAGAAGCTCGGTCCAGCGCGCTCTACGCAAAGCTGAGCAGGGTAATCTTAAGGTAAGTATTGGAACTGCTCCCGAAGCAATGCGCCGCTTTTATTCTTTGCATGTGCGCACTCGCCGCAAACACGGCGTGCCAGCCCAGCCGCGCGCGTTCTTCACAAATATCCAGAAGCACATCATCGGGCCCGGTCACGGCTTCACCGTGACGGCGGAACTTGGCGATAAGACGCTTGCCTCCGCCGTGTTTTTTAGGTTCGGGGATCACGCCATTTACAAATTCGGCGCTTCTGACGAGCGCTGGCAGCAGCTTCGCGCCAACAATCTCGTCATGGCGGCAGCGATCAAACATCTCGCTAACCTATCTCTGAAGACACTACATTTCGGCCGCACCGACAAAGCGAATGAAGGGTTGCGGCGCTTCAAACTTTCTTTCGGCGCGCGCGAACACGAAATTTCATATGGTAAATTTTCTGTTTCCGCTGATACTTGGGTCGGAGCGCGGACACGCCGGTCCAGTCTGCCTAATCGCGTCGTCCGGGTTTTCCCGGCGCCGGTGAACAGGCTGGCTGGCCACTTGCTCTATCCACACCTGGATTAGTCCTATTTATGGCAGACAATCGCACGGAAGTTGACGCTTCCCCGTTCAATCTTAACAACATTCTGTTCGTCCTCTTCAAGTGGAAACGGATAATCGGCTTTCTCGGCCTTGTCGGCCTGATTGCGGCCGCGATCGTGTATCTAATCTACCCAAAGAGCTACGAGTCGAACGCAACTCTGCTCGTGCGCTATGTCGTTGATCGCAGCGCCGTAGATCCAGTCGATACCACCGGCGCTAACCCCGGCGCGGCTTTTAAAACCAATGACACCGTCATTCATGCTGAAGTAGCTATCCTGGAAAGCTGGGACCTTGCCATGCAAGTGGCCGAAGGGCTAGGCCCAAAACGTGTTCTGCCGACTGCGAAGGCGCCGACGGTAGGTGATGCCGCTGCTGCGATTTCTTCCGGCTTAAGCGTGTCTTCCACGAAAGGAAGTAATGTCATTCTTGTGACGTATGCCAATCCCAAACCGGAAGTAGCGACCTTGGTGCTGAACGAACTGGTTAATCGTTATTTTACCAAGCATCTTGAAGTCCACCGTTCGGCCGGCGCTTTCGATTTCGTTAGCCAGCAAACCGATCAGGTGCGCGCGCGCTTGTCCCAAACTGAAGACGCTCTGAAGGCGTTGAAGGCGAAAAGCGGCGTATTTGACTTGAAGGAAAGCACCACCGGTTTGCTCGCAGAAGCGAGTCGCATTAGTGACACATTGCGCACGGTAGAAGGGGATCTGGCCGAGCAGCGGGCGCGGCTCAAGCTAATGGAAGGTGGACTCGCGGTTCCGCCGGCGAATGTAGAGCAATCACCTGCCGGAGTTTCTGCCGGCGCAGCTATGCTAAACGGCGGGCAGGTGATCCAGAACAGTCCGGCTCCTTCCCGCAGCGCTTCGCCCGCTGCCCAGCCGCGGCCGAGTGATGTGGATCAGTATCAGGCGCTTCTAAAGCAGATGACTCAACTGCACCAGGACCAGGCTACGTTGTTGACCAAGTATACCTCCAACAGCACTCAGGTGAAGCTGAACCAGTCCGAAATTAACGATTTGGAAAATCAGAAGCGCGACTTGGAGAAGAAGTTTCCCACTTTGGCTAACATGGGTGGCTCCGACAGTATCTCCTCGGAACGGGCCAAGCTCGCAGGATTGGAAGCTAAAACCGAGGCGTTGAAAGGCCAGTTAGCCGAGGCGCAGGAACGCCTGAAACAGCTGGCGGACGCGGGCCCGCAGATTGCCACTTTGGAGCGCACCCGCGACATGGAAGAAACCAACTACAAGTATTTTCAGGGTACTTTGGAAAAGGCGCGGGTCGACGAAGCGCTAGACCCTTCGAAGATGCCAAACATTAGCGCGGTGCAGCGTGCCTCTCCCCCCCTACTAGTAACGAAAATGCGAAACAAGATGGCGGGGGCTTTCGCCGTTGGTGGATTAGTCCTTGGCGTAGCGTTAGCCATGTTCAATGAGATGTTTCTCAGACGTCCCGTTAACCGGGCCAGCGAGCTCGAAAACCAGCTGCATATGCCAGTAATGCTTTCGATCCCTGACGCGCGCCCAAACAGCGGCTTCCGCCTGCCATACAAGAGAAATGGAAGCGACCGTCCGGGTGAGAACGGCAAGGCTGAAGTGGCGCCGTGGGAGGTAGGACACTTTATTCGCTCTTACGCAGCTGCCATCCGGGATCGCCTCTGCCTGCACTTCGAGCTTCATGGCATCACTCACAAACCCAAGCTTGTTGGAGTCACCGCCTTAAACGAAGGCGCGGGGAGTTCGACTCTTGCGGCGGGATTGGCCGCGGCACTTTCAGAAACGAGAGACGGCAAAGTGTTGTTAGTTGATGTCAATGTCGCTGATGGTGAAGTTCATCCTTTCTTCGCCGGGCGTCCCGCGTTACCTCTCACTTCCGCACTCGAAAATTCCGCGCCAGTCGATTCGCCCACCGAGAATCTCTACGTTGCGACGATCGCGCCAGCCAATGCGCACCCAGCTCGTGTTGGCTTAAAACGATTTTTTGCGCTGATGCCTAATCTCAAGGCGAGTGATTTCGACTACGTTATTTTCGACCTTCCGCCGGTTAATCAAACTAGTCCCACCGTTGGGCTTGCCGGCTTTATGGACAAGGTGCTCCTGGTAGTGGAGGCGGAAAAGAACAGCCGTGATGGAGTCAAACGTGCGTTCCGCGAACTGACTAACGTCCGCGCCGATGTGGCGGTGGTGCTGAACAAGGTGCATTCCTACGCACCTAAGTGGTTGACGGCAGAGTCCTAGATTGATTTGCTCCCAGGTTTGTCGCCGGCAGTTGTCGCGCTTTTGTTCGGCCACCGCAGCGACACGGAGTTAGGTCGCACGCTCAGCAAAACTCTCCCTTCGCACCGCGATGCTGCGGAACCAGATTTACTATCGGCTTAAGCCACTGATTCCTGGTCGGGTGCGCCGCGCCATGCGGCAATATATGGCGCGAGGCGTACGTCGCCGCACCACGAACATTTGGCCGATCTACCCGGGTTCTGAACGCGCGCCCGAAGGCTGGCTTGGCTGGCCTGGTGGCAAGCGTTTCTCCGTCGTCCTCACCCATGACGTCGAGAGGCAGAACGGGCTGGATAGTTGCCGTAGTCTCATGCAGCTCGAGCACGAGATGGGTTTCAAGTCATCGTTTAATTTTGTTCCCGAAGGTAGCTATCGGATACCCGTTGAACTGCGACAGGAGTTGGCCAGCAAAGGATTTGAAGTAGGCGTCCACGATCTCAAACACAACGGTCGCCTTTTCCACTCCCATACGGCTTTTAGGAAGAATGCCGCGCAGATCAATCACTATTTACGGGACTGGAACGCGTCAGGCTTTCGCTCCGGCTTCATGCTGCACAACCTCAACTGGCTGCATGAGCTCAACATCTGCTATGACATGTCCACGTTTGATACTGACCCGTTCGAGCCTCAGCCGGAGGGATACCATACCATCTTCCCTTTCTGGGTGAATCGCTCGCCATCGTGGAACGGCGTCGCAAGCAGCAATGGCGCGATGAGTGGCTATGTCGAGCTACCGTACACTCTTCCCCAGGATTCCACTTTATTCCTACTCTTGCGCGAAAAGACTCCGGAAATATGGCTGCGCAAGTTGGACTGGATTGCCAGTCATGGCGGCATGGTGCTGGTCAACATTCATCCTGACTATGTCGATTTTAATGGCAAGAGCAGTAAGCGCGGCAGATATCCCGTAGCCATGGTGCGGGAGTTACTTACATATCTTTCCGGGCGTTACAGCGGCGAATTTTGGAATCCTTCCGCCGCAGAACTCGCCGGCTGGTATAAGGACTGGTATAGTTCTACCCAACGGCAAGAAAATACTACTAAGAACGAGCTACCCAAGTCGCTCGCGCGTCGCGCCTTGAAGGGTAAACGCGCCGCGGTGGTTCTTTTCTCCCATTATCCCGCCGACCCTCGCCCGCGGCGAGCCGCGGAAGCCCTCGTAGGGGACGGCGTGACCGTCGACGTCATCTGCTTACAGGCTGATGCATCGGAGTCCCGGCGCGAGATTGTCAATGGTGTCAACGTCAGACGTATCGCGCTCAACCGCCGCCGCAGCGGCAAGCTGCGCTACGCCTGGCAGTATTCCGCATTCATCGCCATCTCCTTTTGGCATCTCACCCTCCGCTCTCTCGCGCGAAGATACGATCTCGTCCACGTCCATAACATGCCCGATGTGTTGGTTTATAGCGCGCTCATTCCGAAACTGCTCGGCAGCAAAATTGTGCTCGACCTCCACGACCCCATGCCAGAACTCATGCAGGTCATCTTCGAGCTCTCGCCCGACAGTGCCACTATTCGGATGCTCAAGCGCATGGAAAGAGCAAGCATCGCTTTCGCCGATTCTGTGATCACGGTGAGTCGCACCTTCAAAGACTTGTTTTCCAGCCGTAGCTGTTCGCCCGATAAGGTGTCTGTCGTCCTCAACTCTCCTGACGAAGGTATATTCAAGTTTCGCCAGCCGGAAGTTCGACTCCGCGGAGTCGACGATTTCTCGACGCCGTATCGTATTCTTTATCATGGTTCCTTACTGCAACGAAATGGGTTTGACCTTGCTGTTAACGCGCTTCAGCTCACCTTGCCTGCTGTCCCCTGCGCGAGGCTTGTTGTCTGCGGCGCCTCGACCCCCTTTTTCGAGACAGTGATGAGCTCGCTTGCTCCACGAGGTCTCGTTGACAACGTTGATTATCTGGGACCACGCGATCTGGAGCAGATTGTGCAGGCCATCGAATCCTGCGACGTCGGGATTATTCCAAATCATCGGAATGTCTTTACCGAGCTAAATACCCCCACGCGCATTTTCGAGTGTCTCGCCTTGGGTAAGCCTATTATTGCGCCACACGCCCGCGGCGTGCTCGATTATTTTGGCGATCGAGACCTCGTTTACTTCCAGCTCGGCAACGCAGAAGATTTAGCGGAGAAGATCAGGTTTACATTTTCCTGCCCGGCAGAAGTGAAAGAAATCGTCAGACTTGGACAGGAGGTCTACCGCCGGCACACTTGGAGCCGCGAAAAAGGCGAGCTACTCGACGTTTTTGCAAAAAGATCCTCGCGGGCGGGAGCCGCCGGGGGCGGACGGCTTTAGTGGGATCGCTTCGGGAGTGATACCGGGATAAAACTCATTTTCTAACGAAATGCCGCCGACCCTGGCACTTTGCCTTACCGTCGCCTTTATCTGTTTTTTATTTAAAACAGATCTTCGCGAGAAGCCTAATGTTACACAAGCGATATGGCTGCCGACCCTATGGATTTTTATTATTGCCTCGCAACCGGTTTCAACATGGCTGGGCGTCTTCGGATTACCGGCGTTTGGCGCCGCCACCATGGAAGATGGAAGTTCCGTGGATGCCTTCATTTTCTTCGGGCTCATCGCGTCCGGGTCGTATGTTCTGGCCAAAAGGCAAATCCGCTTTTCCGAAGTCATGCAGAACAATCGCTGGCTCGTTATCTTTCTTCTCTACTGCTTGGCTGCCGTGGTCTGGTCTGACTATTCTTTTACATCCCTTAAGCGCTGGATCAAGATTCTCGGTCACCCCCTTATGATTCTTATCCTGTTTACGGAGCCGGATCCGCGTGCCGCGCTGACCACTGTGATGAAACGGTGCGGCTATGTTCTCTTTCCCGTCTCGATTCTCTGGATGAAATACTATCCTAACCTTGGCCGAAAATTCGACGAATGGGGAGATATGACTAACGCAGGTATCTCGGGAAATAAGAACCAACTCGGCGCAATTTGCCTTTTGTTTGGTCTTTTCCTTCTTTGGGACTTGTTGCAGGTGCGAAGACAAAAGAATTGGGTGAGATCTGGAAGATTTCGGTCCACCGCCGTTTTGTTGCTCCTGATCGGATATTGCCTGCATAAAGCCCATAGTTCAACTTCCACCCTATGCGTCCTTCTGGGTGCGCTCACAATGTGGATTCTTGGGCGACGGTTGGTAGACAAGCGGTTGATCGGCACTTACGCCATCGGTTTGATCTTGGCAATTACTCTCGCGCAAGTCGCGTTCGATCTTTATGGAAGCATCGTGGATTTAACTGGGCATGGAGCGACGATCGAAGGAAGGGGGCGGCTCTGGCAAACGCTTCTCGAGACAAATTCCGATCCCATTTTAGGGACGGGTTTCGAAAGCTACTGGTTGGGGCAGCGGGTGGAAAACATCTGGACTTTGCCGGAATTCGTGTGGCGCCCGACACAGGCCCATAATGGATACTTGGAAACCTATCTGAACCTTGGAGCCGTCGGTGTGTGCATGTTGCTGGGATTAATTCTCGTGGCATTCCGAAAAAGCCGTAACGACTTATTAAATGATTTCGAATGGGGCCGTTTTACGATGTCGCTTTTAATCGCTATTCTGGCTCACAACTGGACCGAGGCGGGTTTCAAAGGGCTCAGCATCGTATATTTCTTCTTCTTCATGGTTACGCTCAAATTCCCACATTTAAATATGAGCCCGCGTGAGTCGATCGCTGCTGCGCCCGTAATCGATGAATTGGAACTGGCATACGGTGGCGTTAGGGCGCAGGGAATTCGACCTCATGCATTGCCGATAACCGTTACGGGGTGACTTCAAATCCGGCCGAGCGTGAACAGCGCGCTCGCTATTTCACGCGAAGAGGGCACGCGTGCTGCTGCTTACAGCGCTTGCTACGCAGCACAGCGTCTCCCAGTCACATGACTCGAATTAGTTTCGCAATCCGTAAAAGGCCAGGCCAGCTATGGCGTAGATCGATTCTTGCCCTAGCAATACTCGGGGTTGCCTCGGCCTCATCGCACGCTGGTACTATTAACGCTCGAAGTGCGTCGCGAGTCGATGTCGGCACGGCGGTGACTTTAGCCAAAGATGGCGATACTGTGCTTGTCCCCGCGGGAGCGGCAACATGGACGACGACGCTCCCCATCTTAAAAAACATAAGCCTGCAGGGAGCGGGGGAAGGCAAAACCGTCATCATTGAAAATCTCTCAAGATCCGGGTCGCCGCCGTTAATCGGGGTAAGCCTGAGTCATGATTCTCCCGCCTCTTCCAAATATTCCTTTCGCTTGAGCGGATTCACCTTCAAATCTGCCGCCGGGACGAAATCCCTGGGATACGACCGCGCCTTTATCACTGTCACTGGACATTCCAGCTACGTATCCTCTCCGACGGCCGCAAACCCCGCACCGTACGTGCTGGGGTGCGTTAGCCGTGTCAGGCTGGATCACTTAACGTTTGATCGGCTGAACGGCATTTGCATGATCGTCGATAGCTGCCTCGGCGTGGGCGACCACATCACGCAAGTAGGGATAGGGGGAGTTTATCCGATAAAGACTCGCCACACCAATTGGACGCCGGGGGTGAGGGCGGATGGTAGGGGACCAATGACGACGCTTGCGCAGAGAGGATTTGGTAGCTGGGCGGATGACCCTTATTGGGGAACTGATAAGTTCTGGTTCTGGGAGGATTCGAATTTCTCCAATAACCCGAACATGTGCGACAATCTTGGCGGCGCCCGTGTGGTGATTCGGCATTGTACTATGGACGGATTAGGAATGGCCTCACACGGTATGGAAGGTGAAGGGAACGCTGGCATCAAGCAGCTGGAAGCTTACAACAATTACTTCGTTCTCAGTGGGCCATCATTTGCCCAGCCGATCCGAAGTGGGAGCGGCCTGTTCTTCAACAATAAACTCGCCAACTGTATGAACGGTCCGGCTTTCTACACTTATCGGCAGACCAGGACCGAGAATAATTGGGGCGCAGCGGATGGAACGAATCGATACGACAATAATGCCGGTGGTGCCCCACTATATACCGGAACAGTAACGGCGACCAATGGGCTCAACTCAATTACCGACAATAATCGCGCCAACTTCAGCTTGATCAATCTGACCGATGGGAGCTTCTATTCTGTCAACGACTTGGATAATCCGGCGAATAATTCGTTTGATCCCGGCTGGAAATACCATCACGCTGGGGTGTGGAGTGTGAGTGGCAAGACCCTGAACCTTCTCACTGAGGACGGGAACGGCGGCGGCTCGACCTTCGGCAATTTCAGCGCGGCATGGAAAGTCGGGCATCGATACGAGGTTCGGAAAGTGCTTGCGTGTTTTGGACAGGCAGGGCAGGGAAAGGGCAGACTTCTGAATCCCGGAGGCACAGTCCCCTTCGGCGCGGGCGCAAGCTACAATACATATTTCTGGCCGGCAACTAGTGGCGTCAAGGCGGCATATCCTCAGGCAGGTTTTCCTTTGGAACCGTGCTACGCCTGGAACAACACGGACAGCCAAAACGGTCAGCTCGGCTTCTATAGCAATGGCCCTAAGAATGCTAGCCTAAGAGCCAATAGGGACTACTTCAACAAAGGCGAGCTCACGCCATTAGCGGTTCAGAAAGTAGGCTATCCCGCGCAAGATTATACTCATGCGACGACCAATTATTCCCACATCGGACCTGGCGGAACAACCCTGTACAAGCCGTATACCTATCCGCACCCTTTGGCGAGCGACGGTGTGCCTGCGCCGACCCCAACTCCAACTGGGAATCCGACAGCAACTCCCAATGCCCCCACGGACCTGCGAGTTGTACCTGGTGGATAAACGTTAGGATCGAAGAATGGTGGGAGTGGTGTCCACCACGAATCGGTTGTCGGAGTCGTTGCATTTGCAGGACAGCTAGTACTGTCTAGCGCCAATCCAGACTAGCGGCGCGCCCTATTAGAACACGCTCATTAGGGAGTGTTGAAGTGCAAGGCGAAGTTGCCACGACACGTGCTATGATATATCGCTATGGAAGATTTATCGTTTCGAATTCCGGGTGCTTATATTATCGCACACAAACACCATCAGAACCTTTTGTTTTAGGCGCTGAAGCCGTTCCTTTCCTATCTCTTGGGCATATCGATCGAAATCGAGAATCGAATAGCCAAAGACGGGACGCCAAATCCACATGCGATAATGTATGTTAGACCGCCGGGACGAGACTATGTTAGCAACTATCACAAGAGCTTGAGAAATAGGGTGTTTCACATAGGAGGATTTCTCGTCGGCTTTCCAGTTGTACGTTACGAGATGGAAGCAATGGCCAACACGGCGGATGCAGTTTTATCAATCAATCGCGCGAGAGAGACATCTTGATTTTGTGTCGGAATATTTCGCGAGGGTAGTCGTGCAGGAAGTATCGCTGCATGAATCGGTTTAACGACATTGGATCAAAGCTCACAAAAGAACAGCCATCTCGTATTTTCCAATGAAGTATATTGTTGTGACTGCTGCGCGCGACGAAGCGGCGTACATTGAAAAAACGCTGCAGTCGATGGTAAGCCAGACCCAGTTGCCTGAGCGATGGTTTATTGTCGACGATGGCTCCACTGACACCACGGCGGAGATCGTTGCCAGCTATACGGCGCGTTACGCTTGGATCGAGGTGATTTATCGGCCGCAAAGGAAAGAGCGGAGCTTTGCAGGGAAAGTGCATTCCTTCGATGTCGCCTGGGCCCGAGCGCAGACTTTGGATTTTCAAGCCGTGGCTAATCTTGATGCCGATGTTTCCTTCGAGCCCGATCACTTCGAATTCCTTTTGGAGCAGCTATCACGGGATCTTAAACTAGGCGTCGTGGGGACTCCCTTTACGGAGTTAGGCTATGACTCGGCCGTCGATAGTTTTGAAGGCGAACGTCATGTCGCTGGTCAATGTCAATTGTTCCGCCGCCAATGCTTCGAAGAGATTGGCGGTTATGTGCCAAATCCTGCCGGAGGAGTTGACTGGATCGCGGTCACGACCGCGAGAATGAAAGGTTGGAAAACGCGATCCTTTTCGGAGAAAAGGTATCATCATTATCGCCCCATGGGCACGGCGGAGAAGAAAGGGCTCAGCGCGCTATTTTCCTACGGTGAAAAAGACTACTACCTCGGTGGGTCGCCTTTGTGGCAGGTCTTTCGTGTTTGTTACCGCAGCACCAAAAAACCCTTCGTCATCGGTGGTATTACTTTGCTGGCTGGATACTGCTGGGCTGCTTTGTGCCGAGTGAAGAGGCCAGTCTCGGTTGATTTGGTGAAGTTCCATCGGCAAGAACAGATGGAGAAACTACGCGGCATTCTACTCTCTGTCGTGAGACGTCAGAAGATCGATAACTTTCGCGTCGCAGCTGAACAGTAGGCGACACGCTTCGAAGTAACGCGAAGTTGGCTGAAGCAAATTATTCTCTGTGATAGAACAAGCCTTGTTGTTGAGCGCGGGCGATCTCTCGGCTGCGGAACAAAATATCGGCAGGGTGCTGGACTTTTTCGGCATTGTCTGGTCGGTACGACCGATTAGTTACCTTCTCAGGGCCACCGATTGTGGCGACGAAGACGTGCCTAAACGGCGGATATTTTGCTCATCAGAGACGTTCCTCGAGCTGACCGCAAATTTGGAGCGATCGCGAGAGGTAGCGACGCGGTGGCGGGAGTGTATTCACTCTGTTTTTATTTACTTCAGCAACAACGATGAAGTATCGGCCAAGCTAATCAAGGTTTTTGCGGGCGAGCAAGCCGTGATGAGAGAAGCCAGCAGCGGCGCGAGAAATTTTCTTGTCGCGGACGATCCAGAACAGTGCGGTGTAATGGCTGGTATTCACATCAAGAACGCCGCCCCTCCCGCGACCTTCTTTGCTGGCGCACTCGGTCATGGAATCAAGAAGATAGTCTCGGTCGAGGAAGACGCTTTGTGTGTTTCCGTGAGGTATCACGAAGTCCCTCTTTTTTTATCCAGCTCGAGCGAGGTCGTTGATCCAAAGGCTGAGTTAATGCGCGGTATATTCGACATTCGCGAGCACGCCGCGAGTGCGTTACCCGTCGTTTTATATATTAAATGGGCGTTTCCACGAACCTGTTGGCGATCAGCGGAAATAAGTGGCTCGCTTATCATTGACGATCCGCTCTTGAAACCTTCGCACGGGTTCGTCGATTTCACCGACCTTTTGTCGCTGATGAAGCGGCATCATTTTTCCACCAATATCGCGTTCATCCCTTGGAACTGGCGCCGAAGTAATTCGGAGGTAGTCAAACTATTTCTCGATCACCCTCAGTTTTACTCAATCTCGGTTCACGGATGCGATCATACCCGCGCCGAATTTGGGAGTGGCAATGTTCGAGAATTGCAGAGCACCGTGCAATGTGCGCTTGCGCGCATGAGCGCTCACGAAGAGCATACGGGGATTCGTCACGACCGCGTCATGGTGTTCCCCCAAGGAGTGTTTTCGTCCGCGGCCATGACAGTGTTGAAGCGGACTGAGCTCATCGCCGCTGTTAACAACGATACAATCAGCGCAGACTCGCCTCCGCTCCCAGTTACTATCGCCGACGTTTGGGATGTCGCGGTGATGAAGTATGCCGATTTTCCGCTCTTCACCCGCCGCTATCCCTGGGAAGGGCTCGAAAACTTTGCCTTCGATGCTCTTCTGGGTAAACCGGTCGTCATCGTTATCCACCATGAGTCATGCCGCGACCGTTGCCAGCGTTTGCTCGAGTTCATTGACGCTCTTAATACCTCACGCATAGCCCCGATCTGGCGCAACCTTGGTGAAGTCGTACGTCGAAGTTACCGGCAACGCTCCCTGGCAGATAACCTCGTGGAGATAGAGATGTATGCGACCGAGTTGCGCCTGGAGAATCATTTCCGCGATCCAAAGATCTTCCGCGTCAGGCGGCGCGAGGTCAACCCCTCCTCAATCAAGGAGGTCCGGATCGGAGGGCAGCCGACGGTATGGGATTATCTCGACGGAGGCATCTCCCTTACCGTTCGTCTCAACCCGGGTGAGAACACAGATGTGCAGGTAATTTTCGAGGAGTTTGACGAACGAACCGAGATGAGTCAGCGCGCCAGCACGACGGCCCGTGTCATGCTGATAAGATACCTTTGTGAGGTGCGCGATAACTACGTGACCAAAGCCAAGCTTGTTTGCGCCTCAGCTCTCGGCCGAAAGGACCAGGAATGGAATTGACTGAGGCATCAGTGCGCCGCTCTGACCAGGCTGCTCGTCTTTCGAGCGCGCCGATCGATCGAATCGCCGATCACGTTGCCGTGGCTCTCCATAACTTTGACCGATGGCTCGAGGATTATGGTGAAACATCCTGGGACCACCAGAGCTTCTTCGCCGGGCCGACGGGTCGCTTCGCCAAGTCCCTTTATTACAAGGCCGGCTTATTCGGAACAGCGACAGTGGCTCCGATCATCTTTTGCGAGGCCTTTCTGCCGGACGCACGTCGTCTCTTTCATCACCGCATTCGGTTGCCAATCGCGGATGCCCATTACGCCATGGGGTTCGCATTTCTTTTCCAGGCGACGCGGGATACTAAATACTTCGACCGAGCGATTCATTTCCTCGATGTCTTGGAGACGGCTCGCTGCCCGGGATTCAAGGAGTATTGCTGGGGTTATCCTTTCGACTGGGTGACTCGCGGCGGAATAATAAAGCGGGAAACACCACTTATCACGACAACGCCCTACGTCTACGAGGCGTTCCTGCAGATGTTTGAAATTGAAGCGCGCCCATCGTGGAAGGAAACCCTTGGCTCAATCGCGCGCCATGTCGCTTACGACATCAAAAGCTTCGGAACATCAGAACGTGGAAGCAGCTCGTCCTATACGCCATCTGACGGTGGAGGAGTAATCAACGCGGCCGCCTACCGTGCTTATGTATTAAGAAGTGCTGCGTCACTCTTTGATGAGTCTGAGTACTCTGAACTCGCGGAGCGTAACTTGAGTTTTGTCCTGGAGACGCAAAACGCCGATGGGTCATGGTTGTACGCGGTCGATCGTGCTACCGATTTCGTCGATCATTTCCATACCTGTTTCGTGCTGAAGGCACTTGCTAAGATTTACACCCTTAGCGGGAACAAGGCTATCGAGGAAGCGCTGGCAAAGGGAGTGACCTACTACCTGCAAAATCTCTTCTATGAGGACGGAATGCCAAAACCATTCTCCCTCGCGCCTCGCCTAACGGTGTACAAGTGCGAGCTTTACGATTACGCCGAGTGCATCAATCTTTGTTTATTGCTGCGCCAGCGCTTTCCGCAGCTTAACGATAAGCTTCACCGGGTAGTTAGCAACGTTCTAACTCAGTGGGTCAAGAAGGACGGGTCATTCCGCTCGCGCCGTCTTCTTCTTGGCTGGGACAACGTGCCGATGCACCGTTGGGGACAATCGCAGATGTTTCGCAGTCTCGCCCTTTACGTAAACGAGCAGCACAGACGTGCGGAAGAAGTGAGCAAGGACCAAATATCGCAAATATCCGTGCCGATTGGCACTGACCAGGCGCAGTTTGCTCGACCCTGCCTTTAGTTGGCGCGGATTCCCCTGCATGGTAAATTGTTTCCCGATCTTTGACTCTCTGACATCTGTCCTCAACGTATGTGCGGTATCTGCGGCCACCTAAACTTTGCCACCCGGTCACCGGTGGATTCCGTCATGATTCACCGTATGACGGATACGATAGCCCATCGCGGACCAGATGATGACGGATACTTTGTCTCTGGCGCCATCGGACTTGGCTTTCGCCGCCTTTCCATCATCGATCTGGCCGGAGGCCATCAACCGATGTTTGATGCCGCGCACACCATTGCCGTCGTTTTTAATGGTGAAATTTACAATTACAAAGAGTTGCGTGAGTTACTGCAAGGACGCGGTTACCGATTCCGCACTGCCTCAGACACGGAGGTAATTGTGCACGGGTATAAGGAGTGGGGAACGGATGTATTCAACCACCTGAACGGCATGTTCGGTCTCGCGATCTGGGATTTGCAGAGAGAGCGACTAGTCCTCGCGCGCGATGCCATGGGTATCAAGCTCATTTACTATCGCATTGCCGACGGCAGCCTAACTTTTGCATCCGAGATAAGGGCCGTTGTGGCAGCTGACGAGTGCAATCCTGAAGTGGATCCTACCGCGCTCTATCTCTTTCTCCGCTTTCGCTATACTCCATCACCTTTGACTATCTTTCGCGGTGTACGCAAACTGGCGGCTGGCACGATGCTCGTAGTAGAGGGAGGTAAATGTCGAGAAGAACGCTGGTACAACTACTCACCCGAGCCATTCGCAGAGACAAAAACAGAGGAAGAGGCGGCCGAAGAGTTACTTGAACTGTATCGCGGGGCAGTCAAACGTCATCTCCTTAGCGATGTGCCGGTGGGCATCCTACTTAGCGGAGGTTTGGATTCCGGTCTCCTTCTAGCACTCATGAATGAACAGGGCGGTCCCTGGCCAGCTTATACCGTCGGCTATGGCAGCTCTTATAGAGAAGACGAGATCGCTGACGCGGCGGAGACAGCCCGGCTCCTTGGCGCGCGGCACATCACTGTGCAACTAAGACGGCAGGAGTTCGAGGCGGCGCTACCACAGATAGTCGAGTCGCTGGAGGAACCGGTTGCCAGCTCGTCGATTGTCCCGATGTATTTCATTTCACAGCGCGCTCGGCAAGACATTAAAGTCGCCTTGATCGGCCAGGGGCCGGATGAGCTATTCGGTGGGTACACCCGGCATCTGGGCGTTCGCTACGGGGATTGGTGGCGCGCTTTGCCGCGCGTG
Organism: Chthoniobacterales bacterium; assembly: GCA_038207045.1. Taxonomy (GTDB): domain Bacteria; phylum Verrucomicrobiota; class Verrucomicrobiia; order Chthoniobacterales; family UBA10450; genus AV69. Next base: position 53,327 of record JBBRAF010000002.1, read on the forward strand.
CTGCGCGCGTCTCTCGGTTCGGCGGTCAGCCAGCTGCCGCGAAGTGAGACGTTGAAGCGCGGTGTCTATTCTCTAGGTGTGACGGAGAGATTGAAGCGTTATCAAAACGTCTTCTCGATCGCTCCCGAAAGTCAGATAGATGATCTTTTTCGCGATGGTATTCTTCCGGAGCAAAAGAAGTCACAGCTAGGAGACTATTGGCACGATCTTCTTCCTCAGATGGAACGACTGGACGAACTGGGAGGTTTTCAACTTATAGAAATCCGCTCGTCACTCCCCGATGAGTTGCTGATGTACGCGGATAAACTATCAATGGCCCACGGTCTGGAAGCTCGCGTGCCTTATCTTGACCGCACGGTAGTCGAATATGCCCAGCGGCTGGACGCGAGTTTCAAAGTGCGCAACGGAAGCCGCAAATGGCTGCATCGGCGCGTGTGCCAGAAATACCTCCCCCGCCAGATTATGCAGCGCAAGAAACGTGGCTTCGCCGTCAATGTCGTCGACAAATGGTTTGATAAGACGGTCGAAAGCGAACTCTCGGAAACGTTGATGAATGATGATTCTTTGCTGTTTGGTCTGCTCAATCCAGGCACGGTGCGGCGCTTGCTTGAAGCACATCAGGCCGGCCGTGACGATAATCACAAACTTCTTTTCAGTCTGGTGATGCTGGAGCAGTGGCTTCGGGGAGTCGCTGGAGTGGCATCAAGACGATCGAACCTGGCTGTGCTATGACTCGGGCCATTCCAGAGCTCACCAAAGTCGAGATCCGGCCGGGAGGGCAGCCCATCCTGGTTGATGGCGTCCGCGTTAATGACTCAACTTTTATTGTGACAGGCGAGTGGCTGAAAAAGGCAACTCTGCTTAACGAATGGCAGGAAGACGTTAGCGATCCCGATGAAGTGGTTCGAGTGCTGAAAGCTGCGCCCAAACGCATTGATTTCCTCAAATTCTGGCAAAGAATCCCAGAAACGGAAGCGAAGTTCACCTACTACAAAGAGTGGCGGGACGTTGCAGCTATCCCAATTACGACTTACCAGCATTGGTGGGATCACCAAATCAGGTTTCGGGCGCGGAACAAAATGCGCAAGACGCAGAAGCTCGGCGTGCTGGTCGAGCAAGTAGAGTTCAGCGACGATTTCGTTCGCGGTATCCTCGACATTTACAATCAATCGCCTTTGCGCCGGGGCAAACCATTCCGACACTACGGAAAGGACTTCGATACTGTGAAGGCAGAGCTTTCCGTTGACTTAGACGAAGCGATCTTCGTCGGAGCCTACTACAAAGGGGAGCTCATCGGCTTCATCAAGTTTGTCGTGGCAGATCGATATGCGATGGTCACGCTGATCCTGGACAAGACATCTCATCGCGATAAGGCCCCAATGAATGGGATGATCGCAAAGGTTGTCGAGATTTGTGCGGCCCGTCACATTCCCTTCTTCACTTACACACTCTGGCGTCGGGGCGCTCATGGGAAATTTCAGGAGAGTGTCGGATTTGAGAAAGTGCCGGTGCCGGAGTATTTCGTGCCGCTGACACTTCGAGGGAGATTAGCTCTGCTCCTCCGACTACATAACGGGGTGCAAGGCATAATTCCAGAGAAACTCATGGTTTGGCTTCTGGCTTTGCGGGCGAAGTGGTATCATTTGAAGGTTGCTGGGAAGAGCGCACCGGAAGGCGCGCGCCCCGGGATCAATGACCCCGGTCTACTATCACCTGCTCAAAGGTCCGCAGCAGATCAAAGATAACCCACTTCTGCGTCGCGATGTTCAATCCCATCTTCATTGTAGGTCCACACCGTGCCGGCAGTACCCTTTGGCATAACCTCATCGCGATGGACGACACCATCTTGCGCCTGCCAGAGCCGCGATTCATGGGGTCGCCGCGCCAAAAGGACTTTCGATATTTTCTTGAAACGCAAGTGTGCGATGTTTCAAGTGACAGAAACATAGAGAAGCTAGTTGAACTGTGCCTCTCGCGGCAGCCTATTCCAGGATTGGGAGGTGCCATGTGGAAACTTGAAGCATTGGGATCGCGCGCGTCCGATCCCAGCTTACACTTGGCTATGTCGGATAGGATCAAGCGATCTGATCGCAGCCTCGGCGCAATTGCCCGAAGTATAATCGAAGTTTTGACCGACTTCACCGGCTGCAGCAGAGCTTGTGTCAAGTTCCCCGTCGACGTCCGATACACCCGAGAGCTTATGCATTGGTTCCCGGAAGGAAAGGTGGTTCACATTACGCGCGACCCGCGCGGCTTGGCCATGTCGAAGTCAAATGACCCTTCTGGTACTGGGCCGATGGTGCGAAAGCACCCTTACCTTGCCTGGCCGATCCGCAAGGCGGCGATTGCCGTGGTGATCTCGCAATATCGTTTGAGCGCAAAGATTCATTACAGGTTGCAAGCTAGGGATAACTATCGACTTTTTCACTATGAAGACTTGTTGGTCGCGCCCGACCAGACCTTAAAAGAACTATGTCAGTTTGTTGAAATGGAATTCGACGAGGATATGCTTGCGCCCGAAAGAGGTAAGCACGAGCATCAACCCTCCAGCCTCACCGGAAAGCAGCAGAAAGCATTCGACGTGGAAGCGGCGGTGAGATGGCAGAGAATGATCTCGCCACTTGACAACTTTTTGGTCACATGGTCTACTCGCTCCAGCATGCGCCAGCTCGGCTACGATCCTGCAACGCATCTTATCTTTCGGGAACAGGGCATCTCGCCTGAGACGACCGAATATTGTCAATCATAATCGAGTCAGCGAGCAAGAAGGGTTTTCAATGGGAGAGGTGGCTGAGCGGTTTAAGGCAACAGCTTGTAAAAGTTGTTATGCGGTCTGAAAACGCATCGGAGGTTCGAATCCTTCCCCTCTCCGCATGGCGCGTAGCCTAGGGTAGGAAGTTGTGGTGGCTCTGTAACGCTGTATGCCAGGAATTGTCGGGCTGATAAGCCAGCGACCAGCTACAGAATGTCAAAGCGTTGTAGCTAAGATGGTCGACACGATGCGACATCAGTCGCATTACAGGTCTAGCCTGTTTTCCTGTCCTGGCTTGGGGATCTATGCCGGACAGATCGCGCAGGATGAGACTAGAAGGCAAAGTAACTCAGGCCATCCTGACGTTTCAGTTTTGATGGCGGGAGAATGTTTTGCTGACTCCAAACTAGATGGAGATGCAATCCTTAGTCTCTATCAGAGGACGCCGACAAGGTTTCCCTTAGATTTGAACGGCTTGTTTAGCGGTCTTCTCATTGATGAAAGGAAGAGGAAGGCATGTCTGTTCAACGACCGCTACGGGACAGAGCGAATCTACTGGCATCAGACCAGAGATGAGCTGTATTTCGCAAGCGAGGCGAAGGCGTTGCTCCTGGTTGTGCCGGAGCTGCGACAGTTTGATCACGAGGGTGTGGCGCAATTTCTGACGTTAGGGTGCACAGTAAACTGGCGATCTCTTTTTCGTGGGGTCGAGATACTACCAGGCGGCTCCCTTTGGACGTTCACAGATACTGATTGCAAAAAGGAGCGTTATTTCGACGCCCGAACTTGGGAATCTTTGCCTGAGCTTCCGCTTAACACCTTTCAAATCCGGTTCGAGGAAACATTCAAGCGAGTGCTGCCCCGCTATTTCGAAACCGACATCCCACTGGGAGTTTCTCTCACTGGCGGTCTCGATACCCGTATGATTCTGGCATGCAAACCCGCGAACATCACGCCGCCCGTCTCCTACACGTTTACCGGAGCGGACGGTGAAACATTCGACGATCGGGTAGCTGCTGAAGTTTCCCATGCTTGCGGGCTCAAACACCACCTTCTGCGTTTGGGCCGCGATTTCTTCGCGGACTTTCCTGCGCATGCGGACCGGACCGTTTATCTCACGGACGGTTGTTTTGGAATAACGGGGGCTCACGAGATTTACTTCAACAAGCAAGCGCGTCAATTAGCCCCGGTTCGGCTGACTGGTCTGTTTGGAAGTGAGATTCTGCGCGGAATATCCACGTTTAAAGCCGGGCGACCTCCTCAATGGCTTCTCCAGCCGGAGCTAAATGGGCTGATCGACACTACTCTCGAGAAGTTCGCTTCGATACAGGTGCACCCGGTAACTTCGGCTGCATTTCGGAATATTCCGTGGAACTTGTTCGGTGGTATGGCCGCGAACCGCTCGCAGGTCATGCTGCGAAGCCCTTACCTGGATAATGAACTCGTTTCCCTAGCTTTCCAAGCCCCCGCCATAGCTCGTACATCTCCGCAACCGGCTTTGCGACTCATCGAGCATAACAATCGAGCTCTAAGCCTCATTCCCACGGATCGTCGGGTCGAGGACAAAGGAGCCGGACTTCTGCGTAGCAGCAGGCGGTTGTTTCGGGAAGCCGGCTTCAAGCTGGACTATTACTATAATGAAGGAATGCCGCAGTGGGGCTCACGTTTTGATCCATTTCTGCGCGTCTTAAACGCGCGATGCAAAATATTCGGATACCATAAGTTTCTTCATTATCGGAGTTGGTTCCGCACTATGCTTGCTCCTTATGTGATTGAGGTCTTAAGGGAATCGCGCACTCAGGAAAGTGCTTTCTGGATGCCCGGTGCCCTCAATTACATCGTCGAATCACAGCTTCAGGGTCGTGGCAATTACGTGTCCATTATCAATGCGGTCCTTACCCTAGAAGCGGTTGAGCGACTTCTTTTCCGAGAACTTCCCACTCACACGATGCAGGCCAGCAAAGGCATAGCGATTAATTCATGAAGTGCTCTTCTGTTGAAAGATCTGCCCCGACGTTTCTTGGAATCGGTTCCATGCGTTGCGGCTCGACCTGGCTCTACGAGGTTCTCAGGTGTCATCCCGATATTAAAATGGGCGAGTTCAAAGAAGTTGATTTCTTCTTTATGCATAGAATGCTGCGCCATGACTTAGGCTGGTATGAGGGCCTGTTTAAGTCTGACAACGGCAGCGAACTCAAGCCCGTCCGGGGCGAGATATCGCCTGGTTACGCGCGGTTGAAAGAATGGCAGGTCAATCGCATTGCCGGTTTGCTGCCCGAACTGCGCATCGTTCTGACACTACGGCACCCGGTCGAGCGAGCATGGTCTCAAGCGCTTTACTACTTTGGACACTTGTCCGGAAGAGATGTTCGTCAGGTCCGCTCCGCAGAGTTTTTGAGGCAACTTGAGCGTGCTCGAAGCAAACTGTCATCAGATTACGGGCGCATCATTAAAATCTGGAGCAAGGCTTTCGGGCGAGAGGCGTTGTACGTTGGGTTATTTGATCGACTGCGAAAGGATCCACAGGGTTTTATAGAGGATGTTTTGAAACACATCGGAGCCTCAACTTCCTGGCGCATTCCGCCGCAACTGGTGAAGGAAAAAATTTGGGCTACCAACAGTCTGGTTAAGCACGAACGAGATATACCGGACGTGGTGCAGTGGTATATTGCAGATCGGCTGCTGGAGTCGACGGAGCACCTGAACGAGGTTCTTCACGGAGAGGTCTCTCACTGGGTCGAAGAAATGCGTTCCATTCGAGGTAGGGGCAATCCTAGATGGCGGCTTTCGGGGGCGTTAAACCGCGCATTATTCTCGTTGCCTGAGCGCATCGCCTACGAGGGTTACCACCTGGCTTACGATGCTCGAATGTGGCTTCGCTGGCGCCAGCTTTGCCAAGCTTATCGCCACCGCGGCATGTTGTCGCAGTCCGCGAATGTTCCTCCCACGGCGAACGGCCTGGAACGTTCGAATTGAAGTGGGCACGGTATAGAGACGTCTCTGTCAAAGCGACTCCTTTTCAGACATGACATCAATGATCATAAAATTAGGCGCGACGGGGGATGTCGTGCGAACGACGCCGCTGTTGTCGCAATTGGCCGGTGAGGTAGTCTGGCTTACAGAAAGTAAGAATGTTGTTCTTCTGGAAGGCGTCAGGGAAGGGCTTCGTTGCTTTTCCTGGGAAGATCGACAGCTCGTTCAGAACATTAATTACGATCTGGTCGTTAACCTTGAAGATACGCTGGAAGTGGCGTCATATGCCCGCAGCTTAAAGCATAAGCAGTGGTTCGGCGCTTACGCCGGACAGAATGATGAGCTATGCTACACTGATGATTCGCGCGGTTGGTTCGATCTTAGTCTGATTAGCCGCTACGGACGACACGAGGCCGACCGTTTAAAACTTCTCAATCGGCAAACATATCAGGAGCTACTTTTTCAGGGGCTGGGCTTCTCCTTCGGAGGCGAAACATATGCCTTGAAGGGGTCGGTAGAAAGCGATCTCTCAGGTGATGTGGCCATCGCTAGTGAGGCTGGACCGGTCTGGCCGATGAAAAATTGGGCCTACTATCCGCAGTTAAAGCAAGAACTCGAGACGCGCGGCTTGGTAGTAAATGTTCTACCGAGACGGCCATCACTGCTGCAACACTTGGCTGATGTACGTAATCACCGCTGTTTGGTGGGAGGCGACAGTCTTCCCATGCATTTTGCGCTTGGGACAGGCACGAAGTGCGTCACGCTTTTTACCTGCACTAGTCCCTGGGAAATCTACGGTTATGATGTGCAAAAAAAATTGGTGTCGCCATTGCTGGCGAGCTTTTTCTACAAACGCGGTTTCGACAAAAGAGCGACCACTACTCTCGATATCTCGGATGTAACCGAAGCGGTCGCGGAGTTGACTTCGACCGAGTCGACGAGGCCTGACTCACGCTAGCGACCGATTAGATCGTCCATTGCGCGCTGAAAAGCAGGTGGAAGCGATGTCGCAGCCTCGCGCACGCCGGGCTGTCGAGCAGCCCCCGTTGCGAGTCGCCCTCTTAACGGGAGGCGGCGACAGACCATATTCGCTGGGTCTTGCATCAGCTCTGACCGCACACCACACGACTGTCGATTTCGTAGGAAGTGATCACCTCATCAGCGACCTACTGGAGTGTAATCCGCACGTCAACTTTATTAACCTCCGCGGGAACCAAGACGCGCGCGCCAGCTTCGCCGAGAAAGCACGCCGAATCGTTTGGTATTATTTGCGGCTACTCCGGTTTGGAGTAACGGCAAAAGCTCGTATCTTTCACATCCTTTGGAATAACAGGTTCGAGACACTCGATAGAGTATTCTTATTACTATTCTACAAGCTTTGCGGAAAACAAGTCGCCTTTACCGCGCATAATGTGAACGCGGCCAAGCGTGACTGCGCTGACAACTGGCTTAATCGGCTAACCCTTCGGATTCAGTATCATTTAGTCGACCACATTTTCGTACACACGCTCCGGGCGAGCGATGAGATGCAAGCTGAGTTTGGGATTGCTGCAGACAAGATGAGTGTTATCCCGTTTGGGATTAACAACACAATCGGACAGACAGACCTCTCAAAAGATGAAGCGAGGCACTCGCTGGAGATAACAGACACAGACCTGACCATACTTTTTTTCGGCCAGATTGCTCCTTATAAAGGTGTCGAATACTTGCTTAGAGCATTCATCGAGCTCGGGAGGGAACGCAGCGAGTATCGTCTAGTGATCGCCGGTAGTCCGAAATGGGATGGGGAGTACTGGCGACGCATGGAAGCAATTATTCGGGACTCAGCTCTTAAAGAGCGCATCATCCAGCGCATTGAGTTTGTCCCAGACGACCAAACTGAGGTCTTTTTCAAGGCTGCTGACGTTTTGGTTCTGCCCTATACGGATATTTTCCAGAGCGGGGTGCTGAGTTTGGCCTATAGCTTCGGTTTGCCTGTGATTGCGACCGACGTCGGATCATTGAAAGAGGAGATCATCGAGGGGCAGACGGGTTTCATATGCGCTCCCCGCGATGCGGTGAGCCTGGCAGAAACACTTCGCGGCTATTTCAAAAGTGACCTCTTCTATAATCTTAGTAGCCGCCGGCAAGAGATCAAGGATTACGCTAATAGGAAGTATTCCTGGGACAAGGTAGCTATAGCCACGACGAGCGTATACTCCGAGCTTTTACGGGATTCGCTTTGGCGCAGATGTTCAATGTTCTTGCGCGAGGGATGATTTCCTTCAGATGGCATCCTGGGTCTGACGCCGGATATTAGTCATTGACGAGTCACAGCGGTTTTCCGCCATCATGATAAAGCCATTGGCAGATGAAATGACGTTCCCTCACAAACCGAGACTACGCCAAGGCATGGAACGATATTTCCAGACAGATCACCTATCGGAAAATATCCGGGAACGCTCTGTTCGCGGCGGTATCGTGACTTTGAGCGCCCAAGGGATCAAGTTCCTCCTAGGACTGATCTCGACCGCGACTCTCGCTCGTCTATTGCGACCGCAAGATTTCGGGCTGCTCGCGATGGTCACTTCCATCATTGCCTTCCTCCACATTTTCAAGGAGCTCGGTCTGGCGGATGCAACTGTTCAGCGTTCCGCGATTACGCATGAGCAGGTCTCATTTCTTTTTTGGGTCAATGTCACGCTTGGTTTGGTGGTCACCCTCGTGGTGCTGGCGTTAGCGCCAGTAATCGCATGGTTTTATGGTGAGCCACGCCTCTTTGCCATTACGATGGTGTTATCGCTGAACTTCTTGGTAAGCGGACTTACGGTTCAACACCAAGCGCTCCTGCGAAGGCAAATGCAGTTCAAAGTCCTGGCTATTCGGGACGTGATCGCTCTGGCGTGCGCGGTGGCGGCCGGAATTACGCTTGGTTGGCTCGGCTTTGGTTACTGGGCAATTGTGGCCATGCCAGTAACGACTAATCTTGCCAGCGCTCTTCTGCTTTGGACCATTTGCACGTGGAGGCCAGGACGAATTCGGCGAGGAGTAGGAGCGCGGGGGATGCTTGCTTTCGGCGGAAATTTAACTGGTGCGACCTTTCTTAATTATCTGACGGTTAACTTCGACAACGTTCTTATTGGACGCGTCCTCGGCTCGACTCCCCTAGGGATATACTCCAAGGCCTACGGGCTTTTGATGTTACCCATCGCGCAGATCAATGGGCCGATGGCGTCCGTTCTCCTGCCAGGCTTGAGCCGATTACAGAATGACGCATTCGAGTATTCCAGATTGTTTGTCGGCGCGGTACGCTCGATCAGTCTGGTCACTGTGCCAATAGTCGTCTTCTCGTTTTTTTTCGCCCACGATATCGTGCTGGTTTTGCTCGGGCGAAAGTGGCTGGCGGTGGCGCCCGTCTTTCAACTCATGGCGCCGGCGGCCCTCTTCGGCGCGATTTCCTTTGTGCCCGGCTGGCTATGCCAGTCATTAGGGCGAGCACGGCGACAGTTTCATTACGCTTTGGTGGCAGCGCCGGTTTCCATCGCTGGGTTTGTAATTGGCATTAAGTGGGGAATCGCGGGCGTAGCCGTGAGCTACAGTATTAGTTTCAGCATTCTATTCTGGCTGTATGTCGGTTATGCCAGCAAAGATACTCCTGTCCGCTTTTGCGAAGTAGCGACTGGCTTCTTCTCGGCGGCCCTGCCCGCGGTGGCGGCAGCTGTGATCGTGTGGTGGTTGCGGGGCTGGTGGAACTATCCCGTTCATTCCGCGGTGACTCTGACCTTATTTGGATGTCTCTTCTGCACTATCTACATTTCGACTGCCTCACTCGATACGAAGAACCGAATGCTGATTTTGACTGGGCTGGCCTCAGCACGGGCGAAGCTAGGCCTCTGATGGAAACGCTGGATTACCGGAGACCCCCCAGCTCACTCTTGGGCGGGCTCCTTATGCGGAAGGAGGTGTGGGCGCTCTCCGGGATTGGCAAATTGGTCGTTGCTTTGCTGGCGACGTGTTTGGTCGTGACAGTCGGAAAGTGTATTTATCCATTCCTGGCCGTTACGGACAGGATTGATTCGCCAATCCTGATTGTAGAAGGATGGCTTCACCCTTACGGCATTGACGCGGCCGCAAGCGAATTTAAACGAAACGTTTACCGCCGAGTCTTCACCACCGGTGGGCCGATCGTGGGAAAAGGTGGATATGTGAACGATTTTCAGACGTCGGCCAGCGTCGGCGCAGAGCGACTCAAACAAGCCGGAGTGCCGCCAGAATTTGTGCAAATGGTGCCGTCGCGCGTGGACAGTCGTGACAGAACCTACGGCTCGGCCCTGGCGCTGCGAGAATGGTTTCGCCAGCACGATAACAATGTGCGCAGCTTCAACATCGTGACCGAAGGCGCGCATGGGCGGCGCACGCGTTTGACCTTCGAAGAGGCATTCGGACCCGATTTCGCGATCGGAGTAATCTCAGTCCATAGCCCTGACTTCGACTCAAAACATTGGTGGCGTTATAGCGAAGGGACGGAGGAGGTCATTCAGGAGACGATCGAGTATTTTTACGCAAAATTTCTATTTCGGCCGTCGTCCAGCTGGAGCAAAGAAAGCGCTAGATCGGCCTCGAAGTAAAACGAGAATAACCTTGTTCTCTCTGCACTTTATGTTAAATGCTCGAAAACAGCGAGAAATTATAGGAATAGAAATGGGGTGTGAGAATGAAGAGTAGAGAACTTAGATTGGTCCTGGCAAATAAGCTCAGAGCAATTGCGTTTTGCCTGATCGCGGTGGTATACGGCAGCGTTGAAGCGATGCCTATATCGATAAACCTTGGCTCCGCTCCAAACATCACTTCTCACGTGACCGCCTCCTTCTCCGATCTCAACGGAACACCGCTTCAAGGTCAGACGCTTTCGCTGGATTTTCTTTTTGCTGGCGGACAATTCGCACGTCTATTCAGTGTCACGAACCCGTCTTTTGCGGCTTTGATTACCTTGCACACAAGTGGCGCGGGCGTGGTGGGCTTTCTTGATGGCACGGGCTCTTTGCTTGACCAAACGGGCAACACGGTCGGAATGGCGGAGTTTCTTGGGAGTGCCTCTGACAATGAGGGCTCCATGTCGGTCGCCCTTTTTCCGCTCCTCTCCGGGGATTTCTCTGCGCCCCTCGATTTCTTTGGGATACACACGAGCCTGCTGCTTCCTATCAACCTGCCCGTGACGGTGACGGGGGGAGACTTCCAGCTCATTAGCGCCGGAGCTACGCCGCAAGATGTTTTCGGGATAGGGCCCGGAATTCCGCGGGATATTGTTCCGGAGTCCGGAAGCACGTTGTTACTGTTGAGTGCGACATTTTTTGCATTTTTCGCCACTGCGGGGCGAGTTTTCCCGATTCGTAGAATTCCGTGGCGTGTGACTGCAAACGGAAGACAGTTCGTTAGCGTCGGATAAGGGCTCGCTCGCTCGCCTGCCGTCGAGCTTGCTGGGAAGGTGCCACGCCTGATTATTTCCGTTGAAGTATCGGCGTGAGTTACGATTGAGCTAATTAATGACCCGGGAACAAACAGCGCCGATGGTTTCGATAATCATTCCCTGTTTTAACCAGGGAAAGTATCTGCGGGAATCGATCGGAAGCGCGTTGGCCCAAAGCTATCCGAACGTGGAGGTGGTCCTCGTCAACGACGGCTCGACCGACAACAGCGCAGAAGTAGCAGGGGATTATCCTACAATCGTTTATCTGTCGCAGCCAAATCGAGGGGTGGCCGAAGCGCGGAACCTCGGCTTTGGTGCTAGCAAAGGAGAGTTCGTCCAGTTCCTAGATGCAGACGACCGCGTTACCCGCACGTCCGTGGAGACTCATTTGCGCTGTTTCGACGCGCATCCTGAGGCAGGTTTCGTGGTGGGAGAGATCGAGTGGATTGACGAAATTAATCAGTGCACGGGGAGGGGAGGCTGGCCTCTCCTGCAGGTAAATCACTATGAAGAAATTCTGAAGGTGAACCACGTCGCGAATACCGTGGCAGTGATGTTTCGCCGGGCCGTTCTGGAAACAGTCGGTGGCTTCAACGGCTTTTTTTCACCGGCAGAAGACTATGAAATGCTCGTGCGTTCTGCGCGCAGATTTTCCAGCGCCCACCATGCGGAAGTCGTTGCGCAATATCGGCGGCATACAACCAATACGTCCCGCAGGGGCAGACTGATGTTGCGAGCCACCAACCGGGTGATGGTGGCGGAGCGGTTCTATGTTAAAGGTTCAGCTCGACTGGAAGCAGCGCTGCGAAAAGGGCACCATAATTGGCGCGACTTTTTTGGCGCGGTAACCATCAAAGAAATCTCGGCTCACCTCCGTCGTGGGGACATAACAAACGCCATCACGTCGACAGCGGCGTTGATGTGGTATGTTCGCGAGCGGGTATTCATCATCCCATGGAAATTTCGACGTCGCGGAATGGTTGCAGCGCGGCGTCGGCTGCGCAGATTGGCAAAGAGTCTACGGTCTCGCCTCGGAGTCAACAGCAGGGCGGTGCGGCCTTCCCAGGTGTCGCCGCCGCGCAGGTAGTTTTCCCAACATCGTTGAGGTCGCGACCGGCGAAACGGCCGGAAATGAGCGAGGAATTCGGCAAGCTCTTGAAGACTGGTGTCCGGCTCGACTCCATGCAACAGTCGCGCTCGAACCTGGCTTCGCGGACAAGGCTCATAAGTGTCGCACGATGCGGGATAGCTTATATGAATAAAGTTACGGCAGCAGAGGTAAAAGATTTTTTAACCGCCAAATATTCGGAAGCTATTATAGGTATCGGTCTGGATCCGGCGCGCGCGCCGGACAATTTTGATTTTCTTTTGAGCGGGGTAGTGGACTCGTTTGGCATACTGGAGATGGTTAGCTCGATCGAACAACAATTTGGAATCGAGCTCGATCTGGCAAGCCTCGATGCGGAACAGATGACCATCCTTGGCCCACTTTCACGATACGTCGCCGAGACGGCCAAGTGATCGCGCGGCGGCGCTCTCCAGTTCCATGAATCTTGTCTACGACTCTCCGTTATTCGTTTCTAGCCTTAACTACAAGCTGGGTGGCCTGAGACGTGACTTAGCGCAGTTGGAGGCCGAAAATCTTCTTGCTGGTTCGGTGGAGACCCTGCGGGAGATGGGCTATCGTTTCTCCTTCGGTTTGCAACCGGAAGAGACCCTCTTGAAACTGGCAATGGATCCGTTCTCCGCCAGCCTGGATGGGTGCCGCAGCCCGGTCTCCGCTGTTTTCCAGCATTGCTATGCGGAGAGTGCCGTGCTGCCTTGGAAACCAGGCGACCGCGATGTTGGAGCTCGGAATCGCTACTTCGCAGGCGCCTTATTGAAGGAGTTGGGAATGGTCGAACTTCCTTATTTTTGCTCGTTCGCCAGTGGTTGTGCAGGCTTCGTTTTTTTATGCATGGCCGCCGCTGGTCTTTTATCTTCAAGTAAGGAGGGGGAAGTTGTTTGCGCGATGGCGGACAGTATGCCGGACGGTGTCACTTACGATCTTTCGCGCGAAAGAATTCTTGGCTCAGCGCAAAGCTCGGCCTTTGTTATCGGCGGAAGCGTTCGCGGCTACCGCTTACTTGGGTCGGCAATCTACTCGAGCACGCGCTCACTTGTTCCTTTACTCGAACTAGTGAAGCGCACGGTGGGAATGATTACCGACTTGGCGCAGTCTCTGGGTTTGAAGGTAGACGATGAAAAGGTTCTGATTCACTACCCGAATATGTTTCCGGACGCGTGGAAGATGGTCACACGATACCTTCGTCTGGGGCAGGAGCAGCACGTGTTGCGCGGAATGGCGGAGCGCGCCCACTGCTTCGGTTCCGATTCAGTAATTACGCTCGCCGAACTGCACCGCGGGGAGGAGGAGCGCTTGCATTTTGTCGTAAATTACGGGCTGGGGCTTCACCTTGGCGTTTGTGCGCTGAGAGAAGTCGGAGAGTAGCTCATGGAAGAGTCTTTCCTTCCCGGACTGAGGAACCGGATCCTTCAGTTGTTAGCTCGCAACGCGCCCGGGGCCACGACCTGGCGGGTAAGATTACATCGCTGGCGCGGCGTTAAGATCGGTGAAGGAGTTTGGATTGGCTATGACGCTATCATCGAGACGGGGTATCCGCATCTGGTCACAATTGGTGACCGTGTCGCGATCGGCGCGCGCGCGATCATTCTTGCGCACAATCGTGAACAGGAGGGTGTCGTTATCGAAGAGGACGTGACGCTTGGACCGGGCGTAATTGTATTGCCGAACGTCAGGATCGGACAAGGAGCGATTGTTACGGCCGGTAGCGTCGTCACACGCTCCGTCCCGCCTAAAACAATGGTTCAAGGAAATCCAGCCAGACCGGTGGCCACGGTGGAAGTTCCGCTGCGGCTTGATGTTTCCATGAAAGAATTTTCCAAAGGGCTCCGTCCCATCCGTCAAAGTGCTAATAAGAACAATAGTTGAGCGGCTACATTTGATCTGAACCGATTCGTTTGCCGATGAAATGAGTGAGCTACTCTTCGATTTCAGCCATGAAGAGCTTTACCTGTCGAGCTCGGCCTACACGCTTGGTCCGGTGCAGCGGACACTCGACGAGTTGCAGGAGATGGACCTTCTCGCCAGCCCGGTTGAGTGGTTGCAGAAGGCCGGCTATTGCCGTAACCGATGTGCCGCGGCAGATACAAACCTGGTGGGCTTTACAAGCGACCTTTTTAAAAAGCTGCTGGAAGACTGCGGGCGACCAGGAGCAATTGTAGTCCATCACTCCTACGCAGAGAATACCTCGATCGCGCCACCAGCTGGAAATCGCGAACTTCTTGCTCGCGCCAACTACTTTCCGGTGAATCTCCTACGGCAGTTTGAGATGGACGACATGCCTTATCTTGGTTCTTATAGCAGCGGATGCACTGGCTTTATGTCCTTGTTAACGCTGGCGGCGGGTGTCTTACGAGGGAAGTCGATCGATGAAGTAATCTGTCTGACCACCGATCTCAAGCCGCCCGAGGCTACATATGATAGTACGCGTGAACGACTACTCACTTCGGACGCAGCCTCCGGGTTCGTGGTTGGACGCGAGAAACGGAGCTATCAGGTGATGGGAGTGGGGCAGTACTCGAGCTCGCGTCCTCTCATACCTCTGGTGGAAGTGGTTAAGCGTTCAGTTCTGATGACCAAGTCGCTTCTCGAAGGCGCAGGGATTTCTCAGGATGGTGCGACAATGGTGTGCCATTATCCAAATATGTTTGCGGAAGGATGGCAAATGGTTAGTCATTTTCTCAAAGTGCCGCCGGCGAACAGGCTTATTGACGAAATGAAGGAGCGCGCTCATTGCCTGAGCAGCGATGCCATTATCCCACTAGAGAAAGCGAAAGAGATGCCGGGTCGGATCCATGCGGTATACAGTTTCGGTAGCGGCCTGCATCTGGCAGTTGCCATTCTGAAGGAGGTGTAATGACGTTTGCCGTTGCGAGGACCGCTATGGCTCGCTTCATGTTACGCTAGCATCCCGGTGATCGACTTAACGAACCTTAAAGAATGGGCGTGGGAAAAGGAATATCTCTCCGAAATTTTCGCCCTCATTCCCGAAATTGAGGCTGTCGCTATTCACTGGAGATCAGAGCGCATGTTCCGTCGCTGGTTTCCGCGTTTAAGATCGAAGTTCGTGCGGGAGCGGCTAAGGATCCCGCGCGAGATCGACAAGAAAACCGTGGTCATCATTCTGTCGGATGAATTATATCGCGTCCCAGATGAGTTTCCTGCTTTGGCCATATTCAAGCAGTACGCCCTGAAGGAAGATCGCGTGTCAATTCCGTTTCCGCTCGGATTCCGGCGCGGCTTTCCGTGTCAACCACGGCGGCCGATGAAAGAGCGAGCGATCGACGTCGGGTTCCTGGGAAGAATGTATCCTCACCGAAAGCAGTTTTTAACGGAGCTAAGCAATCATCCTGTACTCGAAGGTTTTCGACTTGAACTTACCTCGGAAAGTCGTGTTGCTGTCCCCGAGTACGCGCACTTTCTTAATAATATCAAGATATCGCTTTGTCTTCCTGGTAATGCCAGTCCAGAAACATTTCGTTTCTATGAATCAATGAAAATCGGTTGCATTGTGGTAAGCGCTCGGATGCCTGATAATGGGCTTTACCGTTCGCATCCGGGTGTCCAGATCGACGATATCAACGATGTGAACAGCGTCGCTACCACCCTGCGATCCATTCTGGAAGTAGAAGGAGAGCATGAAAGCATGCAACAACGCGCATTGGGAGTTTGGGAGGCGGAATATGCGCCCGCGGCGGTGGCAGAGATGGTGCGGCGCGTCGTCCAATCCAGGGCTGGCGGCAGCTCGATCTCGACCTGAAAGCCAATCCTATACGCGACTCACGTTCATGATTGCTTTCGTGTTCACGGCACCATCTACTGCGTCTGACCTAGTGCACCGGTGCGGCGAAAACGAGCCCGCGTCTACGGGCGAGTGCGTGAGCAGGCGTTTGTCGTCCTGAGTCGAACAGACGGCGAAGGGTCTTCTTTGCTCGAGCACTTACACTTCGCCGGTGAGGTCCCCGGTCCGAACCGGGCTGGCATTGTCTGCGTGACTCGGAATGACAGCGTTGGCCCGTTGCGACGTAGTCAGACCGTAACCATCCGTCTCGTTTCGATATTAGCCGCACTAGCCACGGCATTCCGCTTGTCGGGCAAGACAGCGTTACAAACCGGGCAGGTGTTGTAGCGGTTGCACTTTTATGACAAAACGGGGGAAGAAATCCCGGCCATGAATTTTTACTTGGGCGAAAAGCCGGACCAGACCTGGCTTGTTGGATCGGAAGTAGAACGCCAGGTCAGGGCCGCCGGTGGAATCGGCGGCAGTCGGGGGTTGACCGATCGGATGCATGTGAAGCACGGTTGAGAAATCATCGCTAAAGCCGACTAGATGACCGAAGGCACCCATAACCACCTGGAGCTCGCCGCAGGGTCGACCAGCAGGGTTGAGAACGTGAAGTGTTCCAGCAACGGTATCTCTTGCCAGTACCACAGGCTTGGCAAATGAGAGATCAAACTTGTATCCGTCGACTTCGGCATGCCTGTTCTCCGGTTCATCGGCCTGCAGGCGACCGGCGTGTGTGGTGGCCGCAATGTCCGCGATAGAGAATTGCTGCACGTGGGTGCGAAGCGGTTTCAGGTCGGCCCAAACACGATAAATGCCGGGCAACTTCGGAACGAAGCTAAAGGAGTATTCGCCATGGTCGAGCGACTCCGGATGCTCGTGATGGTAGTCCGTTTCGGTTGGCTCGGTGATGAGCAGATGGATTTTGCGGGTATGGGTCTCCTCCAGATCGGCAAGGGTGACGGGTGAGTGATCTTCCATAAAAGTGAGCCGGAGGCGGAGATCGGCTTTCTTGCCCACTTCGAGCGGTCCGGGGGCGATAATCTCGGCGCGAATAATCGGATCGCTGGTGAGTTGTGGCTGCGTTACATAGACCGGCTCGAGAGCCATTCCACAGATGGGGCAGGTGCCCGCGTTTGATTCGAGGAGCTCGCCATGCATCGGGCAGGACCAGAGCCGGGGAAGCGTCTCGAGGGCTTCGGCCGGGAACTGTTGTTTCAGCGCCGACCAGGTTTTGCGTAGCCGGGCTAACGATTCTTGTCTGACCTCATTCGTAGCGGCCTGACTCCACCTTTCCGAGGCGAACTCCAGCTGCGCGTAGATCTGCTCGGTGCGGGACTTGCGCGCCCCGAAAAGCATAACGCTTTTCTGGCGGATGAGATCCAGAGTCAAGGTTAACGACATTTGTACCGAGTCGCTGGCGGCGACGTCGGCTGCAGGAATTGAATTCATTTTGTCGAGTGTGCTCTCGACCCGCCGGGCAGCTTCGGCGACGGTGTAAACTTGGGAAGTCTCAGCTATGACGACTCCTCCCGCCAGCAGCAGGGCTACGAGCAGGAGACAGATCAGTGATTGACAGAGGCCGGCCTGCGATCTAGAAAGTAAAATGTGGCGGCAGCGCATTGCACTCGTTGTATTAATGGTTCTGGCGGCGGCTGCTGCAGGCCGCGGGTGTGACTCCACTGACGATACCGATTTTCCCCGCTCTGTCGAAATTGCGCGCAAGACAAACCGGCCGTTGTTACTGGCTTTTCTCGGCACAGACTGGAGTCTGAAAAGCCTCAAGCTCGATCGGGAGGTGTTCGATCAGGCGGCGTTCACCGATGATTCGAAATACAACTATCTGCTCTGCAAGATCCATTTCTATCAAACGCAGGAGCGCGCGCCTGATATTCTCGTGCAGAATCAGCAATTAGCGGAGAGATATAAGATAGAAGAGTTCCCCACCGTAGTGGTTTTAACACCGCAAGGAAACGAGCTTGGTCGTGTAGGCTACATTGAAGGCGGAGTGGAAAAGTTCGCGGGTGCGGTCAACGCCCTTATCTTCAAAGCACGTTCGCAGGGGAACGCCGAGTAAATTCGCGGTCGCATAATTTCGGAGAATGCGGCTCCCTTTCGTGGGCAAGCGCGGTCGCTGCCTGTGGCGAAGGATTTAGCGCGCGAAGATTTCGAAGACGGTAGAATTCGAATGCGCGGCCTGAGTTCCACCGCCAGCTACCCAAACTCTGCTATCGGCAACGAAAGGTGCAATGCCGTGGCGAGCCGTGGGGAGGTTTGCCTCAAGCCGCCAGCTGTTAGTGATGGGATTGTAGACGTCGACGCGATTATAGACATTGCCCGCGACGTCTCCCGTGCCCGCGGAAGTCGTTTCTCCGCCCATGACATAGAGCTCGTTACCGTAGAAGGCAGCTTTACCCATTCCGCCTCGCGGTTGCGGCACCGGCGCAATGGTCGAACCGGATTGACCGCTCCACTGCCAGGTGTTCGTGGCCGGATCATAAATCTGCGTGTCGTCGAAACCGATCGAAACGACGTTACCGCCCGTCCTTCCGCCGAATACGTACATCTTACTTCCGTCAGTGCCGGCCGCGGTGTGGTTGCGACCTGCAGGCATAGAAGCCATTGAGTTCCAGGTATCGGTGGCTGGATTATAAACGGCGGCGGTATTGACCGTAGAAGATCCGGTGATGCCTCCAGCCATGTATACCTTGCCGCCGATGTATGCAGTAGCTACCGAGCCGGCGGCATAGGGTGCCGGAGTGCCCTGGCCCCAACTATTGGTCGCCGGATCGTAAATCTGTACTTTACCCTCTGAGCCGCCGGTCAATCCTCCAAAGAGATAAAGCTTGTTATTGATTACCTCAGCCGAGTGGTGATTTCCTGGAAATGGACGGACGGCTAGATCGCTGCGCCACGTTCCCGCCTTCAAGTCGTACGCCATCGTCACGGTCGTATCGTCGCCCACGACGTAGAGCACGCCGTTTACTACCCCACTGGAAACTTCTCCAATGCTGACCGGCAACGAAGGTCCGCTTGTCCAAATGCCGTTGCCATTGCTCGTGCCCTGCACGTAGCGGAAAGCCTGTGAGATTGTGGAAGAGGATACACCGGACTGAACGACGACATCGAGCATCTGCGCGGAAGGCGATGATTTCGCCGGAATCAATCCTTTAATTCGCGTCGATGAAACGGAAGTGAGCGTCGCCGTCTGGCCACCGATCGTGACGCTGGTATTGCCGAGGCTTCCAAAACCGCTGCCGCCGATGGTGAACGGAACAGTGCCATCCGCGCGCGCGCGCCACGGAAAAATGTCGTAGGCGACCATACCCGTCGCGCCGCTGTCGTTGGGCTTGAGCACAAGGATGCGACTATTGGAGTAGTCCATACTAAGGATGGCCCCGCCCGGACCCGTCGCGACATCCAAGCCCAGACCATTGGCGAGGATCGTCACGCTTTGTAGCGAACGCCCATCCGGAGCGAGAACACCGCGATACAATTCGCCTTTCCAATGTTGCGCCAGCAAGTTACCGCGCATCTGGCTGTTAAAGGTAGTGGCGCGGTATTCATCGATGCCGTCACTGGACGAACTGATCGTGGCCATGGGAGGCCCGTTATACTGGGCAAAGGTTTCGGGGTCAGTGGGGAGATGATAAACATTCTGCCGATTATCGTAGCGACCACGATTGCGGTTCGGGTGGCCGTAGTAATGACCTTCGACCAGGTGATTGATCTCGTCGCCAGCATTTGGGGCGGGACCTTGGGTAGTAGCGGAAGTAGAAGCCGAACCGAACCCAGGGTCCGCACCATTATCAGTACCGTAGAGGACGCCGCGAGTTGTCCAAACGATATCCCACGGGTTCCTTAACCCCGGGATATAAACTGAAACATCAACCCCGGGCGCAACATCTACTCGATCTCCAAAGACCTGATCATTATTTGTATTACCGGTGGCCGTTTCCTCGTAGGAGAGGTTGCCGTTGAAGTTTGGCTTGGTGATCCGCGCTTTGAGAATTGCACCAGAAAGGGGCGATTCCGGCAAAGTGCCCAGGGCCGGATCGGGAATGCCAGCATTGGTGTTTCCGCCATTGGCCCAGAGCAGGTCACCGTTGTTATCGAAAGTGATCCCATTAATGGCGTGATCGTGATTCGATACGGGCAACTTTGTCAGCAACGGCAGCGCGGTGGTGAAATTCGGGCCGGTGAGCACAGATATCTGGCCATTGTAGGGAGCTGATCCGGTAAAGGATCCACCACCTTCGGCATAGAGTTGTGCGTGCCCCACATAGATCTTCACCGGGCTGGGAGGATCGTAGGGATTGAAAGCCAGGCCGAGGATGGAATTGTTCGAAAGGTTGCCAATCGTGTTGACGACCTGGGTATTGGTGACGTTGTAGTTGTCATCAAAGGTGTAAATAGTGATCGTTCCGACATCCGAGCCGACATAGAACCTTCCATCGGGTCCCCAGGCCGCCTGGGTCGGATCGGTCAAAGTCGCGACCGAGACAGCGGCGTTGAAGATAATCGGAACCTGACCTTGCACGTAGGTATAAGCGATGGCGTTGCTCGTGCCGTTCGGAGTTTGCACGGTGACATTGACTGTTCCGGAACCGCTGGGCACCGTGAGCTGAATTGAATTAGGACTGACGCCAATGCTGGAGCCAGATAGCGTAGTGCTTCCCCAGTTCACTTGCACCGAACCCGCGGGGAAGAATCCGAGGCCGCTGATAATTATCGACTCGCCTCCTTGCGGGGAACCCGACGTCGGCATTGAGTTGATAAATGGCTTGAGGTTGGTTTCGTTGTGAGTCAGCCTCGACGGGTTGAGCGGTGTAGTCGATCCACCATTAATGCTGGCGCTAACAATGGCAGGCAGCAACGAGCTATCATCGATGGCGAACCGCGCCTGAATGGTGTGGCTTCCGGCTGCTAACGAGATCGCTGTTGTCACTTGCGTCCCGTCGACGAAGAGACGGGTGGTGCTGCCGCCAGTGAGTGTGAACTGATAGGTGGCAGTGTTGGGCACGTTCAGTTTACCATCCATTACTGCGACCACGTTCGAGGTAAAAGGCGATCCGCCAATGGCTCCACCGAGGCTATCGATTTCCGCCGACGATAGTACTTCTTCGTAGTTAGGCGAGCTCGGCAAAGAATCAATCAAGGTCGCGAGGGGAATGGACCCCGCCGAGTAATAACTGGCCAACAATCCGCCGACGGCGTTGATAGGATAGACGGTAAAGGTGGCGGTATCCGACGCCGTGCGGGGCGGGTTATTATCATCGCCGATGGTCAGAGTTACAGTGTGTTGGCCGAGGTTGAATGGAACACTGATATCGGCTGAAGTTCCAAGTGTCGTGCTTCCTTCTGTCCACGTCCAGCTTGCGAGCTGATGGCCGGACTGGTGCGTGTGCGATTGATCGCCCGTGAGAGGCACCAGCTCGTTTCCATTGCCGTCGTAATCGACCACGTATGGCGGCACCTGCGGCACGGGGTGCAGATAAGGATCGCCGACTTTGGGGACGACTTCGATGGCGGAAAACTTGGCGTTATTTACCGACGCCGTCGCGGCGATGTTGAGAACACCATCGCTAACGGTCGCGACAAAAGTTCGCTGGAGCGCCGCGTTCTTGCCAGCCAATGCCCAGATATCGAAGTTCGTAAGCACATTTTGTCCCTCGATACTGACGTTGAAAACACGCTGGCCGCCGGCATTGAAGTAGTTCTCGGCAAAAAGAAGCGTGATCTCGTAGTTACCATTCGCTACCGGGATGTTATAGCTAACGGCAGGAGCCCAGCGCTCCGTTTGATACAGGGTGGAATCCGAAGTCCCGGAAACGGTCTGAGGATAACTGGCGACGCTCCCTCCATTGAAGTAGACGTCGGCTGCCCAAAGCTGACCAACTGTATCCGTGTAGTTAGGTCCGCCGCTATTGATGCGAACAGGACCGCCGGGAGTAGCAGTGGGCGTCGGCGTTGGTGTCGCAGTCGGAGTAGGTGTCGCCGTGGGTGTAGGAGTGGGGGTAGGCGTCGGCGTCGGGTTGGAATTAGGAACTATTTCAATCGCGGAAAACGTTACGTTATTGACGCTGGCGGTCCCGACAATGTTGAGCGTGCCATCGGTGACGCTGACGACGAAGCTGCGTTGCACCGCCGTATTTGCGCCGACGGCGGCAAAGATGTCGAAGTTCTGCAGCTTGGTCTGGCCTTCGAGGGCGACGCTAAAGACGCGTTGACCGGCGGAGGTAAAGTACATCTCGGCGAAATCGAGTGTGACGGTGTAGGAGCCGTTGGTTACGGGCACATTGTAAGAGAGCGTCTGGGCATAGCGCTCCGTTTGATACAATGTCGGGTCACTGGTATTGGCGACCGATTGAGTATAAGTCTTTTTTAACCCGCCAGAAAAATATTTGTCAGCTATCCAGGTGCGGCTGGAGGTATCGGTGTAAGCGGGACCGCCGCAGTTAATCCTGACCGTACTACCAGTTGGAGTCGCGGTCGGAGTAGGGGTCGGTGTGGCAGTCGGCGTTGGCGTCGGAGTCGGAGTGGGCGTTGGCGTTGGAGTGGGGTTAGAACTGGGAACGACTTCAATAGCGGAGAACTTCACGTTATTGGTGCTGGCGGTGCCCACTATGTTGAGCGTGCCGTCAGTGACGCTGACGACGAAGCTGCGCTGCACCGCGGTGTTCGCCCCAGCCGTCGCATAAATATCGAAGTTCTGGATGACGGTCTGGCCTTCAAGAGCGACGCTGAATACGCGCTGCCCTGGCGAGGTAAAATACATCTCGGCAAAATCGAGCGTGACGGTGTAGGTCCCGTTCGTCACGGGGACGTTGTATGAGAGAGTCGGCGCGTAGCGCTCTGACTGATACAGCGTCGGATCATTCGTCCCCGCCACCGACTGGCTAAAAGTCTTTTTCGTCCCGCCGGAGAAATATTTATCCGCTGACCAGATATGGCTGGCGGTGTCGGTGTAAGCGAACCCCCCGCAGTTAATCCTCACCGTGCTACCGCTCTGGGCAAGAGCGGTTAAGGCGGGGATGAAAAGGATCACCAGCAGCGACAGTGGCCACCGCGGCCCCCCTGTACAAACCCCTGGTTTCGGGCGCGTCGTATTAATCACCGGTCGTTGGAAATCAGGCGCATGTTTTATCTGAATCGGGGCAAAAGAGCAAGGAAATTTGGCGGGGAAAATTAAAGGAGAAATCATAGGTATCGTCTGTAAAAAAAGACCCCAACCGAACGCGCGGAAGCGTTTCGCCCGCCAAAATGTCATCCGCTATTTTTTAATCAGCGGCCGAGCTTTGGACGATCGGTACGCCTTCTGCTCACCCAAGCCGCATCCACCCGCGACGCCACAATCTATCACTACAACACCGTTTTCTCGCACTCGGTGTATGCCTTTGTATTGCGACGTGTGTTCAATCCGCGTTCGCTGCGGGAGCCTTTGAACGCGTCGCCATCAGCTCGGATGGGAATTATCACGATCGTGACGACATTTGCGCGACAGCATTGTCCATCGCCATCTTGAGTAAAACGGGAAACGCTCCCAAGCTGGTTTATTACGGGTATAACGATCATTACTGGCAATCCGATTCCGCGCGAGAAGCAGAGATGCGCACCAGCGCCGAGCGTACGGCGACCATTTGGACCGGCTTTCGTTCGAATGTATTCTTCGATGTCACCGCCAACCGAGACGCAGCGGTAAGCGCGCTCGCCGGCGCCATCAATCAATCCAGCGGCAGCAATCGCCTCACCATCCTCGCAGCCGGGCCGATGCAGGTGATCGGTCTGGCATTAGCCCAATCAAACTCCTCGGCTCGGCAATTCGTCACTGTTATTTCGCATTCGGCTTGGAACGATACGCACGCGGCCAGTGACGGGGCCGCGGAAGGATTAACTGGAACGCGTTACAGCTATGCCATGCTGGGGGGCTTGGGAGCCAATCTCGATCACATTAAGGACCAAAACGCCGGGCTGGACCGCCCATACAGCGAATTCTTTTGGCTAAGAGATTCCAGCGATCCTAAACTCAACTGGCTTTGGCAGCGTGGTCTCGCGGCAGCGAAAAGCACATTCGATTGCTCAGACTCAGGCATGGCCTACTACCTGGTCACCGGCGATGAGAGTGCTACGTCGACGAAACTACGCGCTTTGTTTGGGGAGCCGAATCCAACCCCTACGCCGTCACCTACGGCAACGCCAAGGCCGACACCCACACCGACGCCATCCCCGACAGCGACTCCGAGGCCGACACCGACACCGACACCGACACCGACACCGACACCGACACCGACACCGACACCGACACCGAGACCTACGCCTACTGCTACCCCGTCGCCGACAGTAAGTCCGACGCCCACTTCTACACCCACGCCACGGCCGACAGCAACGCCTTCGCCCTCCTCGACGCCGACGCCTTCGTCAACCCCGACACCCTCCCCTTCTCCCACGCCATCGGGGACTCAGGCTGTCACCAGCTTTACCCTCATCGACGCGGATACGAACCTGCCAGTTCCGGGCTACGAAACGTTAGTCGAAGGGGCCGTCATCAACCGCGATGAATTGTCTGCATCGCACCTGAACATTCGCGCTAATACCAATTCCGGTGATGTCGGCAGCGTACGATTCGCTTACGACGGAGAGGCACGGGTGCAGGTGGAGAATGTGCCTCCCTTTGCGCTTTTCGGCGATCAAAGCGGGAACTACGACAACGGTGCACTTTCTCCCGGAGAACACACTCTCACCGCTACTCCGTTCACCGGGAACTCCGCCAGTGGCGACGAAGGCATCAGCCTTGCCATTGCCTTCGGTGTCGGCCAAGGGGAAGGGGGATTCCAAAATGGATCCGGCCTTGGCCATATCGGGCCAAACCGCGAGGCCGTGGTCAGTGGCTTTGTCATCAAGGGCGATCGGCCCAAGACAATCATCCTCCGGGCATTGGGGCGGTCATTGGAGCGTTTCGGAGTTAAAACCGGCCTGCCAGATCCGTCGCTCGAGCTGCACGACTCCAAAGGGGTGTTGCTGGCTTCTAACGACAATTGGCGCGATTCCCAGCCCGAGCTTTTCGGCCCGCCTGGTCCCTACAGCGCGTTTCGGCCATTCAACGATTCGGAGCCGGCCATCGCCATCCAGCTGCCGCCTGGCTCTTACAGCGCGATCGTTCGGGGAAGCGAAGGTGGTTATGGCAAGGTTCTGGCCGAAGTATATGACGTTACCGGCAACCACCGCTCGAAACTTACCAACGTCAGTATTCGCGCCTTCGTGGAAATAAACGACCTGCTCATCGGCGGCTTTATCGTTCACGGACGGACCCAGACCAACGTCATTTTGCGTGCGCTCGGGCCTTCCCTTCTCCCCTATGGAATCGCCCACGTCCTGCGGGATCCGTCTCTTGCCGTATTCGACCAGGAGGGTAATCTCGTGAGCTACAGCGAGGACTGGCAGGCCAATCCACCCCAGGCGGCTGAGATCGTGCGAAGCGGACTCGCACCGAAATTCCCCAGTGAATCAGCCTGCGCTCTGAGGTTGCCTCCCGGCCGATATACCGTAGTCGTGCGAGGACGAAACGGCTCCGAGGGAACGGCGTTGTTCGACGTCTACGAGGTTCCTTAACGGAACAAGCGGGAGACGGTGTCTCCAATCTGGGCTTCGGCAGTGGATGAAGGTTTCGCTCTGAGTTAAGCCGATAATCTTATTATCACCTCTGCTAAACCAGGGTTAAAGATTCTCATGGATGATTCTGCCAAGACGAGCCTGATGCTTTGGCGCAGCTTCGATGAGTCTTCGAGGCAGTTTCCGACGCGCCCGGCTGTTCGGGTTAGCAGAGAAGTTTCGTACGAGGAATTAGCAGATAGAGCGAGACGGATCGCGGCGACGCTTCAACTCCGGCGGCGAGCAAACAATGCTCAGCTGACCGCGGTGTTCGCGTATCGTTCCGAAACGGCTTACGCCGGAGTCCTGGGCGCGCTCATGTCGGGACACGGCTACGTGCCATTAAATCGGACGTTCCCGATCGAGCGTACCCGGCTAATGCTCCTGAGATCGGAGTGCGAATCTTTGGTGGTGGATGGGGCGTCTGAGTCGCAACTGGAGGAAATCCTTCGCGGTATCGATAAGTCGTTCCTTATCCTCCTCCCAGACCGAGGCGAAACCTCCGAGCTGGCCACCCGTTTTCCTTCGCACCGCTTTGTGGGCGCCCATGATCTTGCTCCGTCCCAGAACTGGAGGCCGGTCGAAGTTTCACCGGATGCCATAGCCTATCTTCTTTTTACTTCAGGAAGCACGGGCGAACCGAAGGGGGTAATGGTTTCGCAGGCAAACGTTCTCCATTACGTAAAGTTTGTCAGCAAACGCTATCGATTCACCAGCGAGGATCGGGTTTCGCAAACGTTTGACATGACCTTCGACTTGTCCGCCCACGACATGTTTGTGGCCTGGCAGAATGGTGCCTGTGTTTGCTGTCCCAGCCAGAAGCAGCTCATTAAACCGGGCGCCTTTATCAACGAAGCACAACTCACCGTTTGGTTTTCAGTTCCTTCGATGGCAGTGTTCATGCGGCGCTTCGGCGTGCTCAAGCCAAACATGTATCCGGGTTTGCGATTGAGTCTTTTTTGTGGGGAAGCATTGCCA
Organism: Chthoniobacterales bacterium; assembly: GCA_038207045.1. GTDB lineage: Bacteria > Verrucomicrobiota > Verrucomicrobiia > Chthoniobacterales > UBA10450 > AV69. Next base: position 80,031 of record JBBRAF010000002.1, read on the forward strand.
GTGGAAGTGGCGCGGGACTGGAGGAGGGCGGCTCCAAATTCCGTCATCGAAAATATTTATGGGCCGACTGAGCTGACGATCGCATGCACGGCCTACAAGTGGGATGACGCGTCTTCACCGGCCGAGTGCGAGCGAGGTATCGTGCCGATCGGTGAACCGTTCGATGGTATGAAAGCTTTGATTGTCGACCGCGACTTGCGCGAGGTCGAAGAGGGAAAAAATGGGGAACTCGTTATGACTGGACCGCAGCTCACGCCCGGTTATTGGCGCGATGAGGAGAAAACAGAACGCGCCTTCGTCCGTCTTCCTGGCCAAATCGGGACATTCTATCGGACGGGCGATCGCGTTCAGCGTCGCGCGCCGGACGGTCCGCTTTTATATCTGGGTCGGCTCGATAGTCAGATCAAAGTGCTGGGCCACCGCGTCGAGCTGGGCGAAGTGGAAGCGGCCATCCGCAAATCTTCCGGGGTCGACGGCGTGGTCGCCCTCGGCTGGCCCTTGTCCGGTAGCGGTGCAGACGGAATTGAAGCGTTTGTTCAGACGGAAACTCTTGACGTGGCAGGGTTGCTGGCACAGTTGAAGTCGGCGCTGCCTTTCTATATGGTGCCGCGGAGTATTCGGCTGCTCCCTCATTTTCCACTTAACGCCAACGGCAAGTTTGACCGCGGCGCCCTGCTGGCAAAACTCGGTAATAGCACGTGATTGGCTCGTTCTTTCTCGAGCTATCAGGGTTTCTCATACCATGAGCAACGTCGAGTTTTGGATACGCGACTTTCCCAGCCAAACTCGCCAGGCGATCATGGAAGCGGTCGAAACCGCGCGTCTCGCCAAGGTTCGTCGCGCGCTGCGATTATTTGGGCAGCTGGCTCCGGAGCTGCGCGGAACTCAGTTTAAGGTAGAGCTACTCAGCACTTATAGCCTCGAGCCTGTTCTACCTACACTGGAGCTCGCGCTGAGCTGCCTTCCTTGCCAGGCGCAACTGCAACTGGCGCCGCTCAACGATATTGAAGGGTATGTATCAGGCACAACTGATCGCAGCTCAACCGAGATACCAAACGCTCGCGTCGTCTTATGGCGAGTCGAAGAGTTCGCGCCCGAGGTTCTTTTCCCGCTCTCTCATGCTTTTCCAGACCGGTCCCCGGTGGACGACGCCATTCAGCGAATGCGGCGAGTCGTTAGCCTGCACAAGCGTCACGCCCCCGGTATGCCTTTATTTCTCTCTACTCTGGCGCTACCGCAAAACATGGCCAACCCCATCTTTGCCTCGCAATATTCAACGGGCGCGTTCAGCGCCGTAGGTCGTGTCAACCAGGCGATCTACGAGCTTACGAGCAACGAAGGCGGCGTCCATATTCTGGATGTTTGTGCCTGGGCCGCAAGTGGTGGCAAAAATTACACCGATCCCTTGCTCGATTTCATGGCGCGCCAACCATTAAGCGCCCAAGGCCAAATGGCGTTTGGTTTGTTTCTGGCGCGTTGTTTGCGCCCACTGATATTTCCACGCGCCAAAGTGCTGGCCCTTGATCTCGATGACACCTTGTGGGGAGGCGTAGTCGGAGAGGACGGCGTGAACGGGCTACAACTCGGTCATGATTTCCCCGGTAATGTTCATCTCCGTATTCAACGGGAACTGGTCGAGTTGCGAAATCGCGGAATCCTCCTCGTACTCCTGTCGAAGAACAACGAAGCGGACGCGCGCCTCGCCTTTGATTCGTTGCCAGAGATGCTTTTGAAATGGGATGATTTCACCGTTCGCCAGGTCGACTGGAACCACAAACACGAGAACCTGCGCGCGGCTGCGCACGAACTTGGTCTGGGCCTGGATAGTTTCGTCTTCCTCGATGACTCAGACTACGAACGCGAACAAATGCGCCAGATGATTCCGGAAGTTCGAATTCTGAACGAAAGCGGCGACCCTCTGCAAATGCTGCGCGCGCTGTGGGAAACAGACGCCTTCGATTCGTTAAGCATTACCGCTGAGGATCGCACGCGTCATGCCGATTACTCTGTGCGTGGCGCCCGTGACGCGCAGGCGCACGGAGATGACTTGGAGTCTTTTCTTCGATCACTCGGAATGGAGGCTGCCATAGAAGAAATCGGGCCGGCCAACATGGAACGAGTCGTGAGCATGCTGGGCAAAACGAATCAGTTTAATCTCACGACCAGGCGTCATTCTCACGCTGAGTTACAAAGATTGCTGGAGTCTGGATGCATCGCGTTAGCGTTAAGGTTGCGCGACAAGTTTGGTGATCAGGGGATCGTTGCAGCTCTGTTAGCTGTTCCAGTAGAGAATGGAAGGACGCTAGAGATCGACAGCTTTCTGGTCAGTTGTCGCGCGCTGGGACGCGGGGTCGAAGATTCACTCTGGGCAGATTTTGTGCGGCGTGCCATTCAGAAAAATGCGACAAGACTGAAAGCCTCTTACATTCCAACGGCTAAAAACAGCATCGTCTCAGAGCTATACGATCGCCTTGGTCTAAAACGCGTCACCGAAGATTCCTTCGCAACAACGTATGCTCTGGATCCGGTGGCAGCGGCAAAGTGGCCTTCGTGGATAGCTTCAAAAAACGGCATGTATGGAAAGTGACGATCCGTTGCGCCGATTGTTGGTCGATTTTTTCGATCTTGCAGAGAACGTCCCTCAAGAAGAGCTGACTCAGCGAAATATTCCGGCTTGGGATTCTCTGGCCATGGTGCAGTTGATCGGGGAGCTACAAGGAACTTTCGCGCTGGATTTCGACCTGAGCGAAATCGAAACCCTACGAAGTTATGATGAGATTCGCGACACTCTTGCCCGCAAAGGTGTTTCTCTGGAAAGGCAGACGGGATCGTAACCTGAGAAGAGATTGCTCTTAGCACTGCGCCTAGATCGAAGACCACGTGATTAGTTGGAAGACATTTACGCCAGGCTCAAAAGCGTCGGATTCTTCCCCCGGAGATTTAGCTTTCAACAGAAGATTCCGCGTTTTTCTTCTGTATCTCGCGGCATTGATGATTGTCTTTGCCGTTCCGTTGTGCGCCCTCGTGCGCAGCGCCGCCGCGAGTAATCTCAGCTCGCATACGTTGCTAATCCCGTTTGTCTGCGCCTACCTGATCAGAATTCATTGGAATGGTTTCCCCAGGAGCTACGTTGCGGCCCCCGGATGGGTCGTAGCTTTAGCTGTTGCTGGTATCGCCAGTCTCGCGGTCGCACTGAAATTCTCTCGCGCTTCGATCAGCCAGAACGACTATCTGACGCTCATGGCATCGGCCTTCGTCTGTTTTGTTTGGGTGGGCGCCTTCCTTTTTCTCGGCCGAGCATGGCTGCGGGCGGCCGCATTTCCGGTCGCCTTTCTAATTTTCTTCGTGCCCATGCCAGATGCGCTGGCCGACTATCTGGAGAACGCCTCCAAAGTTGCTTCGGCTGAAGTCGCTAACTTTCTTTTCACACTAAGTGGAACGCCAGTGCTGCGCGATGGCGCTGTCTTTCAGTTGCCCGGAATTTCGATCGAAGTAGCAAAAGAATGCAGCGGCATAAGATCCAGCTTCGTGTTGTTCATTACCAGCCTGCTCGCTTCTTACTTGTTCCTAGCCACGCCGTGGCGGCGAGTTGCGCTGGTGGCTCTTGTCATTCCGCTTGGCCTTTTGCGCAATGGAATTCGCATTCTGACCATCTCCTTACTTTGCGTCCACATCGGTCCGCACATGATCCACAGTGTGATTCATCGACGAGGTGGACCGGTCTTTTTCGGGGCCTCACTTCTACCGTTATTTTTCTTTCTGTGGTGGCTCCGTCGCGGTGAAGAAAGGAGGCTTCCTGACAATGACAGACGGCAAAGGAGCGCCCCTGCCGGACACTCGCCCCGCGAAGCCAGCGAAAATGTATTCTAGCGCTTCAGATAACGGCGCAAGAGAAAAAGGCCGGCTAGCGTGCCGCCCAGCAACATTGCCGTCGCTCCGTTGTCTGGCACGCTCCGATTGACGGCAGGGCTAGGCATAAGGTTGAATGGACGTGCCGTAAAAACAGTCGCTGGGATATCGAGATGAACGTCTTGAATGGTGAAGACGCCTGGGTGCGCTCTGGCCAAGGATGGGAGGCCAACGCATATAGCGGCGACAACGAGAGGGAAATTGAATGATCTCATCTGCTGGTGTGGGTGAAGTTCGGTCTCAGCATGGATCAGGCCAGTATCATTGCGGCCAAGCCAGAAACCCGGCGCTATTGAGGGTTAGCGTTTGGCTTTGTGCCGGATACAAAAGTCAAATATTCAATCTTCCGCGGATATCTGAATTTCTCAGATTCTTTCGGTTTTGTAAGAAAGAACGACAATCGAGCATGACAGGAGGAGATTTACCTCGACCAACAAGATTTACCTGATTCGACTTGCCGCCCGCAGCAGTCCGCTTGCTTTCTACCGTGCGATTGCTGTATACAGCCAGTTAATGAAGCCATCGAGCACCAGCACATTCCTCAAGTTCTTTCCCGCGCTTGCCCCCGCCGCCGTCGCGCTCCTTCTTGGCGCAGGGTGTCAATCAACCACAGTAGGCACGAACCTCGCCAGCCAGGCCGCCCCGCCCGCGCGCGTAACGCTTGCTCCCGGCGATACCGTGCGCCTGAATTTCAGCGGGGCGACGGAGTTGAACCAATCGCAAAAAATCCGGGCTGATGGAAAGCTGAGTCTACCTCTCATTGGCGAAGTAGATGCGGCGGGCAAAACGGTGGTGGGGCTGCAGAATGATTTGTTGCAGCTGTACAAATCGCAATTGAAGAACAGCGAAGTGCTCGTCAGCCTGGAAAATGCGCCGGCACAAGTGGTCATCTCTGGGGCTGTGACCAAGCCCGACAGGGTTGCTTTCGATAAACCGACGACGGTATTGCAGGCGATCATGCAGGCGGGTGGGCCGACTCCTTTCGGCAACATGAAATCGGTGCGTTTAATTCGAACGGTGCAGAGTGTGCAACAGAGCCAGGTGCTCGATTTGACCCCGATCTTGCGCGGTGAACCGACGAAACCGTTTTATGTCCGCGACGGCGACGTGATTTTCGTTCCCCAATCCTTGTTTTAACCGATCGAGTGCGAGCGCCGGCGTGCGCCACGGTGAACGCCTCTTCGCGTTTCGGTGCCGGGTTGGCCGCGGAGCACGAATTCACCTGCCATTTGTGCCGGACGTGTCGACCCGGCATGTCTCTTGCGCTATCCTCAACCACGGCTGGTAGGAAGGTTGGGGCATCGGCTCAGCTCAAAATGTGGCACTTGTGAATTCGGTATCGACGCTGCCATTTGTCGCGGCAGGGTTCAGCCTGCTTCTGGCCGCGGCGGGGCTCTTTTTAAAACGAAACAATCTTGCCAGTTGGTGCTTCGCTCTCGGGATGGCGGGATTTGCTGTCGATGCCATTCTCGGTGGAATAGCGCTGCAGGAAATCGAGCTGGAAAAACTGACGCAAATCCGCGACTTCGGGCTGGGAGTAAAGGCCAGCCTCACCACGCTGTGGCTCTGTTTTAGCGTTGTTTATTCGCGCGGCAACGCTCGAGCATCCTTCCGGCGTTGGATTCCACTGATCGCCGGAGCTGCGATGGTGCCATTAGGAGCGGCGCTCTTATTGCCGTACGAGTTGATCGATGCGCGGGCTCACGAAAGCGGGCAAGTCTGGCTCCATTTCGGCATGGCGGCCAAGGTTATCAACGGAACCATCCTTCTTGGCACGATCCTCATCCTGATGAATCTGGAAAGAACATTCCGCGCTGCTGTGGGCACCATGCAGTGGCGGATAAAATTCCTGATTCTCGGACTCGCGGTTAACCTCGGCGCGCGATTTTACACTCGAAGCCAGACGCTGATTTTTTCCGGGAGCGACAATGTTCTGCCGACGCAATTGGAGACAGTGGCGTTGCTTATCGGCTGTGGATTGATGGCGGTGGCATATTTCCGCAGCGGCTTCGCCGAGATCGACGTTTATCCTTCCCGCGCTGTCCTGCAAACATCGATCACGGTGCTCTTGGCGGGTGGCTATCTGTTTATCGTCGGAGTGCTGGCGCAGGTTGTCGCGCGCACCGGGGGCGCGGGGGCCTTCGAATTGCAGGCGTTTTTTGTGCTGCTCGGGATCGCGCTGCTGGCGGTGTTGTTGTTGTCGGAAAGGTTGCGGCAGCGCACAAAGGGTTTTATCAGCCACCATTTTCAACGGCCACGCTACGATTCTCGCAAAGTCTGGACACGATTCACTCACTCGACTGCCAGTGCGATGGATGACCAGAGTCTAAGCGCGGCGGCGGCGCAGTTAATTTCGCAGACGTTCAATGTCTTGTCGGTCAGCGTTTGGTTGTTCGACGAGGACAAGGGGCGACTAACCCTGGCCGCATCGACGGCACGTTCCCGCAACGAAGCAGCCGAGCGCTCGTTAGCTTTTCCAGTTCTGCCCGGAATAAAAGCAAACAGGGTATTCGATCTAGAGAGAGCGAAGGAAAGTTGGGCTCCGGCATTGCGCGAAATCAGCGGCGCCCACTTCCAGACCGGGGGCAATCCGATTTGCGTTCTGCTGTTCGCGGGTGATCGCTGGTTGGGCGCGACTATTCTGGCCGACCGTGTCAGCGGTTTGTCCTACACGGCTGAAGAGTTTGAATTACTTGAATGTATCGGCGACCAGATAGCATCCAACCTGCTTAACCTTCGTCTCGCGCGCACGATCGTGTTGAGTAAGGAGCTGGAAGCTTTCCAGACGATCTCTAGTTTCTTTGTGCACGATTTGAAGAACGCCGCATCCACTTTGAACCTGATGTTGCAGAATTTCCCCGTCCATTACCATGACCCCCAATTCCGGGCCGACGCCTTGCGCGGAATTGGTGAGACCACGAGCAGGATCAACCAGATCATCGAACGTCTCAGCGCCGTGCGAAATAAACTGGAGCTTCGGCCGGAAGAGATTGATTTGAATGCGCTCGTCAGCCAGGAACTACAAGCGGTGAATGGCAGTTCTGGGATAGAAATCAATAAGGAGCTGGGAGTATTGCCGCACGTTTCTGCTGATGTCGAGCAGATGCGCAGCGTAATTACGAACCTGCTGCTTAATGCGCGCGATGCCGTCGGCGAGATCGGTCGCATTGAGGTGAAGACGGCGGAAAGCGATGGCTGGGTTATCTTGTCGGTCAGGGACAACGGCTGCGGCATGGCGCCAGAGTTCGTGCGCGATTTTCTTTTCCGTCCTTTCCAGACGACGAAGAAGAAAGGGCTTGGCATCGGAATGTTTCAGACAAAAATGATCGTGGAAGCGCATCGCGGTCATCTGCGCGTTCAAAGTGAGCTGGGGAAGGGGACCGATTTTCAGGTGGCGCTGCCGATTAACAAGTCATGACTATCCTCCTTGTCGACGACGATGAAGCCATCCGTACCCAGATGAAATGGGCGCTAAGTCAGGATTACGAAGTGGTGATGGCGGAGGATCGCGCCGCGGCCCTGAGCGCATACGACAAGCATAAGCCCGTGGTCACTCTTCTCGATCTCGGCTTGCCACCGCGTCCAAACGATCCAGACGAAGGTTTGGCTACGTTATCGGCAATACTTAACGTCAACTCGGTGGCGAAGGTTATCGTAGTCTCAGGGCAGAGCGAAAAGAAGAATGCACTTCAGGCGGTGGGCGCCGGCGCCTACGATTTTCTGTGCAAACCGATCGACACAGATGAGTTGAAACTACTTCTTCGCCGTTCGGTGTATCTGGCCGAACTCGAAGAAGAGTATCGTAATCTACAGAGAAGTAGTCGGCTCGATACCTTCGAAGACATGCTCGGCACCAGCTCCCAGATGCAGGGAGTGTTTGCTTTTATTCGCAAGGTGGCGACGACGACCGCGCCCGTCCTGCTTCTAGGGGAAAGTGGCACGGGTAAGGAGATGGCGGCGCTGGCTATTCACCGACGGGGCACGCACAAGGAAGGGCCGTTCGTTCCCATTAACTGCAACGCCATTCCCGAGAACCTGCTCGAGAGCGAGCTCTTCGGCCACGAGAAGGGCGCTTTCACCGGTGCGACCAGCCAGCGCAAAGGGTTGGCCGAGAGCGCAGCTGGCGGAACATTGTTCCTGGATGAGATCGGAGATTTGCCGCCTAGTATTCAGGTAAAACTATTGCGCTTCCTGCAGGAACAAAGGTTCCAGCGCGTGGGCGGCCGGCAAGAGCTGGCGAGTGACGCGCGTGTCATCGCGGCGACTAACGCGGACCTGAAAGAGAAGATAAAAACGGGGGGGTTTCGCGAAGACCTGTATTTCCGCCTGGCCGTGGTCGTGATTAGCCTGCCCCCTCTCCGGGAGCGTGGCGACGATACCGCGCTCCTGGCCCAGGAGTTTCTGCAAAAATATGGGGCGCAAAATGGTAAAAAGAATCTGACTTTCACGCCAGAAGCTTTGCGCGCGATCAATTGTCACCGCTGGACGGGCAACGTGCGCGAGCTACAGAACAGGGTAAAGCGGGGCGTCATCATGGCCGACAGCAGGCGAATCACGGCCGCCGACCTTGAGTTAACTTCGGATGCCTCCGGCACTATAACATTGAAGGAAGCACGCGAGAACTTGGAGAAGGAGATGGTGCAGCAGGCGCTGAAAAAACATCTTGGCCGAATTAGCTCGGCCTCAGCCGAACTCGGGATCAGTCGCCCGACTTTTTATGAGTTGATGGAGAAGCTCAATATCTCTCGCGAATAGCTAACGATTTATGAGGCTAGTCCTGTCTTTGATCTTACTCGCCGGCCTCGCTCTGATGGAGCCGGGTTGCAGCGCGGGCGCCAAAGCCAGGCGTTACACGGAGGCGGGAGAGCGGGACTACAAGGCGGGCAATTACGACAAAGCGCGCATTGAGTTCTTGAATCTGCTACGGGTGGATCCGCAAAACGCCACTGCTTATGCTCGATTGGGCACGATGTGGGCGGAGGAAGGCGCTCCGCTGCGCGCCGGATCTTTTCTGATCAAGGCGCTCGAGCTTGCGCCTGATGATAATGCGACCCGATTAAGTATGGTGCGCGTTTACCTCGCTGTCGGTCGTCTGGCCGATGCACGGAAAGAGGCGGCCGCGCTCCTGGGGAAGATACCACAAAGTGGCGAGGCGCTCGTTCTCTTCCTCGATGCATCGCAAAAGCCGGAAGAACTCAATGAGGCCGAGCTACAGGTGGCGAAGTTCCCCGACAAGAAGTCCGCGTATTTTCATCTGGCGAGCGCGGGATTGGCGGCGAAGAAAAACGATCGCGCCGGAGTGGAAGCCGTCCTGCTGCGTGCCGTCGAGGCCGATCCGAAACTGGCGGTTGCGCACGCCGCGCTCGCGACCTGGTATCGGTCGCAGCGGGAGTTCGATAAGGCGCTGGCGGAGTTCGAACACGCGGCAGTTAATGCCCCGCTGCGGTCGCCTGAACGACAGGCGCTGGCGGAGTTCAAGGTGCAACTTGGAAAGCTTGAGGAAGCGAACGCGTTACTCAAGAATGTCACCAACCAGGCGCCAGATTTCCTGCCGGCATGGGCGCTGCAGGCCAAAATTGCTAATCGACAGAACAGGTATGACGACGCGCTGAAGTTAATCGATAACGCACTAAGTCGCGATCCAAATAACATCGAGGCGCGAGTGGTGCAGGCGGAAAGCTGGCTGGCTAAGAACGAGACGAAGAAAGCGCTCGACTCACTCGGGAGCCTCAATAGCACCTACCCGAAGACGCCAATGATCAAATATGCGATTGCTCGGGCTTATCTGCAAAACGGGAGCGCTCAGCAGGCCATGGGTGAGCTGGATGAAGTCGTGCGACTGAGCCCGGAGTTTCCGGAAGCTGTGCTTTTGCATGCGGAGTTGCGGGTGCGCAGCGGGGAGGCGCAGTCTGTGATCGAGCCATTGCAAAAATTGCGAAAAACTTCGCCTGAGGTAGCGGCGGTGGGCGTGGTGCTGGCGGAAGCTTATCGCGTAATTGGGCGGCTGGATGATGCGGCCGCCCTGATAGGAGAAGAGATCAAGCGCTGGCCCCAAAACGCTTCCTACCATGCGATGCTGGGCCTGATTTTGCGGCAACAGAGCAAGGTTGTCGAAGCGCGCGCGGCTTTTGAAAAGGCGATAGAAATAGATCCAACTAACGCCGGGGCCGTAGGTCAACTCGTGGAACTGGATATCGCGAACAAGGAGTTCGCGGAAGGTCATCGCCGAGTCGAGCAATTGCGACAAAAACAGCCAGGTTCGGGCACAGCCTATTATCTGGAGGGAAGGTTGGATGCGGCGGAAGGCAAATTCGATCTGGCCCAAAATGCGTTGCTCAAGGCTGTAGAGATGGATCCTAACGAGATTCGAGCGTACGACCTTCTTCTTCCCGTTTATGCCCGCGCCAACAAATTCCCGGATGCCCTCAAACAACTGAACGCGATTTTGGCGAAGAAGCCAGATGACGCCCGCGCGCTGTTACTCAGCGGCTTGATTTATGATCAGCTAAAGGACTCCAACAATGCGCGGGCGGCTTATGAGAAAGTGCTGAGCCTGACGCCGAACGCAGTGGCTGCCCTGAATAATCTCGCCTATATCTACGGTGAGAAGCTCAACGATTTGCCGAAGGCAGGCGAACTGGCGCAAAAGGCACGCGCGCTCGCGCCCTCGGATCCTTCGGTGCTCGATACGCTGGGATGGATTCTTTATAAGCAGGGTGATTTTCAGCAGGCGGCTGAGATTTTGGGGCAAAGTGCGGCAAAGAATCCCGACAGCGCGGAAATAGCGTTTCACCTGGGCATGGCGCAGTACATGATGGGACGGAGCGAGCTGGCGCGCTCGGCGCTGGAAAAGGCGGTGGCAGCGCCGGCAGATTTCGCCGGGAAAGAGGAAGCGCGAAAGCACCTGAACATTCTCGATAACAAAAGCCCAGGAGGGGTAGCAGAGCTGGAGGCGGCGACGAAGCAGATAAAGAATGACCCGCTGGGATTGCTCCGTCTGGGAGAGGCGTATGAGCGCGAAGGGTCAATGGCGAAAGCGGCTGAGGCTTATGAGGGCGCGTTGGCCGCAAATCCGAAGCTCGGCGCCGCGGCGTTGAAGCTGGCGGAGCTAAACGCTGGGCCGCTGAAGAACCCCGACAAAGCGCTCCAACTAGCCAGGAAGGCGAGGGAACTTGCTCCCGGAGACCCCAGGGCAGAAGCCACCGCAGGGCGTATCGCTCTCCAGCTCAAGAACGCGAGCTGGGCTTATAGTTTACTGCAGGAAAGCGCCCGGCAACTCCCGAACGATGCCGCCGTGCTGCACGATCTGGCGTGGGCCGCTTACGGTTTGGGTCGGGTCAAAGAGGGGCAGGATGCAATGCAGCGTGCATTGGACAGTAAGCCGGATGCGCAGGTATCAGGAGATGGGCAAAAGTTTCTGGCCATGCTCAAACTCGGGCAAAACGACAAGGAGCTTGTCGCGCATGAAAATGACGTGAACAAAGCCTTGGCAACCGATCACGATTATTTACCCGCGTTAGTCGCGCGCGCGGGCATCGACGCCGCCAAAGGCGACAACAAAGCGGCTGCAGCGAGTTATTCGCGAATCCTCCAGCAATGGCCCGATTTCGCTCCGGCTCAACGAGATCTCGCCGCACTGCTTATCATGGATCCGCAGAACGTGGGAGCCGCATACGATCTGGCAAGCAAAGCGCGACATGCGCTGGGAGATGATCCAAAGGTGGCGACGGTGCTGGCACGGGTAAGCTACGAGCGGAAAGACTTTCGTCAGGCCATTCAATTGCTCGAGACAGTTGAGCGACAAAAGGGGCTCGACTCGCTCGCGCAGTACTATCTGGGGATGTCTTATGCGCAGGCGAAACAGGGTGCCCAAGCGCGACGCGCGCTGACTGAGGCCTTGCAGACGGGATTGCCAGAACCACAGGCAACGCAGGCGCAGCAGGCCCTGGCTAGCCTTTCGGACCGGTAACGTTTAGCGGGCTGACAGCGGCAAAGAAGAGGCGGACGCTCTCGTCGGAATGGCTGTTGTTATTGACAATTACATAAGCTCCTCATTAAGGCCAACTTATGTTTCTTACTTAAAATCGAAGGAAAAGTGCGTCGGTAAAATTTACGTTTTGTGCGTTTCTGAGTTGTGATCTGTAGCGACTGCGTTGCCTCACAAGAATCTATCAGTCAACTACTTACAGTTTGGCATTCGGGCGTGGCACGACGATTGCTATCTAGCGGGCAAGGTCAAACAGGGAAACAAATGAAATTATCAAAAACCATATTAGCAATCGTAGCCGCGGTCGCGGCTTCGGGCTTTACCTGCCAGCAAGCGCAGGCAACGCAGATTTCGGGCATGTTAAACATTGCCGGCACTGCGACATTCAACCACAATTCGTTGAAGCATGATACCGAAGTCGTCGCCTTCGAAAACGTAACAGTTGGTGGCGGGAACACAGGGGCATTCAGCGGTATCGCCCTCGGTACGTCGGTTGTTATGAGCTCCCCCTACATGTTCATTCCGTCGACGGGTGTCCCCACTCTCTTAAGTGTGGATGGATTCACCTTCAGCCTTAATAGCTCAACGGTTGAGAAACAAAGCAAAGGCTTCCTTATTATCAGCGGGGCGGGGACGATCTTCGGCAACGGTTTCGACCCAACGCCGGGTCTCTGGGCTTTCAGTACCCAAAGTGCCGGCGGCAATCCGGGGACGACGTTCACATTCTCAGCTAACGTGAATGCTGTTCCTACACCCGATAGCGGGATGACAGTGGCGCTGCTCGGTGCCGGCTTGCTCGGTCTCGCAGCCTTCCGCGCGAAGTTTGCGACGAAATCGTAAGATTTCTTCTGCACTAACAACAGCCGGGCAGGGTGAAAGCCCTGCCCGGTTTTGCGTACACGGATCAGGGTTAAGGGCGGGCGCCCGTTCGCTCGTCGAAAGCGAGAAAAGTTCGCCCTATACCGCAACCTTGGCTTCCGGCCGGTGCTTCATCCAAACCCTTTGCTTTCTGGTTCGAATTTAATCGCAGCGAATTGTCCGAATCATGCTACTAACACTTCCAAGATTTCCTTTTGAAATTATGAAACGAATCCTCGCAAAATCCTCTTTCTTCCTAGCCTCGGTCTTTGCTCTCACTGCTGGACTGTCCTCAGTGCAAGCTGCCGCGCGTGACCTCTACGATGGAGGGGCGAGTTCCCACGCCATTTATAAATTCAACGCCGCCGGCGCGCGGACCGTTTTCTACTCGAACACCACGCTTAACGCCAACTGGCTCGCGTTTGATAACAAAGGCAATCTTTTCGTTTCAGATACTGCTTCCAACAGCATCCTGAGAATTACTCCTGCAGCCTCCGCGACGACCTTCGCCTCAGGCATTATTCCTGGCGGTCTTGCCTTCGACGCTTCCGGTAATCTTTTCGCCGTCGATGGCGCCACGGACTCGATTGTCAAGTACGCGCCCACCGGAACGAAAACGACCTTCAAAAGCGGCTTGGCTGCTCCGATTGCCATCGCTTTTGACGCCATCGGCAATCTCTACGTCACCACAAACGGCACTGGGGCCGCTGGGACGGGCTCAATCGTTAAGATCACTCCGGCCGGCGTAACGACTATTTTCGCTACCGGCCTGTTCCTGCCCATGGGAATCGCCGTCGATAATTCCCTCACTGCTCCTAACGTCTATGTCGCGGACCTCGGATCTGGCTCGATCTTCAAGTTTACTTCGACCCGCGTTAAGAGCACGTTTGCCAGCGGCTTGAGCGGACCGCGTCCTCTCGCTCTCGATCGCGCCGGTAATCTCTTTGTCGGTGAGTTCGGCGCGCTGGGAGGAGGCCGTATCACTAAGTTTACGACTGCTGGCGTCAAGGTTAATCCACCATTTGCGCAAAACACTCCCACCGCCGGTCTTGCCTTTGAGCCGCCTACTTCCCGGCTCACGAACATTTCCACTCGCGCTTCAGTTCAAACGGCGGACCGCGTTACTATCGCCGGCTTCATCGTAAAGGGCACGGCCGCCACACAAGTGCTCGTGCGAGGTTTGGGGCCCACGCTTGCTCCCCCGCCTTTCAATGTGAGCGGTACTTTGCAGGATCCGACATTGGAACTGCACAAAGGCAATCCGATTATCGCGATGAACGATAATTGGCAGACTGATTCTAACGCCAGTCAGATCCCCACCTCGCCCACAGATTACCGACCGTCGCATCCCACCGAGTCAGCCCTTCTGCGTACCATCGGCAGCGGTAGTTATACGGCCATTCTCGCCGGAAAGAATTCCACCACCGGCATCGGCCTGGTTGAAGTTTATGATTTTGACGCCTATACCAATTTCGCCGAACTCACTAACGTTTCCACCCGCGCCTTTGTTGGAGTAAACGATGCGGTCACGATTGGTGGTTTCATCAGCAGCGGCGGGAACAACAGTGTCGAAGTGCTCATTCGAGGCCTTGGCCCGACTCTGGCGCTTCCGCCTTTCAACGTGCCCGGAACTTTGGCTAACCCGATTTTGACCCTCAAGAACGCCAACGGCGTGACCGTTGCGGCTAATGATAACTGGAAAGGCACCCAACAGGCGCTTATTCAGGTTACGGGCCTGCAACCTAAGAACGATCTCGAGTCGGCTATTGTGGCCTATCTGCCGCCTGCCGGCTACACGGCTATTCTTAGTGGCGTGGGTGGGGGAACGGGGATCGGCTTGGTGGAAATTTATAAAGTATTGCGATAGTCCGCGGGGCTTTCGTTTTTTAGCGTTCTGAAATAGCTGCCGTCGGAATGACGGCAGCTATTCGCGCCATCCAGCGCGGCGAAGTTGAAATGACCACGTTCGCCGCGTAGGAGTGTTCGCTGATGAACGACTCTCCTTCCCAGCCTCAGGTGCACGATGCCGAGGTCTGGTTTTGTCTCCGAGCACAGCCAAAACGTGAGCACATTGCGGCCATTGGGCTGCGTCGCCGTTTTAATATTGTTTGCTTTGCCCCTCGGCTCCGTTCACGCAAGCTGACCCGCCGCGGCGCGGTCTGGTTTATTGAGGCGATGTTCCCGGGCTATTTCTTTGCCCGATTCGATTATTTTAACGAGCGTCGTCGAGTGGAGCACGCTCCAGGCGTGCGTGGAATTCTACAGTTCGGCGATCGGCTTGCCACCATCGACGCCCCAACTATTCACAGCTTGCAACAGCGAATGGAAGCCGACGAACTCATCACTATTGATCCTGAACTTCAGGTCGGTCAGGAGGTGCAGATTGCCCTCGGTCCTCTTCAGGGATTGGAGGCGCTGGTGACTCAACTGCTGCCAGCTTCTGAGCGAGTGCGTGTCTTATTGGAATTTCTTGGCCGTTCCCTGCAAATGGAAGTCTCAAAAGAGACGCTTATCCAGCGACGCGCTCCCGCGCTCTCTTAGCGCTGCACCCTCAGCCGCTTTACGGCACTGCCGTGGCGACTGGCAGATGCGCTCCGCGCTGACTTCCAGCGTTTCTCGACGTTCGAACGATCCGCAGACCGCCTTCGGTTTCGTATGCTTCTGGAGCTTTGGCGATGAGGAGGCCAAGGGTCGCGAGAGATCCCAGACCAAAAATTCCCGAGAATAGGAGCCACATAGACCTCCTGTTAGAGCAATATTGGTGCCTAAACGCGACAATCGCGCACATTTGGCTCCTTGTGCTTCATGGGCGCGTTGACCCGCCGCCCTCCTGCGCATCTGATACTTTCAGACCTCGCCGTTCCAACAGAGGCTCGAGATAGGGCTCACGTCCGATGAAATCCCGGAACAACTCCATGGCATCAGCGCTGCCGCCGCGGGAGAGCAATGTTTGACGAAAATGGTCGCCGTTCTCACGCTTCAATCCGCCGTTCTGCCTGAACCACTCCACGCTGTCCGCATCGAGCACCTCGCTCCAAAGATATGAGTAATAGCCCGCCGAATAGCCGCCGGAAAAAATATGCGAGAAATACGTGCTTCGATACCTTGGTGGCACGGGAGCGAAATCGACCCCTGCCTTTTTCAAAGCCGCGGCCTCGAAGGCGAGCGCGTCGGTTGGGACCTGTTCCGGTATGAGTTGGTGCCAGGCTTGATCGAGCAAAGAAGCCGCCAGGTACTCCGTCGTTTTAAAACCTTGGTTGAACTTCTCCGCCGCCAGCACCTTATCGAGCAACTGGGACGGAATCGATTCCCCGCTCTTATAATGTTTCGCGTAGTGAGCCAAAACCTCCGGCCATGTCGCCCACATCTCATTTACCTGGGATGGATATTCGACGAAATCGCGCGGCACGCTCGTCCCGCTAAATCGGGGATACTTCACATGGGAAAACATTCCATGCAAGGCATGACCAAACTCATGAAACGCCGTTCTAACCTCATCATAAGTTAACAAAGTCGGCTCACCCGCCGACGGCTTGGGAATGTTAAGATGATTAGCTACCACAGGCTTGGTGTGGAAAATATCATCCTGCGAGACGTATTCATTCATCCATGCTCCGCCCCGCTTGGAAGGACGGGCATAGTAATCACCGACGAAAATTGCCAGCGGTTCGCCCTCGGAGTCGAATACTTCAAATACCCGCACATCGGGCTGATACACCGGAAGGTCGTGACGCTCCTTGAAAGTCAGTCCATAGAGTTTTCCAGCGGCATAGAATACTCCATCGATCACGACATGGTTTAGTTCAAAGTACGGTCGCAGTTGCGATTCATCGAAGTTAAACTTTTCCTTGCGCACTTTTTCAGAGTAGAAGTCCCAATCCCAGGAAGCTACGGGAAAGTCGACACCTTCTTTCTTGATGACTTGCTCCATTTGTTTCGCCTCGTCACGAGCATTCGTCACGGCCGGTGGCGTCAGGTTTGCCAGAAGCTTATTTACAGTCGCAACATCCCTGGCTGTTTGATCCTCGAGCTGGTAAGCCGCGTGGCTCTCGTAGCCGAGCAGTTTGGCTCGCTCCGCTCGCAGTCGAGCGATTTTAATAATGACGTCGCGATTATCGTAAGTTCCACCCTTACTGTTGCGGCTTAGAGAAGTTTCCATAACTCGCTGGCGCAACGGTCTACTCTGCAATGACCCGAGAATGGCCTGTCCGGTCGTATTCTGAAGCCGGACAACAAACTTCCCTTCCTGGCGTTCGTCTTTGGCCGCCGCCACCGTAGCTGCCAACTGGTTATCCGAAAGGCCCGAAAGCTCACCTTTGTTACCAACTACTACGGATGAGCTGTTCTTCTCTTTTAAGACGTTCTGTTCGAATGCAGTTTGTAGACTGGCCAGCTCTGCATTCATTGACTTCAATTTCTCTTTGTCGTTGTCCGGTAACCTGGCCCCGGCCCGTACAAAATCCTTGTAGTAGCGCTCAAGAAGATAGGTCGATTCAGGGTCGAGGCCGAGCTTATCGCGGTTGTTATAAAGCTCTTCCACGCGGACGAAGAGCTTCCCATTGAGGTGAATTGCATCCTGGTGAGCCGCTAGCTTCGGCGCGAGCTCAGCTTCGATGCTCTGCCGGGTCGGATTAGTATCAGCGGCATTCAGATTGGAGAAAGTCCGTTGCGCGCGCCGAAGAAGTCGGCCCGATCGCTCCATTGCCAGAATAGTATTTGTAAAGGTAGGCTTCTCGGTTTTATCGGCTATCGCCGCGACCTCAGTGAGTTGTTTCCTCATTCCTGCTACAATCGCGGGGACGAAGTGCTCATCGCGAATGTGATCGAAAGGCGGAAACAAATAAGGAAGTGAGCTTTCCTGTAGCAGAGGATTATTCCCGCTGGCAACGTCCGCATTCTTCGCTTGATCCGGCGTAGCTGTCAGCATGAAGAAGCAAAAAGCGAGGAGGCGCGGTTCACAGACGACGGTTCTCATAGGCAGTCGCCAACTTCAGCCTTCTGGCGCGCGCTGCAACACTCATAAATCGGTAAACGGGTCTCGTTTTATCAGCGTGCCGCGCGCTCCTTGCTGCTGAATGAGCTTGGCCACCAATCCCGTCCATCCCGTCTGGTGCGAAGCGCCCAGCCCCGCGCCGATATCTCCATGAAAATATTCGTGAAACAAGTAGCGGTTTTCATCTACCCCCTGGGTGCCGCTCATTATCCGCGCGAATGGCCGAGTGCCGTTCTTGTCGCGCAGCCAAATACTGATCAAACGGTTCGAAAGCTCGTTAGCTACTTCATCGAGAGTGAGAAGCTGTCCCGAGCCCGTCGGACATTCCACCCGAAAGTCGTCACTATAATAGTGATGGAACTTCTGCAGCGATTCGATTAGCAGGTAATTTATCGGCATCCACACCGGGCCACGCCAATTCGAGTTGCCGCCGAATAAGCCGGTCCGCGATTCGGCTGGCTCGTAGCTAACAACGTTGCGATAACCGTCGACTTCCAGAACATAAGGGTGCGCTTCATGAAACTTACTCATGGAGCGAATGCCATAGGGGCTAAGGAACTCGTTCGGGTCGAGCATTCGGCGCAGCAGCCGTTTCATGCGGTGGCCGCGGGTGAGGGCGATGAGGCGACGCTCGCCCGCTCCCGGCACCTGCCAATGCGAAACAAGCGCCGCCAGGTCCGGTCGATTAGTGAGATACCATTCCAGCCGCATTCTAAAACCCGGCATGGCATCGAGTAACTCCGGCTCGATTGTTTCCACCGCAAGAAGTGGAATCAATCCGACAAGGGATCGCAGGCGCAGCCGAACACACTGGCCATTCGGCATGTGCAATACGTCATAAAAAAATTCATCCTCATCATCCCAAAGTCCGATACCTCGCCCGCCGGCGTTGTTCATGGCCGCGGCGATTTCCAGGAAATGCTCGAAGAACTTGGTCGCGATATTTTCGTAGACCGGATTCTCGCGTGCCAACTCTAGCGCGATCCGCATCATGTTCAGACAAAACATTCCCATCCAGCTCGTGCCATCGCTCTGCTCGAGGCGGCCGCCTCCCGGTAAGGGCGCGCTGCGGTCGAAGACTCCGATGTTGTCTAGGCCAAGAAAACCGCCTTCGAAGATGTTGTTTCCTTCGGAGTCCTTCCGATTCACCCACCATGTGAAATTAACGAGTAGCTTGTGAAATACCGTTTCCAGAAACGCGCGATCACCCCGCCCCGTCCCGCGCTGCTCGATCTTATAAACGCGCCATGCCGCCCAGCCGAGCACGGGCGGATTGGTGTCGCCGAAGTTCCACTCATAAGCTGGCACCTGGCCGTTCGGGTGCTGATACCATTCCCGTTGGATGAGATCGAGCTGCTCTTTGGCAAACTTGGGACTAACCAGGGAAAGCGGGATGCAATGAAAGGCCAGGTCCCATGAGGCATACCACGGAAACTCCCACTTATCTGGCATCGACATAACGCGTTCGTTATAAAGATTGCGCCACTCAACGTTGCGTCCGCTCAGCCGTTGGCGCGGCGGCGCCGGTTGCGCGGGATCACCGTGAAGCCACTGCTCGACGATGTAATGGTAGAATTGCTTGCTCCAGAGTAACCCCGCGATGGCTTGACGCTGGATGGCCTTATGCTCATTACTTAATGATGATGGCGCGAGCGCATCGAAGAATTCATCGGCTTCGCTTAGCCTATCCTGCATAACAGCATCAAATTCAGCGAAGGCCGCGGGTGTTCTGCCTTCTTCCGCCACCTTGCGCAGTCTCAACCGAATGATTTTGTCTTCCCCGGGAGCTATCGAAAGTCTGGCAGGGATGGCAGCTTTGGTGCCCATCTTGTCCGCGTTGACTGCCTCGCGCCGACCATGAAGTAAGTATTCGTCGAAGGCATCCTTGGTAAATGCGGAGTGACCTTTTGCGCCCCAGAGCTGTGCCACGTTAGATTCGTTCTCCGTAAAAAGCGTCTCGCTCGCGCCGTCGTAGTAGAGCCGATACTTGCCAAGAGCAAAGTGTTCTCCCTCGATCACGCTGATTCCATCATCCGCTACGACGGCTCGGAGTTGTGGCCGATGGCTATTTCGCCCCCAACTCCAAGTATTGCGAAACCACAGAGTCGGCAGGATGTGCAAGCTCGCGTGATTCTTCCCACAGTTCGCCACCTTAGCTCGGATAAGAATATCGTCCGGAGCGGCCTTGGCGTACTCAATATCAATATCGAAGTAGCCATCGGCGAACACATTCGTATCCCACAACTCAAGCTCCGCTTCAGTTTTCCCCCGCCTTGCGTTCTCCATCACTAACTGATCGTAGGGGAAAGCAGCCTGTGGATAGCGATAGGTCATTCGCATGTAACTATGAGTCGGCGTGCTATCGGAGTAGAAGTAGACCTCCTTCACGTCTTCGCCGTGATTTCCTTGTGGTCCGCTCACACCGAACAAGCGTTCTTTGAGGATAGCGTCGTTCCCATTCCAAAAGGCGAAGGCAAAGCAAAGGCGCTGCTTGTCATCTGAGATTCCACCGATCCCATCCTCACTCCAGCGATAGGCACGCGAACGGGCGTGCTCATGCGGAAAATATTCCCAGGCATTACCATCCGCGCTGTAATCCTCCCGCACCGTTCCCCAGGCGCGTTCCGATAGATACGGTCCCCAAAGCAGCCAACATTTCTCTCCAGAATCACTCTCGATTATGCGCTGCTTTTCCGAAGCAGGAAGGTTCATCGTTGATTCGGTAAGCTGTTCGTTCAACTGATGGGAAGTCAACAACTACCCGCTGAGCCTATTAGAATTCGCGGAGGACCGCGCGCGTAACGCCGTCCGCTTACGGAGAGACGGCGTAAGCGGTCAGCCGCCCCGAACCTGTCGCGATAAAAAGATGCGTGTCGGCGAAGATAGGTTGAGGAAAGATTGAGGCGTCTTCCTGGATGGTATTCACCAGCGCCCCGTTCGAGGCATTGAGGAGATAAACCTTGTTCGTGGCTGGCATCTCGCTGTTGTAAGTACCGGCGGCAATGATACCGCCCGCGCTCAAGCTCGGGCTGCCCATGACTGGACCACCAGCTAGCGGGGTTTCCCAGATGATCGCGCCTGTGGCGGGATCTAGTTGCCGCACTGATCCGGCGGCGACCGCTCCTCCTATATGTGTCTGATTGCTGGCGACGAATAGCCGGTTGTTTGTAAAGTCCCAAATTGCCGCTGCCAGTAAGAGACCTTTCGTTCTGAAATCCCCGCCGGTCGCGCCGAGGTTTCTACGCCAGATCGGACCCGAAGCGAGATCATTAGCGTTGAAAGCGTAGTACTTGCCATTCTTGTTGGCCGCTCCAACCATCCTTGTGGTTGCTCCTTTGATGGTGGCGTCGAACAAAGTGGGCGACGAACCCCAGTCGAGGTCGGTGCCGTCAAGGCTTGGAGTGACAACCCATCTATCGACTCGGTTCAACGTGGCAGCATCGAGACGGACAATCGCGAAGCAATCTCCCAAAGGTTGAGTGCTCGTTTCCGGCGAATTACCGATTGTGGTCCACACGCTTATTCCGTCTGAAGCGG
Organism: Chthoniobacterales bacterium; assembly: GCA_038207045.1. Taxonomy (GTDB): domain Bacteria; phylum Verrucomicrobiota; class Verrucomicrobiia; order Chthoniobacterales; family UBA10450; genus AV69. The sequence goes on from JBBRAF010000002.1 coordinate 101,315, forward strand.
GGCTTGTCCATACACTTCCGCCAATGGACCCAGCTGGCACCGACCTGTAGGTATGCAACAGGGCACCTGAGGCTTGGTCGAACTCCTTGATTCCACCACGCACCAAAGGCTTGTCGCAATTGGACGAAACGCCCATGTAAACATGATTGGCAATGACAGTGGGCGACGCCCAGTTCTAACCAGTGTTCTGGTCTGTGCCGACGTCCCTGACAAGTTTACGCCAGACGACCGCTCCATCGCTCGCACGCAAAGCGTAGAGGTGACCGTCGCCACCGCCCACGTAAACAGTTAATTGTCCACCGCGGCTCGGATCCGAGGCAACTGCAGCGGTCGAACTGATGCCACGGGCGGGACAACTCAAGTTGGGCGTGTAGCCAAGAGAACGATGCCACAGGACATTTCCTGAGTTTTCGTCGAGCGCATAGAAGATGCCAGTGCCAGCTCCAATGTAGACTACGCCGTTTGCCACAGTAGGGCTGGCCGCGAATGCGTTGTCCGGCTGATCGGGCTTGGTTGCTGGCGCGGCGGTAAACGTCCAATTGGTCTTAAGCTTTGTCGCTGTGGTGGGGGTGAATGCGCTATCGGCAGGGTTGAAGGAGGCGTGCCTGGGGCCGCGCAAATAGGCATTCCACTCGTCCTGCGCAGCCGGCGCTAAGTTCGCGATCAGGAACAATGGAGCTAACAGCAGCAAGCCAGAGATTCGTCTCTTGCGCCAATCGATTCGAGGAAAAGGTGGCGAAACCAGGTAATGTGCTTTCATGGGTTTTGGTTTTCGGCAGGCATAGTGACAACAATCTTGCCGCCTTACAATGAAAGCCTCGCGCGATCAGGGGCAAGCGCGATTGCGGCTCATTGCTTTGGGCTTGCCTGAGCTTGACCAGGTCTGATAGGCGTTCTGTCCGCGGTGTCGCCTCGTCCGCCTATTTTCATTTCCGCTGTTAGCCGGGAACTTCACAGTGCCCGGCAGCTTGTAGCTAATACTCTAACTTTTCTTGGCTACGAACCGGTTTGGCAGGACATCTTTGGGACAGAAAGCGGCGATCTGCGGGCGTTACTGCGCCAGAAGATCGACCACTGTAAGGGTGTAGTTCAGCTAGTAGGTCAATGCTACGGAGAGGAGCCCTCTGCGGCTGACGAACGTTTTGGCCGAGTCAGCTATACGCAATATGAAGCGCTCTACGCGCGAGAGCGCGGCAAGAAGGTCTGGTATCTCTTCATGGATGAGCATTTCCCGAGCGATGCTTGCGAGGGAGAGCCCCAGGAAGTGCGCGAACTTCAAAGTTCCTACCGGAATCGCCTGCGCTCGGACGCGCATGTTTTTCATCACCTTACCAGTGCCGAAGGACTCGAAGCCAGTGTCCTTAAGCTGCGCGATGATCTCACCCGCCTGCGCCGCGGCGTCCAACGCTGGGCCATTGGAGTTGCTGCTCTGCTCATACTCATCGCCGGCTTGATTGTCTGGCAATTGCACAGTCAGGCACAGATGAACTCGGAAATGTCAAAGCTGCGCCAGGCCCTCATGAAATACCCGCAGATGGAAGCACGGGTCCGCGGATCTCGATCGGAAACCGATCCCAAGGCGATAGAAGAGCGGACATATGCGCAACTTGGTAACCAGCTCGCGGTAGATCCGAAGACATTGCGCGAAAAGGTGCCGCAGGTGGCGGAAGAGTTAAGACGCGGTCCCGATGCCAGTATTTACGAACGCGCGAACGCCAACTACGTAGCCAAAGATTATGCCCAGGCTGAACGCCTCGCCTTGCAAGCCGCTTCCAAAGCTGAGGACATGAAGCCGCCGAATGCCAAACAGATCGTCGAGGCTCTGGAACTAGCAGGCCTCTCAGCGCAAGCGGCCATTCGTTACGAGCAGGCGATGGAGCACTTTCGCCTGGCAGAAAAATTCACCAACCGCAGCCGCGATTTGCAACAATGGGTCACGTTACAACATGAAATTGCCAATTTGCTCGTAGTCGAGGGAAAATATGCTGAGGCACAAGCGCTGTTTCGAAGCGTCATCGAGCTGCGCTCTGGCGCACTTGGCCCAGAACATCCCGATACACTCGATAGCCGTCACCGATTAATCTATGCTCTCACTCGTCAGAGTAAATATTCCGAGGCGGAGGCAGAAGCTCGGCAGGTTCTCCAGCTGCGCGAGAAAATCCTGGGTTCCGAGAGCCCCGAAACACTCGATAGTCGCTACAGTCTGGCCGATGCGCTGGTGGATCAGTCCAAATATACAGAAGGGGAAATGCTTTACCGGCAGCTGGTTCAAACGGAGGAAAAGCTACTTGGGCCGGAGCACCCGCGCACCATCGTGGCGCGTCTCGGGTTGGCGACTGCACTGAGCGGCCAAGGAAAATCTGCAGAGGCGGAGCCGCTCTATCGCGAAGTAATCAAGCTGGATGAGAAAGTCTACGGTGGTAACCACCCTAACACACTCATCGCCAGGCAGAACCTGGCGACGGCTTTGCAGGCCGATGGGAACTATGGAGAGGCCGAGGCTCAATACCGTGATGTCATCAGCCGACAGGAAAAACAAGTCGGAGCTGGGCACCCCGATACGCTCATCTCTCGAAATAATCTAGCCGAGCTACTCTGTGACGCAGGAAAGTACGCGGAAGCTGAACAGGAATGTCGTCAGATTATTCGTCCGGAGGAAAATGCTCTCGGGCCGGAAAATCGCACCACCCTCAACACACGCGGTAACCTGGCCGTTGCCCTTCTCGGCCAAGGGAAGTTCGACGAAGCCAAAATGGAATGTCGGGATGTTCTCCAGCAAATGGGCCGCGTCCTTGGCTTCGAGCATTCTGACACGCTTGCTTACACGGTGAAGTTGACCACGATGTTAGCGCGCCAAAACAAGGTTGAAGAAGCAATCGAGCTTGCGCGAGGGGCAGCCGAAGGCGCCCGTAACGTGTTGGGCTGGAGTAATCCAGCAACGCAGAAGTACGCCAAGCTTGCGCAGGATCTTCAACCCGCACATTGAAGGCACGGCAAAGGGCCTGGCTGCTGGGTTTTCGCGAAAATTCTTGACCTATCGTTGCATTTCCCCGTAGAACGTCTCGAGGGATTCGAGCATTAACAGAACTGACAACATCGTCGTGAACCTGAAAGGGGTGACGGAGAAACAGACCAGCATTCTTAACTTTACCGGCATCAAATCACGTGAATCCAATGGAGCTTGTTCCATTTCGCCCAAAGTGCTCCTGGGTGACGCTAATGGAGACGGCACGTGAATCAAAAGGCCATCGATCAAACCACAGCGCGTGTCAGGAACGCGATAGCTAGGCCGAAGACCAGCCGAACATCGAAGCTGGCGTGGAGCTTATTCTTTGCAGGGGGACTGCTGAGCCAATCAATTTTTGGTCAGCAACCTGCGTGGACCGTAGGAGCGCCGATGCCGGGAGCAAGCTCTACGCTCCAAGCAGCGTTTGTGACGGACCCAAACGGTACGAACGGGAAGCTCTATGCGATCTCCGGGTTTGCTACCGATCGACTGGCAATCTATGAACCGAAGACCAACAGTTGGACGGTCGGAGCGCCTTTGCCTGCGGATCCTTCGTCCAGCGGGGCCGTCGACAAGTTTCGAGAAAACTTCGCTCGCGCTGTCGCCAATGGGAAGATTTATGTCTTAGGCGGTGATGCCGGTCCCGATCCGTCGGGCAGCATCACCCCATTGCCGACCACGTTCGAATACGACCCGGCAAATGATGCCTGGACGAGCGACACGCCAATGCCGACAGCGCGCACTGAAGTCGCGGCGGCAACTGTCAACGGCCAAATCTATGTCATTGGCGGTAAGGATGCGAGCGGCAGTGCGCTGCCAACGGTGGAAATTTTCGATCCTGCCACCCATCAGTGGGCACCCGGGCCGGACCTTCCATCCCCACGAGCCGGTTTGGTTGCAGGCGTGCTGAACAAGAGGATTTATGTCGTTGGGGGCAATGATGGCAGTAACATTTTGAGGAGCGGAGTTTTCCTCGATCCACACGCTGCTAATCCGCAATGGAAGCCCATTGCGGATATGCCGCCCGGCACCGCCCTGCCTATTCTGCGCGGGGCTGTTCTTCATGATCGTTTTATTGGGGGCAAGTTGTTTGTTATCGGCTGCGGCCCGGATAGGAACCAGGTGATAACGTTTGATCCTGCTACTTCCGCTAAGGGTTCTTGGAGCACGAACTACCCACCGCTGCCGAGACCTCGTAATGACGGCGGTGTAACATCGGAAGGAACGCAGGACACCCACGTTATTTATTATGTCGGCGGAGGAGGTCAGGTGCAGCCTATCGATGAGCTGGATATTCTTTCGCTCAGGCCGGATCTGGATCCTCCTGTGATTACAGCTCCGAAGGACCTAGACGTTCTTTCTACAAGCGAAGCCTTTGATGGAACAACTTGGACCTCTGCTCCGCGGATGCCTACGGCACGCGCAGCTTTTGGGATCGCCGAAACGGGTGGGAAGATTTACGTCGGAGGCGGGCAAGTGCTGCGTGCACGAGGTTGTTCGCCGCCGGTCGGGATTTTGGAAGCGTTCGAGCCTGGTTCTGGTAAGTGGACCAGTTTACCTCCCATGCCGAAGAAGCGGTTGCATTTGAGCGCCGCCGCCGTAGGCAGCAAAACCTACTTTATCGGCGGGGAAGCGATGAACGCGGGAGAATGTCACGCTGTTGGAACGGTGCAAGTTTTCGACACGCTGACCGGGCAGTGGGAGCAAAAAGATTTCAAACCGATGCCTACGCCGCGCTTTGACACTGGAATAGGTGTGAGCGCCGACGGCAAGATCTACGTGTTCGGCGGTACGACCGACGGCGTTTCGCCTTTGAATACTGTAGAGGCGTTTGATCCCACAGCGGGTCCAGGTGGCAATTGGGCAAAAAAGGAGCCGATGCCCACGCCGCGCTACTTTCCGGAGGTGGCCGTGGTAGACAACATTATGTACGCGATAGGAGGGACGGTGAACTCCGGCTCGGGTCAGCATGTGGGGACGGGCGTGGTCGAAGCCTACAACCCGGCAACCAACTCGTGGAGGAAGGATCTCGAGTCTTTGCCCACTCCGAGACGGTTTAGAGCAGGCGTAGGCGTGCTTAATGGAATCATCTACGTTTTCGGCGGAGGAAATGCCTTCCAGGAAATTTCAACCAATGAAGCTTATGATCCCGCTAAGGATAAATGGTCCACCGCTCCAGCAATGCCGACGGCGCGCTTCGGACTCGGCGGCGCCGTCGTTGGCGGTCGGATGTACGCTATCGGCGGCCTTCTCCAGGCGATAGCAACAGTCGGCCAGCCTTTTATTTATCAGATCACCGCCACAAATAATCCAACCCGCTACGCTGCCAACGGTTTGCCCAACGGCTTGCCCAACGGCTTGCACATCAATTCGAACACTGGGCTCATCTTCGGTGTTCCGACCGAAACATCGCGTAACACCATGATCACCGTTTCCGCCAGTAATAACTCCGGCTCCGGCTCGGCTTCTCTGTTCTTTTCTGTGGGATCATCTTCGGCCCCGGCTGCCTCGCCACTGCAGATTGTCAGTAACCCCACTGCCACTGCGAGGGTCAATGAGCCCTTCGAGTTCCACGTGGTCGCCATTGACCAGGCCAACAATGTAGTCCCGGCAGGCGCCACCTACGACGCGGGCGGTCTTCCACCGGGGTTACGCATCAATCGCGATACAGGTTTGATCTCCGGCACGCCAACTTCACCTGGGAATTTCGCCGTCTCGCTTTCACTAACTGCAACCATCACCACAAGTGGCGGGGTTCAACTCAAGACCACCGCGAATAATGTCCTCCAGTTGACCGTTGTCGCCGATCCCGCTGTTCCCATTATTACCAGTCCCGACACTGTTTACCTCGTGCCGGGCAAGTTCTTCTCCTACAAAATGACCGCTAACGCTAATGGCACCTTTGGCGGCAATTTCAGTTATATTGGCCGAAATGGAACGCAGCATAGGTCGGCCAGTTCGGAAGGACTGCCGCCGGGCCTGAGCTTCGACGGCGTGGACACTATTTCGGGTGTTTATAACCCCGGGACAGACGCCTCCGGTACCGCGAACGCTGCCGACTCCGCAAGCGCCCGAATGCGAGGTCCGACCCCGGATACGATAACGATAAGGCCGCCTCGCATCGGCAGCATTCAGGTCGTTGCTCCTGCGGGTGGAAGCCAGGCTGCTGCGGTGAGCGCGCCACCAAACTCGAACCCAATAACCGGCGGCAGCGGTACTCTTCCGCTGAATTTTTTGCAACGATTGCGCTCTCCCTAACGACGGCCCCCGGAGGTTAACTTCATTAGGCGCAGGGCAAGCCGCTGCTCAACTTGCGAATCAGTGAAGTTCTCCCCTGATGGCCAAAGGTAAGTCATGGCACGGCGTACTTTTCCACACATCTGTCGCTGCGGCTAACCGCAGCAAACGAATGCCGGGCGTGCAGAGTAAATGTGATTGTTGGCTACGGAAATGAGCTTAGACTCCTCATCCATTCGTGAACCAGCGGCCCGCATTTGTTTTAATCGTTGCCTTGTGTATATTACGCGGTATTGCGCACGGTGCCGAGTCGCCGGCACCCTCGAGTGCGGATAAAAACGGCCTGGATTTTAAGCAGTTCGGACTCACGGGTGGGACTTGTTTTGAAGATTTCGCTCAGTGATGCCATGGCCGGCGCGAACTCCTCCTACGGTTTCGGCATAGGTGGCGAGACCTATGTGGCAAGCCTTGTTGGTGCTGATCTGCTCTTTGTTACGTTTGCAATCTGGCGCTATCGCTCGGGCAGACGACCCGCTTCAGTTAGCCAGAAAGAAAAGCCCCCTGCCGAGCGGGGCGAGCAACCCCGTGACGGCGACTTAGGCCAGTCAGCGGCGAGAAATGTTCACGCCGTTCGGTAGGCAATGAGATTATCTGAGTTGCTCGCGGTCTGGCGCGACCGGCAAAGGAATAGTGATTCGTCCCAGGAGTATGAGCGTCTGGGGGAGAAGATTCTCGCCCATGGTGAAGCGCTCCTGGCTTATGATGTCGTAGTCGAGGCTCTAATTAAGTGGCCCGATGTGGCGCGTTTGAAACAGCTTCAGGCGCTTGCTTTGGCTCGAAGCGGGGCCATCGAGCGGGCGAACGCAATACTGGAAGACTTACGCAAGTCGGGCGACACGACCGAAGAAACGCTGGGTATACTCGCGCGCACCTACAAGGACCTCGCGTCACGCACCTCATCCGCAGGCAAGCGGGAGCACTATCTGCGTCATGCCGCCGAAACGTATCTGGAAGGCTACAAAAGCAGCGGTGGCTACTGGACAGGAATTAATGCCGCTACCATGAGCTTGCTGCTTGGAGAACACGAACGCGCGGCTCACCTGGCACAGGAAATACAGAGTTTTTGTCAGAAACGGCTACTATCCCAAGAGAGCGACCACTACTGGGTCCTGGCTGCCTTGGGGGAAGCAGCTCTTATTCTGCGTCAATGGCCAGAGGCGAAACAATGGTACGACCGCGCCAAAGATCAATGTGGACACCGCTTTGCTGATCTGGCTTCCAGCCGGCGCAATGCGCGCCTGATCCTCCGATATTGGGAACGAGAGGACGTCGATACATACATTGCCATGCCGCCGATCGTAGTGTTCGCCGGGCATATGATTGACGCTCCCGATCGTCTCGTTGCGCGATTTCCAGCTTCATCCGAAGGGGACATCGCGACGGCGCTGAGCCAACGGCTCCAACAACTCCGGCCTGCTCTTGGTTTCGCTTCTGCCGCTTGTGGTTCCGATATTCTGTTTCTTGAAGCCATGCTCGAGGTCGGCTGCGAGGTCGCGATAGTCCTGCCTTATAACAAGGAACAATTCATTCGCGACAGCGTTGACGTCCTGCCTCATGGGAACTGGCGTGAGCGATTCGATCGCGTGGTGGAAAATGCCGCTCAGTGCACCGTCGCTTCCGCGCACAAACTGGAGTTAGGCAGCGTTTCCTACGATTTCGGGAATGAACTTCTTCTCGGGCTCGCTACCATCCAGGCGAAGCGTCTTGACACCGGTTTAATCCCGTTAGCAGTCTGGGATGGAAAGGCAGGCGATGCCTTCGGGGGAACAGCGAGCGCAGTGGAGATGTGGCGCTCCCGCGGTTACACCCCTGAAGTTATTCCGCTGTCCCATTCTTCCATAGGAAGAGCAGGCGAGGAGGAGGGGACGAAAAGAAGCGATGCCAGCGAAGTGGGCGATGCGTTTACCTCTCGCATAGTCGCCATCCTTTTCGCGGATGCGGTCGGGTTCAGCAAGCTAGGGGAGCGCGCCGTGCCACAATTCGTTAAGCATTTCCTCGGCGCGTTCGCGCGTTTAGCTATCCCGTATGATGGAAACATCATCGCCCGGAATACGTGGGGCGACGGTCTCTATTTTATTCTGGACAACGTCGAGGCGGCGGGAAAATTCGCGCTCGAGCTTACCGATTACGCAGCTGCCACCGCCTGGCCGGAAATAGGTTTGCCCGCCAACCTCGACCTGCGCGTGGCCCTTCACGCTGGCCCGGTATACGAATTCGAAGACCCGATCACGGCAAAGAGAAGCTACACCGGGACGCATGTAAATCGCGCCGCTCGAATGGAGCCCATTACTCCTCCCGGACATGTCTATGCGAGCGAATCCTTTGCCGCGCTCGCCGCTGCCCGCGGTGCCGACAGCTTCCTTTGCGATTACGTTGGGCAAACGCCGCTGGCAAAAGGATACGGAACGTCCCCCATGTATCATGTACACTGGCGCGTTTCGACTTCGCCCATGCGCGCTAGCCAATAATTAGAGCTAACGGTTAAGTGCCAGACCGACGTATTCCGCGGAATAGGTATCGAACTTCGCCGTCGAGCCGACTGGAGGCGGAGTTTTTACGTCATAAGCCTTATCGCTTGCCACTTTCTCCGTCTCCGTGTCCCACACCATGACGGTTTCTTTTGCCGCTGGGTCGGTATGCTCATCCTTTTCCGTATCGACCGCGATGTAACGAACCTTCTTCTGTTTCATCGTTGCTTTTCGCTCGGCAGACATCTGCGCGTAAGCTAGGCGCGCGCGTTCTTCGGCGATACGCTGCTGGCGTTCGGTAGCTTCGCGTTTTGCGATAATGTAAGTGACAGTCCCGATCAGAGCGCCCGCCGCGGCCCCGGTAACTGCAGCCTGGCCAGTGCTCATGCCCGAAGCACGCGCGATTCCGCCCACGGCGCTGCCTCCCAATATGCCAGCAACGCCGGCGTTTTCGCCCGAAGTCATATCGGAGCACCAGCTGTAAAGATAGCTCCCGCCGTCAACAACGAAGATGTCGTCAAGGTGCGCATTTTCATAAAGATCCTTGTTTATATGGCGCGAGTTACATTCTGGAAACAATAGTCTCTTGAAGCGAGTTCGCGCCGTATCTAAGCAATCCGCGCGACGTTTCAGTGAAAGTAGTTCGGCGGCATCGCTCGAGTTCACGTGGCATGAAAAAAAGAACGCGCGGCTCCAAGCTTGCCTGTTTGCACTTAACTTGCTACGCGCTTGGGAAGAGTGTCACCGCGCCCAGTTATTTTCATTTCCGCGGTCAGCCGCGAATTGCGCAGCGCCCGGCAACTCGTCGCCAACACGCTGACGTTTCTCGGATACGAGCCGAAATGGCAGGACATCTTCGGCACGGAAAGCGGCGATCTGCGCGACATGCTGCGACAACAGATTAATCAATCCCAGGGTGTCGTCCAGCTGGTGGGGCAGTGTTACGGCGCGGAACCGCCTCAAGCCGACGAGCACTTTGGCCGCGTCAGTTATACGCAGTTCGAAGCCCTCTACGCCCGCCAGCGCGGAAAGAAGGTTTGGTATTTGTTCATCGACGAACATTTCCCAATCGATGCCTGCGGAGATGAGCCGGAAGAATTGCGCGCCTTACAGGCAGCTTACCGGCGGCGATTGCAAGCCGATTCACATTTATTTCACCCACTGACCAGCGCGGAAGCCCTGGAAGCGCGCGTCCTCAAACTTCGCGACGATCTTTCGCAGCTACGGCGAGGCGTGAGACGATGGGCCGCGGCCGTAGCGGGACTGCTAATCATCAGCGTGCTTCTCGGTCTCTGGCTTTTGCGAGGCCAATCACGAGCCGTGGATCAGCTTGGCGAAACCAAGCAGGCCATGGCCGTTATGACCGAAGAAATGGCCAAGCTGCGGGAAGGTGTCATGCAATACTCGCAGGCGGAGACAAAAGTGCGGCCGCCCGGTTCGGCGGAAGATGGACCCGCCGTGCAAGAACGGGTCTATGCGGAACTAGGTAAGCAGCTGAATCTTGATCCTGCGCTGGTCCGCGAAAAGCTGCCACAGGCAGCGCAAAGGTTACAACGCGCAGCCGATGCCACTGTTTACGAGCGGGCTAACGCAGCTTACGTCACTAAGAACTATCCGGAAGCGGAACGCGCGTCTTTGCAGGCAGCAGCCGAGGCGCCTTCGAATAAATCGGCCGACGGGATCAAAGCGTTGGAACTTGCCGGGTTATCAGCGCAGAAGCGGGTCGAGTATGCCAGTGCCATGACCCACTTCCGTGACGCGGAGAAGTTAACTAACATCGAGCGGGATCCGGCGCAATGGGCGGAAGTGCAATATTCCATTGCTGATCTGCTGCTTGATCAAGGTAAATACTCTGAAGCCGAAAAAATATTGCGCCCGGTTAACGACGTGCGCACGCGGATTTTTGGGGCGGAGAATCCGGACACCTTGAGGAGCCGCAACCGTCTGGCCTATTCGCTCTGGCGTCAGGGTCGGTGGAAAGAAGCGGAAACAGATTTTCGCCTGATCGTGGCTATTCAGGAAAAAGTCCTTGGTGGGGACAATCCAGACACACTCCTGACCCGAAATGGTTTCGCTTTAGCGCTGGACGATGAAGGATTGCACGCGGAGGCTGAAGCCGAGCACCGCGACATATTAAGCGTGCGTGAAAGAGTGCTTGGCCCCGAAAGCCCCGATACGCTGAGAAGCCGGAATAACCTCGCCCTCTCGCTGAACAGACAGGGGAAGTATGCCGAAGCAGAAGAGAATTTTCGGGAACTGATCAGCATCGAAGAAAAGGTGCTCGGTCCCGGGCACCCGGACACGCTTAGAAGTAGAAATAACTTGATCGTTGCTCTCGGTAATCAGCATAAAGACGCTGAAGCCGAACAGGAATTTCGAGAGCTGATCGCGCTGGAAGAAAAGGTTCTGGGGCCGGAGCATCCCGACACACTAAGAGCTCGCAGCAACCTGGCCTATGCGCTGGCCCGGCAAGGTAAGACTGAAGAAGCCGAAAGCACCTACCATGAAGTTATTCAAAGAGAAGAGAAAGCACTCGGAGCGGAACACCCGGCAACTCTGGGAAGTCGCAGCGGTCTTAGCAGCGTTTTAGCGAGCGAAGGGAAATTCGCCGAAGCAGAAGGGGAATGTCGCAATTTGCTCGAGCTGGAGGAGAAAGTCTTTGGAGTTGAGCACGCGAGCACTCTGGAAACGTGCTACACTCTGGCTTATGTGCTGACGCGGCAGGGTAAGACTAACGAGGCTCAGACATTTGCCATTCGGGCGGCGGAAGGCGCCGAAAAGGCTTTGGGAGCAAATCATCCTGCCACACAGAAATACGCCAGATTTTTGCAGGAGCTGAAAAGCGACCGTTAAGACGAGTTTGTCTTACTTGTCTAGAAGCTGGCAGCTTTTTGCTTGCTCTTTGGCGGGACGCCAGGCACGCTGTCTCAGCGTAAAGCCGCTTTTAGGGGCGCGGTCCGCCGCCCCCTCTGGCCGTTCGCACCGGTTCGGCCCCCAATCCGCCGCCGACGCCGAAGTAGAATCCCGGCCCTTCCTCACCCCCATTCTGCAGGGCTGCGATTGTGCAACCGAAATAGCGACCACGCCACTGAATGCCCGCAGCCCAAGGAACATGCGTATCTACTCTATTATCACGCTCAGTGATCTCGCCGATAGCATAGAAGCGACCCGGAAGCTGCACTTCTATTCCGCCATAAGCACGGCTGATACTTGAGACTGGCGCCTGGTCCTCAAGCCAGGCTTCGCGAAAACCAGCTTGAAAAGTAACCGTCTTCAGAAACCCTTTCTCATCGATCGGAACCGTCTTGGAGGCGGCAACGAACGCATTGTAACCGTCGGAAACGTTGCTTGGGGATCCTAACTTGATGTAGGTACCAACGCTTAACTCGGGCCACCAATCGCGATCCCGCAATAGGCGGATTCTGACCACCGGTCCACCAAATGCAATTGTATCTTCTCGTGACGGCGGTCCATCCTTACTGATGTCGAGCAAATTGCCAGTGAAGCCCAGCTCGAGCCAATCCAGCACCCCGTAGCTCAGAAGAATTCCGTGACCAACGACACCGAACCCTTCCGGCAGGGTTGGAACAAATACGCAGTAATTCAGAATGAATGCGCCTTGGGGCAAAGTAGCCGAAGTGGGATTGATGAACATACCCGACGGTCCTTCTAACGTGATCAGGCCGCGCGAAGATCGGGCGGTGATAACATCAATTTGCGGTTCTTCTTTCGCTTCGAAACGAGTCTCTTGCGATTGAGGAACTGGCTCCGTCCCGGCAAAACCGGTCAGGGAAAACACGACACTGGCCACAAATAAGGCAAAGACAATGCCGGCCCGTGGTAGTCGATTATAAATGATCAGGTCAAACAACATGGCGGCATCTTTTATGGAGGGCGTGCCAATGTCAACGTCGAATGCTAACCAACCCGGCTCACCTTCAAGGTACGCGGCGCGCCGTGTTGATGGCGCGATCAAGCAACGCGAGAACGGGAGTAATCTGCACCTCGAACGATCCAGACAAGTGAATGAGATACGCTTCACGCCTCACGGCCTCGAGCAAGCCGACTGCGCCTTCTCCTTCCAACTCGGCAATAACCTGCTCGAGCCTGGCCGGAGCCCCCGCCTCAGAACAAAGGGCGCCTACAAAGGAATCGTATAAGCGCTGTTCGAGGGGATCGACCCCCCAAGGGAGTTGGCGGGCATTCTTCCAAAGCCGAAGCGCCTCGCCGGCTTGGCCCTGTAGCGCCCGTCCGATCCCGAGTCGAAAACAGGAAAAGGCGTAGGGATCTTTTTCATAGGCGGTTTCGAGGTTCTTGACGGCTTCTAAAAGAGTGGACTTATCCTCCGGCAGTTTGGCTTTCTCCAGCAGCATGTAGGCAAGATTCATTCGCGCAATTGAATCTGCTCGGCGCCTACTGGATCCAATCAGGCTTTTCAAAAGCTCACTCGCACGCGGGTCGTCGCGATCATTCATGTAAGTCGCGTAAGCAATGTGGAGGATGGGAACAATCTTGTTCGGTCGGGCTCCGATTGCGCGGTTACCTTCCTCGATCGCGAGCCGATAGCGGCCAAGATCGAAGTAGCAGGCGGCGAGGCCGGCATGCGCGCCGTAGTCCGGCTGATCGCGACGAAGCGCCGCCTCCAGTGATGCTTTATATTGTTCAATTGCGGCGTGGATCTTTCCGCGGCCACGAAGAATATTGCCGAAACCAACCGACGGCTCCGGTGACTGGGGATCGATCTTTTGCGCCTCTCGGTAAAGCCCTTCCGCTTTCTTAGAGTCTGCCTCGCCCCCCATAGCGTAGGCGTCAGCCAAGCCGACATACGCCTCCGCCAGCTTGCTTTGACCCGCTTCCGCCCGTCCGGCATTCTTTTCGATATCAATCGCTTTGTTGTAAGCCGTGATCGCCTCGGAAAGAATCGGCGCTTCTCGCGCATTACCGGAGGCGTAGAATTTTTGCACGAGCGTGTCGCCAATACCGAACCAAGGGCGCGACTGTGACGGTCTGCGTCGTGCCGCTTCTTTGAAATCGCCGAGAGCGCGATCGTAATCCGCGTTTTTCAACTCGAGGTCGCCGGAATCTAACAACTTGAGAAATTTAATCTCTTGCCGCGCGCGAATGGCATAGGCCATCAAACCGGCGCAGCCGACCAGTAGAACCGCGGCGATGGCCAGTGCGATCCGGCGTTGTTTTCGCAAACGCTCCCGCTGACGAGCGGCAATGAGCGCTCCTTTTTCCCGTTCGTGCCGCGCTGTCCGGCTGGCCAGTGCAACCGCCGTGAGGACATCGTGAGTGAGTTCGATTCGACGAATTCCGCCGCGTTCTTCGGTTGTGAGCAAGCGGCGCTTCACTAGATCGTTGATCGCCCCGACCCCTTCTTCCCGCGAGACTCCTGCCCGGGCCAGTTCGGCTTCCGCGGTGTCGAGCGTCACGGATTGGCGGTAGCCGGCGTCGGAAAGAAGACGATTTTCCACAAACTCGCGCACCGGAGCAGGGTGGCCGGAAAACGAGTTACTGTAGAATTTTTCAAGAATGTGACTGCTTTGGCCTTCGAGGAGATCGGTCTCGATTTCTTCTCGGCCGTTCGCCAACCGCTCCGCGTTCAATTCAGAACAGAGCAGGCTGAGAAGAGGAGGGACGGCATCTAACTCGTCCATCGGTACGTCCGCCTGAACGCCCGCGACGAAACGCACGATCGCCGCCGCCACCGGTGGCGAGGCGATCGGGGGCTTGCCAGGTCGCAGGCTTCCGGGTCCAGTCACGGCCTTGAGCGCCTGCGATCCACTCAGCGGCCTTAACTCCATCCGGTTTTCCATGAGAGCAGGCAGTTGCCACCGCCACCTCTCCAGCAGGTGAAGAAAATCTTCCCGGAGCGACAGCACCACCTTTGCCGGATGAGCGCGGTATTGAATGCGTTCGGCCAGGCGATCATCGTTTTCGATCTGCGTGCGAACGCTCTGGGGCATGCGATTTTCCGCAATTGCAGCAATGGCCTCGCGAAAATCTTCGGGCACTTGTCGCCGGCCTTCCCCCAGGGTAAAAATTTCCTCGAATTGGTCGAAAATAAAAACCGGGCGCAGCGCAGCGGAACCGGTGGCAGTGATAAGCCCGAGTTCGGGATCGTGCAGGAGCAACCAGAGATTCGATGCCCGCAGGCAAAGAACGGCAAGATCTTCGCTACCGGCGGCATGCAGCGCTTCAGCGAACGCTTCGATCATCTGCCGCTCGATTGACGGCGCCGTTTCATCGTAGCGAATGCGAATGCTGACCGGGAAGAGCGCCGCTTCGCGCAGATTTGGGACGAGGCCAGCCTCAATCAACGACGTTTTTCCCAAGCCGGATTGGCCGAACAAAACGGTCAGCGGCTTGTGCACCACTCGCTCGAACAGATCTTGCAACTCTGTGGTGCGGCCGAAAAAATAACGCTGCGTTGCCTCGCTAAATGATTGGAGCCCCAGCCAGGGTGACTCCGGATCAACGCCGCCTGGGCGGTCGACGGCGGCGTGAGTGGGACTCATTTCAGCGGAGAGCTCGCATTCCGTTGCTCCTGCAAAAAGCGCAAATGCTCGCCAAACTCGGGGTCGACTTCGCCTTCAGGCAAATGAGTTACATGAATGTTCCTAAAACTCCGCGGCTCACGTTTCGTAGGGAGCGTTGAGTCATCGATGATGACCGGCACGTAAAATTGTTCGCCCTCGGAAAACATGGCCTGCCATTCGGCCGCCCAATTGCGTTCCTGATGAAAATAACCGGCCGGCGATCCTTCGGTCGTTCGCGAAATAACGGAGAGAAAAAGCGCGCAATTTCCTTTTACTTCGTCTTCGAGATTGTTGTGCCAATTTCCGCCAGGCTTAAGCCGTTCGCGGTCGTACCAAACGACGCAACCGTGTCGCTCGAGTCCACCTTTCAATTTGCGCGCCGCATCTTCGTCTTCGCGCGCGTAACTCAAGAAGATGGCGCCCGAGGGCATTTCCGTTTCTGGCGGCGCGACGAACTGACCGTGCCCGCCCTCGATGGCGGGATGCTTTTCTCGCCAACGCCGCTCCATCTCCAGAATGAAGGCCGAAGGATCACACTCGATGACGTGGATGTTTCGACTGACGCCGCCAAAGAACAAAACCATGCCATGCGATCCGTCCACGGCAGGTCCGACCGCCAGCACCTCAGTGTTGGCCCGCGCTTCCGACAGTCGCGACTGCTTCGTGATTCGAAGAAAAAAACGAACCAGCCAATCTGAGAAATTCAGGCCGATCACAAGCAAACCGTGCTCTTTCAAATCGCGGGCCAGCTTTTCCATCACCGGCAGGTTTTGATGCAATGCGCAAACGAACTCGAGTGCGTCTTCCTCCCAGACCACATACTCCGGGCTCGGCGAAACGTAGCCTAGCAAATGAAAAACAGTCGCTCGGGTCAGCTCGGCTTTCCTGGCCGGCAAATCCTTCAGCGCCGCTTCCGGAAAAAAGGCGAAGCTTTGGGTGAGCGATTTACCACCATATCGCTCAGCATTGAGCGCATTTTCGAGCAACGGATCGAAGGTTGTCGAGATGAACAAATTAAATGCCGTGATCGACGCTAGGGCCTTTAGGGCCGCGCCTGGTTCCGGGCATTCATCGCGAATCAACCGGTGCAGGCGCGTATAGATGACGTTGCGCGTTCCGCCGCGGAGGAGGTGCCTGCAAACAACTTCGTTCAGCGTCGGCTCGGCCGGGAGGCAATCCGGAGGCAGCTGAAGTTTTTTGGCGAGGCCGGTCGCCAGCCAGTGATAAAGATTCTTGTTTTCTGGTCCAAACGTGACGACACCCTCACCAACCACGGGAATGACCCTGCCTTCATCGACGAAGGTGAGAAGGTCTTCCCAAAAATCGGAGTCAGTCGGTATTGTCACAAAATTCCTAAGACTGCAGCTATGATATTAAAAAACCTGCATAGAGCGCAAACACAGACCGCAGCCAGACTGCAATTCATAGGTTTGGCGCGGCAACTACGGAAGTTGTTGTAATGTTTTGTATTGGGGCAGTTCAAGGCCCGTTGGGATCGCACGGGAATTTGGCGTAGGGAAGACGAGCTCCTTTGTATGCAAACTGGTCGGCGCGGATCGCGTCAGGAGCGAGGAAGTCATGGGTGCCGCAGGCGTCTCCGATGTCGTCCCGATCAACGCCATCTCCACTAATGCCGATCGCGCCTATCAACACGCCGTTACGGTAAAGAGGAAAACCGCCGGGAAACGTCCCAATCGCGTTATTCACTACTGATGGCGCGTATTGCTTTTGAAAACGCAACAACGACTCCTGACAAATCGCTCTCGTTCACTTTTCGCACGTCAGTCTCGAACAGGTTTGGCCATGAACGCTTGATGAAATCGATGATCATGCCGCGGTAATCCTCGATCTCGGTTTCAAGGAGACGCTAGCGTGACCTTTTTCAAGATAGACGTTCGTGGCATCACCACCGCTCATCTTTCCGGCCGCCATCAAAGAGTGCTGCTTCGCGCGATGCTGGCGCATCTCTTCGGGCAGCCCCCTGCTTCGCCATGGAGAACACGGTCGCTGTCATCCCGAATCGCGCAGACGATGAGGAACCTCACCGGAGAAGGGGCGCGTGCAAGCCAATGAGAGGTCCTTCGCCGTCTCCGCGACTCAGGATGACGCTCCACTGAATATCGATTTCAATGTTACAGAGTATTAGATCCGGCTGCGTGGGGGTTATCGGAACGGAAGTGGCGGCGGCAGGGTAAGGTTGTAGGCTTCGAAAAGACCAATGCCACTCCCGCCATGCGCGTCGTGCACGATCGCTGTGTATCGACCTGCCGCGAGGTTCCATAAAACGGCAGCTTCGGCAGGCTCCGCCGGAGCCAGTCCACTCGCTTGAATAGCTGCCTGACTAGTTTGCGTCCAATTGTCGTTAGCTGCGACCAAAGTGCCGTTGATATTGCGAAGCTCCAGCATCGGATCGTTGAGCACGGCGGCGCTCGGGATGCCGAAGGGAATGAGCGATGGACCGAGCGCGCGGAGAAGAACCGGTAAGCTGCCGTTTTGCGATGTGACGGTAAGGCCGCCGATCAGCACGTTATCGCCGTTTTGCACAAAAGCGCGCGTGGAGACGTTCGCCATTTGCGGCGCGGTGGCGCCATTGAGCTCATATACTTCCACCAGACCCACCCCCGTACCGCCACCTGCGCCTGATTCGATGGCAGTGTAGGGACCCGGCGGAAGATTCAGCAGAAGCGCCGGTTCCTGCGGGTGCGGAGGACGAAGTGCCGGTGGAATTTGGGCGGCATTAGGAGCTGCTGGCCAAGTGTCGTTAACTGCGATGATCCCGCCGGCGGAGTTATGAAGGGTCAGGATCGGATCGGAAAGAACGCCGCTCACCCCGAACGTGCCCAGAGTCGGGCCGAGCGCGCGAATCAAAAGCTGCTTCGGTTGCGCCCCAGCAACAATGAATCCCGCGATCGCTGCATTAGGGCCCGTGCCTACGTTTGCGCGCGAGGAAAGATTAGCGAATCTGGCTGCGCCGGCGATCGGAGCCGGTGTGACCATTTCTACTTTCCCATTGGTGCCAGTGGGATCACGCGGAAATTTGGCGAAAGGCAATCGGGCACCTTTGAAGGTGAACTGATCAGCGCTAAGCGAAGACGGAGAAAGGAAGTCATGCGTGCCCGATGCGCCGACGATATCGTCCTGGTCGACGCCGTCACCGCTGATGCCGATGGCGCCGATTAATACTCCATTGCGGTAAAGCGGAAAGCCTCCCGGGAAGATTGTCACCCCGTTCGGCAGGTTTGGATCGGGAGCGCACCCCGTCTTGAGGGCTATGTTCGAGAGTGTTCCGGAGAGACAAGTAAACATTTCCTGCTGCCCGAAGAACGGACCGGGCAGGTCGGCGTCAATTCCAGGGGGGTAATTGCTTTGCGCGAGAAATCCAACCGTGCGCGTGGACATAGCAACGTTTTTTCCGAAATGGAGCAGGTCATGGCTCGAGTAGTAGAGCGCGGTGCGCGCTTTCTGCACTGCGACATCCCAGCTGAAGAAAGTCGCTTCTCCCGTGCGAAATGTGCCTAGCACGGTAGGCGAGACTCCGGCCTGGTTGGGATTATTGACGACCGTGATGAACACCTGCATTTGCGCGCCGATCGGCAGACGAATACCGGCGCGCGTAGTGCGTGCGCGGTCGGCCGCGAAGTTGATAATACTCCGCACTTCGGCCTGGGTGAGACGAGGCTGGCCGTTGATCGTGCCGGCGATGGGATCGTTGCGAATCGGCTGCCGGATTTGTCCCGGGATGCCGCCGAAGGTAGCAATGGGGTAGGGGAACGGAGGTGGTGAAGCGATGATAGGATACGTCGCTGACGGTGAACCCCGAATGTTCAACGGGCCACCCGCGTTCGTTGAGCTGGCGACATACGGCAAGGAGATACCGTTGATGTAGACGTTATCGGCCGTGATGGCAGACGAGGGTTGGAAGCCAGCCTGTCCGGCCAGAGCGACGTCTTCGTCCTTGTCATAGCCCTGAATAAAAACGAGCGGATTTTCATCGCGAAATCCTGGTACAGGCGCGGGAACGCCGTCGCCTGTGACGCCGACTCCGCCGACGAGCTGACCATTTTTATAAAGGGGAACGCCGCCGGGGCCGCCGTCGAGCGAAGTGAAAAGCACCGGAGTAACCGCAAGACCAGGAGTCGGGCTAAAGAGAACCACGCTGCCCGGTCCCTTGAACTTGTTAATGTCGGAAAAGAAAAGGTTCGACAGGCCGACGCCGACAAGCGGGCCTGGCGAGGTGTTGCGCACACCGGGCGGGAAATGTTGCTGGACAATGAATCCAGCCGTGCGCGAAGTAAACGCATCCTGATTGCTGCTGAGATATGCGGCTGTCCCGGCTTTGGAAACGGCGGTGGCGACCTGAAACATGTTCGGTTCGCCGCCGCGAACGTTCCATATTCCGAGAACGAAGCCTTCACGATCGGTCACGGCGATCACGCTATTTGGCGAAATGGCGACGGCGCGCGTGACCGCCTGGTTTATTATTCTTTGCACGTCGGCAGCTGTCAATTGCGCGCGGGCGCCCTGCGCAAGGCCGAGCATCGCGAAAAGGATTCCCATGACTCCGGACCGCATGGGGTTTTGTAACAGGACGCCGTGGTTTACCCAAGAGCAAAATTTCCACCTCAAGTGGGCAATTCCCGATTGCCAGCCCCGGCCAAGTTTTGGCAATGTCTGCGTTCTGATGAACATGCGCAGCATCGCTGCCGTCGCTGCGCTAAATTTAATAATCGGCGCGCCCGCAATGAGCGAAATGCCGGAGTCCGGCACAGGAAAACATTTCCGCGTTATGGCCGAGCTGCGAGAAGGCGTCGATGTTGGGCAGACCGAGGCGCTGGGGAACATCTATAATCCCGATCCAGGAGCTGGCGCTGAAGTCGAACCTACCCCGATCCCTGAGATTCTGCGCGAGCTAAGACCGCCTTTGCCGGAGTACGGTGCGGAGCCACTACCGCGGTCATTGCGCCTGCCCCGTAAAGGCGTGCGCGAGGCGGAACCGTTTCGTCACAAACTCGAGTACGAAGCCTACGATGGGGATGTTCCCGTCCCTGAGGCGGCGCAGGCCGTGCCTAACCGCTGGTTTGTCGGGTTCGGGCGCTGGCAGCGTTATGCCGATCCTTCCACGGAAACCGCTTACCAAAGCCAACTGAAGCTTTGGCATCCTTACCTGCAAAGCACACTAAAGGGCGACGCGCCCATCATTGGACAAAACATTTTTCTCGATCTCACGCTGAGCGATTTCTTTCAATTCGAAAGCCGGAAGCTGCCGACACCGAGCGGCGTAAGTAGCGCGCGTCCGAATAGCTCCGAGTTCTTCGGCCGCAGCGAACAATACTTTCTCTCGAACGATATTTCCCTGGGCGTTGATTTGTTTAAAGGAGAAACGGCCTTTGAGCCGGTGGAATGGGCGCTGCGCTTGCTCGCGGTCTACAACAACAACTACATCGACGTGCAGGAAACAAATGCACTCGATCCCGATCCGCGCCTGCGCAATACCACTCGTTATAAAGACTGGTTCGCGCTCCAGGAAGCTTTTGCCGAAATCCACATTCACGATCTTTCCAACACTTACGACTTTGTTTCCTCCCGCTTTGGTATTCAGCCGTTCGTAAGTGATTTTCGCGGTTTTATCTTCAACGATTCCAATCTGGGCATTCGCCTCTTCGGCAACTACGATAACAACCGCTGGCAATATAACCTCGCCTTCTTCGACATGCGGGAGAAGGACACTTACTCTGATCTCAACGAGCTGGACTCGCGCGATCAGCAGGTCATCATCGCCAACGTTTATCGGCAGGATTTCCTGGCCAAAGGATATACCGCGCAGTTGAGCTTCCATGCCAACCTCGATGGGGCCAGCCGCCATTACGATAAGAACGGCTTCATCACCCGGCCCGCTCCAATCGGGCAGGTGCAGGACCATTCTGTCCAGGCATTCTATCTGGGATGGACCGGAGATGGTCATATCGGCCGATTGAATATCTCGCACGCGTTCTATGAAGTTCTCGGCGAAGACAGCTTCAATGGCATTGCGCAGCGGCGTGTCTTTATCAATGCGCAAATGGCCGCGGTTGAACTATCGATCGACAAAGATTGGCTGCGCCTCAAGCTATCGGGTTTCTATGCCAGCGGAGATGATGATCCGCGCGACTCTACCGCCAGGGGATTCGATACTATTCTCGATCGCCCATTCTTCATCGGCGGGCCGTTCAGCTTCTATGTTCATCAGGGCTTCAACCTTGCCGGCACATCCGTAAACTTTAAACAGCGAGAAAGTCTCGTCCCGGACTTCCGCACCAGTAAGACCGAAGGTCAGTCCAACTTCGTCAACCCAGGCGTTATCATCGCCGGGGTCGGCGCGGATGCCGACATTACGCCGAAGCTCAAGGCCTTTTTCAACACGAACTATATCTGGACGACGACAACCGCAGTGACTGAGCAGGTACTTTTCACCAACCACGCCAGCAACGACATCGGGTTGGACTGTAGCTTCGGGCTGCAATGGCGGCCATTGTTGACCGACAACATTATTGTCACCGCTGGCATAGGTATTCTCGTTCCCGGAGAGGGCTACAAAGATATCTACCGCGCTAACACCCGGCCGGTTCCCGGCTTCCATAACCCTTCTCCCGGCGAAGTAGACGATTTCCTCTACAGCGGTCTTATCACGGTGACTCTTATCTACTAGGTGAAGCTTGCGATAACACTACTTCTTATTTGCGCCGGATTTGATGCCGCTTTCGCTCAACCGCCGGATTCGGCCTCCGGTCCGCCAACTTCGGTTTCGCCAGGTGAGCCGGTCACGCGGACTGCTTCGCCGCCGCGGCGCAATTGGATTGATCAAACCGAAGCGGCGGCGACGGCGAAAAGTGCCGGATGTTTGCAATGTCACAACGGCGTCGAGCCAATGCACAAGGCCACCCACGTCGTCCTCGGCTGCACCGATTGTCACGGTGGTAATCCCGCGCCGGGCCTGCGTAAAGAAGTTGCGCATGTCCTACCGCGACATCCTGAATTCTGGAGAACGTCAGCTAATCCGCCTAACTCCAATGTGTGGCTCAATCACGAATCGCCCGAGTTCATCCAGTTTATGAACCCGGGTGATCTTCGCGTCGCCCAACAAACATGCGGACTTTGTCACGGCGAAATTGTTCGGCAGGTGCAGCATAGCATGATGCGACACGGCGCCATGCTCTGGGGTGCGGCGCTCTATAATAACGGCGCTTCTAATCAAAAGAACTATCGCTTCGGGCAGGCCTACGGTGTGGATGGCGTGCCTCTGCGACTGGTTAATTATACGCCCGTTTCTCCGCTCGATACGACCTTACATGGGATTCTGCCGTTCATCGGACCGTTGCCTCGGTTTAACCTAAGCAATCCTGGCAATATCTTGCGCATCTTCGAGAAGGGCGGCTCGGAGCAGCTATCGCTCGGTCTTCCCACCAGCAAGGAACCGCCCGGTCGCCCCGATCGGCGACTCTCGCAGCGAGGACTCGGCACCTTGAATCGTACCGATCCGGTTTTTCTGGGTCTGCAAAAAACGCGATTACACGATCCGCTGCTAGACTTCTTAGGCAGTAACGATCATGCCGGCGACTATCGCTCGAGCGGGTGTTCAGCTTGTCATGTTATCTATGCGAACGACCGCTCACCCACGAACGCAGCGTGGTGGAGTAAGTATGGGCATCAAGGGCTAAGCTTCAGTAGCGATCCAACTATCCCCAAGAACGAGCGCGGCCATCCCATCTTCCATCAATTCACGCGCTCGATTCCCTCGAGCCAGTGCATGAACTGTCACATGCATCAAGGCAATTTGTTTGTGAATCCGTACCTGGGTTATACCTGGTGGGACCAGGAAACGGATGGCGAATTCATGTATCCGGTCAAGCAGCAGGATCCTACACCTGACGACTTGGTGCAGAATACCCAGACTAATCCGGAGGCGGCCGCGGCGCGTGGTCTATGGAGTGATCGGAACTTTCTCGACCACGTCTCGGAACTGAATGGAAAGCTCAAGCACACTCAGTTCGCCGATTACCACGGACATGGCTGGATCTTTCGTGCCGTGTTCAAACACGATCGCAAAGGGAACCTGCTTGACCTGGACGATCATCTTATCCCGGAGAGCGATCCGCAGAAGTTCGCCAAGGCTGTGCACTTGAAAGACGTGCACCTGGCGCGCGGGATGCAATGCATGGATTGCCACTTCGACGTGGATGTACACGGAAACGGAATGCTTTACGGAGAACCACGCAACGCCACCACTACCACATGCATAGATTGCCACGGCACGCTTGATCGACGACCAACGCTCGTCACTTCCGGGAACGCGGGAAAGATCGATCTACTTAACACCAGCAACACTTCCTTCGGCCCGCGCTTCATCTGGGAAGGCGCCAAGCTGTGGCAGCAATCCTCCCTGTCGCCAGATGTACGCTGGGAAATTCCACAGACGATCGACACGGTCGATCCGGCTTCGACGCATTACAATCCGAAGTCCGCTTATGCCAAGACGCTGCTGCGTGATGGCAGAACCTGGGGGGGTGGCGCCTCCGCGTCGGATAGTCATCGACAGAATCTCGCCCATGACAATAGCGCGATGGATTGCCAGGTTTGCCACACTTCGTGGGCGACAAGTTGCTTCGGCTGTCATTTGCCGATGAAGGCGAACCAGCGCGTGCCCCTGAACAAGTTCGAGGGGGTAACCGACCGCAACTACACGACCTACAATCCACAAGTCGTTAGGGACGACGTTTTCATGCTTGGGATCGATGGCACGGTGAAGAAGAACCGGATGGCGGTGATTCGTTCCTCCAGCGCCGTAGTCGTGAGCTCACAGAATGCCAATCGCGAATGGGTTTACTCGCAACAACAGACCGTGAGCGCGGAAGGTTACAGCGGTCAGGCGTTCAATCCTCACTTTCCACATACCACGAGCGGCGTGGGCACGACGAAGAACTGCACCGATTGTCATCTGGCGAAAGCTAACAACAATAATGCATGGATGGCTCAGTTGCTCGGATTCGGCACCGGCTCGGTCAACTTCTTTGGACGCTACGCCTATGTCGGATGCGGGCGAGAGGGGTTCAACGCGGTCGTTTGGACGGAGCCGGACGAGCCGCAGGCGGCGATCGGAAGTCACCTGCAGCAGATCGCCTATCCCGCGAACTATGCCAAACATGTGGCTAACGGGACGCAGCTGACGGAGGCTTATGAACACAGCGGCCACGACATTCAAGACATCGTGTTGCGGGGCGAGTATGTTTATACGGCGAATGGCGCCGGCGGATTTGAAGTGTTCGATGTTGCTAACATCGACCAAAAGGGCTTTTCCGAGCGAATCGTCAGCGCGCCGGTTTCCCCGCTGGGACAGCGCACACGAGTGCAAACGAAGTTTGCCACGGCGGTGGCGATCCCGAGCACGCTAGCTTTAGACCCGGCGCGAACGCGCCTGCCGGAGAACGAAGAGCAGCCGATCGATCTGTTCTACGCCTTCGTGTATGTGTCGGACCGGGAGGAAGGACTCGTCGGTTCGGATGTTCGCACCATCGTCGACGGCAACCCTGACAACAACTTCTTCAAGCGCGACGTGACCTTTAATCCTGGTGGCGTGCTCACCGGCGCCACTTATGTAACCGCAGCGGGTCACCGCCTTTATCTCACCGCGCCGGGCGGACTTTTCGTAATTGATTGCACCGATCCGCTTCATCCACGTCTGGCCGGGCAGTATTCGGGAAATTTCCTGCGGGATCCGAGGTGTGTCGCCATCCAGTTCCGCTATGCCTTTGTCACCGATGCCGATGGCCTGAAGGTGTTCGATATTACTGATCCGGAAAGACCGCGGCCCCTTCGCGCAGGCTTAGTGTCGCTGCGAGACGCTCATCGGCTATATCTGTCTCGCACCTACGCCTACGTCGCGAACGGCGCAGAGGGACTTGCCATTATCGACATCGAAAATCCGGAGCGACCGCGTCTTGACCGAATGTTCAACGCTAATGGGGCTCTTAACGACACGCGCGCGGTGCAGATCGGTAGCGTGAATGCATCTGAGTTCGCACTTGTCGCTGACGGAAAGAATGGCCTCCGCGTAATCCAACTTATCTCACCCGACACTGTGCCTGGCGCGCAGGGATTTAGCCCGCGTCCCAATCCAAAGCTCATCGCGACTTATCGGACGAAAGGAGAAGCGATTTGCGTCTCACGCGGCCTGGAACGCGATCGGGTAGTGGATGAGACCGGTGGACAGACGGTGGTGTTTGGACGGCGCGGCTCGCGACCATTTCACTTGGCGGAAATGCAACCGTTTCTTAGACGAAGCGGGGCAGGCGATTTGTTCCGCGTGGAGGATGTCGTGCGCAATGGAACCAATCTTCTCACTGGCGGAGGCGTACCGCTGCGCCCGGTAGCGACACCCAGCCCGACACCCACGCCGCCAGAGATCATGCCAACGCCTTTGCCGCAGCAACCTTAGTTGCGAACCTGATTAAGCACAGTTTGTCGAAGTGAGGCGAGCGGATTGGGCGGTTGATTGCCAGCAAGCTGGGTCGGCGCGTGGTAAGTGTGACAGGTGATACATTCCGCCACGACTTTGCCTTGCGGACTATGACAGGTTACGCAGCTCGCTTTAGCAGGCATAAGTATGTCCGAAGTTTCGCTACTCTGGGTAGCCTGATGACAAGTTATGCAATCGACGCTGGTATGTTTGGCGTGATTGAAGCGAGCTTGCGGCAGCCATCGCTGGACTGTGACTGGCTTCGTGATTTTCGGCGCGCTGGCGCCGTTAGGCTTAACTTCATGACAGACAGCGCAACCATAGAACAGCGCACGTGGCTGGAGAGTTCCCTGCGGCTTGTATGGATTGGTGGTGAAGAAGACTTCGCGCTCGAAGTCTTCGGGTGTGCGATGCGCCTGACGCATGCGGACGAGCTGCTGCACAACAAAGGATTGAAGTTCATTCGGTTTGGTAAGACCGCGCTTTACCGCGAGCTGCGTATATTGTGTAGGTAAAGTTTGCAGGAAGGCGCGCACGGCGTTGGGATCACCATGTGGCAGCGTTAGTTCGGGATTGTTAGGATCGAACTGGAGGGAATGACATGCCTGACAGTTCGCGGCAAAAGTTATGCGGGTTTGATAGCGACCCTCCTCATCTGGTTTATGACAGGAGATGCAGGTTAGCTTTTGTCCATTGAGCGGCGGAATGTCTGCCCCAAAATGGCGCTGGTGATTGAAGCGAAGGATATTTCCATCGGGGTCGCGCGCGTTTTCCCGTTTCAGCTGGAACTCGGGATGCCCAGACCAGAAGGAGGCGAACGTTTGCGTGTAGCCGTTCGGCGGACGCGGCATATCGAACGCGAATTGGGTAGCGCGTAAGCGGCGCAAGTGAAAGGCCGAAGCAGGCATCCCTGCGCCTTTTTGCGCCGAAGCCTGCATTACATTCGCATCATTGTGGCAGACCGCGCACTCACTGCTGGCGACGATCTTTAACGAAGCGGCGCCCTGATGTTCCTGATGACAAACTGCACACGAACGATTCTCCACGACGTTGGGTTGGTGCAGAGTGTGACTGGTATGGCAGGTCTCACACTTGGCGTCGAGATTTCCGAGCGGGATGCCCCGGTGGAACCGATCACGCAGAGTCTCAGCGATTTGCTGAGGCCTTAACGGTTCGCGGCTCGCATTTGCGGCGCTGTGGCACTTACCGCAATCATCTCCGAAGCCAGCGTGGGCGGCGGAGATCGGGCCAACCGTAAAAAACTTCTCTGGGCCGCGGCGCTGATAGAACAAGATTCCCGCGATTCCACCGACGATGGCGATAGCGCTGGCGACAAACCGTAGAAAACGCCATGCGTGAATTCGACGGTAATAGCCGAGAGCACCTTTGTAACGTTCCGAAATTTGTTTTTGCGTTCGGCGGAAGTCGGCCATTTCGCATCAGTACCGAAACAGGGTGACGAAGGCGTGCCATGCTGTCACGAGAATCAGCCCATACGAGAACGGGACATGCACGAAGAGCCAGCCATGCAGCCAATGCTGCAGTCGGGTTTGGTAGTCGAGCAGGCGACGTTCCTCGCACCAACCTTCAATCTCATCCACGTCTTCGCGGTATTGCTCCGCCACGCGTAGTTTAAGGAAACGAAATATATCCTCGGAGTATCTGCGGTCCGCCAAACGCGTACGGCCGCGGCGCCCCTTCTGCAGGTATGGTAGAGCTTGCCGGTCAAGAAACTCCAGGAGAAGAGCTTCGGACGACTTATCGCCAGCAGCAGCCGTTGGGAGGAGAGCAGCGCCGGGGTTCGCTTCCGAGTGGAGAGGCGGCTCCGATCCGCCCGTAAGAGCGGGTTCGCCAATCGGATCGGTATTGCCGAGGGCAGCCAAGGATACTTCTATCGTATTGCGCATTTTCCTGGCGGCGAAATGTAGTTGAGCGCGAAGATGAGGGATCTGCTCGTAAACAGGTTCTGTGGGAAGTTTCTCTTTCATTAACTTCGGAAGCTGATGTTGAAGAACTAATCCATAGATGCCGCTCACCATTACGATTGAGTAGAGTAACATGAGAAAGGTCGTCATCGGCCCGCCCAGTCGGAAATTAGAATGGAGAAGGACAAGAGGAATGGTCAAAAGAGTGAGCCATATATGGGCACGCAGCCAGCGTTGCACTGTTCCTATGCGCCAACGAACTACTCTTTTTCGTAATCCGAGCAGGCCGGCAAAGATAAAAATGGCGAAAGCTATCGATCCGAAAATCAGGCCCAGAGGCGTCGCTCCGACTTTAACGTAGCCCGGCGTTTCACCGGTGAGTCGTGGTAAACCCATGGGGAAGGAGAGTTGCTGCGGGTGGAAGTTGCCGAGATAAAGGAGGCATGCCGCCATCGAAGCGAAGACAACAAATATAAACCACGGCCAGTGCGTGCGGTCGAAGATGCGCATTGTCGACTCCATCGCAGATTAGACATGGAGCGTTGGCGCGAGGAAAGCTTTATCGCACAAATCGCCACGCAATTTCCTCGCCGAGCACGGCCGCGATGTCCTACTTTCAGCGCGGTGACGAGTCGCCTGACGTCTGTGATCTTTTTTTTGCTCGCGAACACAGCAGTATCACAGGCGGATTCGTTTCCCCCGAAGAGCGGCGCACCCTACATGGGCACAGCGAGCTGCAGCTCGTCGAGCTGTCACGGTGGAGCCGGGGAGCAACGCAATCAGTTCCTCATCTGGTCACAGCAGGATTTTCATGCCCGATCATCTCTTATTCTGACCACTGCTCGTTCCGCCCAGATGGCGCAGTCCCTGGGAACGGCAACCGCGCAGGAGGATCCGCGATGCTTCGTTTGCCATTCGCCCTTACGTGGTGTTTCCCAGATGCGAGTTATTCAACCGGCGCAACAAGGCGTCTCTTGCGAAAGC
This sequence comes from Chthoniobacterales bacterium, assembly GCA_038207045.1. Lineage (GTDB taxonomy): Bacteria > Verrucomicrobiota > Verrucomicrobiia > Chthoniobacterales > UBA10450 > AV69. The sequence goes on from JBBRAF010000002.1 coordinate 130,027, forward strand.
TGTCATGGACCGGCTGAGCCGTGGTTGCGCTCGCATACCCGCAAAGATTACACCTACGCCATGCGCGTAGGCAGCGGCTTGCGTGATCTCCGCAACATCTATGTGCGCGCGAATGCCTGCGTGGCCTGTCATCAAGTTCTCGAGCAAGACGTCGAGGCGGCGGGACATCCGCCTCTATTTTTTGAACTTGCTACCCAAATCAAATCGGAACCGCCGCATTGGCGCGAACCGAGTCATGGGGGCATGCGACTCTGGCTCACCGGCCAAGCCGTGGCACTGCGCGAACTTAGCTGGGCGGCTACTCGCGACGGCGAGAGCGGTCCGCGTGCGCAAGGTGTGGCTCTAAGCTGGTTACTGGCAAAGGTGACCGCTGCTGACGATGCTTTGCCCAGGATTATCGAACAAACTGAGCTCGCCGCTTTGCAACGAGCTGCAGACGAGCTGGCGCGACGGGCTTTCGCGCGCGATTTCACGGACGAAGACACGCGAAGGGTCGTTACGGCACTCTGTGCCGCTGGGAACGTTCTTAGGGAGGGACGACGCTCAGGATCCGACGAGGTTTTCTTTTATCGCGCCAAGCGAATAGAACTGGCATTCGAAGCTTTGCTACCGGTGAATGATCCATCCTTTTCCGCGGAGTTTGGTCAGCTGACGAAAGACGTGGCCTCCATGTCCGGCTTCAGCGCCGCAGCATTTGTGCAGCACCTGGATACTTTCCGGTTGAAGTTTGATTCTCAATCCCGGTAAAAAGTGTTGTCGAAATGCGCCCCGTCTGTCACGCTTCCCCGAGATAAACTGATGCCAGCGTCAAGGCCGAGTTTGTATTCGCCCCTGCTTCTCCCGGCGTTGCATCGTATTCAAAAACAGTTCGGTTATCTAAAAAACGAAGCTCTGGAGGAGTTTTCCAGAGAAAGCGGTGTCCCCCAATATCGGCTTCAGGCCGTGGCTAGTTTCTTTCCGCACTTTCTGCTTACTCCGCCTAAGCGAGTCGTGCTTCGAGTCTGCCGCGATCTTTCCTGTAATCTGGCGGGTTCAGGAAAAATGCTGTGTGAGCTAGGCTCGCTCGCGAGCGAGACGGTTGCAGTCGAGGGAACCTCGTGTCTCGGCCGGTGCGACCGCGCGCCCGCGGCGTGTTTACTGCGAAAAGGCTGCGAGCACGAAAGTTATCACTTAGGGCGATCGACCTCCGAACTCAGAGAGATAGTCTCGGCGAGCCTCCAGGATTTTTCACCGGCGCCAGATCACGACATTGACAAGGAGTTTGATAATAACAATGCCATCATCGATCCATACAAGGGAGATTCTCCGAATTACCGCGGGGTACGCGCGGCGGTGGCGGCGCGAGACGGCTCATTAAGCCGGTCTATTGAGTTTCTGAAAGTCAACCAGGACTGGACCCCCGGAATGCTGGAGAAATTTCGTCTCGCCGCCATCCGCCAGATGCGAGTTGATTTTGAAGTGGAACTGATCATTCGCGAAGCGGTGCGCTGCTGGCAAACGCAGACCGGCTGGGCCAATTCTTCGGACTTAGGTGGATGGTCGGAAGAGGTATTGGCAGAGATGGCTGACGCTGATCTTCGTGGGCTCGGGGGCGCGGGAATTCCGGCTACGCAAAAATGGCGTGACGTGCGAGATGCCGTGCGCAAGGCGCGGCAGCGGGAACAGGATGACCGCGCTTTCATTGTGGTCAATGGAGACGAAAGTGAACCTGGCACTTTCAAAGATCGCGAGCTTCTTTTGCGCTACCCGCATCTCGTTGTAGAAGCTGTTATCCTTGCTGGTCTCATCACGGAAGCGACTCAGGGATTCATTTACATACGGCATGAATACGGTGAGCAGATAGAAGCCTGCCGGGCGGAGATCGCGCGCGCGGAGCGCCTGGGTTTTTGCGGTGAGAACGCGATGCTGCTTGGGCGGCCGTTTTTCATTTCAGTCTTCGTCAGTCCCGGCGGTTATATCTGCGGCGAACAAAGCGCGCTGATAGAAGCGATGTCAGATCGGCGAGGGGAGCCCCGCAATATGCCACCGAAGCTGGAGACCAACGGCTTGGCTGATCTGCCAACTCTCGTTAGTAATGTCGAGACATTCGCCTGGGTTCCGTTCATTTGTCTGAACGGCGGAAAAGCTTACGCCATCCAAGGTGTTAATGGGTGGAAAGGCAGACGTTACTTTTCTGTTTCGGGAGACGTGAAACGACCTGGCGTTTATGAAGTGCCGATGGGACTAACATTGCGTGAGCTTATCTACGACGAGACCTATTGTCAGGGAATCACAGGCGATAAGAAGCTGAAAGGTTTTGCGCCTTCTGGCCCATCAGGTGGTTTTCTGCCGGCGAGACTTTTCGCTGGCAAAGGTCTGCCGCGCGATCACGCGAATAACAAAAGCTGGCAGGCGCTGGCCGCTCGCCGCGGCTTTGATCCCGCTGGCAATGAGCTGAACATCCTCGATCTGGAGTTGGAGCTCAATCTTTTCCGCGCGCTAAGTCCGACTCAGGCGCTTGGCGCTGGCCTAACGGTCTATGCAGAAGGCCGCGATATGGCTGAGCAGGCGGTCAATTCTGTCGAGTTTTTTCGCAACGAATCGTGCGGCAAGTGCGTGCCATGCCGTCTTGGGTCGCAGAAGCTAGCGTCGCTCGGGACGCACTTGCTTGGAGGAAAGATTGAGGCGGAAGATTGGAACGGAACGATTTTGCCGCTCATCAAAGAAATGGGTAAGGCAATCGAGTTGGCTTCGATCTGCGGCTTGGGCCGCTCGGTGCCGGTGCCGATCATGACCACAGCAGCATTTTTCGAAGAAGACGTGGCCAGACATTTGCATGGAAGTAATGGGGAGCCGGCGTTGGCCGCGACGAACTGCTCGAACCTGCGCAAGACGTAGCTATGCCGGACTCTGAATTCGTTCCTGGTCTGTTCGTTCGCGATGATGATGAGGGCTTGTTTAGTCGCGACATCAACGGGCAGCTTGTTCGCCTCGATACTCCTACGGAGTCAGACTACGACAAGACTGTCACGCTCCAGATCGATGGCACGCCCATCACGGTGCCTTTAGCTGAACCATTAACTGATGCTAACGGCAATGTAGTCCTCGACTTGCAAGGCCGCACGAAGCCGCGCTACACCACAATCTACGACGCGGCTAACAAGCTTTACACGGAGCAAGCGCGGGACGAGCAAAGTATCCCCATTCCAGTCCTGTGTCACCAACCGCACATGACGCCAGTGGCAGTGTGCCGGCTTTGCGTAGTCCAAATCTATGGGCAGAAGCGCGGGCGCCGCGCCGCCGAGCGTAAGTTACTTCCCGCATGCCAGCATCAGGTCAAGGATGGCATGGAAGTCTTTACCATGAACGATCCGGGCCCGGACGGCGAACGTGTGCGGCAAACGGTGAAGGTGGTGACGGAGTTACTCGCGGCGGATCATCTGAAACCGGCGAACCCTCCCGAGTTGGAACGCGAGCTTGGTCAGTTCAACGAACTTGGCCGCATGACTCAACGCTGCGGCGCTGATCCTTTCCGCTTTCGGCGCGAGCTTCTGTGCGATCCGGCACCGCCGGCGCGTCCGCTCGCCGGGCGTCGTACGCTTGATAACTCGTCACCGGTTTTCACGGTCGATCACGGGGCCTGCATCCTTTGCGATCGCTGCGTGCGCGCGTGCGATGATGTGCGCGAAAACGAAGTGATCGGTCGCACTGGCAAAGGTGCAACGGCGGGCATCGGCTTCGATTTGAATGTGCCGATGGGCCGCTCCACCTGCGTGCAATGTGGCGAGTGCATGGTTTCCTGTCCTACAAGTGCCATCACATTTAAGCCGGTCGCAAGGATTGCGGTTCTTAGGACCGATCGCACGGCAGAGGAACTAAGCGCGCGTGAGTTACTCTCCGACCCAATCTTTGCCGGAATTCCGCCCAAGTTTTTGCTTTGGCAGCAAGGCCTGGTGATTCGGCGCCGCTTGAAAAAAGGGCAGGTCTTATGCCGCCAGGGCGACCCGGGCAATACCGCTTTTATAATACGTCGCGGCCGCTTGAAAATCAGTGCGTTTCCCATCGCACGCACAAAGACGAAAACCCCCTGGTTTCGCGCCAAGCCCGCCTTTGAGCGGGAGCTGACTCCCGCTGATTTAATCGCGGGCGAAATGGCCTGCCTGAGCGGTTCTCCGCGCGCAGCTAACGTCGTAGCTCTGGAGGAAGGCGAGGTGTGGGAAATCCGCCGCAACGTTCTTGATCGGCTGATGCGACTCCCGCGCCAGCGGCAGAGGTTCGAAACGGAATACCGCGAGCGCTCTCTCGATCTCGTCTTGCGCGACACAGATTTGTTCCGTGGAATCGAGAGCGACGACTATCGACACATCGTCGATTATCTCCGGCGCCGGCTTGCCTTTCTGCGAGTCCAGCCTGGCCAGACTCTCTTTCAGTTCGGTGACATAGCGACCCACCTCTATTTCATTCGCCTCGGTCACGCCCGTATCACGATTCCTCAACATGGACGCCGCGCCAAGGTTGTCTCGGCCGGTCCGGGCACGACGCTTGGTGAGATCGCTTTGCTGGGCTTGAGCACCATCGACGAGAAAATGACGGTCGATGAAATCGATCTGACGGTGAAACGCGCGCTCGATCAGGAAGATATCGCCACTATCTTACCAGCCGGTGCGCGTACCGCGAGCTGCTCAGCGCTAAACCATCTCGAACTGGCGCAGCTCAACCGCGCCGATTTCCTGCAGATGTTGCGTACCTTTGGTGTCCTGCGCCGCCGCGTTGTCGAGCAATCCCTCGCGCGCCTGCGAAGCTCCACCGTCGGTCATCGCGTCATAGACGAGTATATTGCCCAGGGCCTCTACGAGGGGAACAGCATTCTTGTCCTTGATCTGGATAACTGCACTCGTTGCGATGCCTGCACGCGGGGTTGCATCGAGCAACACGGCACCGCCTCCCATGGCATTCCCATCCCGCGCTTACTTCGCGATGGTCGTCGGCTCGACAACTATATGGTTGCTACTTCCTGTCGCTCCTGCACTGACCCGCATTGCATGGCCGGTTGCCCGGTGGATTCCATCCATCGGGGCAAACATCTCCAGATCGTCATCGAGGATCATTGCATCGGGTGCGGATTGTGTGCCGAGAACTGTCCCTACGGAAGCATCTTTATGATTCCAAATGAGCGGAACCGATTTGCTTTGCTCGACGAGGAGAACGGCGACGAGCCGCACATTGTCGCGCAGCTCAAAGCCGCCAACTGCGACCTATGCGATTCCGCCGGGAATCTCTCCTCACCCCGGCCAGCATGTGTGGCGGCTTGTCCTCACGATGCTGCCCACCGCATGACTGGGCCGCAACTACTCGACCGCGTGATGCGAGCGCACGCCGATGATCTTGCCGCCGCCGGCGTGAAGATTCAGGTTTCCACTCCACACCTGCTTGATCGCGTGCGTCAGAAGTAGGGCGCGCCTTGTCCGCCGCCATCCTTCTGAGAGCGAAGCCGAAGAAATGGTGTTGCGGAAGCTTTAAGGTATTTTGTCGCGATCCCTCGACCTTGCTTCCCTCGGGCTGACACCTAAACGGCAGCTTCTCTCGTTCCCTTGCGGCTAAGGATTAGCGTGCACGTAAATTCAATTCTTCCGCGGACAACATCCTGTTAGGGTGTGGCAAATAGTTTACTCTTTTTTCTTGACCTCATCCCCTCGGTTACTCAGAAAGTACCCGCCGACATGCAACCCGGGCGGCGCATTCTGCTCAGTGGCCTTTGACGGGGTTGACCTGTCTCTCCACTGCGCTGCCCTGCCGGGCGCAGACAAACCAGATCGACCGCGCGCAATTGTTCCGGTCTAATGCCCCGCCGGTCCCGGGCAGTCCCGAAATCCCGGCAAGCGAAGACTTGGGCTATGCTGCTCATAGCGAGAATGACGCCGATCTGGGCGCGCAGCGCATTCTGAAAAGAATCGAGGAGTATAAGGCCTGGACGGTTCAGTTCGGACTGCCGATCTACTACACTTCAAATGCAACGCTCGTCCGTAATGGTGAACAGGACGACGTTGTCTTTGCTCCAAGCCTCGCGGTGACATACCAGCCGAGAATTACGAAGACGTTGTTCGCCGAACTCAGCCTGCAACAGCAATTCTTCGAGTACATCAGATTCGGGGAGCTTAATTTCACCAGCTTCGATGTTATAGCAGGACTGGTCTTTTACCTCCCGCAGCTTCATAATCTCAGCTTGCGCGCGCGCTATGATTTCAATCGGCTAACCGATGACAGCTTCAATGAGTTCTTTACGAATCACCAGGTGGTGTTCGCGGCGGAAATGCCATTTCAGTTCAGTCGTGCCCATCATTTGTGATCGGCGGCGACATCGACATCAGCCTCGAGGCCGATCCGCTGCGGCCACAACGCGACGACTACGAAGCGTTCGTTGCCTATAGCGTAGGCTTCAGTCGCTCGTTTTTTGTGGACGCGGCTATGCGCCTGGCCGTGCATAATTACCGCCTCACGGATCGGGCTGACTTGAACGAGCTGTTTTCGCTCACCGCGAGCTACCGTATTGCCGATTGGCTCACACTCAGCGCCATTAGCAGTTTCGCCTGGAATCAATCAAACCACAGCGTTTTCGATTACACCGTGACAAACGTTGGCGGTGCCCTGGCCGTGGTGGTACGCTTTTAGCAGGAATGAACTCAGTCGATTACTCGTTAGGCCGGGCAGGGTCTGCGCTGAGGAGACCGGCAAACGGGGAGGGATAAGAGCATGAACAGAATCGTGATAAAGAGTGACTCGAGAAGCTCGATCTTTTTCTGTGCTGCGCTCGCGAGCGTGGCGCTGGGCAGTATCGCTTCCGGCACGCAGTTCACTGAAGCCAAGGTCACAGCCGTGGTGCAGGATGTGAAACTGCTGCGTGGTGAGAACGTGCTGCGGCCGGCGGCAATCAATGACAAAGTTCACCAGGACACCGCGGTACGCACAGGTCTCGAGTCGCGCAGCGAGCTGGAGTTTCCCGATCTGACCCTGGCCCGGCTGGGGGCGAACACGATCTTCAGCTTCAATCAAGAAGCGCGGGAGGTGAAGTTAATCAATGGCGCCATTTTGCTGCGCGTCCCAAAGAATTCCGGTGGCGCAAAAATCACGACCGAGGCAGTTACGGCCGGGATTGTAGGAACCACCGTGATGATGGAGTTCACCCTCGCGGTATTGCGAAATTTATTGTCCTGGAGGGCGTCGCGCGGCTCTACCTGAAAAACCGTGTGGGCGAGTCTATTCTCGTGCACGCCGGACAGATGATAATCGTTCGTGCCGGCGCCAAGCGTTTGGACGACCCGGTCGACGTCGATGTTTCGGAGATCGTAAAGACATCGCTCCTCATTACAGGGTTTTCACCATTGCCGAGCCTCTCCTTGATTGCTGCGGAGGAGAGCAGACAGGCACAAGAGAAAGCCGAAGGTCAATTGATCGATACAAACCTTGTGATCTACGGCAGCGGCACGGCCGTGACGCTGAACGACGAAACCGACCGAAGATTCGCTGCTGCGCCCGCCAGTCCGATCGTGGCTCCGACACCGAGCAAGTTTGGAGCGCTCGAAACAATCACGGCTCCGAATCCGTTTCCGATCACGACCGGGACCCAGATCAAGACCGATCCGTCGATCACCACCAATGGCATTACGGCCTATGGAAAAATTTATCGCGGACCGGCGGAGGATGGTCCGTTGGCAACCTATCTCTTTGGCTCTACCTCAGCGTTCGATAACTCGATTAAGTTTGGCCTTAATATTGATCCAAACATTTTGCCAGTCGCTGGCTTTAAGTTCCAAAGTCTGTCGCTCCTCGGTAACCCAACCATCGACCTTAGTAATGGCGGCACGACAAAGCTTGCTCTGATTGCCATAGACGGGATCACCTCGGGACCGCCCGGCGGACCCTGACTTTTGGCGGTCTCGACTTCCTGGGTCTCATCACACAAGCCGGCTCAATTAATCTCACCTCCAATGTTTCGTTTCAGAATATCGGCGACGTTTTCATTTATGCGCGCGGCCCGGGATCGAATCTGACGCTCGCCTCGCCGATTGTTGGTGCGGATCGCGTGGAGCTGACTGCGGAAGGTTGGCAGCGCAAAGTTTGAACTGGACAATGTTGGGGGAATCATTGCGGGAACGCAGGGCGACCGCGGCAGCATAACGCTCATGGCAGGCGGCAACCTTTCCAGCCAAAGTCTCAGTTTGCTCCTTGCGAACAACGCCGGCGGCAGCATCGGCGGCACCGGCGGGGATATTGATGTCACGACCGGTCGGGACTTCACAAGCAGCGGTCACGCCGCGTTTACAATCGAGAATACTACTGGAACGATAAACGACGGCGGCAACGTTAATGTTTCCAGCGCCGGCAATCTCGCGATTAATAACGGCGGCGCGCTCTCACTGACAGTTCTACCCGCGCCTGCGGCGGGAAGCGAAGAGGAACGCTAACCGGGATCATCAATTTTGAGCTGGTCCAGCGGATGAGCCGCGCCAGACTCGTCGCCGAGGTAGAATCGAAGACTGTTGCCATCGGAGGTTTCGTTGCCCCCCCGAATAGCAAAAAACACCTTACGCCCATCGGGTGAGCCACAGAGATAACTCGTCCGCGAATTTGGCCCATATAAGTGGAAAGCACCGAGCGCAGATTTGAAAAGTTCGATGTAAGCCTCCACGCCACCTTCTATGGAAGGTCTGCCGTTCACGTTATCGAATTTTGCTTCGGTGGGCCAGCGCACACTGATGATCTCTCCCCAACCCGAACCGCCCATCCGTCGCATGTGTGCATAAACGGTGCGGCCGGCCAGGGCCAGTTCATGAGCCCCCGTGGAATTGGGAGTTGTGTTCGCCGTTTCCAGCAAGGCTACAGGCGCAAAACGACTGGCTCTCACTGACCATCGTTCATCGAATTCCGACGGTGGCTCAACGCTGCCTTCCCAGATATCGCCATTTGAAACAAAAAAGAGGTGGCCTTCGCGATCGAAAACGGCGCTGCCCAACGCCTGTACGCGCCGTGTGACGATCGGCGCTGGAGTTTGCGCCTGCTCTTTGAGATAGTACGAAGGCCAGTCGCGCCAGTCCTTGGTGTGGCAAAGCAAGAGAATGCCATGTTGCGCCCGATTACACGAGACATCGTCAAAAAACGATCCAGCGGGAGCATCACAAATTTTTCGCACCTCACCGCTGGGAAGCGGCAAACGATAAAGCGATTTTTCGGTGATAAGAAGAAGCGCACGCGGCGCGCTTGCTACCGCGCGCACCTCCGCTGAAACCCCGAGACTAAGCCTCTTCGTGCTAAAATCTGTTAGATCAATGTCGAGCGCAGTTCCCTTCGGAAGCTGGCTTGCGAGGAGATAAACATGAGTTCCGTCATCGGAGAAGGCGGACGGCGCCGCATGACTGCCAGCAGCGGGAAAAACGAAACTGAGTGCCGCCCAAAAAAAAGCATGCGCTGGCCTGCAAACCATTCCCGCAATCAAAGCAGACCGCCGCCCGCTGATCCAGCGAAAAACGGACGTTGCGCAACTCTCCGCGCCGCTGAGTCCCTGGATATGGGAGCGCAACGCGACTTCCGCATTATGTTAGGCGCCGCCAGAAATAAGTCTTGCCGCCAGAGCTGCTTTTCGGCTAGAAAAAAAGCTCCATCATGAAGGCTCTCATTTTACGGGCCGCTTCGCTTCTGCTTGTTTGCACGATATGGTCGCACAGCTCATTCGCCCAGTTTCCACTGCCGCAGCTTCCATTTAGTCTCCCGGGCGGTCCCAGTAACGCCGCTGCAGCAGCAGCCGTCGCCGGCTTGGTTGTTTACATCATCCAAAAACACGAAGCCAGCGAACGGCAAAAGGAGATCGCCAACGAGCGCGCCCGGCGCGCCTACGCCAGCATGTCACAAACAAAGAAGGCGAGGCTGAAGGCGAAGAAGGTACGGTACATTGCGGTTGATACGGAGAAGAATGATAAGACGTCACCCCAAGCCAAAAAAAGTGTGATGGTTTGGGACACGCAATCGCAAGAGATCGCTGGTGACAACGTGTACGACGTAAAGAAATCACCACCGGTAGGCGAGACTGCTAAGTTCGATAAATATTCCGCCGAGTACGTCGGTTCCGGGTCGTAACCGCAATAGGCAGCCGAGTCCGCACGATTGTTTTTTGATACGATTCTGCTGGCATCTCTGGCGCGGCCATACGCCGCAAGAAGCTATTGCACCTGGGCCGCTTAAGTTAGGCTCCAGCGGTAGGATTCGAACCTACGACCAATCGGTTAACAGCCGACCGCTCTACCACTGAGCTACGCTGGATCGATTTGCGTTCCCACGCGTAAGGTGCGGGATGGCCTACTTTGCGCGGCTCCGACGGAGTGGCAAGGGCTTTCCTGCCGCTCGATTGTCGCGCCGGTAGAGTAGGGAGGCGCGACCGAGAGACTAGTTTAACGCGTAGGCGTCGAACAACGCGATGCCAGTAGTGTTATTCTCACCATGCACAACCGCCGTGTAGCTACCCGGTGGCAAAAACGTTAGCATGGCAGGTTCACGCCAATCGGGCGGCGAATAGCCATTGGTCATGAGTTGACTTGCCTGACTCGCGTCGGCACGCCATCCAACAGATGAATGAATCAGGGTGCCGTTGCTGTTGTAAAGACCCATCGTCGGGTTTTTGAGCGATCCGGCTACTCTATATTTTTCCAGCGTAGGACCGATCGCGCGCAGGACGATTTTCAGATTACCGCTGCCTCTTATGGTGATTCCCCCTATAAGAACACTTTCACCGGTCATGACCTGCGCGCGCGTGCTGATGTTAGTCAAGGTAGACGCTCTATCCTGGGAAAAGTCGTAAACCTCGGCTAGACTTATACCCTGTGAACCATTTTTGCCACTCACCACTGCAGTGTAGGTACCGGAAGGAAGAGTAAGGACGAGGGCGGACTCCGAGTTACTACCCGGCTTAAAGGCATAATACTGGCCGCCTGCCGCAAAAGCGGCTCGTTGCACGTCCGGCCAGTTATCGTTAGAAGCGATGATATTCCCGGCGCTATTATGGATTTCGAGTGATGGATCGGCCAACACTCCCTCGATGCCAAAGCGGGCCAGCGAAGGACCGAGCGCCCGGATGACAACCGTTTTTCGCCCGCTGCCGCTGATAGCGAAACCAACGATTCCAACCTCATCGCGCGTGCCCACGTGTATTCTGGCAGAAAGGTTTTCGAGGAAGGGAGAATTAGCGTTTCGAGGCGTAGGCACCGACGTCGCGTCTGGTTGAGAGCCAGAGCCGGAGGGTGGAGTGGCCCTCGGTGTGCCGCCGGGCGTCGGACCCGAAGACGTGCCACCCTGAGAGACGGTGGTAAATTTTACTTCGTTAGAAAGTGCGCTTTCGGCCCCGCTGGCGTTATATGCGCTTACGGCGAAATAATAGGTCTTATTACTCGTTAGTCCGGTGATCAGGGCGGAAGTTCTGTTTCCGGCGTTGACTTGCTGAGTGTAAGAGTGGCTAGCGCTACCCACGGAGACATGATAACCGGCTACTCCGGAGCTGGAACTGGCATTCCAAGCCAGCGTGACAGAAGTAACCGGGGTGGGAGCCGGCGTCGGCGTAGCGGTAGGGCTCGGCCTGGGAGTAGCCGTAGGAGTCGGGTTCGGTGTAGGGGTGGGCGAGACACTGCCATTAATGGCAGAAAAACTAACTACGATTGCATTCCCTGCTACGCCCCCGCCATAGCTCTCACTATAAGGCGTGGCTGTCAGGGTGTGATTTCCCAAGCCAGGTCTGAAGGCCGAGTAATACCCGTTGACGTCTCCCCCGGCAGAGTAAGGGACAACATTTTCAGTTCGCAGCTGATGTCCGTCCACCTTGAACGCGACACTTCTTACTCCAGACATCGCGTCTGCTCTTACACTTAAATTTTGACGAAGATCGTAGGTATATCCGTTGTGGAACGAGGCGATTGCTGAGCCTTGAGGAGCCGTCACGACCGTCATGCCTGATAATTGGGGAGAATCGGCGCGTGATTCAACGGCGGTGAGACCGATAACCGAGATCAGCGCGAGAAAAACTCCGTGACTATGGAGATTATTGGCGATGCCGGTATTGCAGCAAACAACATGCCGCCGAGTTTTCGGGAAGGGAACGTTTATCGCATTTGTTTTGTTGCGTTCTCCTTCGCGCTCACTACCTTCGCCTTCTCAAGACGCGGGGTGGAGCAGCCTGGTAGCTCGTCAGGCTCATAACCTGAAGGCCGCGGGTTCAAATCCCGCCCCCGCAACCACTGAGGCATTCGGTCCCTCACGCTTCGCCATCTCTCCTGGGTTAGCATTCGCTCCGCCGCATCCGGCTGAAGCGAGTTGATTCATCCCAAGCCACTAGCGTAGCTGCAGCCTGTGCGCCCCATTTACAATCCCGGTCGCATCTGTTGTTGTTCGTTCGTGGGGCACGAAAATATTCTTGTCGGCACCGCGAGCTGGTCCGACCCGGGCTTTGTCGAGTTCTGGTACCCGCCAAAGATGCGCGCGGGCGACCGACTGGGCTGGTATGCGGAATACTTCCAAATGGTGGAAGTGAACTCGACCTTTTATGCCGTGCCCGCGCCAGGCATGGCGGCGCGTTGGTGTCAAAACACGCCCGACGGATTCAAGTTCAACGTTAAACTGCACCAGCTTTTCTCATATCATTCCACTCCGGCAAAGCTGCTGCCGCCGTCGATGCAGCGGGGACTGGACAAGACCAAGCGGGTTGCGCTAACCCCGGAACGACAGGAGGAGCTATGGCGAATCTTCAGCGATCCACTGCAGATCCTGGCCGCAGCCGGCAAGCTCGGTGTGCTTCTTCTCCAGTTGTCACCGGCTTTTTCGCCCAAGAAACACCAGTTGAACGAGCTCGAACATGTTGTGCACCTGGCGCGGAATTACCCGCTGGCGATCGAGCTGCGAAACCGCCACTGGTTCGAAGGCGGGCAGCTTGAGCAAACGCTGAGCTTTCTGCGTGAGCACGACGCGATTTTCGTCAATGTCGACGCGCCGCCGCAAAATCATTTTACCATCGTGCCGAGCGAGCTCGATGGGGTGACGAATCCGAAGGTCGCTTACCTGCGCTTGCATGGCCGCGATGCAAACGCATATCTGAAAGGCAAGACGGTCGCTGAGAGATTTTGCTATGATTATTCCGACGCAGAGATTGAAGAAGTCGCGCAGCGCAGTAGACGCCTGACGCAAACAGCGCGGGAAGTGCACGTTGTCTTTAACAATAACGCGCGAGACTATGCTCCGCACGCCGCCTCGCGCTTGCGCAAGGCGCTTGGTCAGCTCGTCAACCCGCCGCCACGGACGCCGGAGCTTTTTTGAGCTAAGATTCCGCTGTGGAGGAAACAACAGTCCGCGCCGGGCCGCCGCTGCCCGGGCCGCTGGTGCGTCTCAAGCGCTGGCTTGCCGCTCATCACATGACGCTGATGGCGCTTACCGACACGCCGCATTCCATCGCGCTCGGCTCCGCCATCGGCATTTTTTTTAGCTTCACCCCGCTCTTGAGCCTAAAAACGCTGCTTTCGCTTGGCGTGGCCTGGCTGTGCAAATGCAACAAGATCGCGGCGGTGATAGCAGTGACATTGCACGATGTCCTCTTACCGGTGATGCCAGCGATCTACTTGTGGCAATACAAAATCGGCATGCGCGTTCTGCACGGACGGCCAGCGAACCGCATCGCTTTTCACCATCTGGCGTGGGGCGATTTCACGCATTGGGGAGCGTTCGTGCGCGTGGGGTGGCCGCTCTTGCTGGGATCACTCTTCCTGGCGGTGCCCAGCGCTCTCGCCACCTACGTCGTTATGCGCATGCTCGTGCGCCGCTCTCGCAACGATCGATCGTCCCCGCCGAGTTGAGCATTTTGCATATGTAACGGCACGGGAGTTGCATCACAAGGTGCCTGTCCGGGTAACGCTCGTGAAGCGCAGTCGCGGCATCCGAAAACTATGAAACCTTCCCCTGCTCTTTTTTTGAGTTTTCTACTTTGCTCCTGCGCCGATATGCACGTGACGAATAGTCGTGTGGGCGGGGGCACCGCCGCAGCGGCGACTGATGCCAAAGACTTCGGCTCCGGTGTCCGCATGATAACGGCCAATTGCGGCGTGGGCGCTTCCGATCCGACCGCCATTTATATCCGGCCTTTCTGCATCGACACCGCCAGGTTTACTGGCGACGAGGCACAAACCGACGGCGAGATGCCGATCCGCAAGGCGCTCACTCCGGTAGAGTTTGCTCAGGATTTAAAGGAACAACTGGAGAAAATTGCGCCGGCTCGGATTCTTCAACCGCACGAATCTCCGCGGGTAGGCTGGCTGGTGGACGGCCAATTCGAATTGGTCGATGGCGGAAGTCCCGCTGGACGATATTTTCTCGGTAAATTTGGCGTTGGGCGTTCCATCCTCGCCCTGCGCGTGCGCGTGACCGAGGTGAAGACTGGCGCCGTCCTCTATGAATTCGACATGGCTGGCGGCAGCAAACTCCAGGGTAAGCTCGGAACCGTGCGCGCCAGCGGTCTTGGCCGCGCCACGCACTTCGACCTCCAGAATGCCGCCGAACGTGTTTATCTTACCCTAAGCGCGAATCCATATCGCTACGGCGCACGCGCCAACGTCAGCGTCCCGGAATAAACCACGAAGCGTTTCGCGTTGTAAAACCGCCCGTGTCCATTAACGTGCTGCCGTTTTTCTGGCCGTGAAGTTTTCTCGACAAGGCTCTTTCATCGCGTGTTGCCTGCTTGCGCTGGTCGCCCAGAGTGCGCTCGCCGCTGGGCCATCCTATATTGTGGTCGATTCGCAGACCGGTTTCGTTTTGACCGAACAAGGCGCGCGTGACAAACGCCAGATCGGCAGTCTGACCAAAATCGCCACCGCCTGCGTGGTGCTCGATTGGGCGGAGAAAAAAGGCGGCGACCTCAATGCGGCTGCCACTCTCACCGAAGCAGATTTCGTCGGCGTGGAGCAGAACGAGATCGGCTGGCTTGCGGCTGACATTGTTTCGTTGCGCGATCTTCTCTACGCCGTGCTCGTGCAGTCGGACAATATCGCGGCCAACGCTCTTGCTCGCACAGTCGGCGAAACGCTCACCTCTGGCGCGGCCGTCAATGGAAAGAATACCACCACGGCTGTGTTCGTCGGCCAGATGAACGCGCTCGCCAAAAGCCTCGCCATGGAACGGACCCGCTTCGCCAACCCGACCGGTTACGATCAGCGCGAAAGGCCCATGCCGTTTTCCACGGCGCTCGATCTCGCCCGCCTCACCCGCTACGCCATGAACAAAGCAGGCTTTCGCTTTTACGTTTCGCAGCGTGACCGCGAAATCTCATTTCAGCGCGCCGGCAAACCAATGCGCTACTCTGTGCGCACGACCAACGATTTGCTCGGCACCGATGGCATTGATGGCGTGAAGACAGGACAGACTGCGCGCGCCGGCGAGTGCCTCATTCTCTCCGCCAATCGCGAAGCCGAAGTGATCAAGAACGGCGAAAGCGCAACGATTTTCCCCCGTCATCTCATCGTTGTCGTTCTTGGCAGCGCTGACCGTTTTGGCGAGGGCGAACGTCTGGTCCGGCAGGGCTGGCAACTCTACGATCAATGGGCGGCCGCCGGTCGATCAGTTGACCCGAAGAAGACTCTGTAGTGTCATCCCCGCGCATGAAGACGCGGATCGGCATTCTCACCAGCGGCGGCGATTGCCCTGGGCTGAACGCGGTCTTGCGCGGCGCCGCGCTCGCCGCGGAGAAACTTGGCTGGGAAATGCTCGGCTTTCGCGACGGCTTCGAAGGATTACTGCCACCGGGCGATTTCGTCGTTCTCGATCGCAAGTGCACCGAGAACATCATGGCGCTCGGCGGCACTATGATCGGCACAACGAACCGCGGCCATTTCGTTTCCAAAGTGGCCGGCGGGGATCGCACCGTGGTAGCGGCCGAGGTCATCGAGAAGGCTCGCGGAGTTTTGCAGGCGGCCGGTGTAGTCGCGCTTATTATTATCGGGGGCGATGGGTCGATGACGACCGCTCTGCAATTACAGGAAGCGGGTATCAATTGCGTGGGCGTTCCTAAAACCATCGACAACGATCTGGAAGCCACCGCCATGACCTTCGGTTTCGATTCCGCCGTCGACGCCGTCATGGATGCCCTCGACCGGTTGCACACCACCGCCACCAGTCACAAGCGCGCCATCGTGGTCGAGGTGATGGGACGTCACGCTGGCTGGATCGCGCTCCACGGTGGCATCGCGGGTGGCGCCGACATTATTTTGATTCCCGAGATTCCTTTCGATTTTGACAAAGTGGCCGCGGCAGTCCGCGCGCGTGATGCGGCGGGAGACCTGAGCTCGCTTGTGGTCGTGGCCGAAGGCGCCCGTCCCCGCGACGGTCAGCAGGTTAAACGCGAGACGCAGGAGGGAGAATTTCGTCTCGGTGGTATCGGCGATATTGTTGCGCGCGAAATCGCCGCGCGCACTGGTAAGGAAACGCGCACGTGCGTGCTCGGCCATCTACAGCGCGGCGGCGCGCCCACGACTCTCGACCGCATTCTTGGCACACGGTTCGGGGTCAAAGCCGTGCAGTTAGTCAATGAAGGCCACTTCGGCTCCATGGTCAGCTACCAGAACTATCAGGTGCGCCACGTTCCCATTGCCGACGCCGTTAATCGTCTGCGGCTCGTCCCGCCCAATGGGGAAATGGTGCAGACAGCCCGCGACGTCGAGATCACGTTTGGCGATTGATTCGTCCCGCTGTCATCCCCAGCGAAGTCGAGGGATCCCGTTAAGTTACCTTAAAGCTAGCGCGACGGCGTCCCTCGACTTCGCTCGGGATGACCTGTTTGTCGGGAAGAAAGTCAGCGCGAACTCAGCACAAACTCTTCATCAACCAACGGCACGTCATCGTCACTCTCGACCAGTCCATCGCGCAAATGCACCGTTCGCCGCGTATGTCGCGCAATGTCGGATTCGTGCGTGACAAGAATGATGGTGTTGCCGCGCTGATAAAGAATTTCCAGCAGCACCATAATTTCCTCGCCCGTTTTGGAATCGAGATTTCCAGTCGGTTCGTCGGCGAGAATGATCGAGGGATTGTTGACCAGCGCGCGCGCGATGGCAACGCGCTGGCGTTGCCCACCGGAAAGCTCGTTCGGTTTGTGTTGCATGCGATCTCCAAGTCCCACTTCGCGCAAAGCATGCGCCGCCATTTCCTCGCGCTGATCCGGATCGATGCCCGCATAAATCAGCGGTAACTCCACGTTGCGTAAACTGGTCGAGCGGGGAAGGAGGTTGAATGTTTGAAAGACGAATCCGATCTCGCGATTTCTAATGTCGGCCAGCTCATCGTCATTCATTTCCGCGACGCTGCGTCCATTGAACTCGTAGCGGCCGGAGGTCGGCGTATCGAGGCAACCGAGCATGTTCATGAGCGTGGATTTGCCGCTGCCACTCGGGCCCATGATCGCGAGATATTCATTGCGATGAATGCGCAACGACACTCCGCGCAACGCGTGGACGGTTTCCTCGCCCATGATGTAGCGCTTGGTGATGTTGTCGATCTCGATCACGACCGCACCATGCGGACGGATGAATTGGTTCATGCCATGTCGCTTAACAGTGAGAAGTGGGAGAGGCGACTCTTCAATTCTCCACTAATAACTGTTCACTTCTTCGCCGGCTCTTTTTCGAATGTAACTTTGGCGCCGTCTTTTAATTTTCGGCTGATCGCGCTGTAGCTTCCCGAGATCACTTCATCGCCCGAGCGCACGCCGCTTTTTACCTCAATGTAAGTGTCGTCCGCGATGCCCGTTGTTACCTTCACTTGCTTCGCCTTGCTGCCCGTCTTCTCAAAGACGACTTTCGAAATCTTTTCTCTCTCTTCGCGCTGCGTCTTTTTTTCCTGCTGCGTGTTCACGACTTCGGCCGAGTTGTCGCCTTTATTCTGCACGTCCTGAATTTGTTTGCGGCGCTCGATTTCTTCCGGACTCAAATTGCTGTCGCCAGTGCGAATAGTCACCGCCTGCAACGGCACTGCCACCACATCTTTCGCGATGTTTGTCTCGATCTCCGACGTGCAACTCAGGCCCGGCCGTAGCAAAACGCCCTCCGTCTCAAGATTAATTTTTACCTCGAAATTTGTGACCTCTTCCTGTGTTCCCGCGCCCGTGGTCTTACCCGTGTTCGCGATCCGCGCCACCGTCCCGCTGAATTTGCGTTCCCCATAGGCATCGATCGTCACCCGCGCCTTATCCCCGATCTTGACGTTAACGACATCGTTCTCATTCACATCCACCACAGCCTGCATTTTTCGCAAATCAGCCACGCGCATCACTTCGGTGCCGGCAAACTGATTCGTCGCCACCACGCGCTCGCCCAGTTTGCTGTTCAACACCGTCACCGTCCCATCGATCGGCGAAAAAATGGAAGTCTTGGAAAGGGCGTCACGCGCCTGGCTCGAGCTGGCCTGGGCCTGCTCGATTTGATGAAGCGAACTTTCGTAGGTGTTCTTCGCCACGTCGGAAGCTGCCTGGGCCGTGTTGTATTCCGCCGCCGAAATCATCTTCTTGTTGAAGAGATCTTCCGCCCGTTTTAAATCCAGCTCCGCTTTTGTCATCGAAGCTTTTTGCTGCAGGTTCGTCGCTCTGGCTGAGCTGATCGCCGCTTCCTGTTGCTCCAGCAATGCCTTGTAGGAATCGGGTTTGATCCGCACGAGCAAATCGCCCTTTTTTACCGGCGCGCCATCGCTCACCGGCAGTTCGATAATTTCGCCCGCCACTTCCGGCGAAATTTTCACTTCTGTCTCCGGCTGCACTTTCCCGGTGGCGGAAACCAGTTGCACAATCGTGCGCGTAGTCGCTTTTTCGGTCGTAACTGGAATGGGCTTCTCCCGTTTACTCGAGATCACAGCGCCAATAATCCAGAGCAACAGGAGCGCTCCAATTCCGATCAGGATGTAACGGCGGCGGCGCGATTTGCGTTTTCGCGGCGTCGGAGCAGACAGAGCCGGCGAAACCGAAGAGGCTGGCGTTCCGCTGGTTGGAGAAGTAACGCTCTGGTGCATGGGACGCGGGACAAGTAGCCGCTCGTTAGACCTTTGAAAAGCAAAAGTCGTTCACAGCGCGCGCCGTCGTTCGCTCCTCGATTTGCTCGATCGCCCACTTTGCGTGTTCTGTAATCAGCGGCTCACAATCAGCCATTGCCTTTTGCAACGCTGGCAAATCGTCCTCGCCTCCCACATTTCCGAGCGCGACACAGACGTTGCGCAATAGGCCGCGCCGTTTCACGCGCCGAATCGGTGAATTGCAAAACAATGTGCGAAATTTTTCATCGTTGAGAGCGAGGTAATCTCGCAGCCGCATCGCCCCGATCTCCGGGCTCATCCCGAAAGCAGTTTCGTGCGAGGCGCGTGCGAACCGATTCCATGGACAAGCGTCCAGACAATCGTCGCAGCCGTAAATGCGATCGCCAATGAACGGTCGAAGCTCTATTGGTATGGAGCCTTTCAATTCGATCGTGAGATAGGAAATGCAAAGCCGCGCATCGAGATGATGGGGCGCCGTGATCGCGCCCGTGGGGCACGCTTCGATGCAGCGCGTGCACGTTCCACATCGATTCGTTTGCGGTGCATCGGGAGCGAACTCGAGCGTCGTCAAAATCTCAGCGAGGAAAAACCAGGTGCCAAACTCGCGATTGAGCAGCATCGTGCTCTTTCCCTGCCAGCCGATTCCCGCGGCCGCTGCCTGATCGCGTTCCAGCACTGGCCCGGTATCGACGTAGCATTTCTGCGTCCCGCCGTGCGCACCAAGAAATTTGTCGATCGCCTCAAGCTTTTTCTCGATCAGGGGATGATAATCCTCGCCCCACGCGTAACGCGCGATTCGCCCTGTAGGGGCCGGTTGCGAGCGCCGAGCTGATTCGCCCTGAAAATAGTTCAGCGCCAAGACGATCACGCTTTTCGCTCCCGGCAACACCAACTGCGGATCACAGCGGCGGTCTGAATTTCGCGAGAGGTAGTTCATCTCTCCATACTGACCACTGGCCAGCCAAGAGCGAAACTCGTGTTCATGTTGCGGCCTATCCGCGCGCGAAAACCGGCAAAGACCAAACCCAAGCTCGCGCGTTAGCGCCACGAGCTGATCACGAATTTGCATACTTATGTTTCCGCAAGAATTTCATCCGCCACCTCTTCGATGCCGTGTCGCGAAGTATCAATCC
This sequence comes from Chthoniobacterales bacterium, assembly GCA_038207045.1. Lineage (GTDB taxonomy): Bacteria > Verrucomicrobiota > Verrucomicrobiia > Chthoniobacterales > UBA10450 > AV69. The sequence continues at coordinate 150,225 of JBBRAF010000002.1, forward strand.
TATCGTCCGCTGCCGCTTCATAGAGCGGCATCCGTTCGCGCAGCAACTCCGAAAATCTCTCTCGCGGATTAGGCGTCTGCAGTAAGGGCCGCGTCTGGCGGCGGGAAGCGCGTTGCCAAAGCGTTTCCTCGTCCGCATCAAGCCAAACCGTGTGACCGAGCTGACGTAGCATTCGCACGTTTTCATCTCGTAATACAATCCCGCCACCCGTCACCACAATCGCGCCCTCTTCCAGGTTTCTAAGCAACTCCGTTTCCGCATCACGAAAAGCGGGTTCACCGTGTTGTTGGAAGATATCGGGAATCGAAGCGCCAAAGCGTTCCCGGATCATTTCATCGGTATCGCGACGGAGCAGCCCGGTGCGGCGTGCCAGCTCTCGACCCACCGCGGACTTACCCGCACCCATGAATCCAATCAGCACGATGCTCGGGGCTGCACTGTTCACCCTTCCAATATAACGCGCACACGCTATTGCGGCGACGGCAACTTCGGGAAGATTCGCCTATGCCGCGCCGCAAACCAGAGGTCGCCATCATTATGGGAAGCGCTTCCGATTGGGAGACGATGAAACACGCCGTCGAGATGCTGGAGAAATTTGGCATCGTGTCCGAACACCGCATCGTATCCGCCCATCGCACCCCGGAGTTACTCGCGACCTTCGGACGCAAAGCCGCCGGTCGCGATCTGCGCGTCATCATCGCTGGCGCGGGCGGAGCAGCGCATTTGCCGGGCATGATCGCCGCCCATACCTGGCTGCCCGTGCTGGGCGTGCCGATTCTTACCAAGGCGTTGCAAGGCATCGATTCACTTTTATCCATCGCGCAAATGCCAGCCGGCGTCGCTGTCGGAACACTCGCCATCGGCGAAGCCGGCGCGAAAAACGCCGGACTGCTCGCCGCCAGCATCATCGGATTATCTAACGCAAACGTGCGCAAAAAAGTGGAAGACTTCCGGAAACGGCAGACCAAGACCGTGCTCGCCCAGAAGTTGCCGTGAAACGATTTCCACCGGGTGCGACCATCGGGGTGATGGGCGGCGGGCAGTTGGGCCGCATGTTCGCGGTGCCAGCGCGGCGGATGGGATATCGCGTGCACGTTTTTACTCCCGAAGCTGATAGTCCGGCCGCGCAATTCGCTGATTACACGACGCAAGCAGATTTCCGCGACGAGAAAGCTGTCCGTCGTTTCGCGCGCAGTCTGAATCTTCTCACGTTTGAATTCGAAAACATTCCAAACGACACAATTCAGTGGTGCGCGCGCGAATGCGAAGTGCGACCGGCCGGGGCCATTTTGGAAACAGCGCAACACCGGCTGCGCGAGAAAAAATTTTTATCCGAGAACGGTTTCCCGGTTGCTTCCTTTCGTACCATTCGCACTGCCGCCGAGCTTGTTTCCGCTGTCGAGCAAATCGGGCGCGCGTCGATTCTGAAAACAGCCACCTGGGGCTATGATGGAAAAGGGCAACAATCGATCTCGTCGCGCGACCTTGACGACGTCTGGAAAACTCGTTCGGCTGACGAGCTGATTCTCGAGCGCACCGTCGATTTCGAGAAGGAAATTTCCGTCATTGTCGGACGCGATCCAGCCGGGAACATGCGCGCGTTTCCCGTGGCGGAAAATTTTCATCGCAATCACATCCTTGATATCACGATCGTGCCCGCGGGCGTTTCGGAAACAGTGGCGCGCGAGGCCGTCGAAATTGCCAGCGCGATTGCAGAAAAACTTGGCGTCGTCGGATTGCTCGCGGTGGAAATGTTTGTGGAAAAAAAAGGCAACGTCCTCGTTAACGAGCTCGCGCCGCGGCCGCATAACTCCGGGCATTGGAGCATTGAAGGCTGCGCCACAAGTCAGTTCGAGCAACACGTGCGCGCCGTCTGCGGTCTGCCCCTGGGTTCGACAGAACTGATGCGCCCGAGCGCGATGGCGAATTTGCTAGGCGACTTGTGGCAGACGAGCGAGCCGCGATGGTCCGCTGCTCTCGCTTTGCCGAATGTGCATCTCCATCTCTATGGCAAGAGCGAGGCGCGGCCGCGCCGAAAGATGGGGCATCTCACCGCGATGGCCGATTCCGCCGCGAAGGCTGCGGCGCTTGCGCGCGAGGCCCGCCAGAAACTTTGCAAACAGAAATTGTAGCAGCCCATTTTGCCATCGATCGCGCGGTGGCGCTGCTGCGCGCGGGCGAAGTTGTCGCGCTGCCCACTGAAACGGTATACGGACTTGCCGCCGATGTGTATAACGCCAACGCCGTCGCCAAAGTTTTCGAGACGAAAGAGCGGCCCCATTTCGATCCGCTCATCGTCCATTTGCCATCGCGGGAGATGCTCGATTTCGTCGCGCGGACTGATTCGCGACTCGCCCGTGAATTGATGGACAAGTTTTGGCCGGGACCGCTCACGATCGTGCTGCCGAGACGCGAGGCGATTCCCGATATCGTCACGGCCGGGCTGGAAACGGTTGCCGTACGCATGAGCGCCCATCCGGTTTTTCGCGAAATCATCAGCGTGTTTGGCGGGCCTTTGGCGGCGCCGAGTGCAAATCGGTTCGGTCGCATCAGTCCCACCTCGGCCCAGCACGTCAAAGATGAACTCGCTGGACGCATTCCTCTCATCGTGGATGACGGTGCAACCACGCACGGAATCGAGTCAACAATCGTGCGTGTGATGAACGACACCATCGAGATTTTGCGGCAAGGCCCGATCGCGGCAAAGGCGCTGCGACAACTCGGGCGTGTTCGCGTAAACGCGCCAGACGGCAGTGTCATTGCGCCGGGACAAATGGCCACGCATTACGCGCCGCGAACGAAACTGATTCTGGTGGAAAAGCTCGAAGATTTCTTATCACCGCCGAGCAAACGAATTGGTGCCCTGGCGTTCGCCTCCGCATCGACGAGCTTCGCTGCTCTCCGTCAGCTAAGCCGGCGCGGCGACGTGCGCGAAGCAGCGGCAAATCTTTTCCGAATGCTGCGCGAACTGGACAATGAAAATCTCGACTTCATCGTTGCCGAAAGAGTTCCGAACGAAGATGTGGGGATCGCAATTAACGAGCGCCTGAAACGAGGCGCTACCCCTGATGCGCGAGCGCCGCTTGAATGAAGCCTTTAAAGAGCGGATGCGGCTTGTTTGGTTTGCTCTGAAACTCTGGGTGATACTGGCAGGCGAGGAAGTAAGGGTGATCGCGCAATTCCACTAACTCAGCGAGTGAGCCATCGGGCGATGTTCCTGAAATCTCGAATCCTTTGTCCCGCATGCGTTCCCGATAATTCATGTTGAACTCGTAGCGGTGCCTGTGGCGCTCCAGCACTTCATCGCTGCCGTAAAGTTTTTCCGCGAGGCTGCCGTGTTCGATTTTCGTCGGCCATGTTCCGAGGCGCATGCTCGCGCCTTTGGTGCGCACCTCACGCTGCTCCTCCAACAAACAAATCACCGGTTCGGGCGATTTGGGTTCGAATTCGGTGCTATTCGCCTGGTCGATCCCGCAAACGTTTCGCGCGAACTCGATCGTCGCCACCTGCATGCCAAGGCAAAGGCCGAGATAGGGCAGCTTGTTCTCGCGCGCGAATTTCGCAGCTTTGATCTTTCCTTCGACCCCGCGTTCGCCAAATCCCCCGGGAATAAGAATACCTGCCACATCTTTCAAATGCCCGTCGATGCCTTCACGCAGGGTTTCGGCGTCGACAAGTTTAAGATCAATCCCGCAATCCTGGCTCGCGGCCGCGTGAGTTAACGATTCGTAGATCGACTTGTAGGCGTCCTGCAGATCGATGTATTTGCCGACCACGGCAATTTTGACCCGCTTCTTCGGTGAAACGACGCGCTCGACGAACCGACGCCAGTTCGTCAGGTCGGGCTCCGCCGTTTGTAACCCGAGCAGTTTGCAGACGAGCGCATCCAGTCCTTCATCGTGAAACATGAGCGGAGCCTCGTAAATCGTGTGCGCGACATCGCGCGCTTCGATGACGGCTTCGGGCGCGACACTGCAAAACATGGAAAGTTTTTGCCGCACCTCGGGATCAAGGGCCCGTTCCGTGCGGCACATCAGCACCTGCGGCTGCAAACCGATCTCGCGCAATTTCGCGATGCTTTGCTGCGTCGGCTTCGTCTTGAGCTCATGCGCCGCCTTGATATAGGGCACGAGCGTGACGTGAATATTGACCACGTTGGCCGCGCCGACCTCGAGAATGAATTGCCGGATCGCTTCCAGGAACGGCAATCCTTCGATGTCGCCGGTCGTTCCGCCGACTTCCGTGATGACGACGTCGTATTTCGATTCATCGGATAGCTCGCGAATCCGCGCCTTGATTACGTCGGTGACGTGCGGGATGACCTGCACCGTTTTACCAAGGTAATCGCCGCGGCGTTCGTTAAGGATGACCGATTCGTAAACCTGACCGCTGGTGAGGTTGTTATGGCGCGAGAGGACACAGTTGGTGAAGCGCTCGTAATGACCGAGATCGAGATCGGTCTCGGCGCCGTCATTCAAGACATAAACCTCGCCATGTTGAAACGGGCTCATCGTTCCCGGATCGACATTGAGGTAAGGATCGAATTTTTGGAAAACGATGTGTAATCCGCGCAGCTCCAAAAGCGTGCCAAGCGCAGCTGCGGCCAAGCCTTTGCCAAGCGAGCTAATGACGCCGCCAGTGACGAAAATGTATTTCATGGCCGCATCTTTCCTTTCGCGCGAGCGAGCGTTTGCTCGAGCGCCGCTGCGTCTGCCGGCGTGTCGATCCCAGGTGAGCCTTGTTTCGTGACGAGCACATGAACCCTTACACCATTCTCCAAAGCGCGCAATTGCTCGAGCGATTCCGCGCGCTCCAGCGGCGTCCGTTTCCACTTCACGAATTGCAAAAGGACTTCCCGTCGGAATCCGTAGATGCCTTGGTGACGCAAAATTTTTCCGGATCGCTCCCGATGAAATGGAACAGGCGAGCGCGAAAAATAAAGAGCATCACCGGCCAGATCGCGCACGACTTTGACCTGATGCGGCGAGGTCGCGTCAACTGGATCAACGAATGGATGAGCGGCAGTGACGATGCCGATCGTTTGATTTTCTTCCAGCACGGAAACGAGTCGATCGATCAGGCGCGCATCAATCAACGACTCGTCGCCTTGAACATTAATGATGATCGGGAAATCTCGGGCCCGCCTCGCAACTTCCGCGATGCGGTCGGTCCCGCTTCGATGTCTTCCTGAAGTCAGCGAAATTTCCGCACCCCAACTGAAAGCTGCCTCAGCGATGCGCATGTCATCGGTCGCAATAATGGTGTGGTTGATTTTGCGCGCTTTCTGGCAGCGCTCCCACACGTGTCGCAAGAGCGGCTTGCCAGCGATCACATACAACGGCTTGCCCGGAAATCGCGTGGAATGCCAGCGTGCGGGGATGATGACGAGCGCTTTACGCACGACGAGCATCTGTCATTCCGAGCGAAGCCGAGCGATCCCGTGGCGCAAGCTCAGAGGTAACTCATCGGGGTCCCGTGACTCCGCTGCGCTGCGCTCGGGATGACAACTCGTCACGCGGCAAACTTTGTCAGAATAATTTCGGTCGCTTCCAAGAAATCCTGCGCGACCCAGTCGGCCGAGCTGTCAGCTGTATTTGATTCGAACCCGGTGCGGACGCGAACGGCTTTGATCCCGGCGTTATGTCCGCAATGCACATCGATTTCCTTATCCCCCACAAAAATGGAACGGGAGAGATCAACGTTATGCTCATGCGCACCTTGCAGAATCATTCCCGGCGCCGGCTTACGACATTTGGAATCAAGGCCGGGCGGATCGGGACAGAAGTAGGTCGCGTCGATGAGCGCATCGCCGAGTTGCCGCAGCATCTCCGCATGCACGGCGTCGTACTGGGCGCGCGTGAAATAGCCGCGCCCGAGCCCGCTTTGGTTCGTAATCATGAGCAATCTGAAGCCGCGCCCTCTGAGCTTTCGCAGCGAATCGCTCACACCCGCGAAAACGTGGACGGCTTTCGGGTCGGAACAGTAGTTTACATCTTGCATGATGGTGCCGTCGCGATCGAAGAAAACAGCAGGCGTTTTCTCAGTCATTGTCGAAGCTTTCCACCAATTCGTCGCGCGTGACCGTCGCGGTGCCTAGTTTACCCACGACGACCGCGCTGGCGTGATTGGCAATTTCTGTCGCTTCCAACGGAGTCGCTCCAGCCGTGAGTGCAAGGGTGAAAAGTGCGATCGCGGTATCGCCGGCGCCGGAGACGTCGAAGACCTGGCGGGCTCGGGTCGGCACGCGATGCGGTTCCTGGTTTCGCTGGAAGAGCATCATACCTTCGTCGCCGAGCGTGATGAGAAGAAGCTCCGTTTCCCACTTTTCGAGTAAACGCCGGCCAACCTCCTCCAAGGAGCGATCATTGGCATCGTCCAGAATTCCTGCGGCGTGAAAAGCTTCACTTCGATTCGGCTTCATGACTGAAACGCCGCGCCACGGAATATCGTGACGCGGATTAGGATCGACTGCGACGATTTTACCGTCGGCACGGGCAGCGGCGACAACCTGCGCCACGAGTTCTTCGACAAGAAAGCCTTTGGCATAATCTTCAAACAAAATGGCGTCGGTTTGTGGCAGTTTGGTTTTTACTGCTTCCACCACGGAAGAAATTTCCGGCTTCGTCGGCGAGGTAATCTTTTCGCGATCCACTCGCACAACTTGTTGCTGACGGGCTATGATTCGCGTTTTGACAATCGTGGCAAATTCCGCCGAAATGGCACACGCCTCGGTATCGATTTGCTCCTTTGCCAGCAATTGCAGCAGCTCCTCACCGCAGCGATCGCGCCCCAACATTCCCGAGACAGCCACATGATTGGTAAATTCCCGCAGGTTACGCGCGACGTTGGCAGCGCCGCCGGGATAAAGCGATTCGCCGGAGACCTCGACCACGGGCACGGGCGCTTCCGGCGAGATGCGCCCCACAGTGCCCCAGACAAACTCGTCTAGCATGAGGTCGCCGATGACGAGAACGCGCTTTCGGCGAGCATTGTCGAGGATTTGGCGCAGTCGTTGCTGTTTCATGCCACGAAAAGAATGCCGCCGCGACGGGGAGTTGACGCGATTAAGTTGAGTCAAAGCAAGATTTGAGCGCAAACTGGTTCTATTTAAAGTGCAGCATTAATCCTGAATACGCCAGGGAACGCAACAGTCGAAGCAGCCGATGATTAAAGTCTCTAAAATTACAAAGTGGGCGAGGTTTGCCCTCGCGGGCGTGGCGCTAAGCGCGTCCGCTGCGCAGGCGCCGCAGCACATCGACGTGGGACAAATTTCAAAAAGGGTAGAGGACGTCGTGGTGCCGCTCCCGAACGAGGTTTTCGGCGCCCTCAACAAACTCGGGCCGGTGAACTGGAAGGAGTTTGTGCGCACGGAGAAAGGCACCAATTTTACCGAGCGACCCCGGATCGCTCTCCTTCTCGGCACCGTCATCGCGGATGGCTTTATCGCGGTGCAGGCGGAAGATGCGCCCGCGGTCAAAGACATCGGGCAACGAGTCCTGACCTTGGCGAAAGGGATTGGTGTCGGCCATTCCATCACGCCGCACGCGAAGGCAATCACAGAAGCAGCCGATAAACGGAATTGGGACAACGTGCGGCTGGAGCTCGACCGCACGCAAAATAGCGTGCAGCAGGCGATGAACGAAGTGCAGGACCAGAAACTAGCCCAACTCGTCAGCCTCGGCGGATGGCTCCGCGGCACGCAGGTGCTCACGTCGGTCGTGGTCAAACATTTCAGCGAGCAGGGCGCCGAGCTGTTGCATCAGCCGGATTTGCTCGCCTATTTCGATGATAAATTAAACGGTATGCCGGAGTACAAAGTGCCGATCGTGGTCAGCATCAAAGGCGCGCTTGGACAAGTGCGGCCGCTTATCGACGGAGACAAAATTTCGCCCGATTCGGTGAAAAAGATTAACGACATCACCACGCGCCTGGATGGCGAGATTGTGACTCGTCAATGAAGAGGCTCATTGTCACTCTTGCCGCGGCGAGTTTGCTGCTTCGCGCGAGCAGCATCGCGTCAGTGGATGACGCGCAATCGTTCGCCCTGCAGGCGGCGGAGCCCTACGTGAAAGAAGGCTTCCAGGTGCGCGAAGATTACTGGGGCGGCGATCTGGGTTCCGGCGAAAAGAAGGCGGTCAGGCAACAGCTTTTCAAGGGAAACGAATATTGGTTCTGGATGGGGACCGAGGTAGAGCATGCCAAGATTTCCGTGCACATCTACGACGCGGAAGGAAAACTAGCCGAACAGCAGGATAGCTGGCAGAAAGGTCATTTTGCCGCGGCCCATGTCGTCCCAAGCGCGACCGGCAGCTACTTCATCATTGTCACCGTAGAGGAGTCGTCCGAAGAGCGAACCCATTGGGCGCTGGTCTACGGTTTCCGTTGATGGCGGAGACGCGGACGCTGGAGTTCGAGAGCGCGCGGGCGTTGCAGTCGCTCTACGCCAACGATCTGAAACTGTTGAAGAACCTGGAAAACTCGCTCGGGGTAAAAGTGACCACACGAGAAGGGTGGGTGAAGATTGAAGGCGAACCGGAGAAGCTGGATCGAGCGCAGCGCGTGTTCGATCAACTCGAAGAAGCACGCCGACACGGGGTCGATATTCAGAAGCGCGAATTCGATTACGCGCTCAATGCCGTGAACGACGAGCAGCCGGAGAATTTGTCCGATGCCATCTCGGCCAAAATCGTAACCTCGGCGCGAAAAACGCCGATTGTGGCGCGCACAGTGGGGCAAAAACATTACGTTGAAGCGATCGAGAAACATGATGTCGTTTTCGGGATTGGGCCGGCGGGAACGGGCAAGACTTATCTTGCCGTCGCGATGGCAGTCTCAGCTCTGAAGAAAGAACAAGTTTCGCGGATCATTCTCGCGCGCCCGGCGGTGGAGGCGGGCGAAGCACTCGGATTTTTACCGGGCGATTTGCAAGAGAAGATCACGCCCTACCTCCGGCCGCTCTATGATTCGCTGCATGACATGCTCGAGGCGGAGGAAATGGAGCGGGCGCTCGCGCGCGAAATCATCGAGGTCGCGCCGCTCGCATATATGCGCGGTCGCACCTTGAACAATGCCTTCGTCATTCTCGACGAAGCGCAAAACGCGACCGCCGAGCAAATGTTCATGCTGCTCACCCGCATCGGCATGAATTCGAAATGCGTCGTCACCGGTGACGTCACGCAAATAGACTTGCCCGCGAACAAGCGTTCCGGTTTGGTGGAGGCGGTGCAGGCGCTCAAGAATGTACCCGGGATCGCGATCAATTATTTCACCGAGCGCGACGTGGTGCGCCATGCGCTCGTGCGTGCCATAATCACCGCCTACCAGCAACACCGCTCCCCCTCCGGTCGCAAATGATCTTCGACTTTTTTAAACGCAGCGAGCTCATCCGCCGCGGTCTGGCTTCCCGCAAAACGCGCCGCCGCCGCGCTCGCAACGAACTTCTGCGCGAAGTGGAATATTCTTTCATGATGAAGCTGGTGCTCTTCGCCGGCTTCGTCATCGGGCTGGCTCTCCTCATTTTCAGCGGCAGCCAGCCGGAGCCGACGAAAAACTTCGTCATCGCGCTCCTTTTTTTCCTCATTGCGCTGATGATGTTGTGGACGAATCAGCCGCGCACATTTTCGCAAAACTCGCGCATTCTTCTCGTTTTCGGAGTCATGCTCGTGCAGCTCGCGCTGACGAAAGCGATTTACGCTTTGTGCAGCAGCGGGGTCGTTAGCTTGCGTCCCCCGATGGCGGAACTGTTGACTCCATTTGCGCTCGCGCCGCTGCTCCTGAGTGTTCTGCTCGGGCGTAATCACGGACTTTATGCTGCTGTGTTCGTCAGCTTGTGGACGAGCGTTCTCTTCGGAAAAATCGATGCGCCGCTACTCGTCACCGGAATGATCAGCGGATTCACCGCCGTTTACCTGACGCTGCAGGTTCGGCGCCGGAGCAAGCTCGTACGCGCTGGCGTCGGCGTCGGCGTTGCGATTTGGATTTTATCGCTCGCCTTCGGATTTATCGGCCCGATCAACCTTTTTCCTCCGACCGCGAATGACTGGGGAATGATTGGGCTGCAGAGTGCGCTCGCTCTCGGCAACGGCATTGTCACCGCCACCATCGTTGGCGGCATTCTGCCGATGTTTGAGCACACGTTCCAAATCACGACCGACATCTCGTGGTTAGAAGCGTCCGATCTGAATCATCCGCTGCTGCGCCGCATGACCATCGAAGCGCCTGGCACCTATCATCACAGCCTCGTCGTGGCCAACCTCGCCGAAGCCGCTGCTGAAGCCATCGGGGCCAACGCTACACTCTGTCGCGTCTGCGCTTATTTTCACGATGTCGGCAAACTGGTGAAGCCGGATTATTTCACCGAGAACATGAACTTCGAGCGCAATCCCCACGATGATCTCGCGCCGACGATGAGCGCGCTCATCATTATCGCCCACGTCAAGGAAGGCGTCGATCTCGCCATCAAACATAAACTCAACCAACGCATCATCGACATCATCCAGGAGCATCACGGCACCACGCTGGTCTATTACTTCTACAAACGTGCCCTACAGCAGGCGGAACAGGCGCGCGCCGGCAGCAAAATCATGAACATGCGCGAGGGTGACAGTCGCGAAGTGCGCGAAGAGAGCTTTCGTTACAGCGGGCCAAAGCCGCAGACAAAAGAAAGCGCGATCGTTAGCCTGGCCGACGCAGTGGAAAGTGCGTCGCGTAGTCTGGAAAAACCGACGCCCACGAAAATAGAGCAGTTGGTCAACGACATTATCGACCAGCGCGTCGCCGATCATCAGCTTGATCAATGCGATCTGACCTTGAGCGATGTGCGCGTCATCGGAGAGCGGTTTCGATTCACGTTAATGACAATGCTGCACAGCCGCATCGCCTATCCGAAACAGGAGACGCGCGTGCTCAATTCGCGGGACGAGGCGATGCGCCCTGACGTAATGGCGACCACGCGCAAGCCGGCGACGGCGCCGCCTGTTTCCGCGGCGTAGCCTTGATTGAGCGCGCCGACATGCTGCGAAGCTGGCGCGCCGACCTCGCCGTCGTTCTCGGCTCCGGTCTGAATTCGATTGCGGGCGACGGGATTGAATCGGTGCCTTATTCGGAATTTTCGGAGATTCCGCGACCAAGCGTGCCGGGGCATCGCGGCGAGTTTTCGCTCCGCGAGATCGGGAGCGCGCGCGTTATTTTCGCGCAGGGTCGAGTTCATCTCTATGAAAGGCGCACGGCGGGGGAGGTCACTTCCATCGTGCGCGTGTTGGCGAGCGCGGGGGTGAGGCGATTAATCCTGACGAATGCCGCGGGGGCGGTGAACAAAAAATTCAACACCGGTGATTGGATGATGATTACTGATCACCTGAACTTGACAGGGACTTCGCCGCTGCTCGGCTCACCCAATTTCCTCGACATGTCCGAGCCTTACTCTCCGGCGTTGCGCAAATTATTTTCGAGTGCTGCGAAACGAATCGGGCTGGAGCTGCGGCAAGGTGTTTACGCCGCGCTGAATGGTCCGCAATACGAAACGCCCGCGGAAGCGCGAATGCTGCAACGCCTCGGCGCTGACGCCGTCGGAATGTCCACCGTGCTCGAAGTGATTCAGGCGCGCGCGCTCGCCATGGAAATCGCCGGGTTTTCCTGCATCACGAATCTGGCTGCGGGATTGCCGAGCGCGAAGTTGTCGCACGAAGAAGTCCTTGCGGTCGGAAGTGCGGCCGCAGAGAAATTCTCCCGCCTGCTCGTGGCCGCGCTGCCCGACCTGTAGCGGCGGTCTGTGACCGCCGCTGACGGCTGGTTTTCAATCACGCCCCATCTCCTCCGATCCGCCGGCCGCAGACTGCCGCTACAGCTCCGGTGGCCGCGCGCGCGGCTCGCGATCTTTTGTGGTGGCGGTGGAAGGCATCGTGACGAACGGACCGCCTTCCATCGGCGCAGCTTCGGTGAAGGCGACGTCCGGCATTTCGCTGGGCAAACCTTCAAGCGGAAAATCCTTGCGCAAAGGAAAGAAAGGATACCCGTCCCACATCAGAATGCGGCGCAGATCGGGATGGTTGTTGAACCGAATTCCCATCATGTCGAAAATCTCGCGCTCGTGCCAATTGGCCGTCGGCCAGATGTCCGAAATAGTGTCGACAGCGCCCGCCTCTTCACTCACGGCGAGCTTGAACCGCAGATGGGCAGCGAGCTTCATCGAATATAATTCGTAGACAATCTCGAAGCGTGGCTCCTCCCCGAAATTATCGACGCTGGAAATATCGATGAGATAATCGAATGAAAGCTCGTCGCGACAGAACTTCGCCGCTTCACGCAAATTCTCCGGGGCAATCGTGAAGGTTGTTTCGTCGCGGAATTCAGTGCGACTTTTGAGCGCGGGCCCGAGTAATCGGTTGAGTGAATCAAGCGTTTCGGGAGAGGTCATCGTTTCAGACTCCGCCTCGGGATACCGGCGCGTCATTCACGCCAGCGCTTCATCGAGCTCCCGAACCAGAGCCGGTTTCTGCGCGACAAAGGAACGCTCGCCCTCGATTTTATTTTGCAATCGCATGAGACCTTCGAGCAGCGCTTCCGGTCGCGGCGGGCAACCGGAAACGTAGACATCCACTGGCAAAAGTTGATCGATGCCTTGCAGCACGGCGTAGCTGCGATACATCCCGCCACTGGATGCGCACGCGCCCATGGCGATGCACCACTTCGGTTCCGGCATCTGCTCCCAAATGCGTTTGACCGCCAGCGCCATCTTATAAGTAACGGTTCCGGCCACGATCATGACGTCGCATTGCCGTGGCGAGAATCGCATCACTTCCGAGCCAAAACGCGCGATATCGAAGCGAGAGGCGGCCGTCGCCATCAGCTCAATTGCACAACAAGCCAGGCCCATGGGCATCGGCCAAAGCGAGTTCTTGCGCGTCCAATTCATCGCCGCATCCAGTCGAGTGAAAACGACGTTGCCTTCGATTTTGGAATCGTAGGCGGCAGGACGCGTTTCCGGCATGAGAGAAAGTAAGAGCGGCGCAAACTCCGCGCAAGGTTAGGCGAAAGAGAGAGCGGGTGATGTTACCCAGCAGCCCGCATGGCTAAGGGCGGAGCGTGGTTGGCGTGATTAGAGTGGATGGTTTCACGCACGATCCGACCCAATTCCGCTGCTTCATAAGGTTTTGCGATGACGCCGCGGAACCCAAAGTCCTGGTAGCGGCTCATGGTTGCGTCGGTGGCGTAGCCGCTGGAAACGATAGCGTTGACGCCTGGATCAATTTCCTGCAGTCGTTTGAGCGCCTCACGCCCGCCCATTCCTCCCGGCAGGGTCAGATCAAGAATGACGGCGTCGAATCGGCGGCCGTTTTCCAGCCGTTGTCGATAAAGGTCTACGCCGGCCAGCGCGCTCTCCGCTGTAGAGACTTCGTAGCCCAGATGCGTGAGCGTAAAATCCACCAGCTCGCGGATTGCCTCTTCGTCATCGACCACAAGAACGTTACCACTGCCAGTGATTTCCCCCGTGCTTGGGCGTGGCAGTTCCTCCGCCACCACCACTCGCGGCGCCGCCGGCAGGTAAAGCGTGAAGGTCGATCCTTTATTCAACTCGGACTGCACCGCGACCCGACCCTTATGGTGCTTGATGATCGAATACGTCGTGGCCAGGCCGAGGCCGTTGCCTTTCGGCTTCGTCGTGAAATACGGATCGAAGATACGCTTTAAGTATTGCTCTGCAATGCCGACGCCTTCGTCCGTGATCGTGATCCTGACGTAATCGCCCGCGCCCAGATCCGCCACCGGCTCAGTGGCTTCGGCGGAATACCGGAAATTTTCGCACGTGATGCGAATCGTTCCGCCGTTGGGCATCGCCTGATCGGCGTTCACGACAAGATTGGCGATGACCTGGCTGATTTGACCGGCATCGATTTCCGCCGGCCACAAATCGTTAGCGATTTTGAATTCGCTGCGGCTTTGCGAGCCACGCAGCGAAAAGCTGACCGTATCCTGAATGAGCTTGCCGATTGAGGCCGTTTTCTTGATGGGCGCGCCGCCGCGGGCGAACGTAAGGAGTTGTTGCGCGAGGTCACGCGCGCGCATGGATGCATTCTTGGCGTCTCCCAGTCGCACTGACATTTCGCTTTCTTTGGGCAGAAGGATCGAGGCGAGGGAAATGTTGCCGATGATGGCCGTGAGCAGATTATTAAAGTCGTGCGCGATGCCGCCGGCGAGCAATCCGAGTTGTTCGAGCGATTCCGCTTTGCGCCGTTCGCTCGCATTATGCTCGCGCTCGGTGATGTCGCGAAAAACCAGCACCACGCCTTCGACCTGATTTTTGCGATCGCGAATGGGGGAGGCGACCTGCTCGATCAAGCGCTCGGAACCATCGCGCGAAATCAGCTTGGCGTTGTCCGACGAACTCATCACCAGCGAATGTCCGTCGCTGCGCAGAACGCCGCGGTGCGTTTTCGCCTGCGCGCCGACATCGATCGAGACTTTGAAGATCGATTTTAGCGGTTGCCCAATCGCATCCGACGAATCCCATCCGGTCAACGTTTCCGCCGCGTGATTGATCATCGTCACTTTTCCCTGCACGTCGGTCGTGATAACCCCATCGCCAATGGACCTCAGGGTGACGGCGAGGCTTTCCTTCTCCGCGGCTAGTTCGCGTTCGAAACGCTTCTGCTCCGTCACGTCGTGAATCATCGCCACGTAAAGCAAATCGCCGTCGATGACCATCTCGCTTAACGAGATTTCAATCGGGAAATTGGCGTTGATTCGCGTGCGGCCGATCGCCAATGTCGTGGTTCCGGTGCGTTGCGCCAGCTCCTGCCACGCCACCGGCACGGGCGGGGCGTTCGGATCGCGCGGATACGCTTTCGGCACCAGCTTGGTGAATTTTTGACCGACCATCTCGTTAGTCATGCAGCCGAACATCTTTTCCGCCGCCTGATTCATTGAGCGAATGGTGCCATTCGCATCCACCGTGATCATCCCGTCGAGAATGCTCCCGATCATCGAACGAATACGAATCTCAGCCGCGCTCAGCTTGGAAATCTGGCGACGCACGAGCACGAAACTGTAGGTGTTCGACGAGACCAGCAGCGCTACCGCCAGCAAAGCGAGCATCGAAAGCCCGATCGTGCGCCAGACTCGCTGCCGTGCCGCCACTCCCGCCCTCGTCTCGTAAGTCTCGATCTCGTTTTTTTGGAAATCGGAGAGCGCTTGTTGCACATCGATCATCAACGGTTCGCTCTGGCTCTTTAACAGTAAGGCGCTCACATCGCGCCCGTGCGCCTTCGCATTGAGCTCCGGAGTCACAGCCAGATTAGTCCAGCGCTCCACCCGCGCCCGCACCTCGCTCAGCAGCGCCGCTGGTTCGGGCGCGCTTGCCACCAGAATACTAAGGTAACTGTGGTAAGTGTAGAAGTCGGCCAGCGATCGCCGATAGGCTTCGATAAAACTGCTGTCGCCGGTGAGCAAATAGCCGCGTCTCTCTTTGTCCATCTCGATAACTGCGCGCTCCAGCTTAGGCTCGAAATCGAGGATCCGCGCAGACTGCGTCGCCCAATCCTGTTCCCGCATCCGTTGATTGAGGACGATCTGTTCTTCGTTCTGAAGCGACTGCAAAATTTCACGCGCCTGGTCGAGCATTTCGCTGCCAAGCCGCGGCTTCATTTCCGTCGCTCCGCCGGCCGCGGCGAAAGCAGGTTCTGCCACCTCATCAGTCCAGCGTTGCACCTCCTCCTGCGTCGTGGTCATGCGCTTGCGTTGTGTGGAACTGTCCGACACGAGGGACGCCAGCTCATCGCAGCGCTTCTTTATGGCCTGTCGACGCCGGCGAAACGGTTCGATGTAGCGCGCGTCATGCGTCATCAAAAAACCGCGATGATCGCTTTCGAGGCCGGCAATGTCGTTCTCGATTACACTGCCCAGATGCATCACCTGCACCGTGTGCGCCCGCAGATTTTCCTGGAAGTGATTGCGCAGAGTGACGAACAGAAATATGCCTGCCATAAAAATAATGACAAGCACGGCTGCAGTGGTGCCCGAGAGCAGCTTGTAAGGGAAATGTCGCGAACTTAGCAACCAAGACGACAGGCGCCGGAAAAGACGTGGCTTTGCCGTCGCAACGGCAGACGGCTCCTGATCGATCCCGGGCATCGTCCAATGAAAAGCAGTTATTCTGCCAATCGCGGAGTACGGCCGTCCCGTCTAACTCGCTCTCAATAGCGAACTCGCACGAGATAAAGACCTTCCGCAGGCGCGACCAAGACGGGCTGCGCCTTTCGTAACTCGGCTACTGCACCCGCCCCATGGCGTGGCGAAGATGTCTCGCCATGGCGGATTTTTCCTGGCTCGTTACTGGAAAAAGAAGGTTGTTTTGGTGGGACGCCGAGACCAGCCGGCGGGACGCGTGCGCTACCCGGCAAGACGCTGGAGGTGCGGTCTAAACGCGACGCAATCCCTTCGAGGGGTTCTTTGCCAAGTGCGCAACGCACCAGCGCACCCGTCATCATTCGCATCATCTTGTAGAGAAATCCGTCGCCCCAGATTTCGATCGCGATCACATCAGCGCGGCGCGCAATGCGGACCGACGCAATCGTTCGCACCGTATCGGTTTCTCTTTTACCCCGATTGGCAGCGAAGGCGGCGAAATCATGCCGGCCCACGAAAAACTCCGCGCCTTTTTTGAGAAGAGTGACATCCAGTGGACGAGCAACATGCCAGGCGCGTCCCAGCTCGAAAGGCGACAAGATCGCGCTGTTGACGATACGGTATCGATAGAGTTTGGCGCGCGCGGAAAATCGAGCGTGAAAAGTTTTCGGCACAAATCGCGCGCGCGAGATCCGAATTGTTCGCGGCAGCGTTCCGTTCAGTGCATTCAACCAGTCAACCTGTGTGCGCACGTTTGCCGGAACATCGGCGTGAGCACATTGGCCAATCGCGTGCACGCCAGCATCAGTTCGTCCCGCGCCTGTCATCACGACTTTGTGCCCACAGATTTTCGCCAGGCTTCGTTCCAGATGATCCTGGATGGTATTGCCATGTTTCTGACTCTGCCAACCGGCGAAATGCTGTCCGTCGTAACTAACGAGCAGCCTGAGCCGGCGCGTCTCACCCATCATGATAGTCGTCAATTATTTTCACCGCGCTGCCGTCCCAAGACTGCATCTGCGGGCGAGGTTCGTGCGCGACTCGGGATGACAGCTCGCATGTCGCGACCTGGTCAGACCGTAACCTTTCCCTCGACTCCCTTTCCCGGTTTCACTGCACGCCAGGCGGCGAAATCATATACGTGAGTCACGTATAGGAAGCGCTGTCATCGGAACTCTGGCTGTCGAGATAACCTTGTAAGATCATCTGCGCTGCCACTTGATCGATAATGCCGCGAGTGGTGCGCGTCTTCCTGCCACTCTCTCGCAAGGCCCGCTGCGCCGCCTGCGTGGAAAGGCGCTCATCCCACATCACGACCTCGCACGGGATCGATGCGCGCAGGGCGTCGCCCAGGATCCTCGCCTTTTCCGCACTCGCCCCGAGCGAACCATTCATGTGTCGCGGCAAACCGATGACGACTCGCGCGACGTTCTTATCCGCGACGATTTGTTTGATTCGCTGCGCCACCGCTGCGGCCGAGGCGCCCGTAATCGTCTCCAGCGGATGCGCCAGGAACCGCAGTTCGTCGGAAAGGGCAAGACCGGTGCGTACCTCACCGACATCGACGCCGAGGAGCGGAGTCACTGCAATTTCTCCGGTAGTTTAGCCACAAGATTTTTGATTTTTTCCGCGTGGTGCCGATGGCAGACCAGCACAGCGTCGCGCGTGCGAACGACGATAAGATTGTTGACGCCGAGAAGCGCGACCGTTCCACCTGATTCATCGAAAACGATGTTTTCGCCGGCGTTGAGCGCCGTGACTTCGCAGTTAGCGGCGTTGCCTTCGGCGTCTTTCGAAAAATATCGCGCCACTGCCTGCCAGCTGCCGACATCGTCCCATTCGAATTGAGCTTCCACCACCAGCACGTGCTCAGATTTTTCCATGACCGCGTAATCGAAGGAAATCTTCGGCAGTTTCGCGAATCTTTCCCGCAGCGCTTTCTCGAATTTCCCCGTTCCGCTAAAGGCCGAGATGAAACGCGCCAGCTCCGGCGCATGCCGATCAAACTCCGTCAGAATCGTCGGGACTCTCCAGACGAACATACCGGCGTTCCATCGGAAGTTTCCTTTGCGGATGAAGGATTCTGCCAGTTCGACATTTGGTTTTTCGCGAAAGCGAATGACGCGCTTTACCCCGTCGGAAACCGGTTTGCCAACTTCGATATAACCAAATCCGGGATGCGCCCACGACGGTTTGATCCCGATGGTCAAAAGCGCATTCGTTTCCTCGGCGGCATGCGCCGCTGCGCAAATCGTTTTCTGAAATGCGTCTTTGTCCGGAATGACGTGATCGGCCGGAAGGACGACCATGGTGGCGTTGTGGTCGCGCGCCGCGACCCAGCCGACGCCAAGCGCAACTGCGGCCGCCGTATCCCGTTTCGCCGGCTCGGCGATTATGTTTTCGAGGGGGAAATCGCCCAGTGCCTCACACACGCCTTTCTCCTGATCGATGTTCGTTAGAATGAGGATGCGTTCACGCGCGATGAATCCTTCGAGACGCGCGATAGTTTCCTGCAAAAGCGAGCGTTCCGAGACAAGGCGCAACAGTTGCTTTGGTAAGGCGCGACGGCTCAGCGGCCAGAAACGTTCGCCGCTGCCGCCGGCCAGAATCAATGCATACATTTCCATGTCCTTTGTCATGTCGAGCGGAGTCGAAACATCTCTAGCTATTAAGCTTGCGGCAAAAGTCACGTTCTCCGACTTCGCTTCGATTGACAAGCGTCCGCGGCAACAGCCTACTCGTTGTCCGCGCCGCACAAGAATTTCCCGTTTATTTTCGCCGCGAGCGCCGTATAGAAAATAGGCCAATGTCTCTCACCATTTCCATTCCGAAGTCGCCGGACGATCTGCCGCTCGATCCGTTGCTCGCGCTCACCCGTGCCACGCTCGGCCTGGGACTAGGTTTGCTCGTGGCCGACCGCATCAAGCGCCCGGCGCGGCAGGCTACCGCCATCGCGCTCATGTCCATCGGCACGCTCGCGGCGGTCCCGTATCTGGTGAAATTGACCATCGGCCGTTTCAATCGCGCCGATTCTGAACGCGGCAGCCGCAATCGCTTGCGCAGCATCCGAGACAGCTCCGGTTACCATTCCGAATCCGACGCCTACTAGGGTTCTTCTGTCGTCCCAAGTGTGATGGGGACCTCACGATGGTCACGCGCCCCGTACAGTTGCGAGGTTCCTCGGTCCGAGCCGGACCTGGCATTATCTGTCGCGGCGAGGAATGACAGGTATTGGAAACGCTGCCTCCCTGCCGCGCTTGAACTCGGGCACGCGCCGGATTAAAGCCTCCAGCGCATGACCACGTCTCGCACGCCCAAGATCGCGCCCGAAACTTTGCGCGATCGCTGCAAAAAAATTCTCGCTGAGGAAGGACAATTGCGCGAGGGCGGCGGCAAAGCCGGCCAGGAGCGTCAGCACAAGCTTGGGAGATTGCTTGCCCGCGAACGCATCGCCCGCCTTATCGACCGCGATACGCCCTTCTTCGAAATCGGTCTCTGGGCCGCCTATAAAATGTATGAGCAATGGGGCCGCATCGTTGCGGCCGGTGCGGTCGCCGGCATCGGGAATGTGGAAGGCGTCCCGTGCATGATTGTCGCCAACGATGCCACCGTCAAAGCTGGCGCGTTCTTCCCGCAGACAGCCAAGAAGCTGATTCGCGCGCAGCGCGTCGCATTCGAATGCAATCTGCCCATTATTTATCTGGTCGATTCCGCCGGCGTCTTCCTGCCCATGCAGGACGAAATTTTTCCGGACGAAGACGATTTCGGCCGCATCTTCCGCAACAACTCCGTCATCTCCGCCGCCGGTATTCCACAGTTCGCCGCCATTATGGGCAACTGTGTCGCCGGTGGGGCGTACCTGCCGGTACTCTGTGACAAGGTTTTGATGACCGAGGGGAGCGGTCTTTACCTCGCGGGACCGTCCCTCGTGAAGGCTGCGATTGGTCAAATTGTCGAGCAGGAAGAACTCGGCGGCGCTCATATGCACGCCGAAATTAGCGGCACGGTCGATTTTTACGAACAGGACGATGAATCGTGTCTAAAGCGCTTGCGATCTTTACTTTCTTTTTTGCCGTCAACGTTCCGAATAGAAGCGGGCAGCAAGCAGTACCCAACTGCCAAAGAATCCGACGCCGTTTACGATCTCATCAGTCTCGACGGTCACAAAAACTACGACGCGCGCGATCTGCTGGCGACAATCATCGATGCCGATTCGATGGACGAGTACAAAGCCGATTATGGCAAGACGCTGGTGACGACTTACGCACGCATTGGCGGGCGCGCCGTCGGAATCGTCGCCAATCAGCGTCTGCAAGTGCGTACCAAAACCGAAGGCATCCAGATGGGCGGCGTCATTTACGCCGACAGCGCGGACAAAGCGGCCCGGTTCATCATGGATTGCAATCAAGTGGGGCTGCCGATCATCTTTTTCCAGGACGTGACCGGTTTCATGGTTGGCAAGGATGCCGAGCAAAGCGGTATCATCCGCAGCGGGGCAAAACTGGTGAACGCGGTGAGCAATTCCGTCGTCCCGAAAATTACGATCGTCGTGGGCGGCTCCTTCGGCGCCGGGAACTATGCGCTCTGCGGCAAAGCCTACGATCCGCGCTTTATCCTCGCCTGGCCAAACTCTCGCTATGCCGTCATGGGCGCGGCGCAGGCGAGTGACACGGTGTTTTCTATTCTGGCGCGTGCGGCCGACCGCGGTGACAAAAAAGCTACGCCGGAAGAGCTGGAAGAATTGCGCGCGAAAGTAAAAGCGAACTACGAAGAACAAACCGACATTCGCTATGGGGCGGCCCGTGGCTGGATCGACGCCATCATTCAGCCGCATGAAACGCGTGACGTGCTCATTCGTTTACTCAGCTACGTCACACGCCCGACGCCGAAAGCGCGCTTTCACACCGGCGTCATCCAGGTATAACTGACGGTGCGCTTCGGTCAGGCCGAAAATTCGGCATCGATCGCGGCGTTCATTTTCGCGAGGGTGGAGAGGTCGTTTTCGAAAGGCAATTTCGCGCCACGCTGCCGGAGTGCGCGCAGCAGTTCCTCCGTCGGCACGTTTCCCACGAGCTCATCCTGCGCGAAGGGGCAGCCTCCCAGTCCGCCCATGGCCGCATCGAAACGTCGGCAACCAGCATCGTAGGCGGCGAGAATTTTCCCCGCGGCGTCGGTGCGCGTGCTATGAAGGTGAATGCCGATTTCGGTTCCATTATGTTCGAGCGACACCGCCGACATCACGCGGCGAATCTGCTCCGGCGTCGCCGTTCCAACCGTGTCAGCAATTGAAACTGCGCTAACGCCGAGACGAGCGATGCCTGCTGCAGCTTCCGCTACTTTTCCTTCACTCCACGGCTCGCCATAAGGATTGCCGAAGCCCATCGAAATGTAGACAACCATTGCGAGGCGCGCTTCGTCCGCGCGTCTTTTGATGTTCTGCATCACGGCACGATTCTCCGCCATCGATTGCCTTTGGTTCCGGCGCAGAAACGTCTCCGAAATCGAACACGGATAACCGAGCGTACTGACAGCTCCGGTCGCGATCGCGCGTTCCGCGCCCTTTTCGTTTACCACAATCCCAATGATCTCGGTATTGTTAAGCCGGCCGAGTTGCGCGAGCACTTCTTCACTGTCGGCCATTTGCGGCACAATTTTGGGCGAGACGAAGCTGACTGCATCGATGCGCCGAAAGCCGGCTCCGACCAACGCCCGCAGATATTGCACTTTCCGCGCGGTCGGAATTTGACCCTTCAATCCCTGCCACGCATCACGCGGGCACTCGATGAGCTTGACTGATTCCATCGCGGAGAACTTACTCACGTCGAACGCGCGAGCATTCATCAGCCATAATCGAGAATCATCTCAATGTCCGTCGTCCTCGTCGAAAAATTAACCCCGCAAATTACCATCCTCACTCTGAACCGTCCGGAGCGACGTAATGCTTTATCGATTCAGTTGCTCACGGAATTAATGGCCGCGATCAAGCTCGCATCGGACGAAGCGCGCGAACGCATCCTTATACTCCGCGGGGCGGGTGCGGCTTTTTGCACCGGGCTCGATCTGCAGGAAGCGCAGGACCAGACCAAGGCGCACGCGACCGCGGACTTGGCCGCGCATACTCTTAACGCGCTTAGCTCCGCTCGTCTGGTGACGATCGCGGCCGTGCACGGCGCAGCCGTCGCGGGCGGGGCGGGGTTGATGTCGGCGTGTGACTACGTTGTTGCGGCGGAACGGACGAAGATTGGTTATCCGGAAACGCGCCGCGGGCTTGTCGCTGGACTCGTCATGACCTTCTTGCGCCGTCAGGTTCGCGAGCGCGATATTCGCGAGTTGTTACTCGGGGCCGAACTGATTAGTGCGGACCGCGCGCTCGAGATGGGACTGGTGAATCGTGTCGTTCCCGCCGCTGATGTCATGAACGAAGCGCAACGATTCGCCGAATCGGTGCTGCAGGGTTCGCCCAGCGCGGTGCTGCAAACGAAACGCCTGATCGAAGAGCTGTGGTCGACGCCGGTGAAGGACGACATCGAGCTGGCGCTCAAACATCACATGCAGGCGCGCAGCTCAGCCGAAGCGCGCGAAGGCATCGCTGCCTTCAACGAAAAGCGCCCGCCGAACTGGGCACGCACGTGAGCAAAATTCCCTAAAAAAAATTGCGATGCATTTTCTGCTCGGACTTCCCACCGCGCTCTCTTTCCTCATCGTCGCGATGGCGACCGTTTCCATCGCTCTTTTCGGCCTTGCCCTCGTCCGCCGCCGTTATCCCGCCGAGTCGCTGAAAGAGAATCATGAAGTAGCGGCTATTATCTTCAGCGCCTTCGGCTGGTTTTACGCAGTTATGGTCGCTTTCGCAGTCTTTGTCACCTGGACTGGCTACGACGAAGCCAACAAGAATCTGCAACTCGAAGTGAGCAGCGCGCTCGACGTGTTCTACGGCGCCAGTGCTTTCCCGGCGCCACTCGATGGCACCATTCGCCAGGGCATGATCGAATATCTCCGGTTAATGGACGAGGATGAGCTGAAACAGATGTCCGCCGAAAACCTGGCCTTCCATTCGATGGGTTCGCTGCGCAGCCTTATGCGGCTTGTCGGCAGCACCAACGAATCCTCCTTGCGCAATCGCGAGCTTTATTCCCAGTCCCTTCAAAGATTGGATGGACTCGCGCAATACCGGCGCCTGCGCATTTTTTCCGGCAGCAACACGGTACCGCCAGTCTTGTGGCTGGTTCTGCTCTGCGGCGCGATTATTACGATCGCTTGCACCTACTTCTTCGGCATGCGGCACTCGTACGTGCAGCAAGCCATGACGGCTGCACTGACTCTCATGCTGACTTTGGTCCTGTTCTTAATCTATGTTCTCGATCATCCGTTCACCGGCACGAATCGGATAAGCGACGCGCCCTTGAAGCAGGCTTTGGCGATTATGCGCGAGCAAGGCGCGCGGTCCCCTGGGTCTCGTTAGGTAATTTGTTGCGACATGTGTCGCCTCCGCCAGCCATTCGCTCAGAATTCGTTGTAAACCGGACAAATCTACTTGGTCGCGAGCGGCGCCGCCGCAGGCAAGCGAAACTTCTCGATCTGCTCTTTGATCTCGCGCGCGAAAGTCGCCGCACCCGCGCCATTGATTACACGATGATCGAACGTGAGCGAGAGGGTGATGACTTCGGCTGTCTCATTCTTGCTGCCATTCGCGATCATCTCGTGGTGAGCGGAGCCGACGAACAGGGTTGCCACCGATGGTGGTACGACGATGGGAGCAGCCGCGCGCACGCCGAAGGCGCCCAGGCTGCTAATGACAACAGGCGCATTCATGGCATCAACCCGACCAGTGCGGGTTTGATCGACGGTAGCGCGGTAAGCCTCGATGAAATCGATCCACGATTTAGTGTTCGCTTCCGTGATCACGGCGGTGGCCAGACGATCGCCTTCCAGCGCAACAGCCACGCCGATGTCGAAGGGGTCGTTCTCCACAATCGTGTCGTCTTCCAGAATCAGGCGTCGAAACGGTGCATGCTTTTCCATCGCACGCACCACTGCCCAGGCGATGATGGTGGACGGCGACGGCGCCTCGCCGTTTTTCATTTTCTTTGCCTCTTCGCGAGCAGCGCGGATTGCATCCCAGCGGACATCAATCTGCAAATTTGCCGAAACGACGTGACTGAGCTTGCGCGTAATTGTGGCCGAGAGTACCGGCTCGATTCGGCTCTGACGTTGCCGCGTCGGTTGGGAAGGGGCCTCATCCTTCGCTACGAGTTGTTCAGAGATGTCGTCAGTGAGAATCGTTCCCAGCTCCTGGCCGATATCGACAGTGTCGCCGACGTTTGTTTTCCATTCGCCCATGGCGCCGGCAAACGACGATTCGATCGGGTAAACGGCCTTGTCCGTTTCCACTTCGCAGAGCGCATCATCGAGTTCAATTTTATCGCCAGGTTTTTTCAGCAACGCGACAACTTTAGCCGCACGAATTCCTTCCCCCATAATTGGAACGGTGATGCGCTGCGTGCCCTTTGTCGCCGCCGTCGCTGGCCGCGGCTTTTCATCACGCGCCCTTGTGAATTCGCCGCCGCGGTCGGTGCTCGCGGCTACAGCCCGCTTCGCTTGCGTTGCCATCGATTTCTGAATCGCGGCGACGATTCTCTTCGCGTCGGGCAAGGCCGCATACTCATAGATCGGGTTATAGCCGATCATGACGTTACCTTTGCTAACGAGAATTGGCGGACTGACCATCTCGTTCCACAAGACGGAACTCAAATGCGTAATAATCATTTGGCCGGCGCTGCAATTTTCCGTGTCTTCCTGGACGACAATAACGCGTCCAGTTTTGCGCACCGACTCTTCAATTAAGTTGCGGTCCCACGGCACAATCGAACGCAGATCGATCAATTCCACGCTGGCGTCGCCGCCGATCTCCGCGATGGCTTCGAGCGCCTTCTCCACCGTATTGCCCCAGGCGACGAGTGTCACGCCGGTGCCGCTCTTTCGAATGCGCGCTTTGCCCAATGGAACTGCGCGTACCGCCCCTTCGCTTTCTTTCTCTGCCCAAAACATGTGTTTCGGGATGAGGAAAATCACCGGATCTTCGCAATGCATCGCCGTCCACAAAAGCCCGGCCGCGTCCTCCGGCGTGGATGGAATGACGACGGAAATGCCGGGATAGTGCGCGAGCGACGCTTCGTTCGCCTGACTGTGCCACAAACTTCCGCCCGGCAGATACGCGCCGTAAGGAGCGTAAAGCACCAGCGGACATTTCCATTGGCCGAAGGAACGCCAGCGCAAGCAATTGATGTTAGTCACCAGTTGATTCCAGCCCGGCCCGATAAAATCCACGAATTGCAACTCGAAGACCGGGCGCTTGCCGTACGAAGCAAGTCCGCAGCCGACTCCGAGGATGGTCGATTCCGCCAGGGGCGAATTGAAAACCTGATCCGGAAACTCGCTCGATAACTTCTGCGTCAGCCGAAACACGCCGCCTTTGGGATCTTCGATGTCTTCGCCGAAAACGATGCGTCCCTTGTCTCGCTCGAGCCCAAGCCGCAATGTCTTATTGACGGTATCGCCAATACGGTATTTGCCGCTGGGTAGCACCTCTTCATCAAGCTTGGGAACTTCACCTGTTACTTCCAGGAAAAGCTCGCCCGCTGATGGTTCGGATTCTTTTTCCGCGTCAGAAAATTCCCGCCGGATGCGTTCCTTAATCTGGTCGTTGAGCTTCTCATATTCGGCTTCGCTGATAATCTTCTCCTCGATCAATTTTTCTTTCCACACCTGCAAAGGATCGCACTTCGCGCATGCCGCCAGCTCGTCGGCAGTGCGATAAAGTTTGTGATCGTCGGAGCTGGTGTGACTCGAGAGCCGCTCCATCATTACCCAGAGAAATACCGGACCTTTCCCGGCCCGTATGTGAGCGAAAGCGTTTGCCGACGCGTCGAAAACCTCGCTCACATTCGCGCCATCGATTTCGCGCCAATCTTTCGGCTGCACGACATCGAGCGCGCGCGGATTGATTTTGCGGGTCGGACTGCTGATGCCATAAGCGTTGTCTTCGACCACAAACAACACTGGCAACTTCCGTTCTTTCGCAAAACAAATCGCCTCATAGAAGTCACCCTGGCGGGTAGCGGCATCCCCGACAGTTGTGACCACCGCGCCATTCTTCCCATCGAGCTTGATTCCCCACGCCATACCGCAGGCGGGGAGCAATTGCGAACCCGTAGGCGTGGGCACGCTCCAGATGTTTTTGTCGCGGCAGCTGTAATGCGACGGCATTTGCCGGCCGTGACTCTCGCCTTTGGCCTTGGCGAAATAATCGATCGCAAGTTGTCGCGAACTCACGCCGCGACCAAGCACAAGCGCGCGATCGCGATAGTACGGCACGATGTAATCATCCGATTGCATCTGGATGGAAATCGCGGCCAACGCTTCATGACCCATGCCGGAAACGTGAAAGTGGCCTTTGCCCTGCCGATTCAGGCTCTGCTCACGCAAATCGCCATGCCGGCTCTCCAACAGAATCGTGAGAAGACGCAGTTTTTGTTCGTTCGAAAGTTCAGCCATAACCCGGGCGCAGGACTAACCAAAACAAGCGCGTGCCTTTTGCAACGCTTTTCGGCATTCTGCTCGTCCATGAAGACGGAACGCCAGCCATCGCGGAGTGGGGGAGTCATCCCTCGTTACGCCAAATTTCTCCCGCTGAACGACGGCACGCCCGTCGTTTCGCTCGGCGAAGGATCGACGCCGTTCGTTTTTGCGGCGCGCTTGTCCGACCGCGTCGGCTGCCGCGTCATTGTCAAATGCGAGGGATTAAATCCTACCGGTTCGTTCAAAGATCGCGGCATGAGCGTCGCTGTCTCGAAAGCGCTGGAGCGCGGCGCGAAGACGCTGCTCTGCGCTTCCACGGGCAACACCGCCGCCTCCGCCGCTGCCTACGCCGCGCACGCTGGCATTCAGTGCGCCGCTATCCTGCCGGCGGGCAAAATTGCCAGCGGGAAATTGATTCAGGCGATCGCCCACGGTGCGAAAATTATTTCGATCGAAGGGACTTTTGATGACGCTTTGCGTGTCGTGCGCGAGCTCGCCGGTGACAAGGAGTTCAGCATCGTCAATTCGATAAATCCTGATCGCATCGCCGGACAGAAAACAGCCGCCTTCGAAATCATCGACGAACTCGGCGATGCCCCCGACATTCATATTCTGCCGCTCGGAAATGCCGGAAACATCACGGCGTATTGGACGGGCTATGCGGAATTCCACAAGCTCGGTCGATCGCAGCAACGGCCGCGCATGATCGGAATTCAGGCTGAAGGCGCGGCGCCGATTTTCCACAACCGCGTTATCGAGAAACCTGAAACCGTCGCGTCCGCGATTCGCATCGGAAATCCCGCCAGCTGGAAAGCGGCAACCCGTGCGATCAAGCAATCGAAGGGTTCTGTCGCGATTGTGTCGGATGAAGAGATTTTATCGGCGCAGCTTTGGCTCGCGCGCAACGAAGGCATCTTCGTCGAACCGGCGAGCGCGGCGCCGGTCGCCTGGCTGCTGCAACAATCAAAAAAAACTTTTCCGGATGATCCGATCATCGCGTGCACCGTGACCGGTCATGGATTGAAAGATCCGCAAGTGATCCCGAGCCAAACTCGCGCTCCCGTTGCTGCGAGCGAGGCTGCGGTGCGCGGCGCACTCCAGCGCATTTGACACGCACCGAAGAACAACGCAAAGCCTCGGTGCCGTTTCCGCGTTTACGAACCGCATGATTTCGCGATGCGTTTGATTGTCCAAAAATACGGCGGGACATCCGTGGGCGCGCCGGAAAGAATTCGCCACGTCGCGCGCCGCTTACTCGAGACGCAGCAGGACGGCTGCCGCGTTGTCGGCGTGATCTCAGCCATGGCCGGCGTGACCGATGATTTGCTCAAGCTCGCCCGCGAAATCTCGCCCCAGCCAACTCCGCGCGAGCTCGACCTCTTGCTGGCGACGGGCGAGCAGGCAGCGAGCGCGCTCGTTTCCATGGCGGTAAACGATCTGGGCGGTCGCGCCGTTTCGTTGACCGGAGCGGAGGCGGGCATTCTCACCGATCCCATCCACACCAGGGCGAAGATCGCCAACATCAGCCCGCGCCGGATTCAAAATTTGCTGAGTGAAGATTTCATCGTCATCGTCGCCGGCTTCCAAGGCCAAAACGCGGAAGGAAATATCACCACGCTCGGACGCGGCGGTTCCGACCTGAGCGCCATTGCGCTCGCCGGCGCACTCAACGCCGACGCCTGCCAGATTTTTACCGATGTCGATGGCGTCTTTACCTGCGACCCAAGGCTGATCAGCGACGCAAAAAAGCTGGACGAAATTTCCTACGACGAATTGCTGGAGATGGCGGGGGCGGGGGCGAGGGTGATGCAATCACGCGCGGTCGAATTCGCGAAAAAATTCGCCGTGCCGTTCGAGGTGCGGTCCACCTTCAGCGGCGCTGCCGGAACGCTTGCCCGCGAAGAGACGCCGAACATGGAAGATGTGGTGGTGCGCGGCGTCAGCGTCGATCGCAAGCAGGCGAAAGTGACGATCTGCGGCGTGCCCGATAAAGCAGGAATTGCCGGCGAGATTTTCGGCGCCATCGCCGCCGCCAATGTCATCGTCGACATGATCGTGCAAAATGTTTCGACCGGTGAAACAACTGACGTCTCTTTCACCATTCATGAAAGCGATCTCGATCAGGCCCGCGCTATCCTTGGGCCGCTGCTATCGAAAGTCGGAGCCAGTGGGATCAATGCGCGCAGCGGCGTGGCCAAGCTCAGCGTGGTGGGCATCGGGATGCGCTCGCACTCAGGCGTGGCGGCGAAGTTCTTTAGTTGTCTTGGCCGGGGCAACATTAACATCGAGCTGATCTCGACCTCTGACATCAAGATCGCTGTCGTCGTCGCCGAAAAGGATGTGGACGTTGCGGCGCGATTGACCCACGAAGGATTTGCGCTGGGAAGTCTTGCTCCAGCCGCTGCCCTCGGCTAAAAGCGCTAACGCACCGGATCGACGTAAAACTCCGCCGCGCCTTCAATCCGCATCTTATAGCCGAAGACGCCGTGCACAACGGCTGCGCCGGGATGATCGACAGGCGAACCGCGGAAATGATCGTCAGCGTTGGCCTGTTTCCATTTCGTTCCGTCTTCGAGCTCGACGATCGTCCCGCCACCGAGGCCGCCGAAGCTTCCATTCACCCGGCTAACAATCACATCCATCTTCGTCCGCGCCGTCACGGCCGAAGCTTTCTTGGCCGTCTTTTCGCGATCGCCCTGCAACCACCGATCGAGATTCTGCAACTCCTCGGGGGAAAGTTTTTCGAGGCCGGCGCGATGAAATTCCTGCGGCGACATCGCGTCGCGAATGCTGCCTTGGTCCTGCGCGCGCGCGTTGGAGGCGAAAAGGGCCGCCCCGACGCTCAAGATGACGAGAGTGAAAACTCGAAGATTCATAAGATGAAACGAGGCTATCGCGTCGCGGACATCGGTCAAGGCGCCTCTGGCGCCAGCCACGGATAGGGAAACGCCGGCAAAACGCGCGAGAGCACGGTTTCAATAACATCAGACAATGTATGTCATATAAAATCAGGAGGTGTTGGTGCCGATTCGGTATGGTAATTTTAAATGAACTTAGACCTGTGCTCCCTCAGGTTGGCGATGGCATAAGAAGCGACCAACTCGTAGAAGTCTATCCTGTTGATGTCAGCGAGCGTCTCAAGATCGTGGCCGCCGCCGACAAGTTTCATCTCAAGTGTCTTAAGCGATATGCCGCTCTCTGGAAACGTGAGCGAATAGCGAAAAATAAACATATCCATAAGCGGCGACGACATCATAAACAATCGGTTAAAGGTCGTGGCGTTATCGGCAAGAAAAAAGTCCGTAAGGCTCGGCAGATGCGAAACGGCCTCTCGCTTTGCCTTCTCTTTGCGACCTACGTTGCCGTGTTTAAAGAAGTTTTGAGGGTCTTTTAATTTGGAGTGTTTGGGGTCGCTCTCGATTGCCTGAGCCACTCTGGAGGGTTCTGTCGTGAATCATGTGCGTATGCCCAAAGGATTCCTTGCACAGCAACGGCTAAAGTGTGGATCGACGTTTCGTCAGATACGACGTTTGGATGGTCTTTGTGGAACCAGAGGTATGTCGCTTGATCGATTTGGCTCTTGGCTGCGTCGTAGTGGCCGACAATTCGCATTGTCTCTACCAGCTTCTGTATCGTCGCAATTGTTACCGGAGTTTGTTCGTTCTCGTTCGACATTTGGCGTTAACTAGTGTGGTGGGGGCTCGGACACCGACCAAAAGCATGACAAGAAGATGGGCTTCTGGGGCCGCTTCTAAATTCTAGAACCAATCGGCACCAACCCAATCAGGAGGTGCTGTTACCGATTCGTTAGCCTTCCAAGGAGAACCGTGCCGGTCGCCGCGCTCGGTTTTTGGTCAGCGTCAAAACGAACTCGCTGAAACCAACGCTTTGTATGGGCGCAGGCCTACCGCGACACCGCCATAAACGCGATGACGATTAGCGCCAGAACCACGATTCCCGCAATTACGCCGGCCAATCGCAAATCCGGTCCCCGTTTGCCAATCGCAGGCGGACCGGCAGTGCGCGCTTGGAGGATGATGACGTCAGTCTTGCGCGCGACGCGAAATTCGCTGACCGGTCGCCAGTCGGCGAAGCCTGCCCGCCAATAAAGGTCGGTGGGCGTTATTTCGCCTGCGAAAACCTTATTGCGGAAGGTTTGCTCTTCAAATTCGCCAATGACGGCCCCGTCACGAGCTACGTGAAATCTCATTTCGCTGGGCGAGTTTGCCGTATCTTGCTGGTGTTTAGCGAGGAAAATATAACCAGGGCCGAACTGAATTTTTCGCCTGATGTAATTGCCGCTTTGAGTGGTGGTTTAGTTAGATGTTACTGCCAGTCCATTTTAATTTTTGGCGGAGGACGCCAAAAAATGTCACGCCGGGCAAAAATCCAAGATTGAGAGTGCGATCGGCCCGACGGATCCTGATATGGCCTCGCGGCGGGATTCGCACGGGTTGACGGCCGTCGACGCTGAGAAACGTCGGGTATTCCGCACTTCCCGGGGCCACTTCGATGACAGAGGAATCGCTGACGATGACAGATCGGTTCGTCAGCACATGCGGGCAGATCGGTGTGATAACAAAAACCCCTGAGTCGGGGCTGAGAATCGGTCCACCGGCGGAGAGCGAGTAGGCAGTGGAACCAGTAGGAGTGGCGATGATCAGTCCATCGGCGTTAAATTCAGTGAGCGGTTCGTCGTTTACCTGCGTGCGCAATCGAATCAAACGTGGGAGATCGCCCCGGCTGACGACCGCATCGTTAAGCGCATAAAGCGACGAAATGGTTTTCTGTTCATCGCGAAGTTCCACCGCAATCAGAGCTCGCGCGCTGTAACCGATATTGCCCTGAGCGATGGCCTCGACGGCCTCACGGTAGGCGGATGAATTCACGCACGTCAGAAATCCGAGGGAACCGACGTTGATTCCGAAGATCGGCTTGGTGTTTCCTTCCGTCCGCGCCACTACGTTCAAAATTGTTCCGTCACCGCCGAGCACAACGAGCAAGTCGGCGCGCTCGACAATTTCAGAGATCGACACCCCCTTTTGCAGACCGGCGAGATCGGCCGTCGCTTTTTCAACTGACACCTCGACCGATCGCTCTTCGAATTCCTTCACCACTTGCCGGGTCAGCTCCTCGACGCCGGTTTTCCCGGTGTGCGCGATCAAGCCGATTGTTTTCGTGCGCATAAAAAGTATTCCTGGTTTCCGTCCGCTCCGGTGATGACGGAGAGCGCGATCCCGACAACTTCGTGGCCGAGCCGTTGCACGAAGGAAAGTATCTTGCCTTGCGCCTTCTCGTGCAGCGCGGAATCGCGCACAACCCCGCCTCGGCCCACATCGGCAGGAGAAAGTTCGAATTGCGGTTTGACCAGGGCAAGCACCGTCCCGCCCGCATCCAGCAAGCCGAAGGCATTGGGCAAGATTAAAGTCAGCGAGATGAAGGAGACATCGATCACGCACAAATCCATGACATCCCGGATCAGGGTCGGTGGCAGAGTGCGCGCATTGGTTTTTTCCAGCACGACCACGCGAGAATCGCGGCGGATTTTCCAATGAAGCTGACCGTGGCCGACATCAATGGCGTAAACTTTTCTCGCGCCGCGTTGCAGCAAGCAATCGGTAAAACCGCCCGTCGACGCGCCGATGTCGGCCGCCATCAGGCCGCGCACATCGAGATGAAAATGATCGAGCGCGCCGTCCAGTTTTATGCCGCCGCGTCCAACAAAGCGCGGCGGCGCTGCCGTCGTGATGTGTGCATCCGGCGCGACCATCAGCGACGCCTTATCCGCGAGCTGCTCATTGACGCGGACTTCGCCAGCCATGATTGCGCGCTGGGCTTGCTCGCGACTCTGGTAGAATTCGCGTTCGACCAGGATCTGGTCGAGGCGCATCTTTTTCATGCGGCGGCGAGCCGCGTCTACTCTCATGTCGAATGAAGTCGAGACATCTCTGATCATTCGGCTTTGCACAAGTAACTAGAGATTCCTCGATTTCGCCCGGCTCGCACGAGGTCGCACCTCCAACAATAGCCTTCCCAGGATTTAATGGGCAACTCACTCATTGTGTTGCTGCATTAGTTTTGCGATCGCGCTTAGCTCGTCGAAAGTGGCACGTCGTCGGCGATATTTTCTTTCGATTAATTGCTGCAAAGCCACCAGGTCTTCGCGACGCGGCCGCTCATGATAAGTCCACTGCTCATCGTCGCTGCGCTTCGATTGCAGGCGCCAGGCGCGCCCGAACCAGGTCGCGCGCACTTCGCGTTTCACGCCATCATCTTCGCGCTCGGTCCATACATGTTGACGCGGCATAATCTCGCGTTCTTAGATTAGCTCCATTGAAAGACGCCGCCAAACTCTTAGCCTACTTTATCGCGGTCGTCCTCGGCGGCGCGATACTCGCGCCCGTCCTCTATTGGGGCGCACAAGCCGCCGCCGCGCGCGGGGTCGCCACCTTCCTGATGCGCTTCGATTTCGAAAGTTTTTTTCATCGCGCCCTGCTCGTCTGCGCCCTGGTTTTTTTGTGGCCACTGCTGCGTTCGTTACGCATCCGCTCACTGGCGGATTTACAATTGCAGCGCAACGCTCGGGCCGGCCGCGACGCCGGCGCGGGTTGGCTTCTCGCCGCCTTGCCGCTTGGCTATACCGCGATTGCGCTCGTCCAAAACGGCAGCTTCGTTTTTAAAAACTCGATCCCATGGAGTGCTGTGGGCTCCGTCGCGGCCGCTGCCGTAGCTGTTCCTTTCATTGAAGAAACGCTCTTCCGCGGTCTAATCCTTGGCGTTTTGCTGCGGGCTGGTCGTCCGTTCACTGCCGCCTTCATCACTTCGGCATTTTTTGCCATCATTCATTTCTTAAAAGCGCCCGATCGCACCAGCACGGCGGTGACGTGGACTTCCGGCTTTCGTTCCATCGCAAACTCGTTTGTCCAATTCGCCGATCCCATGCTGGTTCTCGCGAGCTTCACGACGTTGTTTCTCGTCGGCGCAATCCTGGCTGACGCGCGCCTGCGCACGGCCTCACTCTGGCTGCCGATCGGTCTTCACAGCGGCTGGGTGTTTGTCAGCGGCGTTATCGGCAAGGTAACGAGACAAACAACAACCATTCTTCCTCTGCTCGGAAAGAATATGTTAATCGGTCTCGTTCCTCTCGGCCTCGGTCTGCTCACGTGGGCGCTCGTCGCCTTTCTCTTTCCATACCCGAAACGTGAAAGTCACTGAACCGCTGCGCGGGCTGGTCTCGCTATTTTATCCAGCGAATTGCGAACTGTGCGGCGAAGCGGTCGCGCGCGACGAATATCTTTGTGCCGTTTGTGAAGATCGAGCGCCGAGGATCACATCCCCATTCTGCGCCAAGTGCTCCGAACCGTTCTCCGGCGCCATCGATCAGGAATTCACTTGCACCAACTGCGCCCATCGCGCTCTCGATTTCGACGCGGCCGTCTCCGCCTACCGAAGTCGTGGCATAGTTCGCGTCGTCCTGCTTCGATTCAAATACGGCGGCGATTTGCACATGCGTCATCCTATCGGTCGCTGGTTGCTGGAAGCATTGAACGATAGCCGGCTGCGTGATCGCACTTTCGATGTCATCGTTCCGGTTCCGTTGCATCCGGCGCGGCTGCGGGAGCGCGGCTTCAACCAGGCTCAACTGCTCGGGAAAATTATGAGCGCGAAAATCAATGTGCCCGTTCTTCCGGCGCTGGAACGCATCCGTTACACGACCACGCAAACCGCTTTCGACCGTCTCGATCGCATGGAAAATTTGCGTAACGCCTTTCGTTTACGGAAAAAGATCGGCGTGCGAGACTCTCGGGTGCTTCTCGTGGACGACATCCTCACCACTGGCTCGACCTTGAGCGAATGCGCCCGCGTTTTGCGTACAGCCGGCGCGCGCTCCGTCCACGCCATCACTGCCGCTCGCGCCTGACATGGCTATTTTCCGCAAACCGACTCTCAAAATGCACGGACGCAAGCGTCGCGAAATCCCGCACGGCTTGTTCCAGAAATGTCCGGGCTGCGACGAAGTCATTCACGAACTCGAGCTGGTGGAAAACCAGCGGGTTTGTCCACGTTGCGATTACCACCTTTCACAATCAGCTCGTGAACGCATGGAAGGCCTTCTCGACCCCGGCTCGTTTCAAGAAATGGACGGTAATTTGCAGTCGATCGATACCCTTCGCTTCCAAGGCATGGCCACTTACAAGGATCGGCTGAAAAAATATCAGGACGCGACGGGATTGACTGACGCGGTGCTGAGTGGCTATGGCATGCTCGAAGGCAACCGCGTCGCCATCGCCGTCATGGATTTCAGCTTCCTCGCCGCCACCATGGGTTCGGTCGTGGGCGAACGCATCACCCGCATCATCGAGTTCGCCACCAAAGAACGCATCCCGCTTATCATCATCTCGGCCTCGGGCGGCGCGCGTATGTATGAAGGCATGCTCAGTCTCATGCAAATGGCGAAAACGAGCGCGGCTCTCGCGCGCCACGCCGAAGCGAAGCTTGCCTACATTTCCGTGCTGACGAATCCGACAACGGCGGGGGTAATGGCCAGCTACGCCTCGTTAGGCGACATCATTCTGGCCGAGCCGAAAAGTATGATCGGTTTCGCCGGGCCGCGCGTGATCAAAGAGACAACGCATCAGGATTTGCCGAAGGGATTTCAGACGGCGGAATTCCTCGAGGAACATGGTTTGATCGACCAGATCGTGCATCGCAAAAGAATGCGAACGCAGATCGCGGAGTTCCTTTGCTACTTCGCGGCCCCCATCCGCCGCACGGCGCGGGCGTGAACTACCGCGAAGCGCTCGCGTGGCTTTACGCGACGCAAAAGTTCGGCATCAAGCTCGGGCTGGAATCGACCCAGCGCTTGCTCCGCGATTTACACATCGAAAAACTTGGCCGCATCATTCACGTCGCCGGCACCAACGGCAAAGGCTCCGTCTGCGCCATGATCGACGCGATCTGCCGCGCCGCCGGATATCGCACCGGTTTGTTCACGTCCCCTCACCTGGTCTCATTCCGCGAACGCATTCGCGTGAACGGCGAAGTGATTTCCGAAGATGAGGTCGCGCGCGACTTGAGTTCGATTTGCGACTTGATTCGCGATTGGGATCCGCATCCAACATTTTTCGAAATCACGACTGCTCTTGCCCTGCAACATTTTCAGAACATGCGCTGTGAAATCATCGTTCTCGAAACGGGCATGGGCGGACGTCTCGATGCTACAAATGCCATCACGGCGGACGTATCGGTCATTACGCCGATCGACCTCGATCATCAAAAATGGCTTGGGCAATCCCTTGTCCAAATCGCGAATGAGAAAGCAGGAATCATCAAGCCGAATGTTCCCGTGATTTCCGCACCGCAGGCCACGGAAGCGGCCGGCTTGATCAGGCAACGCACGCTGGCATGCAGCGCGCCACTGCAAATCGTGGATCGACCTTGGACGGGTTCGCGGCTTGGTCTGCGCGGCGCCTTTCAAAGAGACAACGCGTCGCTCGCCGTTGCCGCTGTGCGAATTCTCAAGCTATCGATTTCGGAAGACGCCATCGCACGAGGATTGCGATCAGTGGAATGGCCCGCGCGTTTTCAACTTTGGAATGAACGCATTGTCTTAGACGGCGCCCATAACCCGGCCGGTGCGCGCGCATTGGTCGAAACATGGCGGCAGGAATTCCCCGACGAGCGCGCGATTGTTCTTCTCGCCGTCTTGCGCGACAAGGCTAGTGCCGAAATCATCAAAATCATCGCGCCGATCGCGTCGCAATTCATCTTGCCGAGAATCCGAAGCGAACGCGCCGTCCCGCCTGCTGAGCTCCTCTCCTCCATTACTCCCCCACTCCACTACTCCATCACCGCCTCGACCTCAGAGGCGATTTCCCTCGCCGAAACGCAAGCCGGCCGCATTCTTATCACCGGCTCCCTTCATTTCGCCGGCGAGGCGCTGGCTCACCTGGGCGGTTATCCCGCCGCGCTCGAAGACTGCGCGCAATGATTTCGGGTCGCGCAGGCGGTCGCGCAATACGGTGCCGAGCATTATTTGATTTCGATGCGCGGAAACAGCGGCACCGGTTTTCCGACGACGTGGCCATCCGGCAGTTTCCCCCACTGTGCCTCAGCTAACGAGAAACGTTCTTCCTTCTCGCTGAATTCTATCTTCCAATTGAGCTGGTCGAAAATGCCGTGCGCGGCTTTCGGTAACACCGGCGAAATCAGAATTGCGATGATGCGGAGCGATTCGGCTAACGAGTAAAGTAGACGGTCGACTTCGCTATCCCTTTGAGGATCTTTGACCGCTTCCCAGGGCTTCGAAAGTTCTACTGCTCCGTTGCCCCTTACTGCAATACCCAGCGCAGCGTGCAGAAGAGGTTGAGGATCCATATTTGTCTCACAACGCCTCGCTGCAAATATCGCAACTCGTTTAACCTCCCTTACTCCGATTTCGCTTTTGATTCGATCGAGCGCGAAAGTCCGCCTGGCGTTACTTTCAGTTCGCAAATCCTCGTCCGCCACTACGCTCAGGTGATCGTCTACCCAGCATATTTTATTTTCGCGGAACCTGTTTATCATCCCGACCGCTCGATTGAGAAGGTTACCGAATGCGTTCGCTAAATCGGCGGTTCGGCAGCCATTTAGTCGCTCTTCAGAAAAGTCTGCATCTTTTCCGGTTCCGATGTCGCTCACTAAATAATAACGCAGAGCTTCAGCGCCATACTTGTCTGCGAGCTCGTTTGGGTCGACAACATTTCCCAGGCTCTTGCTCATCTTGGCGCCGGCGATGTTCCACCACCCGTGCACGAGCAGCTTCGGCATTTGGTCATCGGGAAAACCAAGGGCGTGAAGCATAATCGGCCAATAGATACCGTGGGCCGGAATCATGATGTCTTTGCCGACAACATGCAGCGCGGGCCATTTCTCGCGGAAGTCATCAGACTGTGCGCCGAAGTCCCTCGCCGGATCGTAGCCGATGAAGCTGATGTAGTTCGTGAGGGCGTCGAACCAGACATAATTGACGTAATCGCGATCAAAGGGCAGTTCGATGCCCCAGCTCAGACGCGACTTGGGACGGGAGATACAGAGATCGCCGCTCAGTTTCTCGACGGCGTTGATTAGCTCGGTCTGGCGAAAGTCTGGAGTAACGAAATCTTTTCCGAGGTCGGAGCGAAGGAATCCAAGCAGCCAGTCCTTGTAGTTACTAAGCTTGAAGTAGTAGTTTTCTTCTACCCGGTGCTCGACCTGTCCCCATTCGGGGCCGAACTCGCCATCGGAACCGCGTTCTTTGTCGGTGAGGAATTGTTCCTGACGAACTGAATAGTAGCCTTCCTGCTTGTCCTTGTAGATCAGTTTTTCGTCGTAGAGGCGCTGCAGCATGCCTTGGACACATTTCTTGTGCAGAGGATCGGTCGTTGCCGCCCAGCCATCATAGCGGACTTCGAGCTTGTCCCAAAGCGCGATGAATTGCTTGGTGACGCCGGCGACGAATTGCTCTGGCGAAATCCCTTCCTTCTCCGCCGATTGCTGCACCTTCTGTCCGTGTTGATCGACGCCGGTCAGAAAAAATACTTTGTCACCTTTAAGTCGATGATAACGCGCAATAACATCGGCCAGCACCTTCTCATACGCGTGCCCGACGTGCGGCGCGGAGTTGGTGTAGTCAATGGCGGTGGTGATATAGAACGTCTTCGGCATCCGAGCGCGGAAGGTAGCGGATAGTTGCCCCACTCTGCAAACCCGCAGCTATTCCGGTTTGCGTTTGAAGATGGAATGCGAGCGAGACAATTACTTCATCGCAGCATTTCTTAGCTCTACTCGAATCGGGTCTTCAAAAACAACCGGGATATCGATCTGCCGAATCGTGCCCGGCTTGAACTTCCACTTTATTAAATCCATTACCATGACTGCGTTGAGCGCTCCCCAATTTGCCCGTTTCATGGCTCCGACCTCTTCCACCGCACCGGTCTGGGCATTGATCGTGAGCCGATAAATTCCCTGCGTGCCCACGGTATAATTGTTACGTGCCTGCCTCGGGTAATCGGGCACGGGCGCATACAGGAGGATGCCCTGGTATTTCGGAGGAATGAATGCGTTCGGCGCCGCGTCCGAAGTCGACAGAAACAATAACGCGGCGACTGCCGCGCCGGACAGTCGAAAGGCCAGGATGATTCCGCTCATGGCGATGAGATTATTTCATGCGAGATCGGCTCTCCAGTCTTTTCCAGACTCGCGCCTTTGCTTTTCGCGGATTGCGCCGCCGCCCCATTTGCGCTACTGCGTCAGGCGGCAATGGAGTTTGCCTTCCCCGGTTCGGGAAAACCGCTTCCTGCCCGCGCTTGAGCCGATGATAAGCGGCGGAATGGTCACGCTCGAGCGAGTGCAAGTTATCGATTACCAGCACGCCGAGCGTCCTGACTAGTCATCCCGAACGGAGCGAAGCGCAGTCGAGGGATCCCGTCGAAGTTTTAGGAAGTTTTCGCAGCGGATGCTCGACTGCGCGCGAAAATGCCCGTGTTAAGTTTCCAGCGCGATGACCGCCACCGCGTGCTGATGCGTGTGGCTCAAGCTAATCAAGACGGCGCGCACGCCGCGTTTGTGTGCGAGTGATTCCGCACCGCCGCCGAGCACGACGAAGGGTTCGCCGCTTTCTTTCTTGCGCACGTCGATGTCGCGCCAGCTCATGGCTTTGCCAATGCCGGTGCCGAACGCTTTCGACAGCGCCTCCTTTGCCGCGAATCGCGCCGCGAAATGTCGAGCCGGAAATTTCATCGATTGGCAGTACGCAACCTCGCCTTCGGTAAAAACGCGCCGCATGAATTTGGCGCCGAAACGTTCGAGGGAATGCTCAATGCGTTCGCACTCGATCATGTCGATTCCAATACCGAGGATGCTCACAGATGAAGATTTGACTCAGGAACGCAGGAAAACAGGAAATAAGGCCGGAATGAGGAAGCCAGAAAGATGAGAAACCCTTCCTGTTTTCCCGCTTTCCTGAGTCGCCTCTCTTTCTCCTGGATTCCTGGGCTCCAAATTCAACCTTTATAATTCTCCATCAGCGCGAGCATTTCACGCACAGCGTTCTCCAAGCCGGCAAAAACCGCGCGTGAAACGATGGCATGTCCGATGTTCAGCTCGCGAAGGTGAGGAATCTCGTGAATGAGAGCAATGTTTCGATAATTGATACCGTGGCCGGCGTTGACCTGCAGCTTTAGTTCGTTCGCCATTTCAGCGCACGTCCGCAAGCGCGAGAGTTCCTCGCGTTCGATCTTTTCCGTAAACGCATTGGCCAGCCTGCCGGTGTGGAGCTCGATCATGTCCACGCCCAGCTCGGCCGCGGTATCGATCTGTTCCGTCTCGGGATCGATGAACAAACTCACCCGAATGCCCACGGCGTGCAGTCGCTGGATTGTGGAAGCGAGCTCACGCCGGTTCCCTACCGCGTCGAGGCCGCCTTCGGTCGTAACTTCCTGGCGTTTCTCGGGAACGAGACAAACTTCATCGGGTTGAGTTCGGATTGCTATCTCCACGATTTCCGGTGCATTTCCCATTTCGAAATTCAGTTTCGTCATGATGTTGGCGCGCAGACGTTCGATGTCGCGGTCCTGCATGTGACGCCGATCGCTGCGCAGATGCGCGGTGATGCCGTGGGCACCGGCGCGTTCGCAGATGGAAGCGGCGAGAATAGGATCGGGCTCGGCGTTTTTCGATTCCGGCGTGGTGGCGTAACGCGCCTGCCGCAGCGTGGCAATGTGATCGATGTTGACTCCGAGGCGCAGCATTCCCATGAGGACGATCTATCGCATTGTCGCCAGGAACGGACAAGATCGTGCACTCGTGCTCTAGCTCGGCAATCGCGCGCCTGCCCGGAAAGAATCGGTTACGAGGACGATCAGGAGCACGAGATGGGAAGCGCGCCGGCGCTGAAAATCATCTGCCGCCGTCGCGCGGAAAGACAAATTGTGAATGGTTGTTAATAAGAATTTCTAAAAAAATTCTCGCGCGGATTTCGCGCGTCGCCAGTCTAGGCTATTGAAGCGCAATCAATGGAGCCTACCGATTACGAGACCTACCGAGCCGCCATTCACGGCGATCAGGAAGCATTCGAGCTCGTCATCAAAAGAATGAGCCGGCCTCTGTTCGCCATCGCTTTCGGCGCGCTGCAGAACCGCGAGGAAGCGGAGGACTCGCTGCAGGACGCGTTTGTCAAGGCGTGGAAGTCGCGCTGGCGCGTACGGGATTCCGGAAAATTTCCGGCATGGATCGCGACGATCGTGCGGCACCGCGCGCACGATATTCTGATGCGGCGAAAAACCATTCCGCTGGAAGAGCAGTTTAACGAAATCCCCAGTGGGGAAGCACATTCGTGGCTGGTCGATTCCGAGCGTCACCAGCGAGTGCACGTTGCGCTGGCGACCTTGCCGGAACTCTATCGCAGCGCGCTGGCATTGCGATATCTCGAGGAGATGGATTACCCGACGATTGAGCGTTTGCTCGAACTAAGCAATGGCGCCTTACGCGGCATTCTCGGCCGCGCCCTCGCCACCATGCGCAAACGTCTGAAACCGAAACTGGAGACTCTGCGATGCTAACGATTCACGATCGGATCGAGGAATTTCTCGCGGCCGATCTGCACGACGAGCTGAGCGATTCCGAGCGCGACGATCTGCACGTGCATCTGATGGAATGCGCCGGCTGCCGTTCGCTGCACAAGGAAGAGCAAATCATCAACCGGGTGATGCAGGACACACTGGAACATGCCAAGCCGATATTCGGGTTTGAACAACGGATGCTGAGCGCATTTCGCAATCGCGTGCCCTATCGGCCACGGCGAATGAGCGGCTTCTTCGTCAACTTCATGCGTTCGCGCCTGACGCAGGTGGCGGTGGCGGGCGCAGTTTTACTCGCGCTTTTTCAACTTGGGCAAGTCCTGACCGGCGAAACTAATGCGCATAAGAATGTTTCGTCATCTGCGAAGGAAATTGCCCCAGCGCCACCCGCGCCGGTGGAGAGCACTTTTACCGCGCAGGCTCGGGTTTTGGGCGACGCGCAAGACGCGACCAAACCGCATCTCACCGACTCTGTCGCGGCCGCGACCGGAAGCGCTTCCACGCGCCTTCCCGCCGAGAGAGACGCGAGCGAAGCACAAACTCAGAAATCGGAATCGCGTGTGCTCGAATCGCCGCCTGTTGCAAAATCCGCTTCGTCCGCTTCGGCGCCGGACGAAATAAACCCAAATCCGCCGGCCGCCGCTCCGGACGAAGAACGTAAACTTGTTCGAAACGCCAACGTCGACTTGGAAGTCCGCAACTTTGATCAGGCGCTCCAGAATATTACGTCCCTGGCTTCCGAAGCCGGCGGCTACGTGGCAACGAACAGCTCACAGAAACAAGAGAACGGAAAACTGCGCGGCGATGTCATCGTCAAAGTGCTGCCTGATAAACTGGATGACTTTCTCGGAAAGTTGCGCTCTCTGGGCGACCTCAAGAACCAAACGCTCGCGACGCAGGATGTGACGAAACAATTTTTCGATACCGATGCGCGGCTGCGAAACGCGCACGTGGTGGAGGAACGGCTCGTCAGCATGCTGGAGAAAAACGCCGGGCGCGTGGCCGATCTGCTCGAAGTGGAGAAAGAGCTTGGGCGGGTGCGGGAGCAGATCGAGCAAATGGAAGGCGAGATCAAGTTCATGGAGACGCAGGTGCAATACGCGACGGTCACTATCCGACTCGCGGAAAAAGAAATGGATGCGCCGGCTGCGTTCCTCATCAAAGAGCGCGTCCAGCTCGCGCTCTTCGCGCCGGAAGTGGAAACGGTTTACGCGACCATTCGGGGCCTGGCCTCGACCGGCGTGCAGATTACCAACGCCGCGCTGGACCGCGATTCCGCCGGTCGCATCTCCGCTCGCATTAGCTTGCTCGTCGCTCCGGAGGAAAGCGACGAGATCATTGCCAAAGTGCGGGGACTCGGACGGGTGGCAAATTTTCAGGTGCAAAGCGAACGCGTCGCGCGCGGCGGTCAGGGGATGTCGGCCGATGCCAGGACGGAATTCGACAAGGTGGCGCTGGACATCACGATTTCGCGCGAGGAAGACGAGCAGGCGCGGCAGCAAACAACTCTGAGTGTGCGCGCTGGCGATGTGAATGCGGCGACAAAGGAGCTGGGCGAACTGGCCGCGCGCGTAAGCGGAAAAATTCGCAGCTCGAGTTTTTCTCGCGATCCGAGCGGCGCGGAACTCGCCACGGTGTCGTTGCGATTGCCAGTTAAAAATTACGGGGCGCTCATGCAATCGCTCGGTGGATTAGGCAAATTGGAGAACGTTAGCATTCGTCGTGAGGACCGGCCGGCCGAGCAGGTCGACGCGGAGAACGCGCCGGCTGATGTCACCGTCACCGTCTACTCGCAGGGCAACATCGTTGCGCCGGAAACCGGATTGTCTGCCACTCTGCGCCGCACGCTCGGGCAAAGCGCGGGCGCACTTATGTGGAGCATGCGCATGGTCGGAGTCGCGCTGGCGTCGATCGCGCCTTGGGCAATCGTGCTGGGTGTGGCGATTGGAATTATCACAGGTATCCGGCGCTCCCGTCGCATTCGCTAACCGTTGCGCTGCCAGAGGTGGGCGCTGATCAGGCCGAAGCGGAAATCGCGGCGTGCGGCCAAGTGAAAACCGTGTTCGCGCAGAAATGGTGCGAAAGGGACCAGCTCGCGTGTTGGCAGCTTCGCGGCGAGATGGAAAAACGAATACATCAGCCATAGCCAGGCGCGCGAATGCAAGCGACGCAATCCGTGCGGCGGTAATTTGAAATCGGAGATCAGCCACCGCGCATTCGACGTCGTCAGCGAATCAATCTTGTCCATCACGCTGGGTAATCGTTCGCGATCGAAGCAATCCAGGAAAAAATGCGTAACGATGAGATCGTAGCCAGTGCGGTCCGGTTGCCAGGAAAAAATGTCGGCGTGGTGGAAACGAAGTCCGCCAGCCGGAGCGCAGGTGCGGCGAGCGCGCGCTTTCGCCAGCCGCAGCATTCCCGCGCTCGAATCGACGCAATCGACCTCGATCGTCGGATTAATGCGAAGAAGCTCTGCCAGGAATCGTCCGGTCCCCTCACCCACGATGAGAGCGCGTTGACACGCGGTGACGCGGTCAAGAAAAGCCATGCGGGCGCGCTGCAGCACGTGACCGAAGGCAATTCGCTCCAGAGTTCCATAAAACGGCGCGACGTAATCGAAACTCACCATTTCCTGAGGCAGCGGTCTATGACCACCGAATACCCGAATGCACACGCCATCGTCGGCGGTCATGGCGCGCCGCTACAAAGGAGAAGTGGCGAAAGCAGAACCAGGTCGGCCAGCGCAACTCTTTCATCGCGCCCGACCGACACCGCGCGATTAAGAATGGCGATCCAGACGGCAGAGATCGCGATGCATAACGCAAACCATCGCAGCGTTGGATTCAGAGCAAGGGAAAACGCCCCGAATGCCAGGATCCACGAAGCGAACTCGGGAATGCGGAGCAACGCGGGCTGCGCGGTGGCAAACGAGACACGACGCTGAGCGAGGTCGAGCGGCCGTTCCCAGACTGAAATGCTCAGGCAATTAAGGGCACAAAGCATTCCAAAGAAAAACGTCATCGTCGCCAGACTGAAATTTCGTTCCGCGATGGCGGCGACCGCTCCCAGCGCAAATAAGAAGCCGATGCTCATTTCCTTAAGCGGAACTTTTCCCCAAATCACGGGTGCGAGATGATTGATCGCGAGGTAAAGGCCGATCGCGGTCGCGACTAACGCCCCGAAAAGAACTGTTTCGCGCTCGAGGCCACGAATCATACAAACCGCGTCCGCAATCGCGATTAAT
Organism: Chthoniobacterales bacterium; assembly: GCA_038207045.1. Taxonomy (GTDB): domain Bacteria; phylum Verrucomicrobiota; class Verrucomicrobiia; order Chthoniobacterales; family UBA10450; genus AV69. The sequence continues at coordinate 194,766 of JBBRAF010000002.1, forward strand.
GCCATATTCGTGATCATGAAGTCGCGATGACCAAGGCAAAAGCGTTGCCGCTTTGAAATGGGAGCATGAGACGGAATTGTGAATGAATCAGCCATCCGATCAGCCAGATAGATGATCCACGCGGTCAGGAACAGAACGAGGCGATCAGAAGCGGTGATATGACTGTGCAGGGTGCGCGCAAACAGCCATTGCCACGTCACGGCCACGGTTGGCGCATCAAGGCAGCTCACGCTCAGCCATACAATTGGCGATACTTTGCGTTCCGTTGCGAAACCTATCCGGCGACTGTTCTCGGCTCGCCTCACCTGATCCGAGAGCAACTCCCGCTTTTCGAGGGCCGATTGAATGTTGCTCCCCATCGCCTCGATTTTAGCGTATATTACACCGTCGCGAGCGGGTGCCGCTCGGGCAAGGAGACGTATGAGCATTCAATCATTCAGTCGAACCAACGCCGCCGTAAAATCGCTGCCGAAGCACCTACTGCAATTCGCCGTCGATCAGCGCTACGACGAATACACCTCCGTCGATCACGCCGTCTGGCGATTCATCATGCGGCAGAACATGTTTTTCCTGAAGGAGTATGCGCACAAGGTTTATTTCCAGGGTCTGCTCGACACCGGCATTTCTTTCGAGCGCATCCCGCGCATCGAAGAGATGAATGAAATACTTGGCAAGATCGGCTGGGGCGCGGTGGCGGTGGACGGTTTCATTCCGCCGGCCGCCTTCATGGAATTCCAGGCCTATAAGGTGCTCGTGATCGCGTGCGACATGCGCCAGATTCATCACATCGAATACACGCCCGCGCCGGACATTGTGCACGAAGCAGCCGGACATGCGCCGATCATTGTCGATCGTGAATATTCAAATTATCTGCAGCGCTTCGGCGAAGTCGGCGCGAAGGCGATGCAATCGGGCAAGGATTTCGAGCTCTACGAAGCCATTCGCCATCTCTCCATTCTCAAGGAACTGCCGAACTCCGATCCGACCGAGCTAGCAGAAGCGACGAAGTTGGTGGAAGAGCGCCAGAAAAATCTTGGCGAACCATCGGAGATGGCGTTGCTCTCACGTTTGCATTGGTGGACGGTGGAGTACGGCCTCATCGGAACAATGGAGAAGCCGAAGATTTACGGCGCCGGTCTGCTTTCGTCGATCGGCGAATCGGTTTCCTGTCTGGAATCGAACGTAAAGAAAATCTCCTACTCGATCGATGCGAAAAATCAGGCCTTCGATATAACAACGCGCCAGCCGCAGCTCTTCGTCTCCCGCGATTTTCAACACCTGGCCGAGGTGCTGGAGGAATTTGCTGACGCCATGGCCTATCGCGTCGGCGGTTTGGAAGGAATTAATAAGGCGATCGAGTGCAAGAATATTGCCACGTGCGAGTACTCCAGCGGGCTGCAAGTTAGCGGCGTTTTCACCGACGTTCTCAAGGTCGGCGATGAACCAATCCATATGCGGACCACTGGGCCAACCGCATTAGCCTTCGCCAACAAACAACTCGACGGCCACGGCAAAGCTCGACACGTGGATGGCTTCGGCTCACCTATCGGCAAATGGAAAGGCGAAGACCCTCGCGAAGGCTTGGACACAAAGCTTGAGTTCGAGGGCGGCGTCGTTGTCAGTGGCCACGTCGAGAAAATTCTTCGGCGTGAGGGCAAACCCATTCTCATCACTTTTTCAAACTGCACTGTCAGATACAGCGACCGCATCCTTTTCGATCCCGCCTGGGGCGAATACGACATGGCCGTGGGCGAGCGCGTCAGCTCCGTCTTCAATGGCGCCGCCGACAAAGACGCTTTTCTCGAAGTCGCCCTCGCGCCTAAAGAACGCACCATCAAAGCGCCCTCGGACGCGAAGCGAAAGAAGCTCGAAAGTCTCTACCAACAGGTCCGCGACATCCGTGAGCGCAAGGTCGGCTACGAACGTCTCGGCGAAATCTGGGAAACGCAACAGGCTGAGCACCCGGATGATTGGCTGCTCTCGATGGAGATATTCGAGTTGTTAGACGACGTCGAGCAGCAGCCCGCGTTGAAGGAGCGAATCGCGCAATTTCTCCGCCGCATCGCTTCAACCAACCAGGACAAGCAAACCCTGGTCGATTGGGGTTTCCGGTTGGTCAAGTATCACAAGATGCCCGAGTATCGAGCTATCCGCGCGCGCGCCAGCGCCCCGGCGTGATCGACCGTAACGCATAGCGCACATCAGCCGAACGAAACCGTCCGCGGCGGTCAGTGTCTCTTAGTCAGTTTAGCCGTAGCTGTGCGCGTGATAGCCGGACTTCCCCCTGTTCCGGTGACGGTGAAGGTATAGGTGCCCTTCCTTACGCTCGAAGCCACCGTTACGGTTAATGTCGAAGAGCTGGCCGCCGGGTTGGGGTTGAAGGTGCCGCTTGCCCCTGTCGGCAAACCGCTGATCGAAAGGCTCACCGGTGAACTGAATCCACCGGATGAAGTAATTGTCACGGTGTAGGAAGCCGTTCCGCCATTGCGCCCGAGACTTACCGATGATGGACTGACCGCGAGCGAGAAATCAGGATTTGGTGTCGGCGTGGGGGTTGGAGTAGGAGTAGGAGTAGGAGTTGGTGTAGGCGTCGGAGTGGGGCTCGAGGAAGCTATTTTGAAACTGCCGACGCGGGTGCGCCAATTAAAGGTGCCAGTACTGGAATAATATTCGTTAGTGTACCAAAACGTCGAGTCGTCGACTGGATCAATAACGAGCGCGGAATAGTCGCCCCAACGATTACCGGTGCCGCTCTGGCTGCCCGTTCCGTCGACGAGATGTGCTTCGCCCTGTCCCAGGACATTGAGCGGGTCTGTGGCGAGACGTCCAGCATAACGGATTTGCGGATTGAGACCTGAGCTGGATGCACTGAAACCAACGGCAATGTTCCCCTGCCCGTCCATGGCGGCGCTGCCCATCCAGCGCCACGTCAAGTCGGGCTGATACGTGCTCTCCTGGTAAAGACTGACCGGCCCCGCAGTGACATTGCGCAATTCGAACCAACGCACGCCAGCGACATTGTTCGCTTTCACCGTGTAGTTGCCGACGACTGATTCATGATCGCCGAAGTTGCGATAGGCGAGCCGGAACATCAGGCGATCCCCGATGCCATCGAGATAACTTGATGAGGAAACACCCACCTGAGGAACGCATGCGCGGGTGGTCGGACAAAGCGAAGTATAGCCCGCCGCAGCCGGAGTCGCGAAAGTAGTAAAAGTGGAATTACCCGGCGTGGCGAAATCGGCATGGAAGTGATAGGTGGTATAGTTCGGATTAATCGACTGACCAGGGAACCCGACAAAGGTGGCGGGCGCGCCGCTGGGCGGCATGGTGAACCCGTCGAGATCAGCAGGAAGAAACGGATCGATCGAGCCACCTAAAGGCCCCACCGGGCTGACGAATGTGGCGGGCTGACCGGATAGCATCTTGGCGCGGTCGAACGCGAACGCCTGTGGCCCCAGATAGGAAGTACCGGAGGAATTAAACACGTTCATGCTCATGTAGTAACCATCCGGCCAGACACTCAGATGCGGATAGTCGTAAAAGTTTGAGCCGAGATGAAATCCGTAGCGATAGTAGCTGCCAGTTGCATAGCCAGTAGTTGAGACGGCCACGCATTCGTCGGTAATGGGGCCGTTCGTGGTGGCTTTGGCGAACTGGGTGATGACCCAGCGGTCGGCAATGTGATCATAGAGCACAACAGGATCGCCACTGCCGCCACTCTGGCAGGCGCCACCGAAACCGCTCCAAATCGATGAAATGCTGCTCGGGCCCAGGACGGAATTGCCGCTGGCCTTATCGAACACCTGATAACCTTCGTTTACGATTTGCACATACTGAGTTTTTCCCACCGCGCCGTTCGTGTCCGGCGGCGCGCAATTGCAACCGACGCCCGGGAAAGGAATGCCGTCGAAGGAAAGGAGGGTGGCGGCTACATTCGGCGCCGCCGCGTCAAAAAAACGCGGAGAGTGGCTGCTTTGAACGACTGGGTCGGCCTGATCCCGATGCCGATGCGGAATTTTCGGGTTCTCATTGGCTTCATGCTCGGGTTTCCGGTCGGCCTCGCGCCAGGGCGGCAGGGTCCGCAACGGCGGCGAAATGTCATTGTGATAGGAGGCGCCGGACTTGGGGCCGTTCCGTTGCTCCTTTTCGCTCGGACCTTGTGCAGAAAGCGAAGAGCCGAGAAAGCTCATCAACCCGATAATGAGGCCGGTGCCGCAGAGAAGAATGCCGAGCACAAGGCGCAGAACCGAAAATGCCGATCGAGAGGTAGATTTTTTCTTCATAGTGTGAATGGAACCGCCGGAGTGTTGGCGTTAATAGGATATCGTAGCCAAAGCCCAAAGCGGAGTGAAATCACGCGAAGGTGCATTAGAAAATTGTAATGTGTTCGGTGGCACTGGCGAGCACCTCATTCGCGCCATTGTGATTCGGAGCCGGGTGTTTTTGGTGAACTGTGGCTTCGTTTGCCATTGCCACGGCAAGGTTTCATGCCGTGGAAGATGCGGCCAAGTTGCGCATCGACGGTCGCCGTCGCTCTGCTAGCCTACCGACATCGCAGATGGCTGGTGAATCCAAAAGCGGGATCGCGTTCGAGATCGCGCACGTCCTGTTCATCGACATCATTGGCTACTCCAAGCTGTCGATTAACGATCAGCGCACCGCGGTGGATGAACTGGCGTCGGTTGTCCGTGGATCGGAGCCATTTCGACAAGCCGAAGCGGCGGAGAAGTTGATAAGGATTCCGACCGGAGACGGAATGGCGCTCGTTTTTTACACCAGTCCAGCGGCGCCAGTGGAATGCGCGATAGAAATCGATAGCGCTCTCAGGAATCATCATCCCCGGCTGCGGCTCCGGATGGGCGTGCACAGCGGGCCCGTCAGCGGCGTGGTGGATGTCAACGAACGCGCGAACGTCGCCGGCGCCGGAATTAACATCGCTCAGCGAGTGATGGATTGCGGTGATGCCGGGCATATCCTGCTTTCCAAACATATCGCCGAAGATCTGGCTGAGTTTGAAGAGTGGCGGCCGTGTCTGCATGACCTTGGCGAATGCGAAGTGAAACACGGGGTGCGTGTTTGCGTGGTGAATCTTTACGGAGACGAAGTCGGTAATCCTCAGCTTCCGGAAAAGTTCCGGGCCCTCAAGAAACGTCGTGCCAGGATGCGTTGGGTCGCGCTCGCTGCCGTACTGTTTTTGCTCGCAGCGACCATTGCTGGCGCTCTCATCTTTTCCCGGCGACCGGCCCGCTCGGCCTCAGGGATTCCGGAAAAAAGTATCGCTGTATTGCCATTTGCGAATCTTAGCAGCGACAAAGAGAACGCTTACTTCGCCGATGGAGTGCAGGACGAAATCCTGACCGACCTCGCGAAGATTGCCGACCTGAAAGTGATCAGCCGCACAAGCGTGATGCAATACAAAACCGGCGTTGAGCGTAATCTGCGCGAGATTGGCCAACAGCTTGGCGTGGCGCATTTACTCGAAGGCAGCGTACAACGCTCTGGCGGAAAAGTGCGCGTGAATGCGCAGTTGATCGACGCCCGAACCGATGCGCATACCTGGGCGGAAAACTACGATCGCCCGCTCGATGACGTGTTCGCCATTCAAAGCGAGATTGCGAAAACGATCGCCGATCAACTGCGGGCGAAGCTTTCTGCAGGCGAGAAAGCCGCGATCGACAAGCCAGCAACGACCGATCTAACGGCTTACGATCTATACCTGCGCGCGCAATCGCTTTTCGCTGCCACCACGAATCAAATCCAGGCCAGGGCGAATCTGATACAAGCTGCTCGTTTCCTCGACGAAGCCGTTTCCCGAGATACGCAATTCCTCGGTGCCTGGTGTCTGCTCTCCCGCGTGCACGGGAACATTTATTGGGACGGGTTCGATCATACCGCAGCCCGTCTCGAAATGGCGAACGCAGCCGTGCGGACGGCACTCCATCTCCAGCCCGATTCCGGCGAAGCTCACCTCGCGCTGGCCGATTATTACTATCACGGCTTCCGCGATTATGCGCGCGCGCGCACGGAGCTGGCCGATGCCCGGCGCACATTGCCGAACAGCGCTGAAGTATTCGAATACACCGCCTACATCGACCGCCGCCAGGGTCGCTGGCAGGAGGCGACGCGCAACCTCGAGCGCGCGCTCGAGCTCGACCCGCGCAACTTCTTTACTCTTCAGCAAATGGCGCTTTTTTATCACTGGCAACACCACTTTCCCGAGGAAGGCCGCACTTACGACCGCGCTCTCACCATCGTCCCCGGTGATTCGCAGACGCGCATCCTCCGTGCATGCATCGCCACCGATTGGCAGGCCGACGTCAAGCCGTACCAAACCATGCTGGCCGCATTGATCGCGGAAGATCCGAAGGTCGCGCCCGACGTCGATGACCCGTTCTATTCACTGTGTGAGAGAACGGCGGCGGCGGCGGCTCGCGTCCTCGCCGACTACCCTCGGGAAGGTGTGGTCAATAATGGAGTCAACTTTCCCCGCGCTTATTGGGAGGGTGTCGTCGCGCGCTGGCAGGGCGACGCCGCCAAAGCGAAGTCGGCTTTTACCCGCTGCCCGCAGTGACTTGGAGGCGATCCTACACAAACAACCGGATTTTCCCGCCGCTCTGAGTCTTTTGGGAATGATCGATGCCGGCCTCGGGCGAAAGGACGAAGCTCTCCGCGAAGGACGGCGTGCGTGCGAGCTCATGCCCATCTCGAAGGATGCGGTTGACGGCGCGAACTTCGCTGTCAACCTCGCGCAAACCTATGCATGGGCTGGCGAGACGAGGCTCGCGATCGAACAAATCGCAACCGTCGAGCGAGTTCCTACCTATCTCAGCTACGGCTTTCTCAAGCTCCAGCCACAATGGGATTCGCTCCGAGGGGACCCGGCTTTCGAGAAGATTGTCACTTCACTCGCCCCGAAAGAGCCGGCCAGGTAACTGATAGCCAGAATCAGACCGCGCGTTGAAAGCTCTCGTCGAATTCTTGCCCCGGGCAGGAGGCGACACCCCGGTGTTTCCTTAGCGAAAAGTCGTCAGTTTTACCATTGACATTGCTCGGCCATCGGCTGCATAAACACGCTCCACGCCACCACGTAATGAAAACGCCATTCACCTTGTCAGCTCTCACGCTCCTTTGCTTTGCCGCTCTCGCCTCTGCGATCCCATCAGCAATATCGTGAAAAACGGCAGCTTCGAGACTGGGGGTTTTCCGCCTTGGAAAATAAGTGGCAATACCAATGGCGGCGGGGGCAACGCCAGCGTGAGGAACAACGGCGCCTTTGGTGTGGACCAGGACTCAGCGCACACCGGAAGCTTCGGCGCGTTCGCCGGTCCGGTCGGCGCAAAGGGTTTTCTGGGGCAGAATCTGAAAACGGATGCCGGCTCCAGTTACGACTTGACCTTTTTCCTGGCGGGAAACCAAAGCGAAGCTTTCAGTGCCACGGCTTCCGGCAACCCGGTGGACTTTGAAGTTTTCTGGAATGGGACGCTCATCTTCGATACCTCGACGGTGCCGAGTTCCTATACCAAGTTTAGCTTCGACGACCTACTCGCGACGGGTTCGCGCACCAATCTCAAATTCGGTTTCCGCGACGACTTCGGCACCTTCCATCTCGACGATGTGAAGGTGGGCCTTTCCCCGGTTCCCGAAGCCTTCTCCACCTTCTGGCTGTCTCTGCCTGTCTTCATGCTGGCCTTCGCCCGTTTTTCCAAAAGAAAGATCGCCACACTGTAACGATCGCGCCGGCGCGGAGCATGGGAAACAGCCAAGGCAGAGATAACGTCAGGAAGCGAGCCGCACGCCGCAGAAAGACGGAGCGCCTCGCGCTGGCCAAGAATAAGAAAAAGCCGGCGAAGTAGCTTCTCCGGAGCCGCGTCAGAGCGAGCGCTCGCCTCCGAAGACGGTAAAAACTGCGTGCTTGCGCTCAGCAAGGTAACGATTCGTTAACCTTTCCGCGATTTCTCAATCCGGCGATGCGGGGCATCGTGTTGGCTGTGGGATTGATGAGGATGGTAAAGCTGAGCTTGGTGGTGGGCGCACTTTCATTCGCGCTCATTGGGAGAGTGGGCGCGATCGAGGTGACGGAGCTGGCGGGCGCGGCGCATGGTTATCCGGCGTTCCGAAATCTGGAGGGGAAAACGCTCGCGGACGGTGAGTTTATGCAATGGGTGGAGGAGGAGCGCCTGCACATCAAAATTATCTACCGGTTCGGCGACGGCGGTCGCATTGAAGAGAACGCAGTGCTGCGGCAGGCGCCGGAACTGCAACAGCAGGAGTGGTCGTGGCGACAGGAGCGCGATGGGAAAATGATGCGCGAGTATGCGGTGAATTTTGCGACGAAGACTGCGACCGCGAAGAAACGCGACAAGGATGAGATGAAGCGTTGGGAGGAGAAGCTGGAGATGGAGCCGGGACGAACGTTTGCCGGGTTCGGGTTTACGCTGGCGCTGGAGAACCTGCGCAAACGGCTGTGCGCTGGCGAACGGATCGAGCTGAAGGCGGTGGGTTTCATTCCCAAGCCGCAACTCGTCACGGTGCAGGTCTCGCATGCCGGCGTGGATCGGATGCGAATGGGAGAGCGGGTGATCAAGGGCGATCACTTCGTCATTCATGCGGAGATTCCAGCGGTGGCGAAGCTGTTCATTAAAGCGCCTGATACGCAGATCTGGCTGACTGATCCGCCGCCGGCGGGTTTCCTGCGATGGGAAGGGGCGGTGGCCGAGCCGGGTGATGAAGTGGTGCGGGTGGATCTGCTCTCGGGCGCGGAAAGCGGCGCGGCTGTGCGGATGAAGAATGATTAAGGCGCAGGGATGATTCAAGTTGCCCTGACGGCGCCAGCCCTGCATCGTGCGCGCACGGTGCTCGATTAGCGCCGGCTGCGCCTTCCACGCTCGATTCGAAGTCATGACTCAATTCTCGCCTTCAGCTTTCGAGGCTTTTATCTTCGATCTAGACGGCACTCTGGTTGACTCTAACGAGCTACATGTCGACTCCTGGGACGCTGCCTTCCGTCACTTTGGAAAACATTTTTCGCGCGAAGCTTTGCGCGCGCAGATCGGGAAAGGGTCGGATCAATATCTGCCCGAGTTCCTCAGCCCGGAGGAAATGAAGCAATTTGGCACGCAGTTGGATGATTACCGCTCCAAGCTATTCAAGGCCGATTACCTGCCACGCGTCCGACCTTTCCCGGAAGTGTGCCAGCTTTTTCAGCGCATTCATGATGATGGCAAACAGATCGTGCTAGCTACTTCCGGAAAGAAATCTGAGACCAAGCATTACATCAAGCTACTTAAGATTGACGATTTGATCGAAGCTTACACTTCTGCTGACGATGCCGAACACTCGAAACCCTCTCCTGATATCTTCGTAACGTCGCGCGATAAGATTGCGGATGTTCCTTCCGATAGAATTCTTGTTATAGGCGATACCCGCTTTGACCTGGAAGCTGCGCGCAAGGCTGGTTTAATCGCGATCGCCTTCACCTGCGGCGGAACGAACGAAAACATTCTGCGAGAGGCGGGAGCCATTGCCGTCTACCGAGATCCTGCAGATTTCCACTCCGCTTACTTAAATCTCTAGTCGCGCGCTTGAGCTTCAGTCTGGGCCTGTTCGCTCAAGCGCTTTTCGTAGACTGCTTGCGTTTTGATCGCTTGGTATCCCATTGCTGGATAGAAGACGTGACTCTCCTCGCGCTTCGAATTGCTTCGCACTACTACCGCCCCTGCCCCGACCTCTTTCGCCCAGCTTTCGACCTGGGCCAAAAGCTTGCGACCCACACCTTCGCGCCGCGCTGCCGCCGACACAATCAGCCCTAGTATCTCCACGCGAAAACCTGCTTCGATGACGCAACGCGATGCGCTTGAATGAATCCCATTACTTTGTCGGCGGAATCTCCCGCTACGAGGAGCAAATCAGCTCCGCCGATCTCCTTGATTCGCCGCCGAATACTCCCCATTTCGTTGGGGTAGCCAAGTTCGCCTGCCAGGTCCGCCACCACTGCAGCGTCCGTTTCGGTCATCGCACGAATTACGATCGCTTCGCTCCCGGTAATCCGCTCCGTGCGCGGAGACCATGCTTCTTTCAATTTCACTCTTCCTCCTAATTTTTCAGACGCCTTCGCGATTGCGACTTGCACCCGCGCGCGGTGCCCACCGGTCCCGTGCTGCAACTGATCGATGACACGATCCAGCGCCGTTTTAATGCTGGCCGCGGTTCCACCCTTCTCATACTCCCGCACCATCACGCCTTCCATCCGCGCGATGACTGCATCCACCGTGTAGTTAGGATTTACCGAAACGTTCTCAGCTTTGACGGCACTGTAAGCATCGAGCACTTCTTCACTGTGTGCACCCCAGCGCAACACTCGATAGAAAAGGGAACCGTCTTGCTCGCCTTTGGAAACCACATCGATCAATGCTGCTCCCAGCGATACCGGAATCAGCGCGAAATCGCGCAAGTTCCCGAGCAATACCTTGAGGTTAAAGGCCAGGACATCGCGCCAGAATCGCCAGCGCTCATCCTTCTGCCTGCCAATTTTCGTAATGGCGGAGCTCATAAGCGTTTCGTTCTAGCAAAAACGCCAGAGAACCGCGAAGAGAAAGCGCGGTACTCCTTGGGGAAACATCCCTCGCCAAGGATCCGCGTTTTTTGAACCCCCCCGTAATCCTATCGGACAACGGGTAATTCCGCTCCAAGCAAGATTTCGGCGCCTTCGCGCGCTCCTTCAATCACCATCGCCTTCCCGCTTTTCCTCACCAACTCCCGCGCCTGCTCGATCATTCCATCGATGGTGTCGTCATCATGGCTGGGATCGTGATGGAAGAGCAATACCGTCTTCACATTCGCGTCGAGCGCGAGCAAGACCACGCTGCTGAGCGAACTATGTCCCCACCCGACATGCTTCTTGTATTCCTCGTCGGTGTATTGCGCGTCCAGAATCGCCACGTCGCAATCCCGCAGGAACTCGACCATCTTGGCTCGTTCGGCCTCGGCAAACTCCCGCGCCTGATCAGTGCTAATCTCACCCTCCGCAGCGAGTTGCAGTTTGAGAGGCTCGTACGGCTCGTTGTCCGGCATATACGCGATCGATCCGGCGCTGGTAGAGAGCCGATAGCCGGCGCAAATGCCCGGATGATTGGCAAACTTCGCCTGCACCTTCACCTCGCCGATCTCAAACTCCATGTCCTTGAGCTCTTCGATTGCGAGATGACCTTGCAACTCGTGCAAGCTTACCGGAAAAAACGGCGTTTCCATTTGCCCGGCCAGGATCGTCCCCAGGCCGGCGCGCGCTCCCTCATACCCAAGGATCCGGATAAGATTCTTGCGGTTGTAGGCCGGGGAAAAAAACGGCAGACCCTGAATGTGATCCCAATGAGTATGTGTTATGAGAAGAGTGAGCTTGATCGTCTGCGGTCCCATCTCCTTTTCCAGCGCCAGACCGAGACCTCGAATTCCAGTGCCCGCGTCGAGTACAATAATTTCGCCGTCGGCCCGTAGTTCAACGCAGCTGGTATTGCCGCCATACCGGATCGTCGCCGGTCCCGGCACCGGGAGCGAACCGCGCACGCCCCACAATTTTATCCGCGGCGGGACCGAGCCGAGTTCTTCTCGGGGAGTCGTCGCTCCCGGTCGCTGCGGAATCGGCGCTATCAGCCGATCAATTGACTCGCGCAGGATTTCCCATGTAATCGGCTTCAGCAAAAATTCGTCCGCGCCCGCTTCCAGCGCGCTTGCGCGATCAACCGCATAATCGCGTCCCGACACCACGATGATCTTGGTCGGTTGGAGTTGCTGCCGAATGGTGCGACAAACCTGAAAGCCATTCGATTTCGGCATGAGTAAATCGCATAAAATAACTTCCGGCCGGTTCCGAATGGCGAGCTCCACTCCGGAATCGCCGTCTGCGGCCTCGAAGACTTTCCAATCGGCACGCGCAAACAACCTGGCGATGGCGCGGCGTCCATCCTCATCGTCTTCGATGATCAACACGCTTGGCATCACCATATCACGGGTTCAACCCGTCTTTCGTTCGGCGCAATCGCATCGGGCATTCCGCCAGACTAACTGACAAAACTTGGAAACTGCGAGCAAATTAGCGCGCTACCTCTCCGTTTTCCCGTCGGCCCGCTTACACGATTTCAGCTCGTAACGCTATCAAGTCCGCGGAATACGTTTACCGTCACCCGCCCTTTTATTTTCGTTACGAGAGGTGTTCTTGTCAGGGGAATTCCTCGTCCTTGAAATGGCGTTTGCCTTTGAGGGCTCTGGCATACTCGTCACGGCTGAGGATGTTTTCGTCGAGCTGCATGTCAGTGCGGCAGAAGGTTTCAAAGAACAAGCGCGCTTTGCTGACGTCCCGCGCCACCTCTTCGGTGAGGTAGTTGGCATCGATATTGATGCAGATGGCGCCGACGACGCCATACTCTTTGCGGATAATCGGAATAGTGGTGCATTTGAATCGACGCGCGCCGAGGTTTAGCTCGTAGTTCAGCTTGTCTTCGTGCAGGAGCTGGCGCTTCTTCAGATCGATGACGAGGTTGGTGGCGCCGTCGCGCAGGTTGCGGCCGGTGACATTATTCTCCAACACAACGAGGGACTGTGAAGGATTAGATAGATCGTGCAGCAGAATCTCGATGCCAAGATTAGGAAATGATTTCCCAAGCAGGCGAACGATTCGAGCAAAGTTCTCGAGGTATTGACTGGTATCATCAGCGATCTTTTTGCCCTCGTACTTGTCGAATAGCTTCGCGTAAACCTTTTGCTCGGCTAGTTCGAGTCGCGCCCGAACGTTGTTCTGCTCGCCGATAAAGATAAGCTGCCGCGCGGCGGTGGGATCGTTGTTCTTAAGGAAATAATGCGTCCCTAGCCTGAAGTTGTTGAGGTTGAACTCGGGGAAGTTGTCGCGATTGATGGTGTAGGGATAGAAATCATACTCCTCGAGCCGGCGGCCAAAGCGCTTTCGCTCCTTGTATTTCCCCCAAAGAAACCCGGCTGAGAGGAGGATGACCGACGCGGTGAAGGAAGCGATGACGTTAATGGTGATGTCGCTGCCGAGTCCGCTCATGAGCATCGCGCTTGCGCGCGCCTCAATCTATAAGGTGCCGCTGACACTGGCGAGAGTGATGTTTTCGATGGCGACTGCGGACGGTTGATTAATGGCGTAAGCAACCGCTTCAGCCACGTCGGCGGCGGACATCATCTGCGCGCGCGGCCAGTCGCCGGAGACAGTATTCCAGATTTCGGTGTCAGTGGCGGCGGGATAGATGTTTAACACGCGCACTTTGCGCGGGCGCAGTTCTTCGCGAATGGCGGCGGTCAAGCCATCGAGGGCAAACTTGCTCGCGCAGTAAATACTCCAATTCGGATAGGCATTCTTCGCCGCGACGGAGAGGATGTTAACAATACTTGAACCCGGGCGCATGCACGGAGCGAAATGCTGCATGAGAAAGAATGCGGCGGTAAGATTAACGCCGATGGTTTGTGTCCATTCTTCCCGGGTGATCTCGTTAAACGGTTTCACCACGGCGACGCCGGCGTTATTAACGAGCAGATCGATGGGTTCGTGGCCGACCTGTGCGATCAGGTCCTCCACCCCGCGAATGGTGGCGAGATCATGCACAAGTTTCACCGCTGGCAAACCCTGCCCTTCGATGGCGCGACAAGTCTCGGCTAAGGCGACGGTGTCGCGCCCGTGTAATAGTAGCTGAAGATCAGGTGCGGCAAGACGTAGTGCGATGGCGCGTCCGATTCCGCGACTGGCGCCGGTGATGAGATAGCGTTTCATCGACGCATTCTACTGTAGCGGCGGTCTATGACCGCCGAACCGAAAGCTGTCGCCATATGGCATACGTTGGCGCTCATAGAGCGCCGCTACAGCCGCCGCAATGTAAAGCGGTTGTTGTCCGTCTCCCACAAACGCAAACGGACAAGGCGTTCCTCCAGTGCGTTGTCTAGCTTGGGCCAGAGTGCCTGCACGATGTTTTCGCCGGTGGAGGGTTGAGAGCGAAACTCGGCCGTTTCCATATCAAGATGTTTGTCGCGCCATGCGTCCAGGCTTTGGTCGATGGCGTCGCGCATTTTTCCAAAACTGTATAACGCGCCCGTTCGCGTGTCGTAATCGCCGCCCACGGTCGCTTCCGTGATGTAATGGTGACCGTGCCCGCGCGCATTATTACACTTGCCAAAGAGCTCGACGTTCTGCGTTTTGGAAAAGGAGGAGACATTCAACCGGTGCGCGGCACTGAACGAGCGCCGCATACCGAGAAACGTCGCGCCGTCGCGCCATGCTTCAGCGAAAAAGTCGTCGCGTTCATGCAGGCGCACCCGAGACATTGCGCTCATATCCGATCCGGCGCGAAGGATGAAGCGGGCAAGCGACTCCGTCGTCGTTGGACGATCACGCAGCTCTTCTACGTCGCGGCTGAGATTTTTGTGATCGAGGCTGCGGCGGAGTGACAATGTAAACTCCGTCATGTCCTGCTCGGCGATCGATGGTTCCGACGCTGGTTTGTCGTTCCGCAGAGTGAGCCGCACCCGATAGTTGTGGCCGTGTTCGTGCACGGAAACGCCGAACAAATTCATATTTTCGGCATCGCTGAGGCGCGGTGAACGGGTCTGACGGGCGGCAGAGAACTCAAACCAGTAATTATCTTCCATGGCACCGCCGGAATAGACGGTGGCGCTGCGGTTGGGGCCCTCGCGCAAATGAACGGCAACCAGCTGCGCTGAGCCCTCGCTAAACAGCGGCGCCACGTCTCGAAAAAGCTGAAAGGCGATGTTGCCGGCGGTGGGCACGATCTGCTGAAAAACGGCGTTATCTTCGTTGAGGAAACGATGATCGTACTGCTCGTTGATGACGGAACCGGCGTGCTTTTTGATTTCGCTGATATTAATAAGCATGCCGGTGGTGGGGTCAGGCCGGCCGGAGAAGACGAAATACGCGGTGTAGTTGCGACCGGTGCCGTAACGTGCCGCGCTTTCCTGGCCGAAAAGGTGACGATTCCCCTCTGCGGAAAGACTCGGAAAAAAAAGCCGCCGAGATGCCGAGAAATCGACGCGCTTGCTGAGTGTGAGCAACATCACCGGGGCTTTCCAAATCGCCGAAAGAGCAACATGTGGCCTGACTGCCCGAAATCCGCCCCTTCGCCTGCGGCACTCACCGAAGCAGCGACAAGAACTCGGAACGGGTGCGCGCGTCTTCCTTGAAGGAACCAAGCAGACACGATGTTTTCATGACCGAATTCTGCTTCTCCACTCCGCGCATCATCATGCAAAGATGTTTCGCTTCGATGACGACGGCGACGCCGCCCGGGCGCAAAGTTTTCATGAGCGCGTCAGCAATCTGAGTAGTCAGGTTTTCCTGGATTTGCAGGCG
>JBBRAF010000003.1:0-205840 GCA_038207045.1 Chthoniobacterales bacterium
AAGCCATCCCACTTCGGTTCATATTGCCAGCCGGCGCCAGCAGGAATTTGCTCGAGCGATTTTGCCTCCATCGGCGGGAAGGGCGGAGCAAGTCTGCTCATGGCGGAGAAGTTGAGCCGAATAGCAATCTTTGGCCAACCGTTCCGCGGGCAGCCGGAGAGCGCGCCATCGAACGAAGTAAATTACCTTACTCCCCCCGCCTCGACGCCACCCCATCGCCAAGTCCTAGTCCCTTCGCCGTCCTCAAGGCCAACTCAAACCAAAGCATTCCGCAACGATTCCTTGCCGAACCCTTGAGGACCAGCCCAGCGTGGCCCAGCAAGAACCCGTAACGCAGGAGCCCCGGCTCCGGGCCTCCTGCGGAAGCACTGGCCCTTCGATCAGTGGACGGAGATGCGTGTTGCTTTGACTATGCCCGTGGTCTCACCGAGGAAGTTTCCGTTCAAGTCGTACGCTTTTATATCGAACGTGCCCCGATAGGCGTCAGCGTCTCCATCGACAACGTTCCTTTGCGTCTCGTCGAGGCGACCGTTCAAGACCCCATTCGCATCGTACGTGAATACGACGTGGTGGAGTTTGACGACTCCGTTCTCAGTTTTAAAGACCCCCTGGCAGACCGCGCCCGGGTAGATCGAGTTGACGTCGAATTCCAGCCCGTCACTATGCCATTGAACGTGAGTTTCAAATAACTCCGCGCCTCCTGAATAAAAGTGGGCGTCCCATAAGCCTACAATGGAGGGATCGCCTGCTGCTTGTACTGCCGGCGAGCTAAAAACGCCGAGTCCCAACGCTATCAGCAGCGCTGGAATTATTGTTCTGAAGTGAGTTATGCAATTTTTCATATTGGATTTCCTTTGTTTTGTTGTTTTACCTTCACTAGCTAATGCAACAATTCGGGTGGAAGGTTATGCAACAAATGCAGGCAGCGTTGAATCGTTGAATCGTTAATGAGTTAAAGCGTCAACGCGTTGGGGATTGAATGGTGATTTATCGTTGAAACGATACAATGTCCGCGTTCTTCAGCGCGAAAGCGGCTTCGGTCGTAGGCTTTTAGATCGAAAGTGCCTCGATAGGTATTTCCGTCGTCGCTGACAACGTTCCTTTGTATCTCGTCGGGCCGAGCGTTCAGCACCCCGTTGGCATGATACGTCCAAATGACGTGGTGGAGTTTGACAACTCAGTCTTCATTTTTGAAGACCGCCTGGCAGACCGCGCCGGGTAAATGGAGTTGACCTCGAATTCCAGCCCATCTGTGTGCCATTGATCGCAGGTTTGGAATCATTGCGTCGCACCAGCGAAATAGTGCACGTTCCATAAACCTACGATCGTGCGGTTATCGTCTGCTTTCACCATCGGTGAGACCGAAAAGCACCCAAGCACGAATGCGATCACCAGCGCTGGAATTGTCCTTCTGTAATGCATGTTCCGATTTTTCATTTTTTGATTTCCTTTTGTTTGTTGTTTTACTGATTGTTGAGGGCCACTTGCAGTGCAGGTTTGCTCACTTCAAGCTGGGTGCTCACCTTCTGGATTTGCGATGCCTGCTCTTTGAGACTAGCAGTGAGGGCTTTGATTTCCTCCTGCTGCTGTGCGATAGCCGTTTCCTGCGTTGCAACAGTTGACTTCACTTGGGTGATCGTTGCTGTCTGTTCCTCGACTTTGCGGTGCTCTTTGAGGAACTCATTGAGCAACATCGCGTTCACCGCTTCGTAGCGCACGGTGTAGACTTTCCCTTGGTCGTCGCGCGCCACCAGATCCGGGTTCACCTTTTCCACTTGCTCAGCGACAAGGCCGAACTGCGGGATGCCCGTGGGGTCGAGTTCGTGCTTGTAGCGGAAGGTTACCGGTTGCAGTGCGAGGATTGCTTCGCTCGCCTTGTCCATCGGTTTGATCCCGTCTTTGAACCGCTCTGAGGAGGTGACCGTGCCCAGGTGACCGTGCGTATCTATGATAACCGTTACGCCGCCCGCAATGGTTGTTCCACTGATGCCAGCGATAAACGTGTCCTTGTGAACTTCCTTCCGGCCGATACGGATGTGATTGGACTCGCCAGCAACACCTTGGGCGCCGATGTCGATATTGTTATCGCCCGTGGTGAGATTCTGACCGGCTGAAACGCCTAAAGCGATATTGTTGTTGCCGGTTGTGTTGCTAAAGAGCGCAGCATCACCGCTGGCCGCGTTCTCGTGGCCGGTTGTGTTGCTAAGGAGCGCGGCAGTACCGTTGGCCGAGTTACCATAGCCGGTTGTGTTGCTAAAGAGCGCTACACGACCTGTGGCCGTGTTGAAGAAGCCGGTTGTGTTGCTAGTAAGCGCCGCGGCACCGGTGGCCGTGTTTTGAAAGCCGGTTGTGTTACTTAAGAGCGCGTTACGACCAGTGGCCGTGTTCAAGAAGCCGGTTGTGTTGCTAGTGAGCGCACTAAAACCGTAGGCCGTGTTGAGGCCGCCTGTGTCGTTAGCAAGCGCTAACGAACCAGTGGCCGTATCTTCCTGGCCATCGGTAATACTATAGAGCGCATCAAAACCAACCGCCGTGTTGTTGAGCCCGGTTGTGAGGCTGGAGAGAGCACCAGTGCCCTCGGCGGTGTTTTGGTTGGGCAGGCCTCCGTCCGCTGCCCCAGCGGTCATCGAGAGCGCAAACCCAGCGAGGGTGAGCGCGATCATCTTTCTGTAATGCATGTTCCGATTTTTCATTTTTTTACTTTCCTTTGGTTTTGTTGTTTCACCGTTACCAGGTTATGCAAGAATTCCGGCGCAAGGTTATGGGAAGAATGAAACAGCTGTCGTTAAACCAGAAGACGCCCGGAGCGCACCGCCGAAGCTGACGAGAGCCATTGACACACACCGAAGCCGCGCTTCGCCTTCCGACCGCGTAAGCAGCTCTAGTTAGAAACTATTTCTTTCGGCGCCGGCGAGGCGACGATCTTGTCGAAGCGTGGATCGCCGCGCAGCGGGTCCCACATTGGATTCAACACAGCCCGCCGTAGCTTGAACCGGCAGGGATTTTCGCCAGCATTTCGAGCCGTCTGGCGAAATCATTACGGCGCGACCGAAAAACAAATCCGCCCGCCGATTTTTCACCAGCGGGCGGAAACTTGTTTAATGTTTCGAATGTTGATTCAGACCGCGATCCAGAAGGCCGACCAGATCACTGGGGCCAAGGCTGTCGCCCGATCGTGTCGGCCACGTGGATGCCATCGGTTCCGTATCCGGTATTAACCCGGACCGTGGTGCAATTCCAGGTCGCGCCGGGCAGCACAACCGCTGCCCGTACCTGCGCAGCCAACGCCGCGGGCACAGTGATGATGATCCGCGAGCCCGAGACGCTCACCGGAATCGAGTACTGCAAGGGCGACCCGCCCGTCAGCGCTGGTCGCCGATCTATTAATACTCCGCTGAACGCCGTTCCATCCCAGAGCGCGTCCACGCTGAACTCTGCCGTAGCCGTTTGCCCTGGAGGGAGCGGAAGCCCCGAAGGGTCAGTCGAATCGTCAGTGTTGAGCGAGAAGTGCCAGTCGAATGCACCAGCAGATCCCGGCGGGTTGGGAAGCGCGTCGAGCGACCCAGCGACATCGACGGTGAGCGTCAGCGTGTCAGAGATCGTGAACGACGCGGCGAGGATGTCTAGAAACGCCGGTGCCTTGTGCCCGTTCGAGTAGAACGCGTCGCCCTGTGGGTCCATGACCGTAGCTGTCTGCGCACGGGCCGTCAATGCGGCGAGTGACACAAGCAGCACGCAAAGGGTCGTGGATAATCTTTTCATCGGGCACGCTCTCATTCGACAACGAGGATTCCCTTCCTTTGTGGAGAGCGAACGGACAATTCTGATGAGTGGAGTTGTCCTCTTGAATTGGATCTTTTGATTTTTCATAAACTAATTCCTTTTCTTGTTTTGGCCTTCGTCAGCACCTCGTCCGGGCAAGTTATTCTGGCCGTTCACTGATATACTGCAGGAAATCCGGCGCCGGGTTACGCTGAAACGCGAAAAACGCTGAATCGTTGAAACGGAACAGATCTAACGATGTAACCTTTACCGAATCACGGCAGATCCGATTGTGCGTCGAAGTGCCTTTCCGCAGGCCGCCGAAAGCCGCCGGCTAGCAGCCTGCGCTCCGCAGAGAAAGCAGCGCTAGTTAGAACCTACTTCTTTCGGCGCGAGCGAAGCGACGATCTTGTCAAAGCGTGGATCGCCGCGCAGCGGGTCCCAGTAAGGATTGAGACGGATATCGCCGTAGGGTACACCTGCCGGGATTTTCGCGAGCGTTTCCAGTTGCTCGATGGCCAAATCGAGTTCGCCGGTCCACGCACAGATCACAGCATAAAAATAAAGGACGTCCGCGCCATCCAGGGAATCCTTCGCGATAGGCGCAAGCTCGAGTGCCCGGCGGCCCTCTCGCAGCGCTTCTTCTTTTCGCCCAAGGCCAGCATCGATTAGGCCCAGGACGCAGAGAGCCGGGCCGTAATCACGCTGTGCGCGAACCACTTCCTCCTGTTGCGCACGCGCGACAGTAAAGGCAGCCTGCGCTCCGGCGGCGTCTCCTTTCATCCGAGCTACCAAACCCTCCAGATAAGCTCGGCTAACTCTCGCCCCACCTATACCTCTGGCATCAACCGTATCCTCGCCCTGTGCCTCCAGCGCCGCCAACGCGCGATCGGCGGCGGCGTCAACCCGCTCGTAGAAACGGAGATGACGACCCGTTCCTACAATAGAATGCGCAGCTCGGGTGTCGGCTCGCTCATCCAAGTCGATACAAGCACGTCTCGCCCGGTGATCAATGTTGTTTGGTTCGATGGCAACGAGCCGATCACAAACCTCTCTTTCTTTTTTATATTCGCGCATAAGTTCATAAGTCACGGCCGCACCAAGAAGAATCGTTACGTTTCGCGGATCCAGCTCCATTGCATGCTCGAAGTCGCGCACGGCATCATGCCAACGGTTCTGACGGCGGTCGATGAGTCCACTCCATTCGAAAATTCGTGCATTGTTAGGCAGAGTGCGGGCGGCGATGGCGAGCTCATCACGGGCGTGGTTGTAATCGAGGTAGCCGTGGTAAAGGTGCGCGGCCAGGGCAAGGTGCGCCTCGCCGGAGTCCGGTTTCAGTCGAAAAGCGGAATCGATTGCGGATTTCGCCAAGTCCAAGCGGCTGGGCGTGTGATCAAACCTTATGAAGTAGAGCTGATCGTGCGCCTCGGCCAACCTGCAATATGCGAGAAGAAAAGCGGAATCGCGCGCGATCGCCTGATTGAGCAACTCTATGGCTTGGAAATAATCCTTCCCTTGCTCTTTCCCTGATTCATACGCGGCCTTGTCGATCACGGACTTCGCTCGGACATAAAGGTCGTAGACAACAAGGTCCTTGGTCGGTCGCTCTAGCATGGCTACCTTTTCGCGAGCTGAAACCCTGGCTCTAAGCCGATTTGCGATTGATTGCGCCACTTCCGTTTCAACGGCGAACACCTCATTCAAGTCCCGGTCGTATTCCTCCGCCCAGACGTCTGCGTCGGTGCGAGTGTCCACCAACTGTGCATTTACGTGCACCTTCCCGCCAGAACGCCGCACCGTTCCCTCCAGCACGTGCGAGACACGCAGCACGTTGCCGATCTGGCGCACATCCTGTTTACCGCGGTATTGCATGACGCTGGTGCGGCTGATCACCTTCAGGTCGGCGATCTTCGCCAGTTTGATCAAAATGTCGTCCTGGACGCCGTCGGCAAAGAACGCGTGCTCTTTCTCGTCGCTCAGGTTTTCAAATGGCAGCACGGCGATGCCAGTCGTCAGTGGATGATGTAGAAATTCACTTTTCGAAACGATCCAGCCAGCTGCCGCGGCCAGTGCGACCAGACTCGCTGCTAACAGCGTAGATGTTGGATTGCGTCTCACCCATTTTCTACCGCGAGCGAAAAGGCCAGTGCGTCGCGCCTGAATCGGCTCGTGCTTTAGCCAGCGTTCAAGATCTTCGGCCAGCGCAAGGGCGGAGGAGTAACGACGCTTCGGATCTTTCTCGAGACACTTGAGGCAGATCGTTGAGAGATCGCGGTCTATTTTCGAGTTCCAAAGCCGCGGCGAGCGCGGTTCGGATTCCAAGACGAGGCGAATCGTCTCGTAAGTGGTGCCGCCAGCGAAGGGCGGATGGCCGGTCAGCAGTTGGTAAAAAACCGCGCCAAGCCCGTAAACATCGGTCGCGCTTGTTAGCTCTGCGGTTTTACCTGCGGCCTGTTCCGGCGCCATGTAGCTCGGCGTGCCCAACACCTCCATTGTGCGCGTGACAGTGCTCTCGGTCTCGACCAGTCGCACCAGTCCGAAGTCGGTCAGACTTGGTTCGCCCTCGCCATCGATCAAGACATTTCCCGGCTTGATGTCGCGATGAAGAATGCCGCGCTCGTGCGCGTAATGGACAGTGCGCGCGACCTTCGCGATGATTTCGGCGGCCCGGCGCAAATTGAGGGGCTCGCGTCCAACGAGTTGATCGAGCGGGCCGCCCTCGGCCAGCTTCATGCTGAAATAGCAAGTGCCGTCGCGTTCCCCGATCTCATAGATCGGCACGATGCGGGGATGCTCCAGGCTGGCGGCTGCTTCCGCTTCGCGACGAAACCTTTTCAAATGCGTTTCGGTCGCCCAATGGCCGAGCGCGATCAATTTCAACGCCACCGTCCGGTTCAAACTTTTCTGCCGTGCCCGATACACCGTGCCTTGACCACCACGCCCGATTTCCTCGAGCAGCTCATAATCGCCGAACTCACTGAAGATTGGTCGCGCAGCAGAATCGCGTTCCTGCCCGTCGCCTGCGCCGGTCAGCAAGTTAAGACCGGTTTCGAGAAGACAGGCGCTGCAATATTCGGTCGGACCGTCGGCCAGAATTTTCGCGCCGCATTTCCGACAAACCCTCGTCACTTCACTTCCGGCGCCATTCATTGTTTCTACCGAGTAATGCACCGGATTCCCTTTGAAGTTACGCCCGCAGAACAGTAATCAAATGTCGCAGCTCGTCCTCGATTTCCGCCGGCGTCGCAACCGTGTGTGCGATCTGCTCGCGCAGGATCTGGCGATAACGTTCACGTAAGCGGTGAAACGCCTGCTTGACCGCATTCTCCGTCATGCCTAACTCGCGGGCGATCGCTGCTTGTGAAGGCCGGCCCGGTTCATCTGCGAGCAATTCTTTTAGCCGCGCGAACAAAGCTGCCTTACCGGCGCCGCGGTATTCGTCGCCGAGCCGGGCCAGCACTTGCTCGAGTACGGTCAAGGCCCAGCGTCGTTCGTAAATTTGGTCGGCCGTCAGGCTCTCCACCGGTTCCAGATCGAACCGGTGTTCTGCAAAAATTTCGTCGAGCGAAATTGACTGTTGGCCACGGCCGCGCTTGATCGCCGCCGCCCGGTTTCGCTCGTTCGCCAAAAAGTGTTTCAGAGAGACGAGCAAGTAGGAACGCAAACGTCCCTTCTCTCGCCGAACTGCATCAAAGTCTCGACGCTCCAGCCATCGAGCGAAAAATTCCTGGGTCAAATCCTTCGCTTCTTCCACCGAATAACCTTCCCGCCTGATGAAAGCATAAAGCGGCAACCAATAGGTGCGGCACAGTGCTTCGAGCGCGGCATCCGCCGCTGGCGACCGGCCTTGAGCAGTCAGCACGACGCTCCAGTGAGTAGTAGCAAAAGTCGCCGCACCGGCATCGGCACCAAGGCCAGAGGCGGAATGGTTCATTATGACCTTGACGGGCTCGACTTTGCCGCTGCCGACCCGTCGTGAGCAATGCTAAATTTGACCCCTGTTGCCCGCAGCAGTTCCCTCCGGCATCAACATTCCTGCCTTCGCAACAGTCTCGGCGTCAATCATCGAGTCGATGTCAACGGCCTCGCAAAATGCAACAAGATGGTTGCATATTAGATTCCGCACTGCTGAATTGTCGAATCATGGAATCATCATCAGATCGAATCGAACGAGAAATCCTCCTCAAAGCTTCCCGCGCGCGGGTGTGGCGCGCTCTGACAAACGCGGAGGAGTTTGGCGACTGGTTCGGCGTCGCGCTCAAGGGAAAAGCTTCGCCGCGGGCAAGCGAGTGCAGGGACAGATCACGTATCCTGGATACGAACATCTTGTCTTCGAAATCGAGATTGAGCGCATGGAACCGGAGCGTTTGGTGTCGTGGCGCTGGTATCCGGGGGCGATCGACGCGGCCGTCGATTATTCGAAGGAATCGACCACCCTGGTCGAGTTCGAACTCGAAGATGCCGAAGGCGGCACGTTGCTAACAGTGCGAGAATCGGGTTTCGACAAACTTCCGCCGGAGCGCCGACTGGAAGCGTTTCGCCTGAATAACAGCGGCTGGGATGAACAGTTGGGGAACATTGAACGGAATGTCGCCACGCCGTAAGAATCCTGCCTGGCGGTCGCGAAATGCAGTGATGTTGAGCTCGGCGCCGGTTTTCGCCGCTCTTGGCGATGAAACACGACTTCGGCTCATCGCTGCGCTTTGCGCAGGTGGGGCGATGTCGATCGCGCAGCTAACGGTTGGAACGGCGCTGACGCGGCAGGCAGTAACGAAGCATCTGCACGTCCTCGGCAGTGCCGGGCTCGTGCGCGATGTAAAAGCCGGACGGGAACGACGCTGGGAATTTGAGCCAGGCGAAATGGAGAAGGCGCGCCGTTCAATGGAATTGATCGGGCGGCAATGGGATCATGCCCTGGGAAAATTGAAGCGCGCAGTGGAACGTTGAGAATGCGCCGAATGATTGGGCGGCGACCCAGGTCTCTGTGTCGTTCGGAGCAGAGTCGAAGAATCGCGTGGAAGTTACCTTTGAGCTTTCGTCACGAGATCCCTCGACTGCGCTTCGCTCCGCTCGGAATGACATTGTGTGTAGCGTCGCGGCTCGAGTTTGGGTGGCCGTTTGCCCTTGCGCACCGCGCCGGCGACGGAAATGTAGGTGAGTTCTGTCCCGTCGGCGGCACAGCGCAACATCAATCCGCCGCGGCTCATGTCACCGCGGCCGACAAAGTCGCCCGGAAATCGTAAACGGTCTCCGAATTTCTCGATGAGGACATCGACATATTTGCCGGTGGCAATGCTGCCCAGCAGAATCACTTCGCAGTTGGCAGATATCTTTTTCGCCAGTTTTTGCGCGTCGCGCACCAGCGGTTGGCGATAGCGCGCGTCGTTTTCGTCAATGTCCACTTCGGCGAACTCGCGTAAATCGCGCAGTCCCACTTTCGTTCTCGCATCCACCAGTCCGCGCGTGGGAGTGATGACGAGAACGCCGCACAAATCCGGCGCGGCACAGGCGAAGGCATTGGCGTAAGCAAGCTTGCCGCGAAAATACAAACCGCTGAGAAAGGTGAAAACTTCACCGAGTGGCGCGAGTTGACGGTTGCGCAACCGGCGCGCGAGATCGAACTGGGCGCGATCGCTCAGGATCATGCGCGCGCGAACGCCACCAGCATAGGCGGGGGAGAGGAGGAAGATGCGGTTGCGAAATTCCACGGTTTTATCTTCGCAGTCATTCCGAGCGAACGCGAGGAATCCCGTGGGAGTTACCTTTAAGGTAGCGAGTGAGCACGCGAATGTAACTTCAATCTCCGCTCAGCCGCGCTTCGGCGAGATCGAGATCGCGCTGAATGCGACGCAGCGCGTCGTCGTTGATAACGTGATCATTGCGCAGGCGAATGATTGTCTGACGCTCTACGTCGAGTGCTTTGCGTTGCAGACGGCGATAATGCGGCGTGGCGACTTCCCCACTTCCATCTTCTCCGCCGTCCGCGCAGCGCTCCAGTTCGCCAATGCGCTCGCGGTATTCCACCCGGAGACGCTCCGCGACTTCATTCGGGACGCCACATTCGCGAGCAAGCCGTTCGATCAACTCGAGCGCGGCGCGGTTTGCCTGAAAACGGGCGGTGCGCTCCTCTTCGTCGGCTTTGCCGTCATCCTCAACGCGAAGCTGACGGATGAGAAGCGGCAGCGTTAATCCTTGAAAAACGAGCGTGGTGAGAATGACGGAGAAGGTAAAAAACAGAACGTAATTGCGCGCGGGAAAGGCATTCCCATTAGCGAGCGTGAATGGCAACGCGAACGCCGCGGCTAACGAGATCACGCCGCGCATACCCGACCAGGCAATGATGGCGACGTTGCGCCAGCCTGGATAAGGATCGCGTTTGCGCAAACGTGGAATGAGGACTCGCGGGATATAGGTCGCCGCATAGACCCAGGCAATGCGCACGAGGACAACGGCGGCGCTCACCAAAGCCCCGTCGCCGATTAATCGGACTAACGGCTCGCCCTGCAACGCTCGCAAAATACCCGGAAGCTGGAGACCGATGCTGATGAAAACGAAGCCGTTCAGCAGGAACACCACCATTTCCCAGAAGGCGAAAGCCTGAAGGCGATACCGCGCGGTCACGATAAGCGGCGAATGCCAGCCGAGAAAAATGCCGGCTGTAACTACGGCGAGCACGCCCGAGAGGTGCAGGCGTTCCGCTGGGAGATAGGCGGCGAAAGGAGTAAGCAGAGAGAGGGTGATTTGCACGGGCGGGTCGTCGAGTTGCCGTTGCAGCCTGCGCAGGACAAAGCCGACAAGGAACCCGAACCCTATTCCGCCAAGCGCGACGATAATGAAACGTGTGGCGGCAGCGCCTAACGAGAACTGTCCAGTGATGAGCGCGCCGACAGCAAATTGCAATGCCACCAGCGCGGTGGCGTCGTTGACGAGGCTTTCACCTTCCAGAATAACTTCGATGCGGTGCGGGACGCTGAGTCGTCGCAGCACAGCGGTGGCGGCGATGGCATCGGGTGGGGAAACGATGGCGCCAAGAGCGAAAGCGGCAGCCCATGGAATCGATGGCACAAGGGTATGTACGAACCAGCCAATGATAATGATGGTGAAGAGAACCAGACCGATCGAGAGCAGCAGGATGGGTCGCAAATTTCGGCGGAAGTCGCGCCAGGAAGTGAAAAGAGCGGCCGGGTAAAGAAGGGGCGGCAGAAAGAAATAAAAAACCACGTCGGGGTTCAAGCGCACCTCGGGCAGATGCGGGATAAAGCTGAGCACGAGCCCGGCGACGACGAGGACGATGGGATAAGGCAGAGCGAGCTTGTGCGCGAGGACGACCAAGGCGGCGACCGCGGCGAAAAGAAGGACGATGGTTTCCGCTTGCTGCATCGTTAGAAAATTGCCGGACTGCCGCGGAATCGATAATCAGCGGAATTGGTTTCGCGCAAAAGATTTATTCGCGCCTCTGCCGCCAAGACGGACGGCAGCTACAAGGTGAACGCTTGCGACGGAACAGCTCATGCGGCACGCTCGCGATTCGTGAAAATTCTCGTTATCGGTAGCGGAGGCCGCGAGCACGCACTTGCCTGGAAGCTGGCGCAATCGCCCGAAGCGGAGAGGGTTTTTTGCGCGCCGGGAAACGCCGGAACCGCCGAGATCGCTGAGAACGTATCAATCGCGGCAAACGATTTGCCCGGACTGGCGCGTTTTGCCAAAGAGAATCGGATCGAGCTAACGGTCGTCGGCCCGGATGATGCGCTCGCGGCTGGAATCGTCGATGTTTTTGAGTCGGAGGGGCTGCGCATTTTTGGCCCGAACAAAAAAGCAGCGCAATTAGAGTCGTCGAAAATTTTTGCGAAAGAATTAATGCGCGCCCGCCAGATTCCGACCGCGCGCGGCCGCACCTTTTCCTCCGCGGCGGACGCGCTCGCATATTGCGAGCAGGTCGAACTCCCCGTGGTGGTAAAAGCGGACGGACTGGCACTGGGAAAGGGAGTGGTGATTGCGCACGAGCGCGACGGCGCAAAAGAAGCGGTGCACTCGATGATGACGGAAGGCCTTTTCGGAGATGCCGGCCGGAGCATTGTCATCGAGGAATGTCTGGCTGGAAGTGAATGCTCGGTCCATGCGCTCGTCAGTGGCGGCCAGTTCCGCCTTCTGGGCACGGCCCGCGACCATAAGCGCGCGCTCGATGGCGATCGCGGCCCAAATACCGGTGGAATGGGCGCGGTCAGTCCGGCCGATAATTGGAACGTGGCACGCGAGGATGAGTTTAGGAGCGCGATCATGCGTCCGCTGCTGGAAGAGCTAACGAGACGTGAAATCGATTTCCGCGGTTTGCTTTTTCCCGGCTTGATGAACACAAAGGGCGGTTTGCGCGTGCTCGAGTTCAATTGCCGCTTCGGCGATCCCGAAACGCAGGCTATTTTGCCGCGGATGAAATCGGATTTGTTGCCAGCGTTGCTCGCGACGACCGAGGGCAACCTTGAGAACGTGCCGCTCGAGTTTGATGCACGATGCTCGGTTACGGTCATACTCGCTTCGGGCGGTTATCCCGGAAAATACGAGGCCGGCAAACCGGTCAGCGGGCTGGAACAGGCAGCGAAGTTGCCGAATGTTCACCTTTTTCATGCTGGGACAAAGAGGCACGATGGCGCCATTATCACCGCGGGCGGTCGCGTCCTCGCCGTGACGGCTCTGGGCGATTCGGTGGAGCAGGCGCGTCAACGTGCCTACGAAGCAGCGAACGAGATACACTTCGAAGGGCGTCACTTTCGGCGCGATATTGCTTCGTTGCCGGCACGATAATAAGATCAGCCCCTTGATTTCCTGGAGAACAGCATTGCTGCTTATCGGCGGCTCATCGATTGCGTGGGCGCAAACACCCTCGCCGCAGCCGGGCGCATCGCCACTAAACGCCCAGGCGCTGGTCGATGCGCTTGCACCGGCGGAGATCGAAGAAACGGTGCGCGCATTGAAATCGAACTTCGTCGATCCGAACGCGCTCAAGGACCAGGAGATCAACCGGGCCACCTTGCAGGGGTTACTAGCGCGTTTGGGCGGCGGCGTGGTGCTGTTGCCGGGCAAAGACGCCGCGCAAACATCGACGCCATTTTACAGTGATGTATTAGCAAATCACATCGGCTACGTGCGCATCGGGTCGCTAACGCGCGAGAATATCGCTGAGCTGGACAAGGCGCTGGCGAATTTTGCGAGCAGGAAAACCGACACGATTGTCATCGACTTGCGCGCGTCTACCGCGAGTGGCGAGTTCAATGTCGCGGCGGAAATGGCAAAACGATTCGTGCCGAAAGGGAAGACAATGTGGACACTGCACCGGAGTGCCGGACCGCAGGATCAAGCTTTCACGAGCGATCGCGAGCCAGTGTTTCAGGGAACGATCATCGCGTTGATCGATGGGGAGACGGCGGGCGCGGCGGAAGCGCTGGCAGCGGCGTTAAAAATCAAACCGCAGACTTTGCTCATTGGTCAGCCGAGCGCTGGCCGGGCCGTCGAATACTCGGATTTTCCGCTCTCGAGCGGGAAGCTTTTGCGCGTAGCGGTCCGGGAGGTGATCGGACCGGACGGCCATTCGCTTTTTCCAGACGCGATAAAGCCTGATCTCGCGGTCGAAATGGGTCTGCCGCAGAAGCGACAGATTTTTGTGGCTAGCGTCCAACGCGGAATGTCTCCCTTCGTCTTCGAGGCGGAGCGGCCACATTTCAATGAAGCGGCTCTGATCGCGGGCACCAATCCTGAAGTGGAAGCGCGGCAGAAGCGCAATCCCGAAGACAACCTGCACGACGCAATTTTGCAGCGGGCGGTAGATGTGATCACATCACTCGCGGTCTTCGGGAAACATTGAGATGAACGACCTCGAGCAGCGCATCGGTTACAAATTTCGCAAGCGCGCTTTGCTGGAGCAGGCGTTGACGCATCCCAGCGTCGGACATGAAAAGCAGCGTTATCACGTCGATAACCAACGCCTGGAGTTTCTGGGCGATGCCGTGCTTCAACTCGTCATTACGGAATATCTGTACGCAAAATTTCCGAAGGAGCAGGAAGGGCCGTTGACGAAATTGCGCGCGCGGCTGGTCTCACGCGAGGCGCTCAAGACACAGGGGCAGGCGCTGGATCTGGGCGAGCATCTGATCATGGGGCGCGGCGAGGAGGCGAGCGGCGGACGGGCGCGCGCATCCTCGATCGCGGATGCGTTCGAGGCCGTGGTGGGGGCGATTTATCTCGACGGCGATTTCGCGACGACGCGTGACTTTATTCTGCGCGAGATGCAGGCGGCGCTGGCCAGCGTGCTGGAGGAACCGGGCGATGTGAATCCGAAAGGGCAGCTCCAGGAAATTCTGCAGGGAATTTCCACGCGCGGGCCCACCTACGACATGATCTCGGCGACAGGACCCGAGCATTCCAAGACGTTTGTGGTAGAGGCACACTGGGAGGGTGAGACGCTCGGGCGCGGCACTGGGCAAAGTAAACAAGCGGCCGAGATCGCGGCGGCGGAAGATGCATTGGAACGGAAGGGCTGGCGAAAAGACTCGGACAAATAGGATCAAACCAATGTCGTCGTGAGCGAAGCCCGTTCCGCCCGCTTCGCTATGTCAGAGCAAACTCCGCGAAGGCCGACGAATGATCGCGGCGTCACCGCGAGGAATCCGGTGGAAGTCAGCTTAAAGGTTTCGCATCGGGATCCCTCGACTTCGCTCGGGATGACAGGTTGGGCGGGGATGACAGGTTGAGCGCTGAGATTTTTCCGTGTCTATTTTGCCAGCCGTAGTGCGAACGAATTGCCGTGGAGACAAAGCGCTTAGCAGCACCAATCGCCCTAGTCAGGTCCGCGCCGCGCGCCAGTTCCGCAGTGATAGCGGCGGAATAAGTGCAACCAGTGCCGTGCGTTTTAACGTCGGGGACAAAGGCGGAGGAAAACTCCCGCACGTCACTTCCATCGCTCAGTACGTCCACCGCGCGCGCACTCTGTAGATGTCCACCTTTCAGCAGGACGGGAGCGCGATATTTTTTTGCGAGCGCTTTGGCCGCACGCTGCATCGCAGGCACGTCAGGAATTTTGCTCCCGAGCAAACGCGCCGCTTCATCCAGGTTCGGCGTGATTAGCGCAGCAATCGGGAACAATTCGCGCTCGTAAATTTCCACTGCGTCCTCTTCGAGCAAGGGGTCGCCAGAAGTTGCGATCATCACCGGATCAACTACGAGCTGCCGATGCCTCCTTGTGCGCAGACTGCGCGCGACCGTCGAGACAATGGCAGCGTTGCAAAGAAGGCCTGTCTTGATCGCCGCCACCGGGAAATTCTTCAGCAGCAAATCGATTTGCTCGCGCACCATCTCCGGTTCGACCGCCTGAATGCGTGAAACCCTGCCCGGTGTTTCCGCTACGATGCAGGTCACAGCGGTGAGTCCGTAAACTCCGCGCGCGTTGAATGTCTTGAGGTCGGCCTGAAGTCCGGCGCCGGCGCTGCTATCGGAACCGGCGATGGTCAGTGCGACTGGGGGCGACAACGAGGCCTTCACTGCTCCTGCCGCTGGGGACAGCTACAACTTAGCCGCCGTCGCTGCCGATCGCTTCTACCGGACAACCTTCCATTGCTTCTTTGCAAAGACCTTCTTCTTCCGGCGACTCCGGTTGTTTATAGACAAAAGAATGCCCACCATCGTCGTTGCGCTTGAAGTTTGCTGGCGCAGTCTCACGGCAAAGATCGCAGTCAATGCATTGATCATCGACATAGAATTTTCCCTCGATGTTTTCGGGGTATTTGTTCGCGACATCAGCCATACGTATCGCTCCTGAAAGCGCCGTGGAAGGTAGGTGGAAAACCCCATCGCGCAATGGCTTTTTGCGCGTTACGCCGCGACCGCGCGCACCGTTGAGCACGAAGAAGATGTAGCATGGCCGCCCGCCGCAAAACCGAAGTGCAGCGCACCCTGGGAGCCTTTCTTATCGAGATCATCATTTACGGTGCGCTCGTCACTGGCTACTTTTTTGCCGTCCTCCATTTTCTCGGTGGCTGGCTGGTGCAGCTGGAGACGCAACACATCCGCATCTACGCTGTCGTCGCCATTGTGCTCATTATCGGTCAGGCCGTCGTGCTGGAAGCAGTCACGACCGGCCTGATGCGCCTTCTACGTGGCGGGCGTTCTGAATAATAATGTTCTTCCCGATTTCGCACTCCCACATCAGCCCGATCTACCTGGTCGTTATTGGGTTTTTGATCGGCGTCCTCGGAGGGTTTTTCGGAGTCGGCGGAAGTTTCATTGCCGGGCCCGCTTTGCGCGCCGTGGGCATGGACTGGAACTTCGCCATCGGCACTGATCTCGCCCACATCGTCGGAAAATCGGTGGTGGCGGCGAAACGTCACCGCGCCCTTGGCAACGTCGACCTGCGACTCGGCTTGATCATGGCGGTTGCCACCATCGCGGGGGCAGAGGGAGGGGCGCAGCTGATCGAAATGCTCAAGCGCCGAGGCAACATCAATTTCGTCGTGAGCATGGTGTCCATCATCATCTATGTCAGCATTTCCACCTTCATGGTTTGGGAAAGCTGGAAAACGCTCGCGGCCGCGCGAAAGCGAAATGCCGGGACGAAATCCGCCCCGAGCAAAGCGGATGAGTCCGCCTTTATGCACGTCACGAAAGCGATCCATCGTCTGCGCATTCCGCCGATGATCCATCTGCCGGAATCAGGTGTTACCATTTCGCTCTGGCTCATTTTTCTCGTCGCCTTCATCGGAGGCCTGTTCAGCGGATTCCTCGGTGGCGGCGCCGGCTACATCCGGATGCCATCGATGGTTTACGTCCTTGGAATCCCCACCCATCTCGCTGTTGGCACCGATCTCTTCGAGATTATCATTTCTGCGAGCTACGGCACATTCAGCCACGCCGTCAAAGGCAATGTCGACATTCTCATCGCGCTGGTGATGAACACCGGCGCGGCCGTGGGCGCGCAGCTCGGCGCCATTTCCACACAATATTTCGCCGGACCGAAAATCCGCCTCGCTTTCGTGCCGTTGCCGCTCATCGGCGCGGCCATCGTTATCTACACATTGCTCACCGGTCACAAGCTATGAAGTTTCTCGTTTGCAGCGACGGCACTGCCGCTTCCGATAACGCCACACGCATCGCCGCTCTCTTTGGCACGCCCGCTCACGCTCAGCTCACACTTCTCGGCATCGCAGAAAACGACGCCGATGAGGAGCCGCTGCGACAAACTTTGGAAAAACAAGCCGCCCTGCTCAGGCAAGGCGGCGCGACCGAGGCGAAAATTTTTGCGCGCGCGGGCGACCCGGTCACGCAAATCCTCGCTGAAACCTCCGTCACCAAATACGACCTGGTCTTCGTCGGCGCCCGGTTGAAGCGAATGGGGGGTCCGTTCTGGCACTCACCGCGGACATACGAAGTGATCAAATCGATCGAGCCGCCTGTTCTTGTTGCCATCGGCGAGTCGCAGCGGCTTCGGCATTTTCTCGTTTGCACAGGCGGCAAGCAATACATCGATGACGCCGTGCGCCTCACGGGCACCTTTGCCGCCGCCGTCGGCGCGACCGTCACCCTGCTGCACGTCATGGCGGAACCGCCCGCCATTTACGCTGATCTTGTGCAGATGGAGGAAGACGTCGATGCCTTGCTCGCTTCCGGCTCGGAGCTTGGTCGCAACTTAAAAGCGCAGAAGCAATCGCTCGAAAAGCTCGGTGTCGCCGCCAACATCCGTGTGCGCCACGGATTCGTCATCGACCAGGTCTTCGATGAATTGCGAGAAGGCGAATACGATTTGATCGTTTCCGGCTCGTCCCACGCGCGAGGGCCACTCCGTCACTACATCATGGGCGATCTCACCCTCGGCATTCTCAATCGCGCGCCTTGCCCAGTCATCGTAGCGCGCAGCAAAACCTCACTCCCTCCGGCTAATCTCTTCAGCACGCTTCGGCGCAAGCTTTTTCCTGCGGCGGCGGCGCACCACTAAGCCCGTATCCCGAGCGAAGCGGAGCGCAGCCGAGGGATCCCGCAGCGGAAGCTTCAAGATAACTTCGCGGGATCCTTCGACTCCGCTTCGCTCCGCTCAGGATGACATATTTGCGCTGGCAGTCCCGGTTTTCACTCCTGAAATCTGCGAAACCATTGATACGGAAAGTCGTCGCCCGGGCAATCGGTCGCCCATTGCGGCGGGTTCACGTCGCGATGTGGGCGAACGACGGCGTAGTGCGCCTCAATCTTCCCGCAGCGTTTGCGCAAATAATTAATCAACTCCTCACACGCTTCCAGTTGCCGGCGCGTCGGTCGACCGCGATTGAAATCACCAACGAGGCAAATGCCGAGCGCGATGTTATTCAGGTAATCGCTGTGCACATGCCCACCATTGATCTGGCGGCGCCAACGGTCTCCCACTTCGATCTCGCCATCGCCGGTGGAAGTGCCATTCCCGATGACGAAATGGTAGGCGAGTCCGTTCTGCATGCGCCGCACGTGCCGATGATAGTAATCGAAAATGCGTGCGCTGCCCTGGCGGGTGCCGCTGTTGTGCACGACGATGAATTGCCAGCGCCGCCGCATCACCGGAGCGCGATCGATCTCGCTACGCACGGAACGCGAAAGATAATTGTAGCTGACTTCCGGTCGCGACCAGAGCCACCAGCCACGCCGGGGCGCCGGGGTGGGAGGCGGTTCGTATCCCTGGTCACCGAGAAAGCCGGATTTCTCAACGTTGACCTGCGGAACAATCGTGGGTGCGACCGGAACAGCTGCGCGCACCGGAGATAAGGCCGTCGCGGCTGGAGTCGCACTCGGA
Source organism: Chthoniobacterales bacterium (assembly GCA_038207045.1). Taxonomy (GTDB): domain Bacteria; phylum Verrucomicrobiota; class Verrucomicrobiia; order Chthoniobacterales; family UBA10450; genus AV69. The sequence continues at coordinate 18,560 of JBBRAF010000003.1, forward strand.
GTAGGGGCTTCTTCAGCGGGAGAAGGAGACTTCTTCGGCGACGGAGATTTTTCCGGCGAAGGCGACTTCTTTGGACCCTTTTTTCCTTTTTTCGATTTGCTTTTTTTAGGCGAAGCGGTCGGCGAAACTTTTTTTTTCTTCGTCGATGGTGCTGGCGTCGCGTCTTCGTTCGAGGCGGACTTTTTTCTTCCTTTCGCTTCCGGCGTCTCGCTTGGCTTCGGCGTGCTCTTGGCGCTTTTCTTTTTCGGCGACGCTTTTGTTGTGGGCGAAGCTGACTTCTGCGCAGACGGGGACGATTTCGGCTTGGGCGTTGCCTGATCTTCCTCCTGCGCGAGAACGAACGAGAGTGCGCCCAGAAATAGTGCGATTAGCGACAGAGAACGAAACACCGGCGCGCGCGTCACAAGAACTACTCAAGCCGGCGTCGGCGCGGGTTGCTGCTGCGCCATGATACGCTCATGCTCGCGCCGCAGGATGGCGTTTAATTTGCCACCGAGCAGCAGAAGTAAACAGGTCAGATACATCCACGTCAGCAACATGATGATGGAGGCGACGGCGAGATAGGTCGGATTGTAGCGATCGTATTTACTGACGTAGAGTTGGAACAATTTCGTCACCACCAGCCACCCGAGCGAAAACAAAATCGCGCCCGGCAACGCCTGCCGCACCGTGAGATAGTTTTCGGGAGTGACGAGATAAAGCAGAAGCGCTAGTCCCACCAGCGCAATGCCAGTAAATGGCAGATTTAAGGCTGCGACCCATACCTGCAGCGGAATGCGCAACTGGAAATTCACTTCCGCGATACCAGCCAGTTTCTCGCCGAAGACGACGACGTTGAAACAGAACAGGATGATGATCCCAAACCAGAAGAGCAGAAAAAATGAGATGATGTATTTCGACCACCAATGCGGGTCTTCCACGACGCCGTGCGTGTAGCTGAGCGCGCGGGAGATGGTGGCGATGAACATGGTGCCGAGGAAAATGCCGAGCGCGATTTCCACGTTGGAAAAAAAGCGTTCCGACCCGGTGAGCACGACGTTGGCAAGCGCGGCGTCGAGAATGTCCTGCACCTTTTGATCCGGCGGCATGAAATCCTTCAGGATGACGAACATGCGGTGGAGTTTGGCCGGATCGGTACCGAACAGTCCGAGGAGGTGCCACAAAAACAGCAGCCCGGGCGCGAGCGCGAAAATGAGTTGATAAGCCATCTGTGCGGCCAGGCCAGTGGTGTCGTCCATGGCCGTCTCCCAAACGAGCCGGCGCGAGGTGCGCCCCATGAGCCGCAGCAATTTCATTACGCGCAACTGTAACTTTGCCGCCTGTAATTATCCATTACCTTCCCCGCGCTGACCCGCCCCCGCTCACCACGGCCATCAATCGCGGCTAAAATGCGTGAAAAAATTCCTCATTCTCACCGCCGGTTTCGGCGAAGGACATAACGCGGCCGCCCGCGGAGTGCGAGACGGTCTTTTGCAAATTGCGCCGGATGCGTGCGTTGAAGTTCGGGATTTATTTGCCGAAACTTTTGGCGCACTCAACGATTTTACCTGCCGCGGTTACCTCGAGGTTATCAACCGCGCGCCGCAGATTTGGTCGCTCCTCTATGCTGCCATCGATCGGCAGTCGGAGTTTCGCCGTGCCTTCCGTTTCCTTGCGCCGGTGCGTCATCGCCTCGCGCAAATCATCGCGCGCGATCAGCCGGGAGTGATCGTTGCTGTTTATCCGGCGTACGCGCATCTCCTCGACGAAATTCTCGGCTCGGCCGCAGGCGCGACTCCGAAACGCATCGTTTGCATCACAGACTCCATCAGCATCAACGCGATCTGGTTTCGGTGCTCCGCCGATTTCTTTCTCGTGGCCAACGAGCAAAGCGCCGCCGCGCTCGAACGCGCTGGGATTGCGCGCGAAACCGTTCACGTCGCTGGCTTCCCAGTCAGCCCTGCCTTCGCCGCGCTCGTTCCATCGCGATCGGCCAAGCCACCCCCGCGCATTCTTTACATGATCAATGCCGGTAAATCTTCTGCGCCCGCGCTGGTGCGCAGATTAACTGGGATTACCGATGTGGAATTGACCGTTACGGTCGGTCGCGACGAAAAATTGCAACGAGCCATCGAGTCGGTTCGCGCCAGCAGCGCAAAGCGCTTTGAAATTATCGGATGGACCAATGAACTCCCACAGTTACTCGGTCGTCATCATCTCCTCATCGCGAAAGCGGGCGGCGCGACTGTGCAAGAAGCGATCGCGGCCCGATGCCCGATCATCGTCAACCAAATCGTGCCGGGGCAGGAGGAAGGTAACGCGCGACTGATCACAGAGACGAATTGCGGTCGCGTCGCGCTCTCGCAGGAGGACGTCATTCGTGCGGTCGAGGACGCCATTCGCGACGGCGGAAAACTGTTGCGGGAATGGTCGGCGAATATCGCAGCCATCAGCCGGCCAGCTGCCGCGCTTGAGATCGCGGAGTTCGTCGTGAGCCTTTGATTCAAGCTGCCTTTGTCATGTCGAGCGGAGCCGAGACATCTCTGATTTTAAGACGAAGAGCCAAAGATTCCTGGACTCCGCTTCGTCCCCCTCGCAAATGACAAGAAGGGCTAGCGCGCCGCTTGGAATGAAAGCGCGCCAGCGATGAGCACCCGCTCGATCCGCAGCTCCGGCGACATCACGACCAGATCAGCATCGTTCCCGATCGCGATCTCGCCTTTGCCGATAAGTCTAATCTCACGGGCGGGATTACGCGATGCCATCGCGACAGCTTCGGACAGCGGCACGCCCACATCGTTCACCATGGTGCGGACGAGATCGATCATTGATGCCGCGCTGCCGGCCAGGGCAGATTTGTTAGCGAGCAAACAAGCACCGTTCTCGACAACACATTTGCGCCCGCCAAGCTCGAACGAAGTCCCGTCAGGCAATCCCGCACCGGCCGTCGCGTCAGTGACCAGTAAAATCCTATCCGCGTCTTTCACGCGATAGAGTAATCTCATCAGCGTGGGCGAAACGTGATGACCATCCGCAATCAACTCGCAGGAGATTTTCGGTTCGCTTAAGGCAAACTCCAGCAGACCAGCAACACGAAAGATGCCGCGCCGCCGCGCCGATGACATGCAGTTAAACGTATGAGTGACGCTGTGCATCCCATGCTCGAACCCGGCGCGCGCTTCCTCGTCCCATGCGTTGGAGTGCCCGCCACTGACGCTGACTCCCGCTGTCGAAAATTTTGCAATGGCATCGAGAGCGCCGTCGAGTTCCGGCGCGATGGTGATGCGCTTGATTGCTTCGCGATGGGCTAACAGATGCCTCACTGCCTCCGCAGTGGGTTCACAAATGAAGTCTGGATTCTGAGCGCCGGCCCTTTCGCGCGAGATAAACGGACCTTCCACATGCACTCCAGCGATCTGGGGAATGTTCGCGGTCCGGATTCTCTCGATCACTGCGACAATCTGACGGAGAGGCGCAGTCGCCGTGGTGAGCAACAAAGAAGTCGTGCCGCCTTGAAGATGGTAATCGCAGATGGCGCGAAATGCGTCCTCCTGCGTGTCCATCGCATCGCGCCCGACCGCGCCGTGCACATGCAGATCGACAAATCCCGGAGCGAGATAATTGCCCTGCAGGTCGATTTTATCGGATGAACCGCCGCGGGCACGCAACTCATCGATTTTGCCTTCACGCACCACGACATCCAGATCATCGCGAATGCCATCGGCGAGGATCACGCGCGCGTTGGTGAAGATCATCGGGAGTGAACCATCCCGTCATCCCGAGCGAAGTCGAGGGATCCCGAGGAAGTTATCTTAAAGGTAACGCCACGGGATCCCTCGACTCCGCTCGGGATGACCGGCAAGTGAAACCGGTTGAGCGCGATTGCATTTCCACCCCGGCCCGCGCATCATTTTCATGGGATGAATTATGACGCTGTCATCGTCGGCGGAGCATTTTCCGGCGCCGCTACCGCGCTCATGCTCAAACGCCGCCGGCCCGATGCGCGAATTCTCATTGTCGAAAAGGCAGTCGAGTTCGACCGCAAAGTCGGCGAGTCCACCACCGAGGTAAGCAGTTGTTACATGACGCGTATCCTGGGACTCACGCATCACCTCGGCCATCACCACCTTCCCAAGCAAGGCTTGCGACTCTGGTTTGCGCGATCTGCGGAGCAATCGTTTGGCGATTGCGTCGAGCTCGGGGCGCGTTACGGCGCCCGCCTTGCCGGTTTCCAGGTCGATCGCGCCACCCTGGACAGCCACATGCTCGACCAAGCTGTCGCAGCGGGCTGTGACCTGCTGCGGCCGGCAAAAGTGACGGCTCTCGATCTGACTGAGGGTGGTCAGCAGATTTTGACTGTCCAATTCGAGGACGAGACGCGCACCATTCGCTCGCGCTGGATCGTGGACGCGAGCGGACGCGCTGCCATGATTTCGCGCAAGCTGGGTTACTTTCGCCCAAACACGGAGCATCCCATCAACGCGGTCTGGGCGCGATTTACCGGCACCGCGGAATGGGACAGCTACCAATGGCGCGAAACTTTTCCCGAGATGGCCAACGCCTGCCGCACCGGGCGGGAATGGGCGACCAACCATCTCATGGGTCATGGCTGGTGGTGCTGGATCATTCCTTTGCGCGGCGGTGATGTAAGCGCTGGGATTGTTTACGACGAGCGCATTTTTCAGCTCCCGCCGGGCGCAAATCTGGCGGAACGTTTGCACAGTCATCTCGTCTCTCACCCAGCTGGTCGTGCCATTTTCGCCGGCGCAAGGGCGATCGAAGGTGACGTGCACGCGTTTTCGGCGCTGCCTTATTCGAGTGAGACCGTTTGCGGCGACGGCTGGGCGGCGGTCGGCGATGCTGCCGGATTCATCGATCCACTTTACAGTCCTGGTTTGGATTTTTGCTCATTCACCAGCTATGTCGTGGCAGACATGCTCGCGCGTAGCATAGCTGGCGAAGATGTCGGCGCTTTGATTGATCATTATAATCGCCAATACCGCGTGACTTATCGCTCCTGGTTCGAGTCACTGTATCGCGACAAATATTTCTACATGGGCGAAGCGGATTTGATGTCAGCCGCGCTCCTGCTTGATGTCTCCAGTTACTACGTCGGTTTGGTTCGCCACGTTTACCGGGATCCGGAATGCGCCTTCACCCGGCTGCCTTTTGAAGGGCGTGGCGGGCGCTTCGCGGCTGCATTCATGAAATTCTATAGCGGACGACTGGTGAAAATCGCGAAGCGCCGCGCCGCCGCCGGTCAGCTCGGCCAGGTCAATCATGGCTGGCGCGAGCTCTACGATGGCTTTGTTCCTGATTTGCGGCTGCGCAAGCAATTTGCCCAGGGCTTCATCAGATGGGGGAGAGCGGAGTGGAAGAATCTTTTTCTGCGGCCTGGAGCGACGGTCTCGCCGGGGTCTACCGTTCGTGCGCGTCCGGCCGAAGTTTGATTTGCGGACTCAGACCTCGGGGTCGCCTTTTGATTTGCGCAGCAACACCGCAGCGCGGCAAACTAAGCTGTGAGCAGCTGTTTCGAGGACTACGATCCCGACGGATTCTACGATGAAATGTTCGCCTTGCCGGGCGAGCCGCGGCCACATTACCGCAGCCTATGCGATCGGTTTGCTAACCTGACGAAAGAAGAATTTCGGCGGAAACGCGAGTTGGCTGCACAAACTCTATTGCGCCAGGGCGTCACCTTCACCGTCTATAGCGATCAACAGGGAACGGAGCGCATTTTTCCCTTCGATCTTATCCCGCGCATTATCGCAGCGGATGAGTGGCGCACCATCGAGCGCGGACTAGAGCAACGCATCACCGCGCTCAACCTCTTCCTGCACGACATTTATCACGGCCAATCGATCCTGCGCGATCGCGTCATCCCCAAGGAATATGTCTGGCAGGCCGCGCACTTCCGGCCCGAGTTCATGTATTTCGATGTGCCAAAGAATATCTACATCCACATCTGTGGCACCGACCTCGTGCGCGATCGCGAGGGCAACTTTCTCGTCCTAGAAGATAATGCCCGCTGTCCCTCCGGCGTTTCCTACCTGCTGCAAAACCGCCAGGTCATGCGCCGCGTCTTTCCCAACCTTTTCGCGCAACATCGCGTTCGCCCGGTGGAAGATTACAGTCAGGAGTTACTCAACGTCCTGCGCTACATCGCGCCGCCTGAGATAAATACGCCCACGGTTGTTTTACTCACACCCGGTATTCGCAACTCCGCTTACTACGAACATTCCTTCCTCGCACGCTCGATGGGGATTGAGATCGTAGAAGGCCGCGATCTCATCGCGCAAGAAGGCAGGGTGTTCATGCAAACTACCAAAGGTCTGCAGCCGGTCGATGTCATCTACCGGCGTATTAACGATGACTTTCTCGACCCGCAAGTGTTTCGCAAGGATTCCGGGCTGGGTGTTCGGGGGCTGGTCGAAGCCTGCCGCAAAGGTAATCTCAGTCTGGCGAACTCAATCGGAACCGGCATCGCTGACGACAAAGTCATCTACCATTTCGTGCCCCAGATGATCCGCTACTATCTGGATCAGGACGCGATTCTACCCAACGTCCCTACCTACCTGGCGGCAAACGAGAAGGATCGCGCTTATATTCTAGATCACCTGCCAGAGCTTGTCGTCAAAGCGGCGAACGAAAGCGGCGGCTATGGCATGCTGGTCGGTTCACAGTCGACGGAGGCGGAGCGCGGGGAGTTTCAAAAGCGCATTCGCCAAGAACCACGCAACTACATTGCGCAACCCATTATCGCCTTATCTCGCTCGCCCGCTTTTGACGAAAACAGTGTCCGCGGCCGGCATGTCGATCTGCGGCCTTACATCCTCTACGGGGAAAAGATAAAGATTATTCCTGGCGCGCTCACTCGCGTCGCGCTGCAGGATGGGTCGCTGGTGGTGAACTCCTCGCAAGGCGGAGGTAGCAAGGATACCTGGGTGTTGGAAGAAGAAGAGAATGCTTAGTCGCGTCGCCGATTCACTCTATTGGATGAGTCGCTACATCGAGCGAGCGGAGAACAACGCCCGCCTCGCCGATGTTAATTTGCAACTTCTGCTCGATTTGGAAAACCAACGCGATCCCGATACGGCGCAGCAGTGGAATCCGATCATCGCTTCGCTGGAAGAAAGCGAGCTATTCACTAGTCTCTACCCCAACCCAGACGGCCAGGCGGCGATCGATTTCGTGTGTCTGCAACGCAAGAATCCTAATTCCGTCTATTCCTGTCTTGCGGCCGCGCGCGAGAACGCCCTGACCGTGCGCGAGCAGATATCCAGTGAAATGTGGGAGCAGATAAATCGCCTTTATCTTTTTATCAAAGGCGATAGCGGCAGAAAGATGCTGCGGCTGAGCTCATACGAATTCTTTCGCCGGGTTATCACTGGCTCGCATCTCGTGCAGGGAATTACCGACGCGACCATGACTCACGGCGAAGGTTGGGACTTCCTTCGTATCGGCAAGCTACTGGAACGGGCAGATAATACTTCGCGAATACTTGATGTGAAATACCACTTGCTGCTTCCTTCGGGCGAGCGCGTCGGCGGCAACATTGATACGATTCAATGGATGTCGGTGTTGAAATCATGCAGCGGCCTGGAAGCTTACCGCAAAATTTATGTTGGCCAGGTCACTCCCTGGAAGGTAGCTGAGTTCCTTATCACCCATCCCGATTTTCCGCGCTCGATTCGCTTCAGCGTTGACTCGCTTGATCAGGCCCTGCATCGCATTTCCGGATCTAACGAGACTAAGTACGACAACGAAGCCGAGCGCCTCTCGGGCCGGTTGCGTTACGACCTCGATTTTGCCACCGTTGGCGATATCTTTGAGTATGGCCTGCACGAATACCTCGGGCTCATTCAAAAACGCCTGGCGGAAGTGAACTGCGCCCTTTTCGACGCCTACTGCGCCATCCGTGAAGTTAGTGCGGCATAAGGAGCGTCTGATACCAGCGCACAAGTGGTTCGCCGAAGAACATCCAGCTCACCGCGCCGAGAGCGAGGTATGGGCCGAAGGGTAATTTAAGTGACCAGACGCGCTTGCCAATGGCGAGCGTGACGAATCCGATAAGAGAGCCGTATAGCGAGCCGGCAAAAACGGAGAAAAGAACGGCGCGCCAGCTCAAAAAAGCGCCGATGCAGGCTAGGAACTTCAGATCACCGCGTCCCATCGCTTCGCGCGGAATCTGAATCTCGTTAGCTACGCCTGTAATCTCATTCAACTCATTGAGAGCGAAATGATCGGGGCCGATATGCAGGCTATTGTAACGAAAGCGGAGCGCGGTGTCGGCAAAGTCACGTCCCGCCACACGAGCGCGAACACAGCGTAGAAGCAACTCATCGTTTTCACGTACAAAGAAGTCGCTCCAGAGGCTTTTGTCATCTCCGACGACGAACTCGGCATCTTCCCCCTGGCGGGTCCAGGTAAATGGCGTCGCCGGCTCCAGACGAATGCGCTTTTTGCCAAAAACAAGCTTGCCGCCCTGGAGCACAAGCCACAGCAAGATGTAACCGAGCAGAGCGGAGCCGGCCGAAACCAGGAGCGCACTCAAGCGGCGGTCGGTTTCCATCAACTGCGGCACGATGACGGATGCGACGACTCCGGCGATAGTTCCACCGATGGTGACTTCATCAGGAATGATGAAGTGCTCGAAATCGATGAAGGTGGCGGTAATGGCGAGAGCAAGAAAAACCCAGTAAGCGATCGCTATCGGCGGAGGGAAGCATCGCCAGGCGATGAGAAAGGAAAGGGCGGTGAGGAGTTCGACCGCGAAATAGCGGAAGGAAATCCGCGTGCCGCAGCTTGCACAGCGGCCGCGCAGAAGCAGCCAGCTAACGAGAGGTATATTTTGATACCATGCTATTTGCTTGTGGCATGCGGGACAGAAGGAGCGGCGTGGTCGATTAAGGGAGAGATCGCGCGGGAGACGATAGATGGTGACGTTTAAAAACGAACCGATGCAAGCACCGAGAATGAAGACGAACGCATCGAGCGTCGCCATGGTCATGCCGCGCGCGCTGCCCGCCGTTTCATAAACCAGGCAATCCAAATGCAGCTTTCATAAAGTAGCACCATCGGCAAACTCATGGCGATGAGTGTGAGCACGTCGGGCGTGGGCGTGATGATGGTCGCGAGAATGAAGATGAGGACGATGGCATAAGGACGGGTACGCGCCATGAACTCGTAAGTAATAAGACCGAAGCGGACGAGCGCGAGCACGACCACCGGCAGCTCAAACGCGAGGCCAAAGCCGAGGGTGAACCTGGTGACGAAGGAATAATATTGCTGCACCGTCCACATCGGCGCCCAGCCCAGCGACTCCGTGTCGTGAAAAAAGAAGAGGATGGTTTTAGGAAGAAGCCAGTAATAGCAGGTGAGTACGCCCGTGAGAAATAAGGCAAAGCTGACTCCGATGGCCGGAAGCAGAAATTTTTTCTCCATCGCGGTCAGCGCCGGCAGCACGAATTCCGCCAGGAAAAACAAGAGCAGGGGAAACGAGATAACGATGCCGGCATAAAAGGCGAGATGAAATGAGATGGTGATGGAATCGGTGATGCCGAGCGCGCGGAGAACGGCAACCTTTTGATCGACCACGTGCAGCGGCGCCTGCATGACGCGCACGAGCGTCCCGCGAAAAGCGAAACAACCCATCATGGCGACAATGAGCGTGATGGCCATTTTGACAACGGTCCAGCGCAAGTCTTCCAGATGCTCGAGAAAAGGCTTTGAACTTTCGCTCTCGGCCGATTCGCGAAAGCGAAAAACGTTGCGCAACTTCATTTAATCGAGACTGACAATTCTACGCGCGAGCAGGCGCGCCCAGATGCTGAGAGTGTTCGCGTCGCGGATGACGCCGTCCGCGATCAGGCGCGTAATTTCCGCCGCGGAAAACTCACGGCACTCGAGGATTGACTCGGCATGGGAGTGCGCCGGGCCAGCCGGAGCCCGATGGACCGGGTGAAGGAGAAAGAGAAATTCACGTTCATCGGTAAATCCAGGCGAGCAAAAGAAATCGCCGAGAAACGTGATTTCGCCGGCAGGTGCCAGCTCGTATCCCGTCTCCTCCCTCAGCTCACGCAAGGCGACATCTTTGAACGAACCGGCATCGCACAATTGATCCACCTGGCCAGCGGGCATTTCCCAAATGGTCTGGCGAATGGGAATCCGTTCCTGGCGGATGAGAACAAAGCGCCGCTCCGCCGTCATGGCCGCGATGACGACGGCGGACTTTCGTCGCACCACCGTCCAATCCTGCGGCACTTCTCGCGCCGGCGTTGAGACGCGCTCAGTTGCGACCGACAGGTGATCATCACTGAAATGCGTAACGCTGGATTTGGTTCTCCATTTCTCGTCGGTTTCCACGGCGGGGAATAAAAACGCCGTGGCGGGAAAAGCGAATTATTCGCGCGTCAAAGACTTCGCCTCACGCACAGCAGTGACGGCGACGTATTGGGTATGCGGAAGAACGAACTTGCGCACTTCCACAGTTGCCCGGCGAAGTTTGAACTGGGCGAGAAGCTCCGTTGCCACTGTTTCGGCAAGGGTTTCAATCAACTTGGAGCGACTGCGGTTGACGACTTCTGTCGTGATCCTGGCGATCGCGGTGTAGTCGACGGCAGCGGCGAGGTCGTCGCAGAGTTCGGGAATGTCCGGCACGACCGTGACATTGAAAACAAGCGTTTGCGCCTGCCCGCGTTCATCGTCGGACACGCCGACATGAGCTTGCACATGCAACCCTTCGACGTGAATGCGCTCGATCACGGCGAAGCGAGTTCCTATCCGAGGCGAAAGCGCAAATCGCGAACGGTTTTACCGCCGAATCGCTGCTTGAGTTTGGCGAGAATTTTCGGCTTGGCGATGCGTTCGAGCTCGTAGTGAAGGGCCGGCTGGAGTACGCGCACGTAAAGCACGCCGTCGCGCAGAGCGGCGGGCGCGGAATGCGCGGCGATGAAGTCGCCTACGATGGAACACCAGGCGCTAATGACTTCGGTCTCGTGCAACCGTTCTTTGAGCCCTAGCTTTTGCATGAGCGCGGGGAGCAAGTCGGAGGTTTTTTTGCAACGATCGCGGGCGGGAAAAGACTGCGGAAGACCGCGCCATTCCTGGAGAACGGCGGCGCGGAGGGATGGAGTCACGCTTTCATTCTCAACGAAATGAGGAATCTCTCAACCGCGATCCGTTCACAGCGTAGTCATCCCGAACGGAGTCGAGGGATCCCGGCGCAAGCGTGCGGGTAACTTTCCACGGGATCCCTCGGCTGCGCTGCGCCTGGGAGATGACGAGCTTCGTTAGTATTTCCGCCGCATGTTGCTGGGCAGAATATTCAGCTCGGTGCGATACTTGGCGACGGTGCGGCGGGCTATCGGGATCCCGCGATTGCTCAAAATCTCGACAATCTCTTTGTCGCTCAAGGGAGCGCTGCCCTCCTCGTCCTTTACCAGGTCGAGGATGGCTTCTTTCACGCTGGTGTTGCTCATCGACTCACCGCTGGTGGTCTGATAGCCCGGGGTGAAGAAATACTTCATCTCGTAGACGCCCTGCGGGGTAGCCATGTATTTGCCGCTGATGGCGCGGCTCACCGTCGTCTCGTGAACTCCGACGGCATCGGCGATCTGCACCATCGTCATCGGCTTCAATTGCGATGAGCCGTGCTCGAAAAATTCTCGCTGCCGCGAGACGATCTGGTGCGCGATATTGGAGATGGTTTGCTGGCGCTGGTGAATCGACTTGATGAGAAATTTTCCGCTGCGGATTTTATCGCGGATGTAATCCTTCACGTCGCTCCCGTTGCCATCCTGCGCCATGATGTCTTTGTAGGTGTTGCTAATGCGCAGGTGCGGAATTTGTTCGCCGTTGAGGATGACCTGGTATTCGCCGTTGATCTTTTCCACGGTGACGTCGGGAACGACGTAATTTTTCGGCGCCTCCGCGAAGATCGCGCCCGGCCGCGGCTCCAGTTGGGCAATGGCATTGGCGCACTTTTGGACCTGCTCGACGCTGATGCCCATGCGCCGCGCGATTTCAGGAAAGCGTCGCTTGCCCAAATCCGGCATGTGCTCGGCCACGATTTTGTATTCCAGGTTATTCTGTTTACCGCCGCGTTTGAGTTGGATGAGCAGGCATTCACGCAGATCGCGCGCGCCCACCCCAGGAGGGTAAAAACTTTGGATGAGCGTGAGCATGTTTTCGAAATCCTCGCGCGCAATCCCGGTATTGAGCGCCATCTCTTCCGGCGTAGTCTGGAGAAACCCGTTGTCGTCGATGTTGCCGATAATGAGTTCGGCCGTTTTACGGTCGTTAGCATCGAGCATCTGCTGATTGAGCTGCGACATAAGATGCTGTTGCAGCGTTTCGCTGGTGGCGATGGATTCGAAAAAGAATTGCCGTTTTTCTTCGTCTTCGTGCGCACGCGCGCTGTAGCCACTCGACTGCGCCATGTAATCGCGCCATTCCTCGTCCAGCTTGGCCAGGCGATCGAACTCTTCCTTGAACTCCTGATCGTTCGCTGCGCTCTCGGCGTTGGCGGACTCCGGTTCCGTCGCCAGCTCTTCCAGCACGGGGTTAGTTTCCATTTCCTGCTGCACGAGATTGCGCAATTCGAGCAGCGGCGCCTGAAGAATAAGAAGGCTTTGCTGCAGCTGCGGTGCAAGGACCTGCTGCAGGGACAAATTTTGCGATTGATGCATTCCCTGCGCGGCCATGGGAGAGCTTAGGGTAAGGAGATCAGGGATTTCTGCAAGCAGCAACTTCCGCGCCCACCTTTTGCGCAGGCAGGCTTACAAGGGCGGCAACGAGCCAGGGGAACGCGAATTGCTTATAGCCAAGTTAACAAGTTATGATCCGCGCGATCTCGTTCGTCTTATTGATTTGCACCAGTGTGGTCCTTACCGCTTCGGCACAAACGAATGCACCGACGACTCAGGAACAGCTAATGGCGTTGATGAAAGAAGTGCGTGCGCAGCAAGCGGAGTTAACTGCTAACCAGACGAAGATCGACGAAAAACTCGCCCCGCTAGCTGAGGCAATCCGGCAGGCGCGGCTCTACTCCAGTCGGGGAGGACGTTGATGTATCGATTGGTCGCTATCGCCGTATCCGCGGTTTGCCTGGGAACGGGAGCGTTCGCGCAATCGCCGATCATCGTGCAACCAGCCAACGCGCCCGCACCCGTGCGCCAGAGCGTGGCGCCGGCAACGGCGGCGGATGACACGGATGCGGTGGCCGCAATCAAGTCGCTCCAAGAGATGAAGGTGGCCAACGAGGAATTGCTGCAGAAGCAACGGGCCACGCTTCAGGTGCTGGACGAGCTGCAAAAGGAAGCGGAGCAGCTGAAGATTTATTCAAAGCGGAGCTAAATCTTGGCACGTCCGTCATTTTTCCGAGCGAAGTCTGGAAACCCCGGGCGCTAGCTTAAAGGCGACTTCCACGGGATTCTCTCGGCTGCCGCCGCGCGTCGCCCGCAATGACGGCGTTGCAGAGGCGGCCGACCGCGCGCTTACTTTTTCTTCGACTCTACTTTTCGATAAAGCGTGGCCATGCTGATGCCCAGCATGGTGGCCGCTTTCTCGCGCGCGCCGCCGCAATGCTCGAGCGTGGCTTCGATGTAACCGCGCTCCTGTTGTTGAACAAATTCGTCGAGCTTTTGTCCCACCGGCATGGTCGCGCGCGCCTGCTCCGCTTTTTCCCCGAGCGCTTCCGAAACGATATGCGGCGGCAGATCAGCCGGCAGAATCATGTCGTTCTCGCACAGGGCGCACGCCCGCTCGATCGCGTTCTCCAGCTCGCGCACGTTCCCCGGATAATTGTAATGCGAAAGAATATCGACCGCCTTCGGATCGATTTTCTTCGGTTCGCCTCCGTTTGATCCCGCCTGTTTTTGCAAAAAGTGGTGCACCAGCAGCGGCACATCTTCGAGCCGCTCGCGCAAGGCCGGAATCTCGATCGGAATGACCGCGAGCCGGTAGTAAAGATCCTCGCGGAAAGTGCCGTCTTTCAGTTTCGGCAACAACGGTTCGTTCGTCGCGCCTACGACGCGCACGTTCACGGGTGAGCTTTTGTTATCGCCTACGCGCCGCACTTCGCGCTCTTGCAAAACGCGCAGAAGTTTTGTCTGCAACTGCGGCGCCATCGAATTCACTTCATCGAGGAAAATCGTGCCTAAATTCGCTTCCTCGAAAAGCCCGCGCTTGTCCGCGACCGCTCCGGTGAAGGAGCCCTTTTTGTGCCCGAATAATTCTGATTCGAGCAGGTTCTCCGGCAGCGCGCTGCAATTTATGGCGACAAAAGGGTGATGCTGCCGGTTGCTATTAAAATGAAGCCCGCGCGCGACCAGCTCCTTGCCCGTCCCGCTTTCGCCTTGGATCAACACAGTGCTGTCGGTATCGGCCACTTTATTGATGAGACTGTAGACCAACTGCATGTTGCGACTGGTCCCGATGATGTTCTCAAACTTGTATTTGTTCTTTAGTTCCTTGCGCAGGTAGACGTTTTCCCTCACCGCCGCCTGGTAATCGAGCGCGCGCTGCACCGTCATTTGCAGCTCGTCGATTTTGAACGGCTTGGTCACGTAATCGTACGCGCCCATCTTCATCGCTTCCACCGCGGTCTCGACCGAAGCGTAAGCGGTGATGAGAATGACTGCCGTCTGCCGGTGATGCTCGCGCACATGCCGAAGAACATCGAAGCCGGTCATCGTCTCCATGCGAATGTCGGCCACGACCACGTGCGGCTGGATGGCATCGAGCTGCTCGACCGCTTTCTGCGCGACGTTAAACGGGTATACCTGATGACCTTTCTCGCGGCAAAGCGTGACGATTACCTCCACCATCGCCGGCTCGTCATCAATGATTACGATCTTCGCCATTCGCAGCGCGGAGAATATTTCACTTTTGAGAAAAGGAAAGCGGGAACCGGAAAAAAGTTAGACAACTTCGCCGCGGATCATCGTCCACGATACCTCTGATTTGAATGCGACGATCTCTTCATAAAGGTTTGCCGGTGTGTTAACGGGCAGTGCGATCATGTCGGCCAAAAACCCCGGCGCAATCTTGCCCAATTCGGCCGAGCGTCCGAGTGCCTTTGCCGGATTTACGGTCACCATTTTAAAAAGTTCCTCGGCGGGAATGTCGGGATGCGACTTTTGGAATTCGCGCATCTCAGCGAAGAGACTGAGATCGGAGTTGCTGGCCAGACTGTCAGTCGCGAGGCAGATGTTGAACCCCATCTCGGTCAACCGCGCAAAGGCAAATGTCGAGTGCCCAAAATAGCGATGGCTGCGCGGACAGTGCGCGACCGAAAATTTCTTGCGCAATCTTTTCAATAAATCAAAATCGCTTTCGCTGACTTCATTTAAGTGCGCGACGAGCCACCTCGCCTTCATGTCATTCTGAGCGGAGTGCAGCGAAGTCGAAGAATCTCTTATTAACTGCAAGAAAACTTCGAGCGGCGTGACGTGGTTGCAGTCCGATTCATCGCGGCCGAACGAGCGCAGAAACTCAAAGAGCGGACCGTCCCCGCGGCGAAACATTGCCATCTCCTCCCGCGACTCCGCCAGATGAGTTGTCAGAATGAGGCCTTCCGCCGACGCGCGTTCCTGGCACCGCCGGTATAACTCGGATGACGCAGTAAATAACGCATGCGGCGCAAGGCCGAACCCGCCGCGCTTGTTCTCTCCACCGCGCAGGCAGGCCATCGCGCCGGAGACCATTTGCTCACTCCTTCCTGGCGCTGTCACATCAATCAACTCCGGGCACCACCAGGTGCGCTGCGGTGTTGATTGCGCGCGTCCGATCAATGCGGGAAACGCTTCCAGATTGACGATGGAAGTCGTGCCAAAGCGCTGCGCTTCCCGGAAACCGTTCGCGATCGATTGCAGATAATCCGCTTCTGTTAGCTTTGCCTTCTCCGCGTTGATCGCGCCAATCCAATCCGCGAATGACCGGGGCGGCGGAATCTTCCCGCGCAGGCAGGTGTAATCGAGATGGCAATGCGCGTTGATTAATCCCGGCAGCAGCGCGAACCCATCCAGATCCACAATCTGTTCCTTCCCCGGTGTGACTTCATGATTCGGTCCGATCTCGACAATTCGCTCCCCCTCCACGCGCACTGCGCCGTTCGCAATCGGCGCTCCGTCTCCGGAGACCACAAGACTGGCACGAACGATCATCCGGCCCGCTTTACCACCTCGCGGCAGGCCGACACCAGCAGGTTGCACGCTTCCTGACAGAGCAACGGAACGCATCTCCCCGCGCGACCGTTCTGATCGAACGCCGGATCGAATTTCTCCGGCGGCAACTTATTGGAGGCGATCGTTCCCGCTTGATCGCGCCGCCACAAAATCGTGCGCAGACAGCGGCCATCGGAACGACAGAAATTGGCGACCAGGTCGTTGATCTGTTCGTCGGAGATTTTCGCAGCCACGCGATACATTCCGCTCTGACGGTTCAAAGTTTCGCGGAGCGACGTGGTGGCAAGCCGGTCAGATCTCCACGCGCGCCATGCGGGTAATCGTGCCGGATAAATCGCCTCTACCACCTCGATCACTTCGCGAACCGTAGAAACGAACAGCCTCCAATCAGCGCGCAAGCTCGGCGCCGCTTTGAGCGGACGAAAATTTCCGGAGCTATCGAAGCGGGCGATTTCGCCCGCCTCTTTTCCAGCAAAGTCGCCGGTAATTAACGCGCCGCGATGCATCAGCTGAAAGCGGCCGTCCACGGACCGCACGATGGCGATTTCGCCGATAGCGAGAGAACCTTCCGCCAGTTCAGCCTCGAGCAATTGCTCGAGTGTCGCGTCGCTCACACCAGCGCCCGCCAGATCAGCCGCGCCACGCCTTCGAGGAAATCGCGGTCGTCCTTATTGAATGCGTTCAGCTTCGCGCTTTCCGCCACGATGGTGCCGACGACGCGATCGTGTTCGTCATCGATTATCGGAACGATGATCTCTGATTTCGTTGTCCAAAAATTCGGGATAAAACGCCCGTCCTTGCTCACATCACGCACGAGCAAGGTCTGCCGCGTCTCCACCGCTTCCGCGCTCAAGCCTTGCGTGATGGGAAACCGCGGAGCAGCCGGGCGCATTTTGTTGGTCGCCGCTTCGATGACGAATTCATGGCGGCGAATTTTGTAGACGCCGATCCATCGATACCGGCAAACGCTCTGAATCAGCTCGGCGATTTGTGTGAGCACCTCCGGTCCGTGCGCACCCGCGATAATCATACTGCCGATTGTCTGCAATGTCTGACATTTCGCATCTCGCGGCTCCTTCCCCACGGAGCGACGCGGCGCTGACGTCTTAACCGGCATGCCCGACGCTACCAGCATTCCGCGCCTGCTCAACGATTACATCGGCGAAACGCGCGTCGGTACCAATGGCGTTGGCGTAATAGAGGCGACGCCCCCGCAGACGATGCGGATTCTTCTCCAACAGGTCGCCAGCCATTCGCTCGATCCCGAGAAGCGCGGGAATGTCTTCGTAACTGTGCAACCCGTCCGCGACGAAAAATGGGACGACGATAACGTTAGGGGCGGTCGTTAGTTTGTCCCATTCGTTGATCAGCGGCGCTTCTTCCATGTAAGCGTTCAACACGGTGGCGAATGCGCCGCGCGCGCGAATCCGCTCCGCCTCGCGTTTTGCTGCTATCGCGCTGTTGTCATTCAGCTCCGTGCCGTGCGCGACGATGAGCAACGCGGTCTCAGTCGGCTCCACTTCGGGCGCAATCTCCCTCGCACGCGTTAGCAACAATTCTGTAACGAGTGGATGATTGCCTACCGGCTCGCAATATTTCCAAACCTGTCCGTTCGGTCGCGGCGTCAGCACGCCGGTCAGCTCAAGCTCACGCGGAATTACCGTCTGCGTGAAATAACCTTCGCTGATGAAATTCGGCACGACGAAAACTTCGCCGATCGCTTCATCGTCGAAAAACAACCGAGCGTCACGCAAGCTCGGTTCCTCTTTCCAAAACGCGCATTGCACCTCGGCGAAAATGCCCCGGCCGCGAATCTCGCGCGCGTGCGCCCGGGTGGGCGCGCTGGATTCGGCGTTCACTGTCGAGCCGTGGCCAACAATGAGCAGGCCGGCATATGGACGACGCCAATCTGTCGAATTTTCACGCATCGTAAAAAGCACCAAACTCCACCACCCGCCCCGGCGCCTTTACGCTTTTACCCGCTCGATCCGCGCCCCCAACTCACTCAGCTTCTCGTCCAGATGCTCGTAGCCTCGATCGATGTGATAAACGCGGCTCACCTCTGTGATTCCATCCGCCGTCAATCCGGCAAGCACGAGTGCGGCGGAAGCGCGCAGATCGCTCGCCATCACGGGCGCGCCGGTCAGCCGCTGCACGCCTTGGATGACCGCGGTGTGGCCTTCCAGCTGCACGTGCGCGCCCATCCGCTTTAGCTCCGCCACGTGCATGTAACGCTGCGGAAAAATATTCTCCGTCACGACGCTTATGCCCTCGGTCGTGGAAAGAAGCGCGCACATTTGCGCTTGCATGTCGGTCGGGAACCCGGGATACGGCTCGGTCACCACTTCCAATGGTTTGCGCGCGCCATTGGGCGAGACCGCGATCGTATCCTCCGTCGCGTCCACTTTGAACCCGCAATTGGTCAGCGCTGTGCTGATGGCGCTGAGATGCTTCGGCTCCACCCGTTTTAGCGTAACGCCTTTCCCGGCGATGGCGGCAGCGACAAGAAATGTGCCCGCTTCGATCCGATCGGGGATGACGTCGTGCTCGGCTCCATGCAGCTCGTTCACGCCTTCAATAATGATGCGGCGGGTGCCAGCGCCTTCGATCTTCGCGCCCATCTTGTTCAGGAAATCGGCCAGGTCGCACACTTCCGGTTCCTGCGCCGCGCCTTCGATCACGGTTGTTCCTTCAGCCAGAACCGCCGCCATCATGACGTTGTCAGTACCGAGGACGGTGGGGCCGAATTTGCCGCGCAGATTGATGACGGCGCCGGTGAGTTTGGGTGCGAATACTTTGACGTTGCCGCCTTCTACCCGCACGGCCGCGCCCAACGCTTCGAATCCTTTGAGGTGCAGATCGATCGGGCGATCGCCAATGACACAGCCACCAGGCATGGACACGGTCGCTTCCTTGCACCGGCCCAGCAGCGGACCGAGCACGCATACGGAGGCGCGCATTTTGCGCACCACGTCATACGGCGCGATCGACTCCACCGTTTCGGCTGTGACTGCGACCGTGCCGCTGGCGCGCTCCACCTGCGCGCCGAGATGCATCAAAATCTGCAACATGTAATGAGTGTCGCTCAGATCGGGCACGCGATGCAGGATGCACTGCTCCCGCGTCAGCAACGTCGCCGCCAGAATAGGCAGCGCGGAGTTCTTCGAGCCGCTGATTTTGATGGAACCAGCAAGCACATTTCCGCCGTGCACGAGAATCTTATCCATGACGCGCGAATAAAAATCGGGTCACCCCTGCATAATCGTTTTTCGCCTCGATGTCGCGAAAGTTTTTCTCTCGCAAAAATTCGCCGAGATCATTGGCCTGGCCAAGACCGATTTCGAGCGCGAGCAATCCACCGGGCCGCATTCGCGCTGGCGCTTGTTCGATAAGGCGACGAATCATCTCATCGCCACGCTCGCCGGCGAAGAGCGCGACTTCGGGATCGCACCGCACTTCCGGCGCGAGCTGTTCGCCATCCAGGCGCGAGATGTAGGGAAGATTGGCGACAACGGCATCGAATTCGCCCGTCGCCTTTTCGAGCAAGTCGCCTTGCACGAACCGGACGCGATCAATCTCCACTCGCGCCGCATTTTCCTGCGCGAGCGAAAGCGCATCCTCGGAAATATCAGTCGCGACAATTTCCGCCTCCGGAATTTTGCGCGCGAGTGAAAGGGCGATAACGCCGCTGCCCGTGCCGACATCGACGATTCTCGATGCGCGCTTTTCGATTTTCGCCTCCACCAGCTCGACCAGCTGTTCCGTCTCCGGCCGGGGCACGAGCCCGCGTTTGTCGCAGAGGAAAACGCTTCCGCAAAACTCGACCGTGCCGAGCAAATGCTGAAGCGGCTCGTGTTGTGCGCGTCGGCGCACCAGCTCACGCAGGGGCCCTAACTCCGCTTCCGCCAGCTCGCGTTCGAACTCGAGATAAATTTCCAGCCGCTTTTTCCCGAGAGAATGCGCGATGAGATGCTCCGCGTTCAGCCGTGAGCTCTCGATGCCCCGTTTCTTGAAGTAAGCGGTGGTGGATTGCAGCACCTCCATCACCGTCATTGAAACCTCCGCAAGCACTCGCTCTTGAACTGCTCGAGACGGGGCAGATCATTCCGATCCTTCTCCCGCCCGGTCATAACGCGGCGCTTTTTCGCGGCCGCGAAGCTCTCGATTCCATCTGGGGCGTGAATGAGATCGAGCGCAAAGGGGCCACCTTTCAGCAGAATGATCTCGCTGCTGGCCACAATGGACATCGTCGTCGCGGCATCCAATTCGAAACCGAGCGCCTGTAGGGCGCGCAAAACCCGTGCGGCATTATCGCGCGAGCGCGGCAGGAAAATGTCCACGTCCTGCGTCGTCTCCGGATAACCGAGAAGGGCACCGCTTTTGCCGATGAAGAGGTAATCGACGCCTTCGCGCGCAAAAGCCGCCGCTAACTCCTCCGCTTGCGCCGGGGTAAACTTGCTTTCCGGCATTCCTCACGATCCGCCGCGACGATAACCGAGATAGACCGGTAAATCGCGTTCACACCAGTCGCGATACTCGGCCATCGTTTCGAACGCCCGAAACGCTACGTCATCGAGGACGGGTTTATGCACGTGACAGAAGCCATACTTGATGCGTGTCATCACGTCACGCTCAAGCTGTTGGCGGCATTGCTCGCGCCAGGCTTCTTCGTCCGATAACTTCACCATTCGAACATATCGTGAGGCGGCGATAACGCGAGTCATCCTCAGCCGCGAAGACGGCGAAGGGCCTCGCAACCGGTAACTGACGCTCGCGAGGTCCCTCGCATTCGTTCGGGATGACACGCGACCTGGCAAAGATCACGTGCTCAACGCGCTTTCCTTCAACCGCTCCGCCAGGTCCGCTGTTTGCAATGCCAGGATCATCTCTGCCAATTCGCCTTCAATAAAGCGGTCGAGATTATAAAGCGTGAGCCCGATGCGATGGTCGGTCACGCGATTCTGCGGAAAATTGTAAGTGCGAATCTTTTCCTCCCGCCCGCCGGAGCCGATCTGGCTCTTGCGCTGCGCCGAGTATTTCTCCGCTTCTTCGCGCTGCTTCACCTGCAGCAAACGAGCCCGCAGAACGCTGAGCGCTTTCTCCTTGTTCTTCTGCTGGCTGCGGCCGTCCTGGCAACGCACGATCGTGCCGGTGGGAATGTGCAGGACTTGCACGGCGGAGTCTGTCGTGTTTACGCCCTGGCCACCGGGACCGCCGGCACGGCAGACTTCGATCCGTAGTTCCTCCGGCTTTAGTTCCAAATCCACTTCCTCCGCCTCGGGCAGAACCGCGACGGTAGCCGTACTGGTGTGAATGCGTCCCTGCGCTTCCGTCGCCGGCACGCGTTGCACGCGATGCACGCCGCTCTCGTACCGTAGCTTCCGGAAAACCGATTCCCCGCTCACTTTGAAGATCACTTCCTTCAAACCACCAAGCTCGGATGGACTGGAGTCCATGTCTTCAATCTTAAGCCCGGCTGATTCGGCATAGCGGTTATACATGCGGTAAAGGTCGGCCGCGAAAATCGCCGCTTCGCTTCCACCGGTGCCGGCGCGGATCTCGATGATGGCATCGCGATCCTCGTTCTCGTCCGAGGGCAACAGCGCGAGCTGCACATCGCGCTCAAGGCCGGCCACGCGTTTCTCCAGCTCGGGAATTTCCTCCTGCGCCATTTGCGCGAGATCGCCCTCGCTTGAGCCGGCGAGCTCGCGGTTGTCGGCCAATTGCGTCCGCGCGTTCGCCAGCTCGTTCCATTTCGCGAGGAACGCTTTCGTGCTCGCGTGCTCACGCATAATTTCACCGGCGCGCGCGCGATTGGAAAAGAGGCCCGGCTCCGCGATGTCGCGTTCGAGCTGCTGGAAGCGCTCGCGTTTACGCTGGATAAGAAGATCGAAGTCCATGGCTGCGCTCTGTGAGCGCCGAAGAACCCCGAAAGCTTTCGGGGCTACTGGGAACGTCAGCTAAGCTTTGCCCGCGCGTGCGGCTTTAGTGCTGCCGTAACGCCGCGCGAATTTCTCGACTCTCCCGGCGGTATCGACAAATTTCTGTTCGCCCGTGAAAAACGGATGGCAGGCGGCGCAGATGCCGATTTTAATATCACGGCGCGTCGAGCGGGTATGGTAAACCGCGCCGCAAGCGCAAACGATATCGGTTTGGTAATACTCGGGGTGAATGTCCGCTTTCATGTCAAAAACGAGTTTATATTCTAAGCGCGGGACGGGTGCGACGCAAGCGACCGCGGCGGACGATCCACTGCTGGCGGCGTGGGAAAGAACTCTACGGGAAAATCGGGAGCGTCCTGCCATTCTCGACGAGCACGGAAGGGTTGCGCGCACGTTTTCTGGAATCGAAAAACGCTCAAGCGAGCTCAAGAGTGAACTGGGTTGTGTCGACGCCGGCGAAGTTCTCGCCATTCAGATTGGAAATCACGCTGACTGGCCGTCGCTTTTCCTGGCCTGTTTGCGCAAACGCATTGTCGTTCTTCCTCTCGAACAAACAATCGGCCAGGAGCAGTGCAATGCCGTGTTTACGACCTGCGGCGTTGTCGCTGCCGCCGTCCTCGGCGGTAGGGGGATAGCGTTGCAACTCGTCCCGCCGGTGAGGACACCAGCAGCGACAAGTCGCTGGCAAGACAATCAGCCGTCGCTCCTGAAACTCACCTCCGGCACCACGGCTGCGCCGCGCGCGGTCCGTTTCCGCAGCCAGCAACTGCTCGCCGATTGCGAGAACATTTGCGACACCATGGGAATGACGGCGCGTGACTTGAACTTCGGCGTCATTCCCATCTCGCATTCCTATGGCTTCAGCAACCTGCTCACGCCGCTTCTCGCGCGTGCCATCCCCCTTGTGCTTAGCAGCGATCGCATGCCCCGCGCTATTCTCGATAACATCGCCAGGAGCGGCGCGACCGTTTTCCCGGGCATGCCCGTTTTTTATCAATCGTTTTGCGAGCTGACCGACGCGCCATCGCTGCCGAAATTGCGCTTGTGCATTTCCGCGGGTGCACCCTTAAGCGCGGCACTCGCAGATCGTTTCCACGCAGGATTTGAACGCGTTATCCACTCCTTCTACGGTTCGTCCGAATGCGGTGGCATTTGTTACGTGGGCGAAGCGAGTGCAACGCCAGGATTTGTCGGCCCGGCCTTGCGCGGTGTGGAGATAGAGGAACTCGATGCGAAGGACGATCCCGGCACTCCCTCACGGGTAGAGGGATCTGATCGCGGCGGTTCGAGAAGAGTTGTCAGCGCCATTCGCGTGCGCAGCGCAGCCGTAGGCGATGGCTATTTCCCTGAGCCGGATGAGACAAAACTAGGCGGCGGGGTTTTCATTCCAGACGATCTGCTGGAGAAAACGGCCGACGGTTATCGCATTGTGGGCCGTGCCTCGGATCTGATCAACGTAGCGGGCAAGAAAGTGAGTCCGGCAGAAATCGAAGCGCAGCTCATCCGCTTTGCCGGCGTTCGCGAAGCTGTTGCTTTCGCCCGCGATTCGACCCGGCGGAACCAGGAGGTCGTTGCGTGCGTGGTCGTGGCGGGTGATATCACGGAAGAACAGTTGCTCAGGCATTGCCGGGCGCGACTGAGCAGTTGGCAAACGCCGCGCCGCATCTTCCTTGTCAGTCGCATCCCGGTGAACGAGCGGGGCAAGGTCAGCCGGCCGGAACTTGCGCGCCGGTACGCAACGGCGAGATGAGAAAGCCGTGCCCAATTCGCCGCGCGTTTCCAATTCTAAAAAAATTCTGCGAACCATTCTTACTCTCTCTCGTTGGCGCCTTGATCCCGATGGCGGCGATTTCCGGTTGCTCGACCACGGTCAAGACAGACAACGCCCACGCGGTTACCGCGGGTGTCCAGACACGCTAGAAGCGTCGGCGTTCCGCTTTGAGCGGCAATAAAATCTTGCCGCTGCCGACCTGCCTCGCGGCCGGGTTCTTTCAGCCCGCCCACCCTTCTGCGGCCGACAAAGGACGGCGGCTGCCTCTGTTTCCGCCCAGGCGCCCCGTCCGCGGCGGAGAAATTGCTTTCCATTTTCGGAGAAGCATCATTTCCTTGAGGGACGCGTCCGAGCACCGTCTCGGCACGTCCTCGATTCCGTGAAAAAAACTTCCAGGTCGAAATCCGAAGGCCGCATTCTTGTGCTGGAGCCGGATGATTCTCTCGGCTCGACAATTCTAAGCGCGCTGCACGAAGCGGCGCCGGATGCCGTAGTCGACCTCGCGCGAAATCTGGAAGACGCCCATCGCCTGGTGGTAAGTGACCGTCCCGATCTTTTCGTTCTTGATTTGGACGGGGCCAAAGATCTGGGAAACGATTTTCTGCTCGATTTGCGCACGAGCCATGCAAACGCGCGCGCGATCGTGCTGAGCGATGTCCGGCTCGATTCTCAACGCGAGCAGGTGGCACGGATGGGCGCGATCCATTTTCTTGAGAAACCGCTGCCACAGGCAGAGTTCGTCGAGCTCGTGCAACTGCTGCTGCGCACGGAGGAGGAGGAGACAAAGGGCGAGAAATTTCAGGGCACGCTCAGTGATCTTCATCTGTCGGACATTATTCAGCTCAAATGCATGAGCGGCGCGACTTCCGCACTCGAATTTAGCGGGCCGGCGGGGGAAAAGGCCCGCGTTTACTTTGAGAATGGACAAGTGCGCCACGCCACTACCCCCGGTGGGGAAGGAGTCGAGGCCTTCAACGAGATTGTGAGCTGGAAGGGCGGTAAGATTTCGGAAGTGTCTGGCACTGGTTCTCCACCGCGCACGATTGACCTCGACTGGCAGTTCCTCCTCATGGAGGCGGTGCGCAAAGTCGATGAAACGAGCGAACGGCGGGCCCAACGCAAAAAACTCGCGCCCTCCCAGCGACAGAAGGTTCTCGTCATTGATGACAGTCTGATGCTGCTCACTTTCGTGCAGGAAATTTTGGCGGAAGCGAATTACGACGTGGTGGCGGCGGCTACGGCGGAAGAAGGTTTGCAGGCCGCAGCCGATCAAAAGCCCGGCCTGATTCTGCTTGATTATCTTTTGCCCGATCTCCGCGGAGATGAGGTGAGTCGCCTGCTTCATGAAGACGAAGCGACCACAAATATTCCCGTGCTTTACATGTCCGGCTTTGGCGCCGATTTGGCCAGCGCCCAGGAAGAATTTCCCAATGTTCTGGCGATTCTCAACAAGCCATTCTCCTCCGATATGCTCTTGAAGGCGGTCGAGCAGCATTTGCCGCGCATCCCGGGCACCGAAGCCGAGGCTGGCAAGGAGGCTGAATCAATATCGGTGGCGGAGTTTAGCGACGTAATCGGGCCGGAAAGCGAAGCGGATACGCGCGTCGGAGGGTCGCCGATCTGGAGTGAAGCCAGTACGGCGTCGTTATCGCGAGCGGTTAATGGCGGCTCTCCTGCGCGCCACCATGGCCCGCAGTGGGACGGCGGCGTAACCGCGCCGCCTTACTTCGTTGGCGACACGAGCTTTTTTTCTCTTATCCGCGCTTTGCGCGTCATCGAGCGCGAACAACTCACCGGTGTGCTCTCCTTTTCCTGGGCGAAAGCTGATGTCCAGCTTTACGCCGCTGAGGGAAAAGTAATGCTGGTGACGACACGGGACACGAACTTGTACTGTGCGGAGACTCCCATCACTCTCGTGAACATCGAGCCCGAGCGTCTGGAACAGGCACGCGCGAGTCAGACGCAAACTGGCGCACCGATGTTTATGGTGCTCATGCGCGACGATCTCCTTCAGCGCGAGCCGGCACTCCAGCTGGCGCAGCATTATGGTCAAAAGCTTTTCGCCCAACTCTGGTGCGCGCCGCGCGTCCGTTTCGCTCTCACATCGCTCGAGCCGCTGCCGGATTTCGCCCGCGAAATGACGGGAGACGAAGATCTCAATCAGTGGGCGGTGGCGACGTTGCGCAGCGTCCAGGCCGGCGATATCGCCGAGCAGCCGGAGGTCGATCTTGCATCCATACCGGCCTACACCCGGGACGGTTTCGCTCGCGTGCAAAATCTTCGCCTCACGGTTTCGGAAGCGCAGTTCGCCTCGCAATTCAATGGCAACCGTTCCCTCGCTCAGATCGCGCGCAATCTCCGGCTCGATTTGAAGTCTGCGCGGCTCGGCCTCTTCCGCTTCCTCGCTCTCGAAATTGTGGAATGCTGGCCGGCGCCGACTGCGGAAGACGTCCAGCGCGGAGGCGTGTTGAAGCGCCTCGGCCGTTCCATCGGTATCGGCGAATAGACTCCCGTCTGCGGTACCACGCGTGATGAAAAATCGGATTCTGGTCGTCGATATCGGAGGTTCGCATGTCAAACTCATGACCTCGCCGACGCGCCGGGAGAAATTCGATTCCGGCGAGGACATGCGTCCACGCGATTTTGTCGAACAATTCAAGGAAACCGTCCGCGACAAGGTCTTTGACAAGATATCGATCGGTTTCCCGGCGCCGGTGCGAAAAGGCAAGATCTTCCACGATCCGAAGCACCTCGGCAAAGGGTGGGCAGGATTTGATTTCCGTCGCGCGCTCGGCAAACCGGTGCGGGTAATCAATGATGCGGCCATGCAGGCGCTCGGCGGTCATGTTCGCGGCCGCACCCTGTTCCTCGGCCTCGGGACCGGATTAGGCGCGGCCATGGTTTGGGAAAACAATGTTTTACCGCTCGAGCTCGGCGACCTGCCATATCGCGACCATCGCCGCATCGAAGACTGGTTGGGCAAGGCTGCACTCGACCGCCTGGGAAAGGAAGCCTGGCGTGATGAGGTGCGCTACGCCGTTGCTCAGCTGAAGCTTTCCTTTATCGCCGATGCTGTCGTACTTGGGGGCGGCAACGTTAAAAAAATGGATCAGCTTCCCTCCGGCGTCCGACAGGGTGACAACCGCAATGCCTTTTTGGGCGGGCGCCGCTTATGGGAAACCGATCGTAAAACCGGCAAGCCGCGCTGGCACATCATGTAGGCTTCGCCCGCAGCAAGTTCTCTCCCCCGGCCCCGGACAGGCGAAGCGTTCGCCTCTTTAAGCTGCATCTAATTAATGAAGCTCTCCTGGCGCTCGCCCAAGAGTGAAGTCAGGGAAAGTCCCATCCACGGATGGGGCTTGTTTGCCACCGCTCCCATAGCCAACGAGGAGATCGTCATGATAAAAGGAGGGAGCATTGTTAATCGCGAGCAATTGCGGGAGATCAACACGCGGCTCGGACCGGTCGAGATTCAAATTTCGGATGACTGGTTTATCGCTCCAGTAAGCGCAGACGAGCGCGAAGGCTCAATGCTCTACAGCAACCATTCCTGCGACGCCAACCTCGGCGTCTGCGGCAACATTGTCTTCGTCGCCCTGCGCGACATTCATGCCGGCGAAGAGTTGACACACGATTGGTGCACCACGGATGACGATAACTACTCCATCGAATGCAAATGTGGTTCGGCCAGGTGTCGCAAGCTACTTACTGGAAAAGACTGGCAGAAGCCGGAGCTACAGAAAAGGTATGCCGGCTACTTCTCATGGTATCTCCAGCAGAAAATCGCTAGATCCGCTAATATTTAGTAGCGATAATGCTCCGACTTGTACGGACCTTCGACGGGCACGCCGAGATAGTCCGCCTGATCCTTGCTTAACTTAGTCAGCTTAACTCCGATCTTCTCCAAATGTAGGCGAGCGACTTCCTCGTCCAGCTTCTTTGAAAGCACATAAACACCTACCTTGTAGGTATCCTTGTTCTTCCACAGATCAAGTTGAGCCAGAACCTGATTCGAAAACGAGTTCGACATGACAAAGCTCGGATGTCCCGTGGCGCAGCCAAGGTTGACCAGTCGACCTTCGGCCAAAAGAAAGATCTCGTGACCATCCGGGAAAGCGTACTTATCAACCTGTGGTTTGATATTGATGCGCTTCACTCCCTTGGACTGGTTCAATCGATCAACCTGAATCTCATTGTCAAAGTGACCGATGTTAGCGACCACGGCCTGATCTTTCATCCGCGACATATGGTCGAGGGTGATGACATCGACGTTTCCAGTGGTAGAGATGTAGATGTCACCGCGGCCGAGGGTCTCTTCGATCGTTGTGACTTCATATCCCTCCATTGCGGCTTGAAGAGCGTTGATCGGATCGATCTCGGTCACGATCACGCGCGCCCCCTGTCCGCGCAGGGACTGCGCGCAGCCTTTGCCGACATCGCCATAACCACAGACGACAGCGACTTTACCCGCAATCATGACGTCGAGAGCCCTATTTAAACCATCGATCAAGGAATGCCGGCAGCCATACAAATTGTCGAACTTCGACTTGGTCACCGAATCATTCACGTTGATCGCCGGCACCAGGAGCCGTCCTTCCTGGAACATCTTGTAGAGCCGGTGAACTCCGGTTGTCGTTTCTTCCGATACGCCACGCCAATCCTTTACTAACTCATGCCAGCGATAGGGGTTCTCCCGCTGCACTTCAAGTAAGAGATCCTTAATTACCTGCTCCTCTTTATTAGCGGACGGCGACTTCGCCCAATCGCTTCCTTCCTCCAGCTCGTAACCTTTATGAATAAGAAGCGTGGCATCCCCACCATCATCAATAATAAGTTGGGGTCCTTTCCCACCGCCATGTGAGATAGCCTGGTAAGTGCTCCACCAATACTCTTCCAGCGTCTCGCCTTTCCAGGCGAACACAGGAACGCCCGCTTTAGCAATGGCCGCAGCAGCATGATCCTGGGTAGAGAAAATATTGCAGCTCGCCCAGCGCACATTCGCCCCGAGTTCGATCAGAGTTTCTATCAGGACCGCAGTCTGAATTGTCATGTGCAGCGAACCAGTCACACGAACGCCTTGGAGGGGCTTAGCTGGCGCATACTTTTGGCGGATAGCCATCAGCCCTGGCATCTCCTTTTCCGCGATGCTCATTTCCTTGCGACCCCATTCCGCCAGGTTGATATCGGCGACTTTGTAATCTTGTCTGGTCTTCTGCTCTGTAATAGTTGCGCTCATAAAGTCTGCTACCTTGCCGCCTTCTTCAGCTCAGCCGTTTTGTCTGTTTTTTCCCAGGTGATATCGGGATCATCTTTACCAAAGTGCCCGTAGTTAGTTGTCTTTTTGTAAATAGGCCGAAGTAGATCGAGCTGTTCGATAATGTCGGCCGGTTTAAAGGAAAAGGTTCGATTGATGGCGTGTTCGATGGATTCTTCCGCCACGGTGTTGGTGCCGAAGGTATTAATGTTCATACTCACCGGGTCGGGGAAGCCGATGGCGTAGGCGAACTGGATCTCACAGCGTGATGCCAGCCCGGCGGCTACCACATTCTTAGCGACCCAACGTCCCATGTAAGCCGCGCTCCGGTCTACCTTGGAAGGGTCCTTCCCCGAAAATGCACCGCCGCCGTGACGACCCCAGCCGCCGTAACTATCGACAATGATCTTGCGTCCAGTCAGCCCGGTGTCGCCCTGAGGACCGCCGATGACGAAACGCCCGGTGGGATTAATGAGAAACTTCGTGGTGCCGTTGACCATAGACTTCGGTAGCACCTTGCGAATGACCTTCTCGATACAAAATTTCTCGATCTCTTTGTGATCTTTCTCCTGCGTGTGCTGGGTAGAGATGACGACATTGGAGAGTCCGATCGGTTTTCCATTTTCATAAATGACCGAGACCTGCGACTTGGCATCGGGCCGCAGCCATTCGGCTTTACCGCTTTTTCTGATTCTCGTTAGCTCACGCCCGAGCCGATGCGCAAACATGATCGGCGCGGGCATGAGCTCCGGCGTGTCGTCGCAAGCGAACCCGAACATGAGTCCCTGATCGCCGGCGCCTTGCTCGGCCGTTTGCTTGCCCTTGGCGCGCCTGGCATCAACGCCCTGGGCGATGTCGTGGGATTGATCGGTGATGACGGTGTTTACGAAAATCTTGCGGGCGTGGAAAACGTCGTCGTCATGGACGTAGCCGATGTCGCGCACCGTCTCGCGCACGATCTGGTTGATGGGAATGACGTTCTCGAGATGCGCGCTTTTGGGCAGATTGGGGATGGTAATCTCGCCGCCGACGATCACGACGTTACTCTTGGCATAAGTCTCGCAGGCCACGCGGCTGTGTTTGTCGCGCGCGATACAGGCATCAAGCACGGCATCAGAAATGGTGTCGCAAACCTTATCGGGGTGACCTTCGCCGACGGACTCGGAGGCGAAGATGAAACGGCGGAGCATGAGAGCGTTGAAGAGGCGAAGGGATGAAGGGTTAGTCGCGGCTTAACGTTTCCACTCAACTGCGAACATATTGACCAATCATGATATGTAGATGTATCGTTCAGGCTCAGAATGGCGTCAACGATTAATTTTCTTCGCCTCATGGCGGATCCGACCCGCCTGCGCATGCTGTTGTTGCTGGAGCAGGACGAATTGTCCGTGGCCGAATTGCAGGAAATTCTCGGGATGGGGCAATCGCGCATTTCAAGCCATCTGGCGCAATTGAAACGGGCGGGCGCGGTGAAAGATCGCCGCGCCGGTAAGAATGTTTACTACGGATTGCAGAACGGGCAAAGAAATGGCGCGCGCGCGCGCGTGCAGGAATTGTTGCACACGCTGGCTCGTGAAATACCCGAGACATCACGCGATCGCACGGCGCTGAAGTTGGCCTTGCGTAAGAGACAGGATAGAGCGCGTGAGTATTTCGATGAGCTGGCGGGAAAATTCGGACGCAGCTACGTGCCGGGCCGTTCCTGGGAAGCGCTCGCACACACTCTGATCACTTTGCTTCCAGCCGTGACTGTGGCCGATCTGGGAGCAGGCGAAGGAACGCTTTCACAGCTTCTGGCGAAGACGGCGCGCAAGGTCATCGCGGTTGATAATTCGCCCAAGATGGTCGCGTTCGCATCGCAGCTGGCGAAGCAGCATCGGCTCAAGAATCTGGAATATCGGCTTGGTGATATTCAGGATCCACCGATTCAAACCAACAGCGTGGATTTGGCGGTCTTTAGCCAGGCGTTGCACCACGCTCTTCGCCCGGAGCGCGCGCTCGAAGCCGCTCATCGCATGCTAAAACGGAATGGTCGTGTCGTGATTCTCGATCTGCTGGCACATCGCTTTGAAAAAGCGCGCGAGCTCTATGCCGATCACTGGCTTGGCTTCAGCGAAGTGCGGTTGCACGAACTGCTGGAGCGCGCGGGTTTCAAGAATATCGATGTGCGCGTTGTCTCACGCGAAAAACAGAGCCCTAATTTCCAAACCGTTTTTGCGACCGGGGTGAAGTGATAGGGCCTGCCCAAGTCTGCCATCATATTGGCACAGCCCGCCGGCGGGGATTCGGTTGCGCGTCACTTTTTCGTGCCGCAAAAAGATTGCTCGCTGAATTTCGCGCGCGAAATCTTGTCTGAACAGACAGGCGGATATTGTAGAGTTACGCGGAATGAGCGGCTTTTTCGAGGAAGTGAAACGGCGCAAGGTTTATCGCGTCGCGGTCGGCTACGCCATCGCGGCCGGCGGTATTATCCAAGTCGCGTCGGCTGTTTTCCCAGCATGGGAGCTGCCTGCCTGGTCGCTGCGCCTTGTCATCGTGCTGTTGTTGCTCGGGTTTCCCATCGCGCTCATTCTGGCGTGGGCTTACGACGTGACGCCGCAGGGAATTCGCGCGACAGAGCCTGTTCCGAGCGTTCCCCTTCAACGGCGCGGCCGGCGCAATTTCTTGATTTTGCTCGGGATCGGCGTCCTCGTCTCGGCTGTGGCCGGCTTCTTCGTGCTGCCGCGAGCGATGGCCCGAAAGCTGGATAAATCGGTCGCGGTTCTGCCATTCGAGAACCTGAGCGATGACAAAGAGAACGCGTTTTTTGCCGATGGCATCCAGGACGATATCCTCACCAACCTGGCCAAGATCGGCGACCTGAAGGTAATCTCGCGCACGTCGGTAATGGGTTACCGCGGCAAGGCTTCAAGTGTTCGCGACATCGGCAAAGCGCTGGGCGTTTCCGCCATCCTTGAAGGCAGCGTGCGCACCGACCGCAAAAACAATCGTGTACGCGTGAACGTACAGCTGATAAACGCCGAGAACGATCAACACCTGTGGGCGGAAGATTACGATCGCGACCTCACCGATGTGTTCGCGATTCAAACCGATCTCGCGCAGAAAATCGCGGGCGAGCTGCAAGCGAAACTATCGCCGACCGAGAAAGCCCAGCTCACGCGCAAGCCGACGGAAAATGGCGAAGCATATCTGGCCTATTTGCAGGCGAGGAATTTGTTCGTTCCGCAAGATTTGGCGAAGCTGAAGCAAAGTGTGCAGCTCTACGAGCGCGCCATTGCGCTCGACCCGCAGTTTGCCCTGGCCCTGGCGAGGCTGTCGCACGTGGAAAGCTGGATTTATCACACCTACGAAGCTTCGGGCACGCGCCGGACAAGGCCACGGCAATTGGCGGAGAAGTCGTTGGCGCTCCAGCCGGATCTGCCCGAGGCGCACCTGGCGCTGGGTTATTGTTATTATTACGGTGACCTCGATTACGATCGCGCCCTGGCAGAATTCAAAATCGCGCAAAACGGGCTGCCGAATGATGCCGAGGTGTTGCTCTCCCTCGGAGCGATTCAGCGGCGGCAGGCGAAATGGGCGGAATCGACGGCGAACTTTGAAAAGGCTGCCGCCATCAATCCAAAAGATGTGTGGGTTTTGCAAAACCTGGGCATCAATTACATGGCGGTCAGAAACTACGAGGCGGCGGAGAAAACGTTCGACCGCGGATTGAAAATAGCGCCGACCGAAATGGGCCTGCATGCCATGAAAGCCCAGTTGGCCATCGCATGGAAAGGTGACGTGAACGCGTGGGCGCAGGGATTGATGCAGGTGCCGGCCGGGTTCGATCCCGAGGGAATGGTGAGCGAAGCACGGATCGGCCTTTTATTTTATCAAAGAAAATTTCCCGATGCGCTAGCGCTCCTGCAGAAGCTGCCAGGCGATACCATTCACGGTGAAAATGGGACACACACTCCCAAGATGATGTTGGAAGGCATTTGCTATTATTTTATGGGCGAGAAAGACAAGGCGCGAGCGGCCTTCGAGCAGGCCCGCGAATTTGTCGAAAAGCAAGTGCGCGAAGCGCCGACGGATGCAACACTCCACGGACGGCTGGGCATGATCAACGCCGGGCTCCATCGCAAAGAGGATGCGATTCGGGAAGGAGAACGCGCCGCCGAGCTGATGCCGGAGTCGAAGGATGCACTCGCCGGTCCCGAGATCACGGTCGGGTTCGCGCAAATTTATGTTTGGACGGGCGAATCGGACAAGGCGCTCGCGCTGATCGAGCATTCACTCAATAGCCCAGCGGGAATTACGGTCCAAGTTCTGAAACTCGATCCAGTCTGGGATCCGCTGCGGAATGACGCACGTTTCCAGGCGCTCCTGGAAAAATACGGTGCGAAAACCTAGCGCGTTTGTTTTCGCCGCGCTCGCCCTGGTCCAAACGGCGACGGCGGAATGGCAGGTTATCTCGTCTGACACCGCGCCGACGGGAGTGTCCGGCGTTGAGCATCGGCACTTTGTCGTGCGCGAGGCGGCCGGTGGGGCCGACGCAACGCTCGATCTCGCGCTCTTCCCCGCAAAATCGGTGATGCTGCGTGTGATCGATAACGCGGGCAGCACCGATAGTCTGGCGGAAGCGATGACGCGCGAAAAATGTATTGCCGGCGTCAACGGCGGTTACTTCGACACCAATTTCAAGCCCATTGGTCTGCGCGTGATTAATGGTGCGACCACCTCGCCCAAGACGCGGGCGCGCCTGCTTACGGGCGTTCTCTCCGCCTCCTCTCGCGGAGTCGAGATCGGTCGCGTGGGGGAATATTCGCCTCGGCGCAAACTCGAGGCGGCGGTAGAATGCGGGCCTTTCCTGGTCGATCGGGGCGTCCGCGTTGCCAATCTGGATGACAAGCGAGAAGCGCGCAGAACGTTCGCCGCCGTCGCGCGCGGAGGGATGGCCGCGCTCGGGGTCTCGAGCGATCTGACACTGGCGCAACTGGGAAGTGCTCTGTCAGACCGTTCGTTTGCTAACGATTTTCACGTCTCGCGCGCCCTGAATCTGGATGGTGGCTCCTCCAGCGCCTTCTGGTTAAGAAAAAAGGACGGAAGCACGTTGTCGATTTCGGAAGCCAAACGCGTACGGGATTTCGTGGGGATCGCGCCAAGGTAGTCCTGTCATTCCGAGCGGAGCCCGTTCGACTCGCGCACTCGCTCAAAGTAACTCCGCGGAATCGATGAATACTGGAAGTTAGCTTAGAGCTAGCGCGGACGGGATCCTCGGCTGCGCCCAGGATGACACGCGTTTAAAATTCCGTCCGGTCCCGTGCCTGGCTTTGTGCCAGCGCGCGGAAATTTCATCTCGGCAACCGGAGCGGGTTGCCCTCACAATCTGGCAATGCGCACATTCGGCCGTTTTCGATCAGGCGCGCGAATTTTTCACGGCGAAGTCGTCGGGACGCAGGTGCACGTTCTCGAGGATTGTTTTTGGTTAAGTGTCAAACCCAGCCGCGCCGTCATCCCACTCGACGGGCTCGAGATCGTCGTCCCGGTCGCGCCTTCGAAACTGATCGCTGTCGGCTTAAACTATGCCGAGCACATCGCGGAAATGAAGCGCACGCCGCTCGGCACACCGCTCATTTGGTTCAAAGCGCCAAGCTCACTCGTGGCGCATCAGGGTGCAATCGAGATCGCCTTTCCGGAGCACCAGACCGATTTCGAGACTGAGCTCGCCATCGTCATCGGCGCAAACACGAAAAATATTGCGGCCGAGAGAGCGCACACCGTCATTTTTGGCTACACCATTGGACTCGATATCAGCGATCGCATTCTCCAGAAATCGGAGAAACAATTTGGCCGTTGTAAGTCATTCGATACCTACACGCCTCTTGGCCCGTTCGTTTACTGCGACGCCGATGTTTCCGATGTCGAGATTACTTTAAAACAAAACGGCGAAACCAGACAGCGCGCGCGCACCAGCCAAATGATTTATTCCGTTGGCCAAATCGTCGCATTTGCGAGCCAGCAAATCACCCTCCTGCCAGGCGACGTCATCCTCACGGGAACACCCTCCGGCGTAGGACCGATCCACGCGGGAGACGAACTCGAAGCTCGCATCGGCGAATGGGCCCCCCTGCGAAATGTCGTGCGCGACGCGATGCACTGAACTCGGGTGTTGGGACAAAATTGTTGCTCGAAAACTCACTTCGCGCCTGCGCTTTACATCCCGCGCGCCACCCTGCTTCGATATTTAAAAGCAGCGTCACATCAAATGATGCCATCGCACAGACGAAAAAGTTTTGCTGGACTTCGGACGAGTTCGTTTGGGATAAACGTCTTCGTCACGGCCGAGCCCGCTTACAACTCCACTCGCTTATGAAAAAACTGCTGACTGCCTCTCTCGCTCTCACCGCCATTATCGCCAGCGCTATTGCGCAAAACCCGCCACCGCTTCCGCCGGCTCCGGGACAAACGCCGCCCCCGGCTGTAACTCCAGCGGGGCCTGCCATTCCGCCGCCGGGCGTGGCCACATCGCCCAACGTTGCCGGCGTCGCTTCCCCCGCAGCTCCGGGCGCGGTCACATCGCCCGCTATCGGCGCTGCCACCACGCCGGGCGTGCCGGGCGAAATGCCCAGCCCCGCCATCTCGGCCACTTTGAGCGCGGCCTCTCCCGCTGCTTCGGCAGCGCCCTCGCCCTCCGTGGCCCCGGCGAAAACAGGTTGGACCAACTTTCTTCTGGATAACTTCCGCAAGGGAGGGCCGATTATGTGGCCCATCCTGATCGTCTCCATTATAGGGTTCGCCGTCGTGCTCGAGCGCGTTTTCTGGTGGCTGGGCCGCTGGATGCGTCGCGATCCAAAGAGAATTGAGAAGGTTTTCACCGCCATCGAAACCGGCGACGTAGCGGAAGCGTCACGCCTTTCGCGCGGGTCGCGTGACCCGGTGCTGCGCATGATGTGGAACGGACTGAACCACCAGCATGCTTCCCTGCAGGGCGCTCTGCAAGTCGCCGCTGGCATCGAGATCAAACGCGCAGGACGTTTCCTCGTCGTCATGGATACTTTGGTGACGTTAGCGCCGCTATTAGGTCTGTTGGGAACGATCACCGGTTTGATTCGCTCGTTCAGCTTCCTTGGAAATGAGGAGTTGGCGGTGACGGCGGTGACCGGCGGTATCGCCGAAGCGCTCATCGCCACGGCCTGCGGTCTCGGTATCGCCATCTTCGCGCTGATTCCTTTCAACTTCTTTACCTCGCGCGTGTCTAACTTGGAGTTCGAATTACAAACCGCAGCGACCAACCTGGAAGTTATGCTTGAAGCGCAAAACAGAGCGCCCGCGGGAGTGGGGATCGAGTCCCGTACTCCCTCCGCCGCCACCAGCTCGTCGATCTAAAGGAGCGCTATGCACGTCGGCAGTCCCATCCCGCACAAAAAAGCGAGGATCGAGATTATTCCGCTTATCGACATCATGTTCTTCCTGCTCGCCAGCTTCATGATGGTGAGCTTGAGCCAAATCCACATGAAGGGGATAAAGGTGACGTTGCCCACGGGCGTCTCAGGCGAGACGCAATCGAAACGCGATTATATCAGCGTATCGGTTGACTCGAATGGAGATGCCTATTTCGACAAAGAAAAGATGACCTATGAAGCGTTGACGGCGACGCTGGGAAAGGTGCATCGGGAAAATCCAGACGCGAAAGTATTCGTCCGGGGTGATCGCGATACCGTTCACGGGAATATCATCCGGGTCCTCGACATCCTCCGTTCACAGGGTTTTTATAAAATTGCATTCGAGATAAAAAGCGAGGCACTGAAAGGTGTGCCCGGTGCAAATCCAGGTCCCTAAACCATGGCTGGTCCATTATTGTACAAACCGGCACCGAAGTGGCAGGTTATTGCTGCCTTTAGCGGCGCGTTAGCCATACACGGCATCGCCGTGGCCGTCGCCTTCCACAAGGAGCCGCCGCCAGTCGATCTGAGCGACGTTCCTACAGCGACGATCGAGGCGACGCTGGATATGCCACCGGCGGAAGAGCCCACTCCCCCACCGGAGGATATTCCGGTGCCGGACGAGCCTCCGCCACCAGACATTCAACCGGAATTTCACGAAGACCAGACTCCGCCGCCTAAGCAGAATAAACCGTCGAAAGTCCAGCCGATTAAAGCCCCTCAAGTCGCCGGACCTCCGCGCCCACCGGGCCAGATGAACGCCTCCGGCGCGAAGGCGGTGGCGATCAGTGCCCCGAAACCTGAGTATCCGTATGAAGCGCGATCGCGGCGTATCACCGGCAACGGCGTTGCTCTGCTCAGCATCGATGTTGCCAGCGGATCTGTTAGCGATGTTTCGATGGCGCAGAGTCTGGGCAACCCAATTCTTGATAACTCAGCCGTGAGTGCATTTAAACGCTGGCGATTTAAACCCGGCGCAGCCGCGCCCAAGGTGCGAATCCCGATCACGTTTACGATGACAGGCGCTTCTTACTAGGATGCGAGTCGCTTCACCTTTACCAAAAAAACATGCGCGGATCGAAATTATTCCGCTCATCGATATCATGTTCTTCCTTCTCGCCAGTTTCATGATGGTGAGTCTGAGCCAGACTCACATGAAGGGGATCAAGGTGAACCTGCCAGCTAAAGGCGCTCCGCAGGCAAATCAGCTTGTGAAAGATTTCGTGGCCATTCGCGTATCCCCCGGCAACGAGGTTTTTTTCGACAATGCATTGATCAACGATGACCAGGTGTTACCGCGGCTCTATCAACTGCACGCCGCTAACCCCAACATCAAAGTGTCCATCAGCGCGGAAATGATGTCGATTCACGGCGACGTTATCGCATTACTCGATAAGGTGCGACAGGTGGGAATTCAAAAGGTGGGCTACCAAATCCGGGCGGCGCCGCCAAGCGGTCGTTAGCTGGGAAGCTCTCTCAGGAACCTCCGTAGTTCGTCGGTAGCTCGCGCCCGATGACTTATTCGGTTTTTCGTTTTGCTCCCTAACTCGGCGAATGTCTTGGCATATCCGCTGGGAACGAAGACAGGATCATAACCAAAGCCGTTCTCGCCGCGCGGCGAGTCGATAATCCGACCAGTAACCTCGCCCTTAAATACGCCAGCGAGCCGGCCGCCATTTGCCGCCGCCAGCACGCAACAGAAGCGAGCCGTCCAATCCGACCAAAGCGCGCTTCTGTCTGAGCGAGACGAGCAAGCTTGGAGCTCACGCAGCAGTTTCTCGATGTTCTGCTGATCGCTGGCATTCTCCCCTGCATAACGTGCGGAGAAGATTCCTGGCGCGCCGCCGAGAGCGGCAACTTCGAGTCCCGAGTCATCCGCGATCACGATCGTCGTTGGAAACATCTGCGACACAACCAGCGCCTTGATGGTTGCGTTTTCCTCGAAGCTATTGCCAGACTCCGCAATCTTCGGGACGGTTTGTTCCGACGTGAGATCGCGCAGAAGAAAATCTGGTCCGAGCAAATCCGCGAACTCGCGCGTCTTATGCGCGTTCCGTGAAGCGAACAATAGGTTTGTCATCCCGAGCGAAGTCCGTTCGATTCGCTTCGCTCACTCAGGATAAACTCCGCGCAACCGATGGATTCTCGATGAAGTCACCTTAAAGCTAGCGCCACCAAGCTCCTCGACTTCGCTCGGAATGACCATAGTTTCGTTTCCCCGCTTTATGAGCAGCGAACGCCGCAAACCTTATCCCTTCGATCGATTCGAATCCAAGTGGCAACGCATTTGGGAAGAGCGGCAAGAATTTCACGCTCCGAACCCGGGCGTCAGAGAGTTTAATTCATCCAAAGCAAAATTTTATGTGCTCGACATGTTTCCCTATCCAAGCGGTGCGGGTTTGCACGTTGGGCATCCGGAGGGCTATACCGCCACTGACATCATCGCGCGCTACAAACGGATGCGCGGTTTCAACGTCCTGCATCCGATGGGCTGGGACGCGTTCGGCTTGCCCGCCGAGCAATACGCCATCAAGACTGGACAACATCCAGCCATCACCACGCGCGAGAACGTGGCGAAATTCAAATCGCAATTAAAACGGATCGGCTTCTCCTACGATTGGCCGCGCGAGATCAACACGACCGATCCCGGTTATTACAAATGGACACAATGGATTTTTCTCCAAATTTACAACTCGTGGTTCAATCCGGCGACGAACAAAGCCGAGCCGATCTCCAGCTATCGCGGCGATAATCCGGACAGTGTGCGCCTGGCTTATGTGGCCGATGTGCCGGTGAACTGGTGCCCGGAATTAGGGACCGTTTTAGCCAATGAAGAAGTTGTTGATGGGAAAAGCGAGGTCGGCGGGTTTCCCGTCGTTCGGCGACCAATGCGGCAATGGATGCTGCGTATCACTGCCTATGCCGAGCGCTTGATTGATGAACTGGCCGGCCTCGACTGGCCGGAAGGAATAAAATTGCTCCAGCGCAATTGGATCGGAAAAAGCGAAGGCGCCGAGATCGACTTTGAGATTGCGGAACGGGAAATGCGGAATGCGGGATCCAAAATCCGCGTGTTCAGCACGCGCCCCGATACGCTTTACGGCGCCACTTACATGGTGCTGGCGCCAGAACATTCTCTCATCGATCTCATCGTGACAGAGGAAGAGTGGCCGGCGGTGCGTGAATATCGCGAGCGCGCCGCGCGCAAGAGCGATCTGGAGCGAACCGAATTATCGAAAGAAAAGACCGGCGTGTTTACCGGCGCCTTCGCGATCAACCCCGCCAGCGAGGAGAGAATTCCGATCTGGATTGCCGATTATGTACTTCTCGGCTATGGCACCGGCGCGATTATGGCGGTGCCCGCTCACGACGAGCGTGATTTGGAATTCGCTCGCAAGTTTAATCTTTCGGTCCGGGAAGTGGTGTCGCCAAACGCGCCGGTTAGCACCCCGGGTCGGAGTGTGTTACCCGAGCTGCGGGCGGCGTTTACTGGCGAAGGCGTCGCGATCAATTCTCCAATCATCGACGGCCTTGCCAGCGAGGAAGCGAGAAAGAAGATCAGCGACTGGCTGGAAAAAGAGGGCAAAGGCAAACGCGCCATCAACTACAAACTGCGCGACTGGCTTTTTTCCCGGCAGCGATACTGGGGCGAACCGTTCCCGATTCTTTGGAAAAATGGGAAACATCACGCGCTGATGGAAAGCGAACTTCCAATCGTTCCTCCAGAACTCGATGATTTCAAACCGACGGGCACGGGCGAGCCGCCGTTGGCGAAAGCGCGTGACTGGATTCGTTACTCCGACGACGCAACGCGCGAGGCCAACACCATGCCGCAATGGGCGGGTTCGTGTTGGTATTACCTGCGCTTCTGCGATCCCGACAACGAATCGCGCTTCGTCGGCATGGACGCCGAGGAGTATTGGATGGGAGGATCGAAACCGGGAGGCGTCGATCTCTACGTCGGTGGCACCGAGCACGCCGTCCTGCACCTGCTTTATGCGCGTTTTTGGCACAAGGTACTCTTTGATCTGGGCCACTTGTCGAAGCCGGAGCCATTCCAGCGCCTAGTGAACCAGGGCATCATCCTCGGCGAGGATGGACAGAGGATGTCGAAGTCGCGCGGCAACGTGGTGAATCCCGACGACGCCATCGATGCCTACGGCGCGGACGCGTTTCGTTGCTACGAGATGTTCATGGGTCCGCTCGAGCAGATGAAACCGTGGAACATGCGCGGGGTGGAAGGAGTCTCCCGCTTCCTCGCGCGGGTGTGGCGTTTGATGATGGATGAAAATCAGGCGGGCGATTGGGAATTATCCCGGCGAATTCAGGAGATCGCGCCGGATAAATCGCAACTAAAGACCATCCACGCCAGCATCAGGAAAGTGACCGAAGACATCGAGTCGCTCTCTTTCAACACTGCGATCTCGCAGATGATGGTTTTCGTCAACGCGT
Organism: Chthoniobacterales bacterium; assembly: GCA_038207045.1. Taxonomy (GTDB): domain Bacteria; phylum Verrucomicrobiota; class Verrucomicrobiia; order Chthoniobacterales; family UBA10450; genus AV69. The sequence continues at coordinate 59,569 of JBBRAF010000003.1, forward strand.
TCACGAATGCAGAGAAAATCCCGGTCTCGGCCGTGCGCGTGCTGCTGATTCTTCTCGACCCGTTCGCACCGCACATCAGCTCCGAACTCTGGGAAAAACTCGGCGACAAATTCGCAATCGAACCCGCCCAGATTACCGAGCAACCCTGGCCAGCTTACAACGAACGGTTCCTTATCGAAGACGAAGTCGACATCGTCTTGCAAGTGAATGGCAAGGTGCGCGACCGCATTCGTGTTCCACTGGACGAGAGCGACCAGCAGCTCGAGAAGATGGCGCTGGCAAACGCGCGTGTGCAGGAATTCGTCGCCGGCAAGACAATTCGCAAAGCGGTCGTGGTGCGGAACAAACTTGTCAACGTCGTAACGAACTGATTACGACAGCAGCATGTGGAAAGAATTCAAAGAATTCGCAGTCAAAGGCAACGCGCTCGATCTGGCGGTGGGCATTATCATCGGCGCGGCGTTTACCGGCATAGTTGGTTCACTCGTCAAAGACATCATTATGCCGCCGCTTGGCCTGCTTACGGGCGGGTTGGATTTTTCGAACCAGTTCCTCGTCCTCAGGGGTGCTCCCAGCGGAGCGACGTTTGCCACGCCGGCCGAGGCCGCCAAAGCCGGCGCGGTGACATGGAATTACGGAAACTTCATCACTCTGCTCATTAACTTTCTCATCGTTGCGTTCGCTGTTTTCCTCATCGTCCGAGCGATCAACAGAATGAAACGATCGCAGCCCACAGCGGAGCCGGTCTCGAAGGACTGTCCGGCTTGCGCCATGACGATTCCTGTCGCAGCGAGGCGTTGTCCACACTGCACAAGCGAGCTGAGCGGCGCGCGCGCTTAGGCAGCCGATTGAGTCGCGGCGACCGGCAAGATTCGTCGCGGTGTGCAGAGCCAAACGCGGCTTTGCTCGCTCGCCATCCATTCCGTGCCGGCGGCCCACGGAGAGAACGCAGGCAAAATCCAACAATGATCCTCCTGCACGAATGCAGGAAACTTTAAACGAAGACCAGCCCCATCGCGCAACGTGGCTGCGGGATGAAAATGGCCGATGATCTGCACGCGACCCGAGCGCTCGCGCTCGCAATTACCGTGATGAAATTCAAATGCCTCGGTCTCGAAGGAGTCCACCAATGGGATCAAGCGACGCAATCTGCGATCGTGATTGCCCGCGATCGCCACCACTTCGCAGCTTTCGCCCACCTGCGCGAGCAGGCGAGATAAGGGCGCGGCCGCATTGTGATCATGCACGAGATCACCCACGAGTACCAGACGCCGCGGCTGATACTCAGCCACGAGGGATACCAAACGGGCGCACGCCGATTCCATCCCCCAAAAGGGCACAAGCCGCCCGGCCGCCCGTTGGCTAAGCTCGAAACCGAAGTGCAAATCGGCCACAGCGAGCCAGCGTTCCTCCTCATGAAAAAGACCCAGGCGCGCGTCCAGGAGCACATTTTCTGCTGCATAAACCTGCGTCTGTGAAAGCGTTCGCATCCGTGGGACGGCGCAAATTATCGCTTGCCTCTTCCACCTTCAATGGCTATTCAGCGCGCGGTTTGCAAGCGCCCGCCCTGCTAAGACTTACCGTTAGCTGCATCGCCACGGGCCTGCTTGCAAGCTGCGCCACGCCGCCCGCATCGAAAAAGAAAGCCACCTCCCATTTGCACCGTCTGAAGGTGCGCACCACGGCTTACTGCGTGCAGGAAAACGGCGGCACCAGACGCAATGCCGTCGGTCAATATCTTTCCGGGCGCATCGTACGCAGCGCCGCCTCTGACTGGTCGCGGTTTCCCCTCGGCACCCGCTTCAAGATTGTCGACACGGAGGAAGAATATGTGATCGACGACTACGGCACGGCCCTGCTCGGCACGAACACAATCGACCTGTTCAAATCGACGCGTCTGGAAATGAAGCGGTGGGGCGTCCGCCGTGTCGACATCGATATTTTACAGTGGGGTTCAACCGAGCAGAGCGTTCGGGTGCTCACGCCGCGCTCGAAAAATGCCTGTGCTCGACGCATGCTCGCGGCTATCGCCAGCAAGAAAAAGAATCAGGCCGCTTCGCTTTGATTCGCTAACAAGCTGCGGCAGACTCCCGCTCGATGAAAATTCTGGTCGTCGGCGCTGCCGGTTACATCGGCAGCATTTGCGCAGAGCTGTTGCTCGATGAGCACTACGAGGTCGTGATTCTCGACAATCTTACCGAGGGTCACCGGCGCGCGCTCGACTCGCGAGCGAAATTCATCGAGGGCGATCTTGGCGATCGAGACATAACAGCCGACACTCTGCGTCGTGTTCAGCCCGACGCGGTCATGCATTTCGCGGCCAACGCGTTGGTCGGCGAATCAATGCAGGATCCCTCGAAATATTTTCGAAACAATATTTGCAGCGGCATCAACCTCCTCGACGCCATGCTCGCGGCCAACTGCCGCCGCTTCGTCTTCTCATCCACCTGCGCCACCTTCGGCCCGCCCGACCGCGTGCCCATCGACGAAACTCTCCCGCAGCGACCGATCAATCCTTACGGCGAATCCAAGCTGGCGTTCGAAAAAATATTGCGCTGGTATGACGAGATTCACGGGCTGCGCTTTGTCGCGCTGCGTTATTTCAATGCCGCGGGCGCGTCCGAGAAGTTTGGCGAAGATCACCGTTGCGAAACGCATCTGATCCCGAACGTGTTGAAGGTCGCCTTGGGGCGACTGCCACACGTCGAGATCTTCGGCACCGATTACGATACTCCGGACGGAACCTGCATTCGCGATTACATTCACATTCTCGATCTTGCGCGTGCGCACATTCTCGCCCTCGATGCCGCAACCAGCGCGTTCTACAACCTCGGCACCGGCGGCGGCTCCAGCGTGCGCGAGGTCATCGACACCTGCCGCAAAATCACAGGGCGAAAAATTCCCGCTCTCGAGAAAGCGCGGCGCCCGGGCGATCCCGCGCGTTTGATCGCCTCATCGGAAAAAATCCAGCGCCAGCTGGGCTGGCGCCCGCAATTCGAAAATCTCGACGCCATCATCGAAAGCGCATGGAAATGGCACCAGCAATTTCCAAACGGTTACGGTGATTGAAGCGTTTCGTGTGGTAGCTGCCGTCCCTCCTCGGCGGCAGAGCTCCCCTCAGGGCAACAGCACCAGACTCCAAAGAAAATGCCCGCCGGCAGCACGCCGGCGGGCATTAAATCCTAACGAGACTAACGCAGCCTTACGGATGCGTCGTTGTCGTTGTCGTTGTCGTTTCTTTTTCCGTCACGACCGGCTTGGTCAGCACGACTTTCTTCACGATGACGCGGTCGCCTTCCTTGACGTATTCCACCGTCGCCGGCATATCGGGCCGCACGTCCGTCCACGCCACGGTGTGACCGGCGGGATCCACCACGGTGGTTTCTTTCGTGTAGTAGTAGCGACTGGGCTCAGTCGTGCCGCTGCGGAATGTGAAATAATCATCCCCCGGAGCTGCCGCGAAAGAACCTGTGCTCGATGTCACTCCCACTCCCACTCCGACGGGGCCGACATGCGCGCCTACGGAAGTGGTGGTTTGGGCCACGGCGGCGCTGGCTGCAAGTGTGCCGGCCGCGCCGATGGCAAATAATTTAGCTAATCTGTTTTGTTTCATGTTTATTCTTTGCTTGGTTAAACGGATGCTTTCCGTCGTGCTGGAATCTGACTGTTCCAGTTCCAAGTTTATTCACAGCTAGATGCATGCCCCTCACCGGTTTTCGTGACTTTCTTCCCGCCGCCTGCGCGGAACGGAACTACATTTTTTCCAAATGGCGTGAAGTCGCCCGTCGCTATGGCTTCGTCGAGTTCGACGGTCCGGTGCTGGAGGAGCTGGACCTTTACAAGAAAAAATCGGGCGACGAAATCGTGCGGCAACTTTACGACTTTATCGATAAAGGTGGACGCCCGGTAGCCTTGCGCCCCGAAATGACGCCGACACTGGCGCGCATCGTGGCCGCACATCACCGCGATTTCCGTAAACCGCTGAAGTGGTTTTCCATTCCGCAGGTTTTCCGCTACGAACGGCCGCAAAAGGGACGATTGCGCGAACATTTCCAACTTAATTGCGACATCATCGGCGAAGCCTCGGCCGAAGCGGACGCCGAATTGATCTCGCTCGCCATTGATGCCGTGCGTACGTTCGGATTTAGCGCGAAAGATTTCGTTGTCAGAATTTCCGATCGTGAATTCTGGACGGAATTCCTCCGGAGCGAACGGGTGCCGGAGGAAGGCTGGGAGCAAATTTTGCAGGTCATCGACAAGTCGGAGCGCGAGTCGCGCGAAAAGACGTGCGAACGCCTCGGTACACTAGCTGAGCCAGTTTTTGAAATTTTAGAGAAAGGGGGCCACAGCGAGAAACTCGACGGGATCATCGAGAATCTGCGCGCCCGCGGCCTGGCCGATTACGCCAGCGTCGACGTGCGCATTGTTCGGGGACTGGCTTATTACACCGGCACCGTTTTCGAAATATTCGATCGCGCCGGAAAATTTCGCGCCATCGCCGGTGGCGGGCGCTACGATCAACTCGTCTTGCAATTGAGCGGCGGCGCCGCTTCGCTGCCGGCGCTCGGTTTTGCCATGGGCGATGTTGTGCTTGGTGAAATGATTCGGGCCAACACCGGGGCGAAAACTCAAATGGAAACGGACGCAAAGGGCGATCAAGCCATCCAAATTTTTGCCGTCATTGCCAAATCGGAGCGGCGTAATGATGCCATCGGGGCGGTGCAGGAACTGCGAGATCGCGGCTGGCGTGTCGATTACCCGCTCAGCGCCATGAACATTCCTAAACAATTTCACATGGCGCAGGCTCGTGGCGCGCGTCTGGCCATCTTGTTCGGCGATGAATGGCCGCAGGTTGCGGTGAAGGATCTCCTCTCCAGCGAGCAACAAGTGATCGGTCGCGAACAGTTGCTCGAGCACGTTTCACGCGCGCTGTCATTCTGAGCGGGGCGAAGGATCTCGCAATCTCTGGTGCGCGTGACAATCACTTGAGAGATTCTTCGCTTCGCTCAGAATGACAGCCGCTGTGTATCGTACCCACCACTGCAACGAACTGCGCAAATCCGATATTGGCCGTGAGGTCAAACTCGCCGGTTGGGTCAACGTCACGCGCGATCACGGCGGCGTTATTTTCATCGACCTGCGCGACCGCGAAGGGTTGACGCAAATTGTCTTTCGCCCAGAGGAGAACGCCGCAGTGGCAAAGCAATCTCACGCCTTGCACGCCGAAGACGTCGTTCAGGTAACGGGGCGGGTTGCACCGCGTCTGCCCAGTACGGAAAATCCAAAACTCGCCACCGGTGACATCGAAGTCATTCCAAACGGACTCACCATCCTGAATCGGGCGGAGAACCTGCCGTTCCAGCTCGATAGCGAGCTGAGTAATGAAGATCTCGAACTCACCTATCGCTATTACGATCTGCGACGGCCTCGCCTCGCGCGTAACATGCGTATCCGCCATCGCGCCACTCAGGCCACGCGTCGATATCTCGACTCGCAAGGCTTCATCGAAGTGGAGACGCCGATCCTGAGCCGGAGTACTCCGGAAGGAGCGCGCGACTTTCTCGTCCCAAGCCGGCTTGCACCGGGAAAATTTTACGCCCTGCCGCAAGCGCCGCAGCAATATAAGCAGCTGCTCATGGTGGCCGGCTTGGAAAAATATTTTCAGATCGCAAAGGCTTTCCGCGACGAAGACCTGCGCGCCGATCGCCAGCCGGAGTTTTCGCAGATCGACATTGAAGCATCCTTCGTGACCCCGCCGGACATTTTCGCGCTGACGGAAGGAATGCTGGCGGCAATCTTTCGGGAGGCCCGCGGCGTGGAAATCGCAATTCCGTTTCCGCGCCTGAGTTACCATGAAGCCATAAACAGTTTTGGAAGCGATAAGCCCGATCGGCGTTTCGGAATGCAACTTGTCGATTTAGGCGACGTGTTTCGTGCAAGCGACTTCAAGCTTTTCCGCGGCGCGCTCGACGACGGTGGTGTGGTGAAAGCGATTAACGCAAAGCAATTCGCCAGCATCACGATCGGCCAGGCGGATGAGCTGACCTCGATCGCGAAAACCTTTGGCGCGAAAGGGCTCGCTTTTATCAAAGTGGAAGGCGGCGAATGGAAGTCGCCGATCGTGAAATTTTTCTCGGAAAACGAAAAGGCCGCGCTGCAATCCAAGCTCGGCGTCGAGGAAGGCGACCTGATTTTATTCGGAGCGGGCAAATGGGAAATCGCGTGCGAAGTGCTCGGGCGCATCCGGCTGCGTATCGCCGCGATACAAACGCTGATGGAAAATTCCGAGCAACTCGACTGGCTCTGGGTCACCGATTTCCCACTCATGCAGTTCGACGCCACGGAGAACAAATGGAACGCCGTGCACCATCCATTCACACGACCGAAGACCGAAGACCTTCCACTACTGGAAGAACAACGTTACGCGGAAGTCCGCGCGGAGGCTTATGACGTCGTGTTAAACGGTGTCGAAATCGGCGGAGGCAGCATTCGTATCCACGAACCGGAATTGCAGGCAAAAGCGTTCAGCGCGCTCGGTATCGGCGCGGAAGAGCAGCAGGCAAAATTCGGTCACTTGCTGCGTGCCTTTCGCCTGGGCGCGCCGCCGCACGGCGGTATTGCGCTCGGCCTCGATCGCATTGTCATGCTGCTTTGCGGCGAAGACTCCATTCGCGATGTCATGGCGTTCCCGAAAAACAATCGCGGCCAGGAGCTGATGACGCAGTCGCCGGCAAAAGTTGATGAGCGCCAGCTGCGCGAGCTCGGGATCAAGTTCGCGACGGAAGGTCGCGGCTGAGGGCGCTGTCGTTCTTTGCCACGTGCGCCGCGGCTGCAGCGATTTGAGTTTCCGGCGTCCGGAAAGGAACGCTGATTATCAGCGTCACAACACAGCCGACGAAGACGAACCAGGGCCAGGAAATGCTCGGCCACCACACGGGCATGAGCGCGCCGAAGTTTAGACTGGTGCCAGGAATCGACACCTTGCACAGCACGAGCACAGCCACGATCCCGCAGATCATAGCGACGACGTTGGTGGCATCACGGCCTCGTGTTCGCGTCAACATTCCCAGAAGAAAGACGCCAACCAGCGCGCCGTAAGTGTAGCCGAGAATTCCGATGGCGATCGGAATAATCGTTAACTTTGCATCGTGGAGCACGGCATTAGCGGCGACCGTTGCAACAAGGATCATCAACACACCGAATGCCGCGGTGGCGACACGCGCTCCGCGGATCGCTTCGCGGTCGGACGCGCCGGGTCGGATGTAAGGCAGATAAAAGTCTTTGGTGAAACTCGTCGCGAGTGCGTTGAGCGCGGCCGAGGTCGAACCCATCATGGTGGCGAAGACGCCAGCGATGATCAGGCCGCGCATTACCACCGGCATCTGATGCACGATGTAATGGCCGAAAATTTCGTTGTCCGCTGCCGGCAGACTCGGATCGGGCACGACTGCGTAGTAGACCGAAAGCAGAATGCCGACCGTGAGAAACGAGGCAGCGATGGGTAAGTCCATCACACCGCTGAGAATGAGCGAGAGCTGAGATTTGCGCGAGTCAGGCGCGGTCAGCATTCGTTGCACCATGTCCTGATCAGTGCCATGCGTAGCCATCGTCAGCAGCGTTGAACCGATGAATGCGGCAAAGATGGTATAAGGTTCTTCGAGCATCGCTTTCAACGCGGACCCAAATGGCAGCGCGCTGTTCCATCCGGTCTGGAAAAGTTTGACGTTGGAGAAGCCGCCGAGATTCGTTTTTACCGTCTCCAAGCCCCCGGGGATGCTTCGCACCAGCAGAACGATTGCTACGATTACAGAGCTGAACATCAGCACCGCCTGGATGAGATCAGTCCAGACGACGGCTTTGATTCCACCGACAGCGGTGTAGATGGTGGTAATAACCGTGACGAAAATAATGCCCCACACGTAGGTGTTAAGGTTGACCGGCAGCGACGGAAACAGATACCGCCAGATCACGACCATGATCGCGCCGCCGAGATAAAGGCGCACGCCAATGCCGAGGACGCGCGTGAAGAGAAAGATGCCGCTGGCCACGTTTTTCGTCTTGGTGCCGAAACGCACGGTGAGGAACTCGTATACACTCTGCACCCGATACGCGTAGTAGGGTTTGATGAACGTGAGCGCGATGACGATGCGCGCCAGCACTGTGCCGATGGCAAGCTGACCGTAAAAGTAACCTCGTGTTTTAAAGCCTTCCGCCGGCGTGCCAAGGAAAGTGGCAGCGCTCGTTTCGGCCGCGATAATTGACGCCAAAACCGCCCACCACGGAATTGATCGCGAACCGAGCGAAAAGTCCTCCAGGTTGCGATTGCGGCGACCGGCCCAAAGGCCGAGCGCGACGATACCTATGAAATAGGTGACGAGCACAACGGCATCGATGACGAGGTGAGCGTTCATCGCGCTGAGTTAAGCCACACACGCACACAGATGCACACAGATTTTCGGTAGCCGGGCTGCAAACGAGGCTTCTCCATCAACCGTGTTAAGCTGTGGGAATTTCTGGAATGAGGTTTACTAAGATTTCAGCGCCCGATTTTGAACTGGAGAAGACGCTCAACTCAGGACAGGTCTTTCACTGGGAAAAACATCGAGCAGGATTCGTCGGAATGATGGGCGCTGTGCCGATTTATTTGGAGCAATGCGGATTCGTCCTGAAAGTTCGTCGCGGCGAAACGCCGCCGCCAACACGCGCCACAGGCGCGCTACCCCGAATGGTAAGGCGATATTTTGCGCTAGATCACGCGCTGGAAGAAATCTGCGCTTCCTTTCCGAATGATGAGGGGATGAACGCGGCGCGCGATTTTTGTCGCGGACTGCGAATCATTCGTCAACCGAAATGGGAATGCCTCGCGACATTCATCTGCTCCTCCATGAAACAGGTGGCGCACATTCGGCAAATCTCGCGTGCGCTGCGGGAACGGTTTGGCAGAAAGCAGATGATATACGGGACTCACGTATATGATTTCCCGACGGCGGAGCGATTTTGCAGCACGACAGAACAGCAGCTGCGAGAATGTGCTCTCGGTTACCGGGCGAAGAATCTTCTCGCCACGGCGAGATGCGTGACTTCGGGCGAGGCCGATTTGGAGGCGTGGAGCGCGCTTCCGGACGTGGACCTGCGCGAACGGTTGCGCGAGCTGCCGGGCGTGGGCGCGAAGGTGGCGAATTGCGTGATGTTGTTTTCTTACGAGCGAATCGCGGCGTTTCCCATCGATGTCTGGATCGAAAGGGTACTGCGGCAAACATATTTCAAAGGCAAACGCAAGGTCACGGCAACGATGCTGGCTGAGTTCGCCGCTGAACACTTCGGCGCTCACGGCGGATACGCGCAACAGTACTTATTTCATCACGCGCGTTCGCGAAAAGGAAGTGGAGGAAGGTGTGAGGGGCCGGCAACCCGGAAGAGATTCCGTTCCCGGATCTGAAGAGACGTCGCCCGATGGCAAATGCGAGTCATTCATTGCGCATTATGGCGGCGTTTGAGGTGATAGAGTCAGTATTCTCCCCTGTTATCCTGAGCGAAGTCGAAGGATCTCTCGCTATTAGAATGAGATTTTTCGATATCGCTGCGCTCCGATCAGAGTGACAACGTAGGCCCGGCATACCCGGTGAAGTTGAGCCTCTCAAATTAGCATCTAACTTTTCCCCAATGCGCTTCCGCACTTTCAAAAGTACCGACCTGACTGTGAGTGAGGTCGGCTTCGGGATGTGGACGATTTCCACCGGCTGGTGGGGAAACTACACCGAAGGCGAAGCGCTTCAGCTCATGCGCAAGGCGTTCGATCTCGGTATGACGCTTTTCGATGCCGCGGACACTTACGGCAATGGTTTGAGCGAGGAATACATCGCCAAGGCATTTCCGAAACAGCGCGACGAAATTGTGATCGCAACCAAAGTCGGGTACGATTTCGTCGCGCATGGCGAAGCCCGCGGGCGCGGCCAACGCGAGATTCCGCAAGATTTTTCATCCGAGGCGATCCGAAGCGCGACGGAGGCGGCGCTAAAGCGACTGAAGACAGATCGCATTGACCTTCTCCAGTTGCACAACATTCACATGGATCAGGTGGAGGATGACGCGTTGTGGAAGACGCTCGAAGCGCTTCAGCGCGCGGGCAAGGTTCGCTACTATGGCGTCGCGCTGGGGCCAGCGATCGGGTGGATGTACGAAGGAATCAATGCCGTGCGCGAGCGCGATCTCACCAGTGTGCAGCACATCTACAACATGCTCGAGCAGCACCCCGGCCGTGTCATGCATGAGGCTGCGCGCGAGGCCGGAAAGGACACCATGTTCCTAATCCGCGTACCGCATTCGAGCGGCATGCTCGAAGGAAAATATACGGCCGAGACTGTATTCCCGACCGGCGATCATCGGGCACATCGGCCGCGCAGTTGGTTGCTCAATGGCGTGAAGAAGATCCAGCAGCTGCGCTTTCTCGAGAACGCCGATCGTACTCTCGGGCAGGCGGCGCTGCAGTGGTTGCTGACGGACGACCTGGTCGCTTCAACATTGCCCAACATCTATAATGAAGAGCAGCTGATCGAATTCGCTAAAGCGCCCGAAACGCAATCACTGACGAGCGATGAGTCGGAACGAATTGCGGAACTCTATGCAGATAACTTCGGGATTGAAGAAGATGCGCCGAAGTTCAAAGGCACCATGGAACTACCGGCGGAAACGGCCGCGTAATGCGTAATGGCGCAAGCCCGTATTGCCAGGTCGAGCGAAGTCGAGACATCTCTGGTTTCGGCTACGGTCGGAATGACAGAAGTAGGCTCATGGGCTGCCTCTGCATTGATTCAAGCGCTAATCCCCGGAGTCTTCCTCCGTCACCGGCAGAGCTCGTCGCACCTCAGGTTCGACCTGTTCTTCGCCCGGTGATGCGCGTCTTTTCCGCCGGCCATTCGCGACCATCTCGCCTTTGTAAACTTCCTTAAAAACCTGCGCGATGAGCGGCGCGGCCACGGTGCCGCCGTGCGATTTCGTCCCGACATCGCCTTCATAAAGCGCGGCGAAAGCGTACTTGGGATTGTCAGCGGGCAAATATCCGGCGAACCACGCAGCCGTGCGTTCCTTGTTCTTTGGCCCCCATTGCGCGGTGCCGGTTTTCCCTGCCACCTCCACGTTGTCAAGACTGGCGGCATGCGCTGTGCCGGCTCCGCCATTCACCGCATCGATCATTCCCGTACGCAACTGCGCAATGGTCGACTCAGACAGATTCAGGGTGCGTTTCTCGCGCACATTAAAGGCAGTAACGATGCCGCCATCGACCGACTGCACCTGTTGCACGAGGCGGGTTTGGTAAAAGGTGCCGCCGTTGGCCACGATGGCCATCGCCTGCGCCATCTGCAACGGCGTCGACAGCGTGTCCCCCTGGCCGATGGAAAGGTTGGCGATGTCCCCGTTCAAGATTTTGCGGCCGTGCGTCGCACGCATGTATTGATCGTTCGGCACACGCCCCTCCGCTTCGCCGCGAATGGGAATTCCGCATTTCGCGCCGAACCCAAGTTTCAACGCCCAATCGATGATAGGCTGCGCTCCGACCTTCATCCCGACCTGATAAAACCAGGTGTCGCACGATTCGGTCAACGCCTGCACAAAATTTAAAAAACCGCGATCGGATTTTTTCCAGTTGTGAAAAGTCACGTTGCCGATGTCGAGGGAAGGGACGCATTGGTATTCATCGCTCGAAGAAACGGCGCCGCTTTCGAGCGCGGCGATACCGACAGCGACTTTGAAGGTTGATCCCGGCGGATAAGCCGAGCGAAATGCACGCGGGAGAAGCGGAATGTCGGGGTCGTCCTGTAAGGCCTTGAATTTTTCGGCAGAGATCGACGGAACGAAAATATTCGGGTCGTAATCCGGCCACGAGGCGAGCGCGAGGACATCGCCGTTGCTCGGATCGACGATAACGATGGCTCCGCGCTTTGCCTTTTTCTCGAGCGCCTTTTCTGCCAGTTCCTGCAAACGCAAGTCAAGCGTGGTGACGACGGTGTGACCTGGCACAGGCGCCGCCGCGATTTTTTCCGACGTCTTTCGCCCATCTTTATCGAACGTCATGTTGAATTGGCCGTGCTTGCCGCTGAGCATGGCGTTAAACGTTTGCTCGAGGCCCTCACGACCTTCCGTTTCCGGCCAAAGCGTTTCGTGATTATCGATGATGCCGTCGGGGTTACGGCCGGTGCGTCCAATATATCCGACGATCTGCCCAGCGATCTTTCCCTGCGGATAAACGCGCAGGTATACGCCGCGCAGCGTCATCTCCGCCGGCAACCGATTTTTTACGGCGACACATTCCTCCTCGGAAAGATTGGTTGCGATCTCGAGTGGGAGAACGCCGCGATTGTGATAATGACGCAGAATCGCTTCGTCCGTAATGCGGATGGGGCGGGTCATCAGTTTCGATGCTGCGGCAATGCGCTGATGCGCAAAATCAAGCGCCTGCGTGTCGTTAAACTCAAGCGGCGTGGGAAAATTGATCGCGAGATTATTGCTCAGGCGGTTTTGCGCCAACGGGGCGCCGTTGCGATCGGTGATTTGCCCGCGCGGGGCCGGAATATCCAGAACATACGTGCGCGCGAGTTTTTGCGTCTCGAATGTGGGGACGATGTCTTCGTCGAGACGCGAGGGAGAATTTTCGGGCGACGCCCCCGAAATGGGCGGCGACAGCGAGGGCGCTAACTGCTGCGCGCTAACGCGCAATGACATCAGCGCCAGCACGGTCATGCTGAGCGCAGCGAAGCATCTCCAATTCATTGCACTAAGAGGTTCTTCGCTCCGCTCCGAATGACAAGGGTGAGGTCGGAGATTCTTTTGCGTATCACGTAGAGGTTTCAGTGTGTTTGCAAAAAACGATGCACGTCTTCGGCCAGCTTGCGCCCGATACCTTCGGTGGCGGCGATCTCTTCCACGCTCGCGCGCCGCAATCGTTTCACCGAGCCGAACTCGCGCAATAACAGATTTTTCCGGTTCTGACTCACGCCGGGGCAATCGTCGAGAATGCTCTCGCCGATGCGTTTTTTCATAAGCAACTGATGATAGGTGTTGGCGAAACGATGAGCCTCGTCGCGGATGCGCTGGAGCAGGCGTAGTGCGCCGGAGTCTTCCGGTAATCGCAACGGCAACGCTCGACCGGGCCGATAAATCTCCTCATGCTCCTTCGCCAGTCCGATAATCGGAAGCTCGTGCAGACCGAGCCGCTGCAATTCCTTGCAGGCCGATGAAAGCTGACCTTTGCCCCCATCGACGATAATCAGATCGGGCAGGCGAACGGCGACAAAGTGTCGGTCATCCCGAGCGGAGTCGAGGGATCCCGTTGCGTCACGTACAGCTTCCATCACGGGATCCCTCGACCCCGAAAGCATTCGGGGCTCAGGATCGCGGAGTCTGTTGAGCGCTTCCGCCGCATTCTCCTGCGAAAACTCCGCGACGTCCGGATTTGCTTCCCGCGCTTCGAGCAAAATGCGCGAATACCTTCGTCGCACCACCTCGGCCATGCTGGCGAAGTCATCCTGCCCTTCCACCGTCCGAATGCGATACCGCCGGTAACAATTCTTGTCCGGCACGCCCTCACGGAAACAAACCATCGAGGCGACGACGTGCGTGGTGCTGATGTTAGAAATGTCGAAGCACTCCATCACGCGCGGCGTCCGCGGCAATTGCAGCGCGTCGGCGAGGGCGCGCACGTCGGCTGCGGGAGCGATCGTGCTTGGGAGCGAACCGCGCGTGAATCGTCGCGTCGGACGCGTGGTGCGGCGCAAATCCTCCAGCATGTTGCGCAGCTCGGCCGCTTTCTCGAAATCGAGTTTGGCTGCCTGATCGCGCATTTGTTTTTCCAACTCGGCGATCATTTCGCGCGAGTGTCCTTCCAGAAAATCACACGCCATGGCCACACGCTCGCGGTAAACCGGCGCCGTGATTTCGCTCAGCTTCATCGGCACCTGATAGGTTGATGACTTTAGCTCGCGCTCCGTCGGCGAACCGCGCCCAAAGGTCAGGACGCCGAACTTTTTGCGCATAAAATTTAGCGTCTGTCGCAGCGCTCCGGCGTGTGCGTAGGGACCGAAGTAACGCGCCCCGTCATCTTTCTTAAATCGCGCGAGACGAAAGCGCGGCCATTCCTCGGTTGGATCCACCTTCACGAGAAGAAAGCGTTTATCGTCGCGGAAGGAAATGTTGTAACGCGGTCGGTATTCTTTAATCAGCTTGCCCTCGAGCAGGAGCGACTCTGCCTCGCTTTGGACGGTGTGAGTTTCAAAGTCCCACACGGCGTCGAGCATGGCGCGCGTCTTAAGATCGGCGAGAGCGAGTTTCGACGGCATGAAATAGGAACCGACGCGTTTGCGCAGATCGCGCGCTTTGCCCACGTAGATGACGCGGTTGAAGCGATCGCGCATGAGGTAAACGCCCGGTTTGTGCGGTACCTCGTGCACCTTTCCGATGAGGTCCGGTTTTTGTCTTGCTGTCGTCGGCATGGGTCAAAACGAGCATCGCGCCCAGCGAATTGTAGGGCAAGCGCTTCGCTTGCCCGGGACAGACGGAGCGCCCGCCCCAAAACATAAACCTGTCGCTCCTTGAGCAGCGCATTCTTTCTTCGACACTGAGCTGTCATGGAGATCTACGACGTCGCGATTGTCGGCGGCGGACCGGCTGGTTCGACCTGCGCTGCATTCTGCGCGGCCAACGGATTGAGAACGCTCATTCTCGAGCGCGAAAAATTCCCGCGCGAGAAGGTCTGTGGCGATTGTATTAATCCGACGTGCTGGCCGGTCTTGCGACGGCTCGGAGTTGATGAACATGTGCGCGAGGCAAAGCACGGCACCTTGCGTTGCGTGGAATTTATAGACCGGCGCGGCCGGCGACTGCGCGCGGATCTGCCAACCGGTCCGAATGCGGAAATCGCAATCAAACGCAGCACATTCGATTTCATTCTTTTCAATCGCGCACGCGAACGTGGCGCGGAGATTCGGGAGGAGACCACCGCGCAGTCCCTGGCAAGGACCAGAGACGGATGGGAAGTGAAATTCGGCGGCGAGAAAATTTCCGCGCGATTCCTGGTCGCAGCCGATGGACGCAATTCCACCGTGGCGCGATCACTGGGCTTGCAGCCGCGCTTCACGCGCGAGCGGGTGGCGTTGCAGGCGCATGTGCCACTACCGCACGCTTTCGGGAATCGCGTAGTGTTGCAGTTATTGCCCGGCGGCTAT
Organism: Chthoniobacterales bacterium; assembly: GCA_038207045.1. Classification (GTDB taxonomy): domain Bacteria; phylum Verrucomicrobiota; class Verrucomicrobiia; order Chthoniobacterales; family UBA10450; genus AV69. The sequence goes on from JBBRAF010000003.1 coordinate 74,787, forward strand.
TCGGGCCAGGCGCCGGTAAACGAGCGCGAACTCAATCTGTGTCTGGTGGGACGAGCGGCGACACTGCCGCAGTTGCGCGAATGGGCAACGAAACAGTTCGACCTTTCGCCAGCCCAGCAATGGCGAACGGTGACGCCGTTGACGCGGGCATCGATCGCTCCCGCGCACAAGAACCTGTTCCTCATCGGGGACGCCGCGCGTGTGGTTGAGCCATTCACCGGTGAAGGAATATCGTATGCACTCAACAGCGGCGAAATTGCGGCGGAAATGATTCATCGACTGAGCCACGGCGCAAGTCCGGCGCTTGTGCGGCAGGAGTTTCGACGCGCCTACGAAGCCATGTATCGCGGGCGGCTCTGGATCAATGCCCTGGCGCGAACCGCGGTCGTTTCGCCAAGAGCGGGATCGGCGTTCTTTCAGCTCGCGCGTTGGCAACCGAGGCTGCTGCGATCTCTGACACGCAAGATCGCCCGCTAGCTATCATCCCGAGCGACAGCCGAGGGATCCAGACGCGGAACTTGCCGGTATTTTAACGGCATCTCTCGACTGCCGCTCGGGATGACGAGATTTGCTGGCACGCTTTGATCGTGTTCGACATCAACATGGCGATGGTCATCGGCCCAACCCCGCCGGGGACTGGAGTCATCGCCCGCACAATTGTGGAAACGGAATCGAAATCGACGTCGCCAACGAGTCGGTAGCCGCGTTCGCTGCTGCGGTCGTCGATGCGATTGATACCGACATCGATGACGACAGCGCCTTCGCGCACGTAATCGGCTCGCACGAAATGCGGCTGCCCAATGGCCGCGATGAGGACGTCGGCGCCCCGGCAAATTTCCGGCAAAGCTTTGGTGCGCGAATGCGCCACCGTGACGGTGGCGTCAATTCCCTTGCGCATGAGCAGAAGCGCCATCGGTTTGCCTACGATCATGCTGCGGCCGAGCACGACGACATTTGCGCCGCAAAGCGGAATGCCTGTTTCGCGCAACAGCCGTAGACAACCAAGTGGCGTGCAGGGAACAAAACCGCTCTCGTCTCCGAGCGCGAGCTTGGCAACGTTCACGGGATGAAATCCGTCCACATCTTTGGCCGGATCGAGCGCGCAAGTGATCCCGGCTTCGTCGATTTGTTTCGGCGGGGGCGATTGCACGAGAATGCCGTGGATGGTCTCGTCGCGATTGAGTTCATCGACGCGGGCGAGCAAGTCCTCTTGCGTGGTCGGGGCCGGAAGTTCGAGCTTCACTGAATGCAGGCCGAGATCGCGGCACATTTTGTCTTTGGCGCGAACGTAAGAGCGCGAGGCCGGATGATCGCCGACGAGGACGACGGCAAGGCCAGGCGTTACCCCCCCGGATTTAAGAAGAGCGATTTGCGCGCGCAGCTCGGCGTAAACTTTTTCGGCAACCGCGCGGCCATCGATGAGATCCACAAGGCAAAAGTAGCACGCAACCGGCGGCTCGAGAGATCCTTCGCTCCGCTCGAAATAACATCAACGGGTCAGAGCGTTTCCACGAGCGTCATCATGGCTGATTCGATTTGTTTTCGCTCGCGCTCAAATTCTTCCTCATTGTCAATGACGGGAACGTCGTGTGGCAAGCCGAGGATGAATCGCGCTTTGCAGAATGGCCGGGGCAAAATGAAGCGATCCCAGCTGCGTAATCGCCAGTAACTCGAATACTCCAGATTCAGAGGAACGATGTGGGCGCCCGTTTTTTGCGCGAGCAAAATCATTCCACCGCCAGGGCGATACGACGGACCGCGCGGTCCATCAGGGGTGATGACAGCATCGCCGCCGGCTGCAATCACGTCGGCCAATTGCAGCATGGCGGCGGCGCCTTTGCGCGAGCTGGAACCACGCACCACATCGAAACCAAAACGACGGACAAGTTTTGCAAACCAGGCGCCGTCCCGGCTGGCGCTGATGAGAGCGGCGCCATGACGTCGCGGAAGAAAACGCTTCAGCGCGAAGGGAAGCAGAAGAAGGCGATTATGCCAGGCCGCGCCGATGAGTCGTTGCGAAAGTGGGATGTTTAAGATGTCACCGCGATCTTCGACTTCGAACCGGATCGTGCCCGCCCACAATTGCAAAAGGTGAAACCCGAAACCAACGAGAATGCGACCGGCGAAGCTTTCCGCCTCGAGCTTCAAGTGGGTACCGGTAACCGGCGTTGTTCATCCTGCCAACGATAGGCGCGCGGATTGGGCAGGCCGACCTGATCGAGAATGCGCCAGACCACGGTGTCGACGACTTCGCTCACGCTTTTCGGGTTGCTGTAAAACGAAGGAATCGCGGGCAGCACCGTCGCGCCGGCTTCGAGCAGGGTCACGACATTACGCGCATGAATCAGATTCCACGGCGTCTCGCGCGGCACGAGCACAAGCTTGCGGCGCTCCTTCAGGAAAACGTCAGCGGCGCGCAAAAGGGCGCTTTCGCCCGAGCCGGTGGCAATGCGCCCCAGCGTGGACATGGAACATGGCACGACGATCATGGCGTGGAAAAAAGCCGAACCGCTCACGAATGGAACGTTGAGATCGTTCTCGGAATGTTGAATTACTTTGGGCGGAACGCGGAAAGACATGATTTCCTGCATGGCGACCTGTTTGGCATGGCTGCTCATGACGAGATGAATCTCGTGCGCGGCCAGATCGATCTGATCGAGCAATCGCTGCAGGTAAATGGTGCCGCTGGCGCCGGTGGCGCCGATGACGATTTTCATGAACGAGGTTGGCCGCTAACTTGCCCGCGACTATCGACTCGTCCACGCAAATCGAAGATGGGGCGCGACTTTGACGGGATTTGAATTTGATCGAAGATCGCGGCAATTAGTTGGAAATGATTACCAAGCTGTTGCACACACGTTATCGGGTGAAGGACCTGGAGAAGACAGTTGCGTTTTACAAAGACGTGCTTGGGCTGGAGGAGACGCGGCGGCATACTTCCGGACGCGGCTCGCAGCTGGTGTTCTTCAAGGCCCCCGGAAGCGAGGAAGAGATTGAACTTTGTAAATTCGATGAGAGCGGTCCCGTTGTGGTAGGACCAGACCTTACTCACCTCGCGTTTGAGGTGCAGGATCTCGAGGCGTTCGCGAAAGAGGCGGCGGCCAAGGGTTATCCACTTTCGGACGGACCGCACCGTCACGATGACGGCGGTGCCATTGCCTTTATCGACGCGCCCGAAGGTTATGAGGTCGAATTGATCCAGCGCGGGCGCAAAACCAGCTAGGTCTTATTCTGCGCAATCTGACCGGCGGAAGGGTGAAGCTTTTTTCTAACACAAAGCTGAAATGGAGCGCGGTCCTGCTCTGCGGCGCGCTTTGCACAACCCCTGTCCGGGCGATCAGCCCTGATGACGATGATGATGGTGCCGTCCGGCCGACAGGCGTTCATAAACATCGCAGCTCACGCGCCAAGTCTTCGCGCGCGAAGAAGGCGGTCGCGGCGCACGATGAGGAAATCGCGCCGGCCGTTCCGGCAGTACCGACACAACCTTCCGATCCGACGCGCGTTCCAAATACCCGGGCCACTTCGATGCTGGTAGTCGACGCGCGCACGGGTCAGGTATTGACGGAAAAAAACGCAGACCAACCGCGACCAGCGGCCAGCACACAAAAATTGCTGACGGCGCTGATCGTGGCGGAGAGCGGTTACCTGGATCGGACGGTGACCGTCCAACCGATCGATACGTTCGCCGAGCCAGTGAAGCTGAATATACGTGCGGGCGAAACTTATCAGCGCATCGACCTGTTGCGCGCGTTACTGGTGAAAAGCGCCAATGATCTGGCGCGGTGTCTGGCGCGCGACAACGCCGGCAGCATTGAAGCTTTCGCCGAAAAAATGAATGCGAGGGCCGCGCAGATGGGCGCAACCCATTCGCATTTTCTAAATCCAAACGGCTTGCCCATTCCGGGCCAGTACTCCACCGCGCGCGATCTTGCCGTCATTGCCCGCGCAGCTTATGCCAACCCGACAATTCGCTCGATCGTCTGTCTACCGCAGCTTGTTTTTCGCTACGCCAATGGTCGCACGCGGGAGCTTGAGAACACGAACAAGGTCCTGAAGCGTCTTCCGTTCTGCAACGGAATGAAGACAGGCTACACCGAAGCCGCGGGACATTGTCTCATCGCCAGCGGCTCGCGGCCGGGACGCGACGTCATCGTCGTCGTGCTCGGCGATACAAAGGCGGGCGTGTGGACGGACGCGGCCTCGCTCCTTTCCTGGGGTCTTTGGCTCTGACAACTTGCGCGATATCTTTCACCGCGATGTTACTACCTCGGCCTTCTTCAGGAAGTCTTCGTCCCGTTGAGCGAAGTCGACACACCCGAGCGAAACGAGTTGGATAGCCTGCGCTCGGAATGACAATACAATATCGCAGCAGCGCGACATGAACGGAGCTGGGCAACCGTTCGCCCATGAACTCGAAGGACTTCGCGCCCACGCGCCTTTGCGCGGGCTGCGCGAGATTGGCTCGCCTCAGGGCGCAACCGTCGAGCTCATCGGCAAAACTCTCGTTAACTTTTCTTCGAATGATTACCTGGGCCTTGCTAATGACGAACGTTTACGCTCCGCCGCCACGGCTGCGATCGAACAATTCGGGATCGGTGCCGGCTCGTCGCGCCTGATTTGCGGGACGCAATCGCCGCATCTTGCCCTCGAGCGATCGCTGGCGAAGTGGAAAGGGACGCCGGCTGCGCTCGCCTTTAGCAGCGGTTACGCGGCCGCGGTGGGAACCCTCTCCGCGATCGCGGACAAGAATGACGTCGTTGTCCTCGACAAGCTTTCTCACGCTTCGCTCATCGATGGCGCGCGCTTGAGCGGCGCGACCATTCGGGGTTTTCCACACAACCATCTGGGCAAGCTCGAAAGCCATCTGGAATGGGCAAAGTGCGAATTGCCCGGCGCGCGCACCATTATCGTGACCGAGTCCGTTTTCTCGATGGACGGCGATCGCACTCCGCTGCGCCAAATTGTCGAACTCAAATCACGCTTCGGTGCGCTGTTATTTCTCGATGAGTCGCACGCCGTCGGCGTGATCGGGGAAGCGGGGCGCGGTCTGGCGACAGAGGAAAATTTGGCCGGCGCAATTGACGTCCAAATGGGGACGCTGGGAAAAGCGCTGGGCGTTTGCGGCGGCTACGCCTGCGGATCGGTGACGTTGATTCAGCTGCTCATTAATCGCGCACGCCCGTTTTTCTTCTCGACCGCGCCTCCGCCTGCGATGGCGGCAGCGGCGAGAGCGGCGATCCAATTCCTGCAAACGCCGGAAGGCGAAGAACGCCGCCGAGCTCTCTGGCAAAACATTTCGCTGCTCCATCAATTACTGGAATGTGATCAGCGAAACATGCCGGCAAGCGCGATTTTTCCGATGATCATCGGTGACGAGCAACAGGCGCTCGATCTCTCGCGTGCGCTACGCGATGAGGGATTTCTTGTTCCCGCGATTTGTTACCCGATTGTCGCGCGTGGGCGTGCTCGTTTGCGGGTCAGTTTGACGGCAGCACATACTGCCGAACAAATTCGCGCGCTGGCCGAGGTGATGCGCCGCTTGCAGCCAAAAGCCGCGTCGCTGTAATCGCGGAAGGCGCAAATTGTCACTCCGAGCGAAGCCGAAGGATCCCGTCGCGCTAACCCATGGCGCGACTCCCATGGGATCCCTCGACTCCGTTTCGCTTCGCTCGGGGGAACGAAACGGTACGCTACTTACGGCGTGCTCGACGCCGCGGAATAACGCAGCAGCGGCGAAGGCACGAGCCCGGGATTCCGATTCGGATCGCGCGCGGCGCCTTCGGGAACGTCGGCTGGGCCCTCGGCCGGAGGCGGCGGCTCGACGTCAGAATTCGCCGCGTAGTTAGCGTGGTTCTGCCGTTGCGCGAGCGTTCGCTGTTCCAAGGTCTGGCGATTAGCGGTCTGGGTGCTTTGGCAAGCGCCAAGCAAGGCGACGGCGAAGAGGGAAGTGACGATTTTAAGGATCATGGTGCGGTGTGGAAGTTATGCAACGTCTTTATAATTACCATAGTCCCGTTTTTGAGTGCAATAACTTTTTTCATACGAATCGCGCCAGAATCGGCCCCAGCTTTCTTATCGTCGCCGCGGGCCAGAGTTTTCGTTCCGTCGTCAAGCCAGACTCGAGCGCATGGTGCTCCGGCCAGTTCGCTTGTCTCGGGATGTTTGGTATCACCGCGGCCAAAATCTTCTTTGCCGTCTCCGCGTTGGCCATGAGATGCCCGATTACGGTTTGCACCGAAACCGGTTCTTCCTCCACCTTCCAGCAGTCGTAATCTGTAATCATCGCAACCGTGGCGAGCGCGATTTCGGCCTCTCGCGCCAATTTCGCTTCCGGCAAATTCGTCATTCCGATCGCATCAAAACCCTGCCTCCGGTTGAACTCTGATTCCGCGCGGGTGGAAAACGCCGGTCCGTCCATGTTGACGTAGGTGCCGCCATCATGAAAACGCGCGCCCGTTTCCCGCGCCGCGTCGGCGAGAAGTTTGCGCAGATTGGGCGAGATCGGATCTGCGAACGAAATGTGCGCCGCAATGCCGTCACCGAAAAATGTATGCGTCGCGCGCTGGCTGGTGCGATCGAAAAACTGCGAAGGCAGCAGGACATCGCGCGGCACGTATTTTTCCTGCAAGCTACCGACGGCGGTGACGCAAATAATCCAGCGCACGTCGAGCGAACGCAGCGCGTAGATATTGGCGCGATGATTAAGCTCGTGCGGCAAAATGCGATGGCCGCGCCCATGCCGGGGGAGGAAGTAAACTTGCCGGTCGGCGACTTTGCCCCCGATGATTACGTCGGAAGGCGGGCCGAACGGAGTATCGATCGCGTGTTCGGCCACATCGGATAATCCCTCCATTTGATACAATCCGCTGCCGCCGATAATCCCGATTGCTGAGTCCGTCATGATGTGGGCGATGATTCAAGCGAAGTCGGCCGCGGCTTGGAAAGCGAATTGTGGCGGACTAATTTTCTATCATCATTTGCCGAGTGAAACGGAATCGAAATCCCCGGCGGCAGCCGCGCTCTGTGAAAGCACCCTTCTTCATCCTTATTGTCGCGCTGCTTCTTGCCGCCTGTGAAACGACGACGACAACCGAAACAAGAGGATCCGCCGAGTCGGCCCGCGCAGGATTTTCCGAGCCGCCACGTGATCGCCCAGGCCTCGGCACAAGGTGGGGAGAAACGCGGAAATCGGAAGAGCAGCCAGCGTTTTCGAGCGCGCCAATCCGGCGCAGCCCTTTGCCGCTGCCAGCATTTACTACAATGATGCAGAAGGCATTCGCGCCATGGCGGGCGCGGTTGCCTGGGAACGTCGCGCGCCGTTGCTATCTGATCCGGCGGCCGCTTTGGTCACCGTCGAGCTGCGCGATGAAAGCGGCCGCCTTCTTCCCGGCCTCGTCGTCGGAAATCGGTGGTTCGTCGTGGGCGAAGAAGGCCGGCGATACTCCATCGTGGTGCGGAACCGGACCGAGTGGCGCTTGGAAGCGGTATTGTCGGTTGATGGTCTCGACGTTCTGGATGGCCGGTCCGCGCCACTGCGCAAACGCGGTTACATCATTCAACCGCGCTCACGGCTCATCGTGGAGGCTTTCGCCAAAGCATGGATGCGGTCGCGGCCTTTCGGTTCGGTCCCGTGCGCGAATCGTATGCGAACGAAAAGTATCACGACACACGAAATGTCGGCGTCATCGGAATTGCCTTGTTTAATGAGATTGGCACCAACCCCTGGACGTGGAATGAGGTGCGGAGGCGTTTGCGAGCAAATCCGTTTCCAGGTCAGTTTGCCACCCCGCCGTGATCGCGTCAGCCTGAACGGACAGGACAGTTGTAGAAGTGTTTCTTTCGCCTGACTTTCAGGGTGGCGCGCGATCCATGGCGCTCGTGTTCACCCTGTGTATCGTTCGCGGTCGCATGCCGACTTTTTTCATTAAAACCTACGGCTGCCAGATGAACGAGCGCGACTCCGAACAGGTGGCACATTCGTTGATCGACCGCGGTTACGAGCGCGTCGGCCACGAAAGCGACGCCGACGTGATTTTGCTCAACACCTGCAGTGTGCGCGACATGGCCGAGCAAAAAGCGCTCGGCAAAATGGGAATGCTCGGTCGCATCAGCCGCTCGCGGCCGCAGGCCGTGTTCGGTTTCCTCGGCTGCATGGCGCAGGCCCGAGGCGAATCACTCTTGCAGGAAGTCCCGCATCTCGATCTTGTCGTCGGCACGCAAAAATTCCATCGCGTCGCTGATTACGTGGAAGAAGCGCTTGCGCGCAAGCGCGCTGTAGCCGCGGTTCCACGGGCGAAGGCATTCGGAGTTGCTGGCTATTTCCGAATGGAGGACCCGCGTTACTCCGTCGTCGATGTTGAAGAAGAGGCAGGCTCGCAATCGACCATTCGCCAGCACGTACTCGCACCGAAGCAAGCCACCGCTTTCGTTTCCATCATGCAAGGCTGCAACATGCATTGCGCCTTTTGCATCGTCCCGCGCACGCGCGGAAGGGAGCGCAGCCGGACAATCGGCGAGATTGTTGCCGAAGTCCACGCCCTCGCCGCGCGGGGAGTGAAGGAAGTCACGCTGCTCGGGCAAATAGTGAATTTATACGGCCGTCACGAATTCCCATCCGTAATGACGACTGCCGGCGGCGGCGAGACGAAGACTCCTTTCGTGCAGTTACTCGAGGCAGTCAGCGCCGTTGTCGGCCTCGAGCGTTTACGTTTCACCTCGCCGCATCCGATTGGTTTTCGTGAAGATTTGATCTGCGCCTTCGGCTCGCTTCCGAAGCTGGCTGAGCATGTCCATTTGCCGCTGCAATCCGGATCGGATCGGATTCTCAAAGCGATGCACCGACCATACACTGCGGAGAAATACAAGGAGCTCGTCGGTCGAATCCGCGCCGCCCGGCCAGGCATCGCCATTACCACCGATACCATCGTCGGCTTTCCCGAGGAGACCGACGCCGATTATGAGGCGACACGGTCGCTCGTTGAGCAAATGCAATTCGACAACGCCTTCATCTTTCGCTATTCCCCACGCCGGGAAACGCCCGCCGCGCGAATGCCGGGCCAGATTGACGAATCGGTGAAAGAGGCGCGCAATCAGAACTTGTTGGAAGTCGTGAATGCATCAGCGCGGCGTGCGCATGAAAAACTCGTCGGCACGCGCGCGGAGATTCTGTGCGAAGGCCCGAGCAAGACCAATCGCGCTCGTCTGATGGGTCGCACGCGTGGAAATAAGATTGTCGTGTTCGAGGGCGGCGAAGAGCGGATCGGCAAAATTTTTGACGTCGCCATTGAGCGCGCCAACGGGTTTAGCCTTTACGGCACACCGCTATGATCTACCACTTTTCGCTTCAGGCGGCCGCGTTTGTTGCGGGCATTATTCTTTGCCTGCTCGGCGCGGCCGGCTTCGCCCTGCACGCTTCAGCCCAGGAAAGCGCCTCTCGGTTTCCCCGTTCCCGCGTCGCCGGCATCGTGCTTCTCGCCATCGATCTGGTCTGGAGCTTCTGGCTCGTTTCCACGATGGAGATGGGTGAATTCTCCGCTTTTCGCCGCCCGTTCCTCATCGCACTGCCGATCGGTTTTTTTCTCACACTGCGTTTCGTCGACGAATTTCTCGCCGTGCGCGCCCTCGGCATTCTGGCTTTGCTCGCAGCCGAGCCGTTGCTGGACGCTGCATTCTTCCGATACGAAACCAGCCGCCTGGTGCTCACTGTTTTCGCCTATGTTCTCATCGTGCTTGGTTTGATATGGGTCACGATGCCGTATTGGCTGCGCGACCAAATCAGGTGGCTGAAAAAAACCACCGCACGCTGGCGCGGATTTCACGCGCTCAGTTTCATCTACGGCGTGATTCTGATCGCTCTCGCCGCCTTCTCCTATTAAGGGTGCCATTGTCGTCCGCGGCGGAGCGCTCGGCGATTTCATCCTCACGCTGCCGATCATTAGAGAACTCGGCCGAGCCGGCGGCAAATTGCTGGCCAACAGAAAATTTGGCGAACTCGGACCGGGAACAGCATTCGCGCTCGATGATGCGGACCTGGCGCCCTTTTTTGTCGCGGACGGCGTTCTTCCGAAACGCTGGCGAGCCTATTTCAGTGAGGCCGAGGTGGTTTTATCTTATCTGTATGATCCGGCGGGAATTTTCGAAACGAATGTTCGACGTTGCGGCGTAACGACCTTTATCTCCGGGCCCTACCGAATCGCACAGGGTGAACATGCAACCGAGCAACTTGCCCGGCCGCTCTCTCAACTCGGGATCGCAATCACAGATTGGGAACCGCGAATTGAACTCACTGACGCTGACCGGGAAACAGCCGACGAGCCTTTTGCCTTTCCATTGATCGCGCTCCATCCCGGCAGTGGAAGTCGGGGCAAGAACTGGCCGATCGAAAATTGGCTGTTGCTCATTGATGATCTGCTCGTGCGTGAGAACCGCGTCATCATTGTGGGCGGTGAAGCGGATGGAAACGAAGTCGGGTCTATACGCAAGCAATTCGGCGAGCGCATCGGATATGCACTTGCCTGGCCGCTGCGGCGGTTGGCAGCGTTGCTCGCTGACACAATATTCGTCGGGCATGACAGCGGAGTTTCGCATTTGGCTGCGGCGACAGGCGCGCGCTGCGTGATATTGTTTGGGCCGACCGATCCCAGGGTTTGGGCGCCGCGAAATAAAAACGCGCGCGTGCTTATTGCGCCGGATGGGGACCTCCGTCGGCTCGCCCCTTCCCAGGTACGCGCAGAACTTGAGGTGTAGGGCGATCGCTCCTGGTTCCCCAGAGCAAGAAACTGGGCAGGCGGAGCGCCCGCCCTACAACTTATGAGCTGATGCGCATCGGCATCAGCACATACAGGAATGGCGTCTGGATTTTCAGAACACCGGGGCTCATCTCGTCGATGAGATCGAGGAAAATTTCGTCTTCGCCAAGAGCGCGCAGCGGCGCCATGAGGAATTCAGGATTGAAAGCAATGGAGAACTCGCGGCCTTTGTACTGCACAGGCAACGATTCTCTAGCCTCGCCCACTTCGGGCGTATTGGCCGTAATTTCGATGTTGTTCTTGCTGAAGTTGAGTTTTATCGAGTTCGACTTGTCGCTCGCCAGGAGCGAGACGCGCCGGAGCGAATTCAAAAACGTCTCGCGCTCGAGCGTGACGCGTTCCTTTGCTTCCGCCGGGATCACTTGCTTGTAGTTCGGATAATTTCCTTCGATCAACTTCGAAACCAGCAGGGTATTATTGAGGTCGAACGCGATCTGGCCGGTGCCGATACTGATCTTGACCTCGCCGTCATCGGTCAGGAGCCGGTGCAACTCCGTGACCGCCTTCGTCGGTACGATGATGTCCGCTTCGTGGCTGCGCGGGAATTCCATTTCAATGTCGACCATGGCGAGCCGGCGCCCGTCCGTCGCCACCAGCGTCAATTTGTTTTCCTTAAAACTAAAAAGCACGCCGTTGAGCACGTAGCGCGTCTCATCAGTCGAAATGGCATAGGAACTTTTGCGCAGCCCATCGCGCAAATCCTTCTGTCGCATCGTCACCACTTTGGCGTTCTCAAACTTCGGCAACGGCGGAAACTCTTCTTCCGGCAATCCGAGGATTTTAAAAAAACTCTGACCGCTGCGGATGGAAGCGGCGTTCTTGCCATCCACTTCGATGGAGATTTCACTGGAAGGCAGTTCCCGAATGATGGTGAACAAGCGCCGCGCCGGCAGTGTAGTCGCGCCGCCTTTTTCGACGTTAGCTTCGAAGCTGCCGCGCACGCCCACGTCGAGATCGGTCGTGGTCAGATGCACGGCGCCGTCCTTCGCCTGCAACAGCACATTGGAAAGAATAGGCAGCGTCGTGCGGGTGCTGACGACGTTCTGAACCTGCTGCAATCCTTCGAGGAGTTTCTCTTTCGTTGCGCTGAATTTCATCGGGAAAGCCTAAGATGTAAGGCGTGGGAAATTATTCGGCAACCGTATTCTCGCGATGTTTGCGACGGAACCGCTGTGTGGGCCGAAACCTCACGGGGCGGGCGTTGCGCTTGTTTTTGTCATGTCGAGCGTGCTCGAGACATCTCGGATCATTGGGCTTTCGGCAAAAAGCCAGAGATTCCTCGACTGCGCTTCGTTCCACTCGGAATGACAGAAGCGGCTAAGTCGCGCCTTCGGATTTGCTCACCCTTATCTTTGCAGCGCGCTGTCGATGAAAGAAATGGTCTGCCGAACGTTGTCCTGTTCGGTCATCCGCCTCTTCACCAGCTTGCAGGCGTGCAGCACCGTACCGTGATCGCGGCCGCCGAAAGCGTCGCCGATTTCATTAAGTGAAGCTTTGGTCAACTCGCGCGCGAGATACATCGCCACCTGCCTCGGAAAGGCGATGCTGGCGGGACGACGTTTGCTCGTCATATCGGCCAGGCGGACATCGTAATGCTCGGCCACTTTACGCTGAATTTGCTCGATCGTGACCATCTGCCGCCGTTCTTCCAGCAGAATGTCTTTGAGTAAATGCTCGATCGTCTCCTGCGTCAGTTCCTTGCCGCTGAGCGAGGCGAACGAGGCAACGCGCATGAGCGCGCCTTCGAGGCGACGCACGTTTGTGCGAATGCGTTGAGCGAGGAATTGGTAAACCTCGTCGTTGAGCTTGATCTGCAAGGTGCGCGCTTTTTTGCGCAGAATGGCGAGTCGCGTCTCGATATCGGGCGGTTGCAACTCTGCGGTTAATCCCCATTCGAAACGCGAGACGAGCCGGTGCTCGAGGTTGGCGATCTCCGAGGCCGGGCGATCGCTCGAGAGCACGATCTGTTTGTGACCGTCGAAAAGCGTATTGAAGGTATGGAAGAACTCTTCCTGCGAACGTTCTTTGCCGCCGAGAAATTGAATGTCGTCGATGAGAAGCAGGTCGGCCTGGCGATAGCGTTTGCGGAATTTTACCAGCGTGTTGTGCTGGATGGCATCGATGAAATCATTGATGAAAATCTCACTCGAGAGATACATCACGCGTGAGGTTTTCTTTTTACTCCAGACGAACTGACCGATCGCCTGCATGAGGTGCGTTTTGCCGAGACCGACGCCGCCGTAAATGAAAAGCGGATTGTAAGTGCGCGCCGGCGACTGCGCCACGGCCAGGCTGGCAGCGTGCGCGATCTGATTGTTCGGGCCAACGACGAACGACTCGAAGGTATTACGCGGATTCAGGCCGAGCGCCGACCCGGAACTGCGAGCGCTTCCTTCGGTTTTGCGCGGCGTCGTCGGGCCGAGCGCGAACTCGTCACTATTTGTTTCCGAAGTGACGAACCTGACCGCGCGCGGGGCGCCTACGGTGGTGGCGATGGCGCTTTGCAAAGCGGGCATGTGGTTACTTTCAATCCAGAGCTGGTAGATGTTGTTCGGAACGCGAAAGGTAAGCTCCTCCTCCTTCGCTTCGGCAAGCTCGATCGCGGAAAACCAGCGCTTGTAAGTATCGGCGCTGACTTGGGGCTTCAGTGCCGCCGAAAGCTTCTCCCAAAGCGCTTTGCACTTCTCGTCCATGAGACTTGTTAACAGGAAAAAGAGCGTTCCAGGGGGGTGGTCCGGGGGGTGAAATGATGCCGGCTGCGCCAGAAAAGCGAGAAAGTGCTCATTTGCCGCGAAGGAGAAGAGAAGACTGCAACCGGAGGAAAATGGCGTTTTGTCGAGGGAGAACCGACAATCTCAGTGCGCCCTTTGGGAGCGAGATCGCGTTGACTTTGCGAGAGGGATACAGAGGAGCGGCGGTTGCGGTGGGTGTCGCGCTCTTGATTGTTACGAAATTGCCAAGTTCTGTTCACAACTTATTCACATGGGCACGGCTCTCACCCGCTGCCAGCGGCTGGAGATTAGAAACCGAAGAAAAAGGCGACAAGAAAAAACCTGAACTTTATTTTTGTGCGTGCGCCAAAAAAATCTTGACTGAAAAAACGACCCGTTTAGCGCGCATTTTTTTCCCTCGTGAGAACCGATAGCGCCATTCTTTTGGCGAGAAGAATATTTTCTCGGCGCGGATGTCTTTGCCGCGATGATCGCTCTGTCATGCCTCCCGCCGCGTCCTTAAACAAACTTTGCCGGTTGGTTTTCGGCGCCAGGATTCGCGAATGAGGCGCGCGTTGCTTTTTGCTCTGCTTTTGCCGGTGCTTTCCCTTTTGGCGGCGAGCGAGCTTCTCCCGCCTTTTGGTTTTCGCTGGGGCGATGCGCCGCGGCGGGTGGAAGCAGTGCTTAACGGCGCCAAAGCACGCGTTACCGATCGCAAACAGGATGGCAATCGCTCAATCTGGAATGTGGAAGGCCTGGTGCATCCGGGATTGCGCCAGACCGTCTTCACCTTCCGCGACGAGAAGCTCATCGAGGTGGAATTACAGTACGAATACCAGGACTGGTCAATCGAGCGCTATAACGAGCAGATGGGCACCATCCGGCATTACTTCGATAGCAAATATGGTGTGGGCAAACTCGTCTCTCGCGCGCGCGATTCCGATACCGATGTCGTGGAAACGCTCGTCGGTTATCAGTGGATGGTGGGCGCGACCATGCTCGAGCTGTTTTATTTTTCAGCGGAAAAGCCGCCGCACACTTTCCGCACCATCACGGTAGATTACAAAGCGCTCTAATTAGTCATCCCGAGCAAAGCCGAGGGGATCCCGGGCCTAACTCTAAGGTGACTCCCACGGGATCCCTTCGACTCCGTTTCACTCCGCTCAGGATGACACCAGCGCGCGCCCCCGCTGCGTCTCCTTCTGCAAACGCTTCAACCGGCTGGCCAGACTCGCCTTCGCGACCGAGCTCATCCGGTCGATGAAGAGAATGCCATTCAGGTGATCGATTTCGTGTTGCAATGCCCGTGCCAGAAGCCCTGTTGCCTCGATCTCGATCGGGTCACCGTCGAGCGTTCGCGCACGGATTTTCACCCACATGGCACGCTCGACGTCGCCCGTGATCTCGGGAAAACTCAGGCAACCTTCGCTGGCGACATCGCGTTCCGGACCGAGCTCAATTTCCGGATTCAGCAGCACGAGTGGCATGTTTTGTTTCGGATCCACCTCCGCTCCGTTGAGCGCCATCGTGCTCGGCCGCTCTTCCACCGGTGAGATATCGACAACCGTAATCCGCAGAGATGCACCGACCTGTTGCGCGGCCAGACCGATGCCATGCACCCCCCGCATGGTATCCAGCATGTTTGCGACCAGATCGCGGATCTCATCATCGACTTCGCCGATACGCTTGCCTTTGGCGCGCAGGATGGGGTCGCCATATTTCCGGATCGGCAGGTTCATTTCTCCGGCTGTGTGAATGCCGGCAGATTGCGCACGCCCGCGAGCTTGAGCGCGTCCATGACTCTAATGATGGTGCCGAACGTGGCCTTTCGGTCTGCCTGTAAAGCGAGCGAGCTCCTTTGCGTCGCGGCCAACTCGCCGACGGCGCTTTGAAGTTCCTCAACCGCAATTGCGCGCCCGTTCAATTTCACCACGTCCTGCTCATCCACACTCACGATCGCGTGCTCCAGCTCGGCCGCCGTTTTCGTGGCCGTTTTTGATTCGGGCAAATTGATCTGCACCTCCGGTTGATCTTTTTTAAACGTGGTCGAGACCACGAAAAAAATGAGCAGGATGACCAGAATATCGACGAGCGAGACGATGATGATCGAGGGCGCGCGGCGCTTGCGAACGGCGAATTGCATCCGACGAAATCGCTACTGCGTGATGACCGGAATGCGCGCGCCCGTGCTCGACCGATGCGGTGGCAAATCGAGCCCGCCGCGCCCGTAGTAACATTTCGCGATCAATTCCACCACCAACGTCTCCATTTCCACCGACATCACCTCCACCTTTTTCGAAAAATAACTGAACGCGACCAGCGTCGGGACCGCGATGGACAGACCAAAGACGGTGGCATTGAGCGCTTCGGCGATGCCCATCGCAATCTGGCGCGTGTCAGACGCGCCCGAGCTTAAGCCGAGGTGGGAAAAGACATGCACCAATCCGGAAACCGCCCCGATTAATCCAAGCAGCGGTGCGATCCCGACGATCACCTCCAGCACGATTAATCCCTTCTCCAAAATGACCATCTCGTGACGTGCGCGTGTTTGCACGGCTTCGACGTTCTCCGAGCGCGGCGAGCGCAAGTGCTGCAAAGCCACACGCACAATGCGAGCGAGAGAGGATTGATCGCGCGACACAATGCGGGTCAACCGATCCGCGCTTCCTCCCGGCACCAACCGCTCGATTTCGCTTTCGATCACGAGCGGCATAACGTTTTTTTCCCGCAGAGCGAACGCGCGCAAGAAGATTGTCGTCACCGCCACGACCGAGCAGATGAGCAGCGGCCACATGAACAGACCGCCGCGCTGGAAAAAACTGACGATATCGTTGAACGGATCAGCGGCGAGAAAAAGAGAGGCGATCATCGATTGGGGTAGATGGTAAAGTTTACTTCTTGCGGAAGGCCTTCCGGGGGAAGGGCGGTTGCCACGTCTTCAGGAATGGGCGGCAGCTTTGTTTCCTGCACGGCCTGCAGGCAGAGATTGGAGTAGGATTCATCAGACGTGTTAGAAACGATGTTCAGCTTCGTGATGCGGCCGCGGCGATCAACCACAAATGTGAGCGAAACTGTGCCGATATTTATGCGATCGCGATTTTGATCCACGAGGGCATACCAACGCGAGCCAAGCGTGTCGTAAACGATTTTGCCGTAACGGCCGAGCGGAGTGCCAAGGGCGTTAACCGAGGAAACGCCGCGGTTGGAGATATTGCCGCGCATACGCGTTTGTGCCTGCTCCCGACGATAAACCGATGATGGCCGCTGGGGCGGCGGCGTCGGGCGCCCGATTTCCGGGGTCGCCGAAGGAAGCGGCGTGGGAGATTGCTCAATCTCCTCCGGCGCGCGAATCGTCGGCGGGGGGGTAGCGCGAAACATGGCGAGCATCTCCGCGCTCGGAGAGGGAGTTGGCTGCGGAGTTGCTGTCGGCGTCGCGCTGGGAGCGGCGCTGGGCGAGGGAGCCGCGGTGGGCGGCGGCGCTACCGGAGGAGTGGGCTGCGCGCCATTTTGCGCCAGCGTGTGGTGCTCATTCTCCAGATCCATGCCAGGTCGCTCGTTCCCGTCTTGCGTCGGCACCGGCGCCTCGCCCAGCGCTGGGAGTTGTGCGGCGGCAATCGAGTTTGCATTCGACTCGAACGTTTTCTCTTTCGGTTCCTCCTGCGTCTGCCTCGTCGCCGGCGTATCGACATACATCGAATTCTTCGGCGTCACTGGAGCAGGAGTGGGCGCCAGATCCATGATGGTCAATTCCACCGGTTTCTCTTCTTCTGGCAGGGCGGACTGCAGTTTGTCCCCGAAAGAAGCGAGCGACACTGCGACGATGAGGTGCAGAAGCAGCGACGCTACGATGGCGAGCAGAATCTTGCGCCGTTCGCGGATGCGTTTCATTCAGAGAAAATCGCGAGGGTGAGTTTGGGCGGGAATTAAACCGAGCATGGGGCGCGCCCGTCGTGGTAGTTCAGGTGTTAATAAGGTATCGCGGCTGCGCGAAGCGCACAATGAGGCGCCTTGCCTTCTGCGACAAAACGCCCTATTCCAGCCGCCAGGCATCAGAGAAGCCCCGATATTCAATCTCAACGGGAGCGCGATATTTGAAGTTTAGGCCTTATTCTTTCTTGGGGTTTGGCGCTTTGTGCCTGAAGTGGAATCGCGCTACGCTTCCGACATGGAGACCGTCCCGGCTGCCTCGTCCGCTTCTTCTACCCGCACGTGGTGCGTGTTATGCCACGCCAGTGCCTTGCTTGGAGTATTCCTTCACTTTCCCGGTCACGTGCTCGGGCCGCTCATCGTCTGGCTGATCAAACGCGGCGACTCACCAGAGATTGACGCGCACGGCAAAGAGTCACTCAATTTCCAACTCTCGGTCCTCATCTACGACATCGTCGCCGCCATCCTGTGCATTGTGTTTATCGGAGTGCCCATTCTCATCGCTCTTTGGGTCATCAATATCGTTTTCGTCATCATTGCCTCCGCCCGCGCCAGCGATGGTCAACTCTATCGTTACCCCTTCACCATCCGGTTTTTGAAATAGCCCCGGAAACGACCGATCGGACAACAGTTTCTTTGCGGCATGATATACGTGAGTCACGTATATCATAACCATGGATCTCGAGAGGAAATTGGCGAGGTCGGCCGCGCCGCCTGTCGCCTCCTGTTTGGTTGAGGCGCCGCGCCGTCCTCAAGATTTTCGCCGCCGCTTGCTTTTCAGCTCCGCTTCAATCTTCGCCACCGGCAGGCAGTTCATCACATCCTCTCTCGTCAACCAGCCCTTGCGCGCCACGCCCACGCCAAACCAAAGGTCCTGTAGCCGCGCTGCGCGATGCGCATCCGGGTTGATCACGCACCGCACCCCTTTGCTTTTCGCCAACGGCCACCAGCGCCAGTCGAGATCGAGCCGCTTCGGCGCCGCATTGATCTCGATCCAGGTGCCGGTTTCGGCGGCGGCGTCGAGTACAGCCGGGATGTCGATGGCATAACCTTCGCGCTTGAGCAGAAGCCGTCCGGTTGGGTGCGCCAGCATGGTGACGAAGGGATTACTCATGGCGCGGATGACGCGCTCCGTCATTTGAGCTTCGCTCAAATTGAAGGCGCCGTGCACGGAGGCGACGACAAAATCGAGCTGCGCCAGGATTTCATCATCGAAGTCGAGCGAGCCATCGCGCAGAATATCGCATTCCACTCCGGCGAAAACGCGAATGCCTTCGCCGCGCTGGATTTTGCGAATCTGCGCGCGCTGCACCTGCAATCGCGGCGCATCCAGCCCGTGCGCCTGGACCTGGCTGCGGCTGTGATCGGCGATGCCAATGTATTCCAGACCGAGCTCCTGCGCCGCGGCCACCATTTCCTCCAGCGAATCGTGCCCATCGCTCGCCGTCGTGTGACAATGGAATGTCCCACGTAAGTTTTCCGCTTCGATCAACCGCGGCAGTGTCCCGCCCGTGGCCGCTTCAAATTCGCCGCAATTTTCCCGCAGCTCTGCCGGAATAAAGTCGAGCCCGAGAGCGCCGTATAGCTCGCATTCGTCGTTGACCGGCGGAACTTTCGCGTTGGCCTTCTTCGCATTCGGCGCCGGCCCGAGCCTATATTCGTTTAGCGTCCAGCCGCGATCGAGCGCGCGATTGCGCATCACGATGTTGTGCTCTTTGCTCCCGGTGAAATAATTCAGCGCGAAGGCAAACTCGGCGTTGCTGACCACGCGCAGATCGCATTGGATTCCCGAGCGCAAACGCACACTTGTTTTCGTCGGCCCGCGCGCGATGACGTTTTCCACCAGCTCATGCTGGCAAAATGCCTTCGTCATGGCACCAGGGGCTGCGCTGGCGACGATGAAATCCAAATCGCGCACGATCTCTTTACGCCGGCGGAAACTTCCCGCCACGCTCACCTGCAAAGCATCGGTGTGTGCGGCCAGGTCGCGGCGCAATTGTTCCGCTTCGGCGGCGACCGCGCCCATCCGAAATGAGCCGGCGTGCCTCGAGCGATTAGTAATCGCCTGGCATATCTTTGCCTGAGTCGCTTCGCCAAAGCCGGCCAGCTCCGCCACGCGCCCTGATTCGCAGGCTGTCTGCAGATCGGCGATCGAGCTCACCCGCAATTGCTCGTGCAGAGCCTTGATCTTCTTCGCTCCCAAACCGGAGATGGAAAACAGCTCGAGAATTGCCGGTGGAAATTCCGCGCGCAATTCTTCGAGGAATTTCAGCGCTCCGGTCGTGGCCAGCTCTTTCACTTTCGCCGCGATGGCCTTGCCCACACCGGGAATTTTTTCCAGTGTCTCTTCGTTCTGCAGGTCGGAAAAGCTCGCGCCCCAGGCTTCGATCGAGCGCGCCGCGTTGGTGTAAGCGCGAATCTTGAACGGGTTCTCACCCTTCAGTTCCAGCAACGTCGCGATCTCTTCCAGCGCGTTGGCGATTCCTTCTTTCGTCATCAGTTACAACTGTCCAACGCAATCATAGCACGGTCATCCCGGGCGAAAGCCGAGGGATCCCGTCGCGATAACGCGCATATACTTCCACGGGATTGGGAAAACGATCGTGTCCATTCGCGCGTCCTCGACTTCGCTCGGTATGACCGCGTAGCAGACCGCCCTCAGCGCGTGACTACATCCGTCCGCGCTTCCGATAAAACTCGTATCGCCGCAGCACCGTTCCTACATATTTGCGGGTGCTCGGGAAGTCGATGTTGCCGCGAAATGTCGTTTCCGCTATGAGCGTTTCAGTATCGTTATTCGCCCAGCGCTGGGCCCGGCTCGCGCCGGCGTTGTATTCCGCCAGCGCAAAGGCCGCCGGTTTGGGTTGGTGTTGCCAGTGCTGAAAAGCGCGCCGCAAATACCAGGTGCCAGCTTCGAGATTCGCGCGTGGCTCGAATAGATTCTCCGGCTGGAAGTTTTCCACGCGCGTCTCGCGCGCCCATTCCCCAGCGGCGCGCTCGCTCACCTGCATGAGGCCGCGTTCCCCAGCGCCGCCGAGTTTGCGCGGGTCGAACCGACTCTCGCGCCAGACCAGCGCTTTCACCAGCATGGGATCGAGCCCGTGCTCAGTCGCGACGCTGCGAATGAGATTGTCGAATTGATGAAAACGAGCCGGACTAATCCACTCGTAGGCGGTATAAACAAGGTCACCGGAGCGCCACGCCAGCGCCGCCAGCGCGGCCAGAGTCGCGAAGCCGAGACAAATGATTAGCTTGAGCAGAAAGCGCATTGTTGGCGCGTAACCATGCACAGTAAATTCGCGCGCGTCATTATCGATCGCGCCATTCGCCGCGAACTCGATTACGCGATTCCCGAGACATTGGCCGAACGCATCAGCGTGGGAGCCCGCGTGCGGGTGCCGTTTCGCGATAAGAATGCGCTGGCGACGGTGGTGACGCTGCTGGAGGACTCGAGCGCAAAAGGTATTCGCCAGATCGAAGCGGTGGTCGGCGACGGTGCGACGTTAAGCGAACCGCTGCTCGAGCTGGCGCGCTGGATTTCCGTTTACTACTGCTGCCCGATCGAAACGGTCATGCGCAGTTTCCTGCCGCAGGTAATTCGACGAGCGGAAGTGAGCTGGAAGAAACAGCAGTTTGTGCAGATTGCTTCCGATCTTTCCGTGGAAACACTGGAAAGCATTCGCCGGCGCGCGCCGCGTCAGGCCGAGCTCCTCGATGAGCTGGCGAAACAAAAGGCGCCGGTCGCCACGGCAGAGATTCTGCGTCGTCTATCCCTCAGTGCAACCACGCTTCAGGCACTGGCCAAACACGGTCGGGTAATCCTAAGCGATGTTGCCGTCGAGCGCGATCCACATGCGGGCGAGCAATTCGTCGCCAATCCCCAACTCGCGCTCAACGAAGAGCAGACCGCTGCCTTCGCGCACATCGTCTCCGCGATTAACGCGCCGGAAAATGCGCGGCCCATCTTGCTCCACGGCGTGACCGGCAGCGGCAAAACGGAGATTTATCTGCACGCCATTCGCGAGACTCTGGCACGCGGCAAGACCGCCCTCGTTCTCGTCCCGGAAATCTCGCTCACGCCGCAGACGGTCGAACGCTTCAAAAGCCGCTTCGCTGACACCCAGGACATCGTCGCCGTTTTGCACAGTCACTTGTCCGAAGGCGAGCGGCACGATGAATGGCACAAGGTGCACTCCGGCCGCGCCAAAATCGTCATTGGGGCGCGCAGCGCGGTTTTCGCGCCGCTGAAAAATCTCGGCCTCATCGTCGTCGATGAGGAGCACGAAAATTCCTACAAGCAGGAGGAAGCGCCGCGCTATCACGCGCGCGATGTCGCGGTCGTGCGCGCTCGCATCGAGAAATGCGTCATTCTGCTCGGAAG
The DNA here is from genome assembly GCA_038207045.1 of Chthoniobacterales bacterium. Lineage (GTDB taxonomy): Bacteria > Verrucomicrobiota > Verrucomicrobiia > Chthoniobacterales > UBA10450 > AV69. The sequence goes on from JBBRAF010000003.1 coordinate 96,617, forward strand.
CGCCACGCCTTCCATCGAAAGCTACTACAACGCACTCGTGAAAAAGTACGACCTGACGAAACTGACGCAGCGCGTCGACAATTGCCAGATGCCGCTCATCCGCATCGTCGATCTGCGACAGGAACGCCGGAGCGAACGCGCCGCGACCATCCTGTCGGAGAAATTGCGCAGCGCCATTTCCGATCGACTCGGCAAACGCGAGCAGACGATTCTGTTTCTTAATCGGCGCGGCTTCTCCACTTCACTGCTCTGCAGCAATTGCGGCAAGGCGCGCGATTGTCCGAACTGCAGCGTCGCACTCACCTTTCACCGCTCGATGTCGCGCTTGAGCTGTCATCTCTGCGGTCACACCGCCGCCGTGCCCAAAAAATGTCCGGAGTGCGGTCAGGCCGCGCTCATCTACGCCGGTTTCGGCACGGAAAAAGTGGAAGCCACCGTCGGGCAAATTTTTCCCGAAGCCGTGGTCAAACGGATGGACGCCGATTCCATGACGCGCAAGGAATCGTATCGCGACACGCTCCGCGCGGTCCGCTCGGGCAAGATCGACATTCTGGTCGGCACGCAGATGATCGCGAAAGGATTGCATTTCCCAAACGTTACGCTGGTGGGAATCATCAATGCCGATCTCGCGCTGCATTTGCCCGACTTCCGCGCGGGCGAACGCACCTTTCAATTGCTCACGCAGGTCTCCGGCCGCGCCGGACGTGGCGAAACTCCTGGGGAAGTCTTCGTGCAAACTTACACGCCGTTTTCGCCCTCGATTCAATTCGCGCGTCACCACGATTTTGCCGGTTACGTCGAGCAGGAACTGGAATTTCGCGAACGCTGCGATTTTCCGCCGTTCAAACACGCTGTGCTGATTACGGTCCGTTCCGCGCATGAAGAGCGAGCAAAGTTTTCCGCCGAAACGCTGCGGCGAAGACTGCGCGAGGATCTGCCAGGGGAATTCTCTATCGGCGACGCGACGCCTGCCCCTCTCGAAAAACTTCAGGGCCAATTCCGATTTCACATTTTGCTGCGCGGCAGTGCCATCCTGCGCCTGAGTCGCCTCATGCGCGAAACCCTCGATCGATTGCCCATGCCCGAAGACGTCGCTGTCGCCGTCGATGTCGATCCCTATCAATTGCTTTAATTTTCCCAGGCGCTGGCGACAAACCGTAAAATGAAACGAATTGGGCTTTTGTTTCCATTGCTCTTCGTCTACGTCGCGCCGCCGAAGTCGGCTCGCTCCAAGCCCTTCTTTCCAGCGAAGGATTTGGCAACGCCAAACTGGAACGGCGTTGGGGGAACCATCTCGCCGTCCCGGCGACAATCAACGGCCATCACGCCGGCCTCATCATCGACACCGGCGCGCCCTCCACCCTCATTGACACAAACAGCGTGAACACCTTCGGCCTGACGGTGAAGAAAACCGACGCGCCAGTGGGAGGGGTCTGGGGCTGGAGCGCCGAACGTTACGGCGTCAGCAAGTTGAACGCGATCGCGATGGGAAATCTCACCCTGACGAAAGTGCCAGTCGCGCTCTCCAATCACAGCGACATGAATTACTACGGCGGCCTGCGCCATCTCGACGGACTCTTCGGCGCTCACGAGATGTACAAATTCGGCGTCGTCATCGATTGCGCGCGGCAGATGATTTACATCAACCCGAACGGCGCCTCCGGGCCTCTTAGCCAGAAGCTGGCGGCATTTTTTGCCGGTCGCGGTTTCACCCGCATCCCGATGCGAGTGGATAATGGCGGTCATTTTCAGGTCGATTGTGCCATCAACGGCCAGGCCACGACTTTGATCGTGGACACGGGCTCCGGCACGACACTGTTAACGAAAGATCGAGCAGTGAAGTGCGGCATCATGCCCGCTCCGCTGATGGCAACCGAAACGCAGGACGGCCAGGTCGAGCGGATGAATAGCGGGACGATCAAGACACTGTCGATCGGTGGTTTCGAGATCGAGAATGCGGAAGTCGTACTGGGCAACATTTCACGGAAGATTTTTTCCAGCGGCCCTATGGGATTGCTTGGCGAAGAACATCTCACCTACAATTTCGCCGTTATCGATGTGGGCGGATTAAGTCTTTATCTGCGCCATCCGGACAAGCGCTAAGCCTCGCCTTTTCGACGCATCAAGTCTAGCTTCGCATTTCACGCGCTGTTTTATGTCTGCTCACAAACAACTCGTCAGCTTGATGGCGGCTCTCCTCTTAGCCGGCTGCAACAAACATTCGAGCTCGGCGCCGTCAAACAAAGTGCGTGTCGGATACATTGGTATCACGTGCGAAGCGCCGATCTTCACGGCGGTGGAGAAAGGGTTTTTCAAGGAGGAAGGCCTCGATGTCAGCCTGGTGAAATGCGAATGGGCCAATTACAAGGATGTGCTGGCGCTTGGCGGGTTCGACATCACGCACCATCTGGTCATGTATTTTCTCAAACCCATCGAGCAGGGACTCGATGTGAAGTTTACCGGCGGAATTCATCGAGGTTGCTTGCGCGTGCAGGCCGGCGTGAACAGCTCCATCAACACCATCGCCGATTTGCGCGGCAAACGTATCGGCGTGCCCGGGATGGGGACGCCCCCATTCATTTTCGCCAATCGCGCTCTCGGCGCGCATGGGATCGACGCGGGCAAGGAAATCACATGGCGCGTTTTCCCCGCGGGCGAGCTTGGCCTTGCGCTTGATAAGGGCGAAGTCGACGCCGTCGCTAATTCCGAGCCCATCGGCAGCCTGCTGCTCGCGCAAGGCAAGGTGAAGAACGTCGCCGACCAGGCCAAAGATCCCCCCTACAAAGATGAATATTGCTGCGCTGTCATCGTCGGCGGAAAATTCTTCGCCGCGCAGCCGAAAGCGGCCGCCGCCGCCACGCGCGCGCTTTTGAAAGCAGCCAAATGGGTGGAAGCGAATCCGGCAGCGGCAGCGCGTTTATCGGTCGAGAAGAAATATCTCGCCTCCAATCCCGAACTGAACACCGTCGCGATTTCGCATCTGCGTTATGTGCCGAGCGTTTCCGGCGCGGAGATAGCGGTGAAATCGGCCGCCGCTGAAATGAAAAAGGCCGGCATGCTCAGCCCATCGACCAACGTCGATGAATTGGCCCGGCGCGCTTTCGCCCATCTCGATGGCGTTTCTGATGAATGGCTCCAGGCCGTGCAGGTTGAACGCGTGGCCGGTGGCCAGGTGCCGCCCGATCAGGACATCCGCACATACGCCGAGCTGATTTTGCAGGATCGCGAAGAATCATGCTGCAAAGCGAAGAAGCCGCTCGTAACGAGCAAGTGACTCCATCCGCTGGCGGGCTTTCTCCAGCAGATTCGGCCGGGAACGGCGAGGCGGTAGAGGGCGTCCGCCCCGCGAAAAGTCGGTTCTCGACTGGGGCTCTTCTGGCGGTTCCGGCAGCAGCAACCATTGCGCTGGCGCTGCATTTCATCGTTTCGAGAAACGAGTCACCCGGTGAAAGCCGCACTTACCTGATTTTTCTCACCGTTTTTCTCGGCGTGGCAATGACGCTCGCGATCACGCAACGCTGGTGGCCGGCGCTGCGATCGCGCATGCATCGCCTGCGCCCGATCTTCACCGTTGGCGTCCTGCTCCTCTCAGCATGGGAAATGATCACCGCCGGTCTCCATCTCTTGCCGCTGCCTTATTTCCCCGGACCTGCCGGCGTCCTCCAAAGCATCATCAACGATCGCGCTCTCCTGTTCGATAGCACCTGGCACTCGCTTGTCCTGCTGCTGAGCGGCTACAGCCTCGGTGTTGTCGCAGGACTGGTGACGGGCGTTTGCATCGGTTGGTCCGCGCCAGCGCGCTACTGGGGGATGCCATTGCTCAAAGTCGTCGGTCCCATCCCCGCCACGGCCTGGATTCCGCTTGCCATGGTCGTCTCACCTTCCGCCATCGTTTCCGCCGCCGCCCTCATTGCTCTCGCCGTCTGGTTTCCGGTGACAATGCTGACTGCGTCCGGTGTTTCGAATACACGCGCTTCCTATCTCGATGTCGCGCGCACGCTCGGCGCGCGCGAGCGTTACCTCATCTTCCGTGTCGCCATTCCGGCCGCGCTGCCGAGCATTTTCGTCGGACTCTTCATGGGACTTGGCGCATCGTTTCTCACGCTCGTCGTTGCCGAAAGCGTCGGCGTGAAGTCCGGTCTCGGTTGGTATGTCAGCTGGGCGCAAGGCTGGGCTGAGTACGGCAAAGTTTACGCCGCACTCGTCATCATGGCGGCGTTCTTCTCCACTATCATGACGTTGCTCTTCAAGCTGCGCGATCGTGTTCTCGTCTGGCAAAAAGGGATGATCCGGTGGTAGCCTCTTCCCTTCGCTTGCGCGCGGTGAGGAAAAGCTTTCCTGTGCCCGACGATCCGTTACGAAAACGGTTGGTGCTGGACACAATTACGATTTCCGTGAGCACCGGCGAGCTTGTCTCCCTTATCGGACCAAGTGGCTGCGGCAAATCAACCCTTCTTCGCCTCGTCGCCGGGCTCGACCAGCCTGATTCCGGCGAGTTGCTTGTTGGTTCCGAGCCTATCACCGGCCCGAGTGCAGAACGCGGCCTCGTCTTCCAGGATCCAAACTTGTTTCCGTGGCTGACGGTGCGGCGAAATATCGAAGCTGGCCTTGTCGCGCGCGGAATGCTGCAGGAAAAGCGCGAAGAGGTCGACCATATGATCGGCCTTGTTGGATTAAAAGCATTTGCCCGGGCCTATCCGCACCATCTCTCGGGTGGGATGGCACAGCGCGTGGCCCTGGCCCGGGCTTTGATTAATCATCCCAAAGTCCTGCTCCTGGACGAACCGCTGGGCGCGCTCGACGCCTTTACGCGCATGCTTATGCAGGACGAGGTGCTGCGCTTATTACAGGCCCGCTGCACCACCGCGCTTCTCGTCACTCACGATATCGACGAAGCCATTTACATGAGCGACCGCATCATCATCATGACGCCGCGGCCCGGCGCGATAGATCAAATTATTCCCATTGCATTGGATCGTCCGCGCGATCGCAGCAACTCGACATTTCTACGGCTGCGCTCCGACATTCTCGAGCTCTTGCATTTCGCCGGGCAGACGACGACGGCGGCGGTTTCGTGAGCGAGCGTAGTTGATGTTCAGCTTTCGCGGGCGCACCTTCGAGCGTCTCGATTTTATTATCGCGGGCGCGCAGAAATGTGGCACCACTGCGCTGAACTACTACCTCAAACGCCACCCACGCATCACGCTGCCGCCGAAGAAAGAGCTCCACTTTTTTGACAATGACGCGCTATTCACCGGTGACACGGCAGACTACGGCGTTCTGCACGAAAAGTTCGGCCGCGCGCGAGCTGGCAGCATTGCCGGCGAGAATACGCCTAATTACTTTTATTGGCCGCCAGCGATGCCGCGCATTCACGCCTACAATCCCAGCATCAAACTGATCATCCTTCTGCGTAATCCCATTGCGCGCGCATTCTCGCAGTGGAACATGCAACGGGTGCGCGGGATTGAGCCGCTCGACTTTGTCGATGCTGTTCGCGCTGAGCCGCAACGGCTAACCACCCTTCCGCCGGAGCAGCTACGCAAGTTTGCCTACGTCGACCGCGGACGCTACGCAGAGCAGCTTGCCCGTGCTTTTGCGCTTTTCCCGCGCGCACAACTTCTCATCATCAAATACGAAGATTTCCGCGCCCGGCAGCAAGAGTGTGTCGACCAAGTATTCCGTTTCCTTCAGCTGCCAACAATCCGGTTTCGGTCGGTTGAAGCCCACGATATTCCTTATCAGCGGCAAATTCGTCCGGACGAACGCGCGTTCGTCTTACCTATCCTGCGCCAGGATATCGATCGACTGGAGACATTGCTCAATTGGGATTGCGCTGACTGGCGTTAACCCCGTTTAACTGACCAACTGCGTGCAGTTCAGGAAAAATGAAACCGCCGCCGTTGATTCGTGCAATGACAAACTGAAGCGCTGTCGCCAAACAGCCAATACCATAGCGGACACTACGGCTGAAGTTAATGGAAGAAGCTTCCGGCATATACTTCGCTGGACAAGTAACTTCACCTATGGCCTCACCGAGCCAGATGACCTGCGCGAGAACTTGATTATCGAAGACGAAGTCATCGGAATTTCGGTCCAGAGGTAATTGCTTAAGTAAACGACTACTAAAGGCACGATAGCCCGTGTGATACTCTGATAGCTTGGCTCCAAGTAAAAGGTTCTGCACTAAAGTAAGCATCCTGTTTGAAGTATACTTCCACCACGGCATCCCGCCGCGCAGCGCGTCCCCACCGAGAATGCGTGATCCCAACACGCAGGAATAAAGCCCGCTCGTCACCATCGCCGCCATTACCGGAATCAACTTCGGGGTATATTGATAGTCGGGATGAAGCATGATGACGACGTCGGCCCCCGCCGCCAGCGCCAGCCGATAACAGGTCTTCTGATTGCCCCCATAACCGCGGTTTTGCGGATGAACTTCCACTCGCACCCGCCCTAACGTCCGCGCGATCGCCGCAGTCTCATCGCGACTGGCATCATCCACCAGGATGATTTCATCCACTATCTCATGGGCGACGACCTCATCATAAGTTTGTCGCAAGGTTCTGGCGGCATTGAACGCCGGCATAACGACAACGATCTTTTCGCCGTGTAACATCGATGATTTCAGGAACTCTGATTGATTAGCACGACGAAGGGTAGTTGAGACATCGTGTCGGCTAACTTCAACGATAAGCTCGGTATCTGCCGATCGGAGAAGACATCGCGAAATCGCCCGATATCGGGCAATTCCGGCAACATCGCTGCGGTATCCTGCCATTTATCTCCTATGGGCGGGAATCCTACGCGGGAGGAGAGCCGCGGCACGATAACCAATACTATTTCGTCACCCCGCCTTCGCAGGAAGCCAATGGCGCAGTCGGCGAAGCTACCGGTGAAACTCAGCGGTTCATAACTTCCTTCATGAAAAAGGCCCGGCCGGCGGCGTCGCAAATGCAGTAGTTGCTGCACAACGCGCAGCTTGATGCGCCCGTCGGGCCAGCAACGCATCAAGTCTTCCGCCGACGCGTTTCGCACCTGCGCGAGCATCTCGCCGCAGCGCACGTAATCTACCGGCCGGCGATTGTCAGGATCAACCAGACTGTCGTCCCAGATTTCTGTGCCCTGGTAAATGTCGGGAACGCCGGGCGAAGTCAGCTTTAGCACTGTTTGCGAGAGCGAGTTGACCGCTCCGAGCCGCGCGACTTCTTCGACCACCGGTGCGAATATCGGCAAAAACTTATTGCGCGCGTCGCGCGCCAGAATGCTCCAGACAAACTCCGTCATGGCATCATCCCATTCCGCGTTCGGTTGAATCCAGCTCGTATTCAACTTTGCCTCCTTCAGCGCTTTCGCCATGTATTGCTGGGTGCGCGCGACGTATTGCTCGCTTGGGGCCGCGGCCGCATTCCCGCTGGCATCAATCGGCCATGTGCCAAGCAGGGTCTGATACAATAAATACTCCTCGTTAGCGTCCGGCGCTTCGGTGTCGTTGATCTGCTTTTTGAATTTACGATTGGCCGTTCGCCAGGCGCGCAGCGATTTGGCCCACCGTTCCGGAATTTCCGAGAGCGCAAGAATACGGGTGCGCACATCTTCGCTCCGTTTGGTATCGTGCGTCGCGGTTGCCAGCAAAGTCGCCGGCCAATCCCGCTGCCGTTCCGCGTTGCGTTGATGAAAGGCGGCGATATCGAGGCCGAATTGCTGCGGCTCGCCGCCGACTTCGTTCAGCGCAACCAGCCGGTTGTAAATATAAAACGCCGTGTCCTCCACGCCCTTCGCCATGATCGGCCCGGTAACCTGCTGAAACTTCAACACGAAATGCTCGTGCGCCGCGCGCTCTTCCGGGTTGACGTTTTCCGGCAGACGTAACAGCAGCAGATCGCGCAAAAAATTAAAGATCGATTCCTCGATTGTCGGGTTACGCCGCTTCGCCGCCGTCACCGCCCGCTCGATCACGGAGCAGTCTGCGTCGCTCACGGTTTGACCGGGGATGACGTAAGTGCGGTAAACTGGAAAACAAGCGATCGTTTCCTGGACCGCGCGCACCAAAGCCTCGAGAGTGAAATCGCGAAACCAGCGATTCTGTTCCGATAGTCGATCGACCATGCTGCCGAGCACATTCACTTCGTTGGCCAACGATATCGCCATGACTAGCCGCTTCTTCGCGTAAACGAGATGGCCGTAATGCATGGAGTGACCGATGAAGCGCTTGAAAATTTTAGAGATGGCGTCTTCCGCCGCGCGATCGATCAGCACGCCCGCGACATCATTAACGAAGTCGTATCCTGTCGTTCCGTGAACCGGCCACGCGCGCGGTAGTTTCTCGTCGCGCATCAGAATTTTTTCCGCGATGAGAAAGATGGCACGGCCATCATCGGGCACGTCGATGCCGAGAACTTTGGCGCATCGGCGCTGAATCTTCTGGAAATATTCGAGCGGCTGATAAAGACCGTCCGGATGATCGATGCGCAGGCCTGTGACCGCGGCTGATTCGACGAACTCGAGCAGTAACTTGTGCGCGGCCTCGAACACTTCCGGCACTTCCATGCGAATCGCCGCAAGATCATTCACATCAAAGAAACGCCGGTAATTGATTTCTTCCGCCGCCACCCGCCAGAAAGCGAGCCGGTACGATTGCGCGTTGAGCAATTCGTCGAGGCGATCGAAACTGCGCGGATCGCCGGATTTGCCGTTGATCTGCTTCACCGCCTGTTCGATTGCCTTCAGCGCTTGCGGCGCTTCGGCGCAGCGCCGATCGAGCCTGCGTTTGATGATTTCCTTCTCGCGCGTGCGTTCGCGAATTTTCTCGGGATCAGTTTCGTTGCGACGCGGCAGATATTCCAAAGCGGTGCGAATGCTTTGTAGCTCGGCGTAAAATTCCTCCCGCGCGTGGGGAAGTAGAATCTCTAGTGCCAGATCAAGAATGAATCGATACGTGCCCGGTGCGATCGGGAAGAGATGCTCGTAATAATGAAGGGTGAACGCGCCCGCATCGTAGCGCACGGTCAGCTCGCCGCGCTCCAGCACGCGTCCGTATTGATCTCCCAAAATCGGCAGCAGCACCTTTTCCTGCAGATCCTGCTTTAGCGGCCGCCACTCGATATCGAAAAACGGCGCGAATTGTGAGCTCGGCCCATTCTCCAGCACATCCTGCCACCACAAGTTCTGCGCGTCCGCGATGCCCATGTGGTTCGGCACGAAATCCAGGATTTGCCCCATGCCGTGCGCATGCAGCTCCGCGATCCACGCGTCGTAGTCATCACGCGAACCGATCGCCGCATTCAGCTTGTTGTGATCGGTAATATCGTAGCCGTGCAGACTTTCCGCGCCCGCCTGGAAATAGGGGGAGGCGTAGACGTCGCTTAGGCCGAGCTCATGCAGGTAAGGCACAATCTCGCGCGCATGCCGGAAGGTGAAGTTTTTATTGAACTGCAACCGATAGGTCGCGGTAGGAATGCGCGGGTGCTTTTTCAATTCTGTCATCCTGAGCGTAGCGAAGGATCTCTCGCTGATCCATTACGCAATCGAGAGATGTTTCGCTCCGCTCAACATGACATGCTTTGCAATTGGTCGCTCTCGGCGCGGCGATCGTAGGCCGCGTGCTTCCCCTGCCGAGGACTCTGGCCAACCGGAGCAGTCGGCCTGCAAAAACTACATTCTTTCTGGCACTTTGATGCCGAGCAGATCGAGGCCGCGTTGCAGCACACGCGCGGTCAACTCGCAGAGCGCCAGCCGCGACGCGCGCATCGGTTCTTCCGCTTTTAAGACTGGGCACGCTTCATAAAACGTGTGGAAGTTGTTGGCCAACTCGAACAGGTAATTGGCCAAAATGTTCGGCCGAAAATCATTCAACACTTGCGGAACGATCTCTGCGAACTGACAAAGTTTTTTTCCGAGCTGAAGTTCGGCCACATCGTTCAGCGCTAATTCCTCCGGTGGCGAAAATGCGCCGTCCAATTTTCTGAAAATCGAGCGGATGCGCACATAGGCATTCTGCAGATAAGGCGCAGTGTTTCCATGCAAGGACAGCATTCTGTCCCAGGAAAAAACGTAATCGGTCATCCGATACTGCGAGAGGTCGGCGTATTTTATCGCCCCGACTCCAATCACTCTCGCGATTTCGTTCCGCTCCGCTGCGTCCATTTCGGGATTTTTTTCCGCGATAATTTTCGCCGCCCGTCCAATTGCTTCCTCGAGCAGATCGCGCAACGGCACGTTTTCTCCCGAGCGCGTTTTCATTAGCTTGCGGTTTTCGCCCAGGATACTGCCATGCGTGATGTGACGGAAATCCGGGTGATAACCCTCGCGCCGCGCGATCTCGAAAATTTGCTGGAAATGCAATCGCTGCGGCGCCCCCGTCACAATCCAGATGGTGTCGCGCTTCAGATCGCTGATGCGATAATCGACCGTGGCAATGTCGCTCGTGGCGTAGTTGAAGCCGCCATCACGTTTGCGGATGATGCACGGCTTGTCCGCCAGCTCGGGGATGTCGCGGAAGAAAACGCAAACGGCGCCTTCGCTCACTTCGGCTAAACCGTTCTCAAGCAAACGTTCCACGACGCCTGGCAGCCGGTCGTTGTAGAAGCTTTCCCCGCGAACAATGTCGAAGTGAATGTCGAGCAATTGATAGGCGCGCTCGAACTCCTGCATCGAAAGCTCAACGCATTTTTTCCAGATCGAATAATTCTCTGCATCGCCCGATTGCAGCTTTACCAGTTCGCTCCGCGCCGCCTCGCGTACGGTTTCCTCAGTAGCGGCGCGTTCGTTCGTCTCTTTGTAAAGACGCACTAACTCGGCGATCGGGTCGCGGGCCAGGGCTGCGCCATCCAGTCCATGTTTCCAGCCGTAAATAACCATGCCGAACTGCGTGCCCCAGTCGCCGAGATGATTATCACGAATGACTTCGTGGCCGAGGAACTGGGCGATGCGCGCGAGTGCGTCGCCCAAAAAGGTGCTGCGAATATGTCCGACGTGCATCGGCTTGGCTACGTTGGGCGAACCGAAGTCGATGATAATGTGTTTCGTCGGCGTCATCTTTTCCACGCCCAGCCTTTCATCTCTGAGCAACGCCGCTGTTTTTTTTTCCAGGGCTTTACCCGTGACGGTGAAGTTAATAAATCCAGCGCCGGCCACTGCGGGAGGGTCGGTCAAACCGGAAACGTCAAGATGCGAAATGATTGCCTCTGCGATTTTGCGAGGGTTTTCACCGCGCTGTTTCGCGAGCGCGAGCGCGACGTTTGTCTGGTAATCGCCGAAACGCGAGTCGCTAGCCGGCGAAACTTCGGCCGGGATTTTAAAGCCGGCCGCCTCGAGCGCGCCCGAGAGTTTACCGGTCAACTGCGATAGAAAGGTTGCCATTGATTTGTGCTTTCCGTAGCCAGCTACGATGCGGCGATCATAGCTCGCCATTACCACTCTGTAGCGCTCTATAAGCGCCGGCTAATTCTGCGCGCGAGCGCGGAAAATTTGCAGAATGGCGTCAGCTGAGTCGGCGCTGGCCAGCTGATCGCGCACACTGCGGTCGTTCAGAAATTTGGCGATGGAAGCGAGTGTGCGCAGATGCGTTTGAAACTGATTCTTAGGCACGACGAAAAGGACAACGAATTTGACCGGCGCATTATCGAGCGCGTCGAACTCGACGCCCTTGCTGGAACGCCCGAAGGCGGCGACGACTTTGTCCAATCGGTCAGACGAGCAATGCGGAATGGCAATGCCGAACCCGATGCCTGTGCTCATCGTTTCCTCACGCTGCTTCAACGCTGCCAGAATCCCATCGCGATCTTCCGCTCTAATCTGGCCGCGCAGGACGAGCAAATCCATCAGCTCGACGATCGCGTCCCAGCGTTCCGTCGCTTTCATCTCAGGGATGATTTGTTCCGGGGAAAGAAGCTCAGCCAGGGCCATGCGGACTCCAGTGGAGCGGGAAGTTTAGCGGGGGTGAGTGTGTTGACAAGCGCGATTCAACCAAGCGCGGTGTCATCCTGAGCGAAGCGCAGCGGACCGGAAGGGACCCGGGAAATTAACTTTAAGGTTTCCCCACGCGATCTCTCGACTCCGCCGGGAACGATGCGTTGGCGCTCACTTTATAATCAAGCTGGCGCGAGAGGAGCCAGCGCACACCGAACATGTCGATGGTGGCGCGCACGGCACGATTACCGAGGCCGTATTTACTCTGGCCAAAACGACGCGGGCGATGATTCACTGGAACTTCGACGAGACGGTAACCGGCCCCGCGAATTAGAGCCGGGATGAAGCGGTGCATGCCTTTGAAAGGGACAAGGGCGCCAATGCATTCGCGGCGCATCGCTTTCAACGTGCAGCCGGTGTCGCGCACGTAATCACGGGTGAAGCGGCTGCGCACGAAATTGGCCACGCGGCTGGTGATGCGCTTTACCAATGTATCTTTGCGCTGTGCGCGATAGCCGCAAACGAGGTCGGCCCCGCGTGAAATTTCTTCGAGCAACCGCGGAATGTCGGCAGGATCGTTTTGCAGGTCGCCGTCAATTAAAACCGCCACTTCCCCATTTGCCGCATGCAACCCGGCGTAGATGGCAGCACTCTGGCCGGCGTTCTTCGCAAAACGCAAAACTTGCACTCGCGGCTCGCGGCTGATACGCGCAGCGGTCCCATCGCTCGAGCCGTCATCGACAAACACGATCTCGTAGTCGAGTCCAGCGAGCGCGTCCGTTAATTCACGCTGAAGGATGGCGACGTTGTCCTCTTCGTTGAAGACTGGCACGACGACGGAGAGGCGCATCATAGCGGCAGAGTGCGATAGGTGCGACAAAGAAAGACATCCCAAGCGCGCATTGATTTTCCAAACCGACGCACGGCAATGCTGGCGACGCGATCAACCGAAGCGAACGCAGCCTGAATGTTGTGCGGGGGATTTTTGCGGCCGCTTTCCTGAATGTAAAGTGCGCTGCGCCCGGTGAAGAGGTTCACGCCGCTTTCCTCCGTATAGCTTTGGTCTTCCGCACCTGGCGGAGCGCTCGCGCTCCGCGCGACGAACTCATCATAACGCGGCCAAAAGGAGAACTGGTTTTCGATCGCCTGCGATTCGACCAGGTAGCACGGCGGATGACCTGGCCCTTCCGTCCGTTTATCGCGCAGATAAAAAGAAATTTCCGAAGCGCGATCGCGACCATCAGCAATGAGAAACAGCTTTTCGCCTGTCCGCCTTTCCACCTCCTGACGCAAGGACTCGAGCGCGATCGTCGCCGACTTCCAACCGCGCATGCCGTCAGCGGGATCACGGCGGCTAATGGGAATTCCGATGCTGCGCAGCAGGTCGGAATCCAGGGCCAGCGCGCTCATGAGCAGACCAAGCGCAAGCGCGGTCGCGCCCATTCTACGCCATGCCGGCGAACTCTGGAGAAGTTCACGCCAGAACGCTATTGCCAGCAAACCAAAGCTGGGGAATGCCAGCGCGTCCCAATTGGGTGCGGCCGCTTTATTAATCGACAGGAGCGCGTAAAAAGCGAACACGGGAAGGCCGAACCACATGAGGAATAATCGCCGCGGCTGTTGCCAGGAGCGTTTCCACAAAGCGACGACGGCAATGGCGATGCCAAGAAAGAGGAGCGGCGAATAAGCCAGAAGATGTTGCGCGAGGAAAGCCAGGAATTCCAAAGGATGAATACCAAAGCCGCGCTCGACTCCACCGCGCGATTCCAGATGGGCAAGGGTGACCCACGCATGCTGCCGGTTCCAGATGATCGGCGGCACACAACAGGCGACGACGACAGCGAGCATCAAATAAAAACCGGGCCGGCGAAACTCGCCGCGCAGCTTGGGGATCAGCGCCAGCACCATAACCACTGAAACCAGCTCGAGTGCGTTCGTATATTTACTAAGAAAGCCGAGGCCAATGCACGCGCCGGTCAGGAGCCAGTGCCAGGTAAATCGTGGGCTGGTTTCGACCACGCCCCAAAAAGAAAACATCGCCGCGATCCAGAAAAAAAGTGAAAGCGGATCGATGGTCATGACAAACGAACCGATATTGAAAATCGGTGTGGCGTTTAGACCGATCACCGCCCATAAGCCGGCGCGGGCATCGAATAATCTTCGTGCCAGATAGAAGAGCAGCAGGCTGCTGCCGGCGCCGAGGAGCGGGCTGAAAAAGCGCACTCCGAATTCCGTTGCGCCCAAGACCATGGTGCTGGCACGCATGGCGAAAGCGACACCCGGACCTTTGCTGAAGTAAGCGGGCGCCAGCCGCTCCGACCACATCCAATAATGCGCTTCGTCGAATTGCAGGTCCGTCGTCGCGAGCAATGCCAGACGTACGGCAGTCAGCGCGATGACAAAAATCCAAATCGCGGGTTCGATTTTCATCGGTGCCGCAAGTTTTCAACTCGCGATTCTTTAGGCGGCAAGTCGTTGGAAACTTGTTTCACATTGCCAAGCAATCGCGGATGTCGCGCCGCGAAATCAGGGAAACGCCGCGAAACGACCGTCTGCCAGATCAGCTCGCAAAGGGCGAGGATGAGCAGCGTCTCGGTCGCAGCCAGGAAAAATGTGGCGAGCACATCGCTGGGCCAATGCGCGCCGAGATAGACGCGCGACCACCCCACTGCGACGGTGATGAGCCAGTACAGTTTCCCCCAGCGCCTGTAAAAAAGCGTGCAGCAGATGGCGATGACAGTGTTGTTGTTCGTGTGCCCGGATGGAAAAGATGCGCCGGAACGCGCTCGTTCGTCCTCGTTGGAAATGCGAACGAGCGGTTTCCTAAATATCGTCAGCAACATTGGTCGCGTCTTTTCCAGCTCGACCATCCGCACGGCTTCGAACTGCTTTGGGCGGGGACGACCGACGACGCCTTTGAGCGGATCGACGACGCAGTTGGTCAACCCAAGGACAAGGGCTGTGCAAATGACAAATGCGCGACTGCGAAAACGGCCGAAGATGAGGAGCGCGACGGCAATGGCAATGAAGAAAGGGACCCAGATATCCGCACGACTGATCACGGCCATGAACAAGTCGAGTGCTCCCCCCGTCCATCGCTGGTTGATCGCATGAAGAACCGTTTCGTCCATTTCGTGTCGCGGCAGCGCGAGAATAGAAGCGCGCGGCGCGTGAAACAAGCGGCTCTCTTGTTTGCGCTTGTCTTATCGCCGGCGCTCGCGCGAGCACAGAATTTTCCCGATGCGCAGGAAGTGCTTTCGGGGGTGCGGTTGCGGCAGGCGCAGCAGCAGATTGATTTGCGCGGGCAACTTCGGCAGGAGGCGACGATCGTGCCGTTCCATCTGGTGCAGGAGGGACCGATGGTGCGTTATATTTTCAGCAATCCGGATGAAACATTGCAACTGCGGCTTGGTCAAAGCGATTCGCGCTTGGATGAGATCAGTCGTAACGGCATAACCAAGATATCAGGGGCGCGACTCGACGATCCCATCCGTGGAACTGCCGTCACCTACGAGGATCTCGCGCTCAAATTTCTCTACTGGCCGAATGCGCGCGTCATCGGCGCCGATTTCATTCGCACCCGCAATTGCTGGCGGATGCAACTGGAGGCTCCGGCTAACGATTCGCAGTACGGCAGAGTCGTGCTGTGGGTGGACAAGGATAATGGCGCCCTCATGCGCATGGAAGCTTCCGATCGCGCCGGTAAGATCAGCAAACGTTTTGAAGTCGTTTCCGCGCAGAAGATCGAAGGCCGCTGGTATTTAAAACAGATGCGGGTCGAAGCGATCGACCCGCAGAGCAACCGCGTGACGGCGCGAACTTATCTGGAGATTAAAGCGGAGCCGGCGCGAAGTCCGTCCTCTTGAGCGAAGCGAAGGACTGCACGATTGCCTTGCCTGACTTTGTGAGGTCCTTCGCCGTCTGCGCGGCTCAGGATGACAAGCGGGATGCCTCGGCTTGCTCGACATCCTCATCCGCCGCCAGCACGATTTGCGCGAAGCTGCGCGGCTCCAGACTGGCGCCGCCGACGAGCGCACCGTCAATGTCCGGCTGCGACATAAGGGCGCGGGCGTTCTCTGGTTTTACGCTGCCGCCGTATTGAATGCGAATGCGCTCCGCCACCGCGTCATCGGATAATTCGCGGAGGGTTGCGCGGATGAAGGCGTGCGCTTCCTGCGCCTGCTCAGGCGTCGCATTGCGCCCGGTGCCGATGGCCCAGACCGGCTCGTAAGCAATGACCGTTTCCTGCAGTTCTTTCTCGCCGAGATTGGCCAAACTGCCGCGCAACTGGCGCCCCAAAACTTCCTGCACCCGTCCGCCGTCGCGCTGCTCCAGCGTTTCACCGATGCACACAATCGGGCGCAGTGTCGCTTCGTGCGCACAGCACGCTTTGCGATTTACCATTTCGTCGGTCTCGCCAAAAAGCTGGCGGCGCTCGCTGTGCCCGAGCACGACGTAACGCACGAAAAGATCGCGCAGCATTGCCGGAGAAATTTCGCCGGTGAATGCGCCCGTGCGTTCCCAATACATATTCTGCGCCCCCACCTTGATGTTTTGCGCGCGTCCGAGCGCCTCGGCGACTTTCGCGATTGCCGTGAACGGGGGCACAATAACCACCTCGACGGCCAGGATGTCGCCAATCTCGAGCAGTAGATCCTTAACGAAATCTGCCGCCTCCGCCTGTAGCATGTTCATCTTCCAGTTAGCGGCTACGATCTTTTTTCTCATCAACTAGACAGGATTAACAGGATTTACGGGATTAAAGCAGAATGGCTTCGGAAACAGGGAGTCAATCCAATTAATCCTGTAAATCCCGTCTAATTCTTTTCAGTTAATGCCGCCACGCCCGGCAACTCTTGTCCTTCGAGCAGCTCGAGCGACGCGCCGCCCCCAGTGGAAATGAATGTCATTTTGTCAGCCACACCCGCTTTCCTCACCGCAGTCACTGAATCGCCGCCGCCGATGATTGTTGTCGCGTTGGATTGGGCAAGCGCGCGAGCGATCGCAAATGTCGCCTTGGAAAAATCCGGGATCTCGAATACGCCCAGCGGACCATTCCACAAAATCGTTTTCGCCATAGCGATCTCGCCTTCGAAAAGTGCGATAGTTTCCGGCCCGGCATCCAGATTTTGCCAGCCATCGGGAATTCCGCGGTCGCGGGTAAGTCGTCCCGACGCGCGCGATTCTGTCCCCGCACGAATTTCCTGCGCAATAATTGCGTCCACCGGCAGGACCAATTTTACATCGCGCTTTTGCGCGAGCGCGAGGAGCTCGCCGGCCAGATCGACCTTGTCCGCTTCGACGCGACTGGCGCCGATGGGAATTCCCTGCGCCTTGAAAAACGTGTTTGCCATCGCGCCGGCGATTAAAATTGTGTCAGCCTTTTCCATCAGCGCTTTGAGCACGCCGATTTTATCCGACACTTTCGCCCCGCCCATGATGACGAGGAACGGCTTGGCTGGCCGGTCCAGTTCCTCGTGCAGATAGCGAAGTTCTTTTTCCATGAGCAAGCCCATGGCTGCCTTGTCGACGAACTTTGTAATCCCCGTAGTGCTAGCGTGGGCGCGATGGGCCGCGCCGAAAGCATCGTTCACATAGAAATCGCCAAGCTTGGCCAGCGTTTCCGCGAGTGTGGAGTCGTTCGCTTCTTCCTCCGGCTGAAAGCGCAGGTTCTCCAGGAGGGTAACGTCACCTTCACGCATGTCGGCGATGATCTTCTCCGGAATCTGACCCACGGTGTCATGACTGAACGCGACGGAATGATTGATCAAGGTGTGAAGATAATCTCCCACCGGGCGCAACGAGTACTTCTCGTTAGGTTTTCCCTTGGGCCGGCCTTGGTGGGACATTAGAATAGTTTTTGCTCCATGCTCCCGCAGCCAGTTAATCGTGGGCAGAGATTCACGGATGCGCGTGTCATCGGTAATAATCATTTTCTCGTCGCGTTCCTCCATCGGCACATTGAAATCGACGCGCACGAGCACGCGTTTGCCGCGCACGTCGAGATCGCGAACGCTTAGCTTCGTCATTTGTGTTCCCGCTCGTTCACCGTCAACCACCCAGCATCTCCAGCATCTGCACGCAGCGATTGCTGTAGCCCCACTCGTTGTCGTACCAGCCAATGATCTTCACAAATTTGTCGCCGAGCGCGAGAGTGAGTTTGCTATCGAAAATACAGGAGTGCGGATTGCCCACAATGTCCTGTAACACCAGCGGCTCATCGGAATATTCCAGCACGCCTTTGTAGCCTGGATCGCTCGACGCTTCCTTAAACGCCCTATTCACGTCATCCGCGCTGGCGTTTTTCTTCAGTAACGCCGTGAAATCAGTGACCGACCCGTCCGGCGTCGGCACACGAAAAGCGCCGCCATTCAGTTTTCCATTCAGCTCGGGAATGACTTCGCCAATTGCTTTGGCCGCACCCGTGCTCGCAGGCACGATGTTGACCGCGGCCGCGCGCGCTCGTCGCAAATCCTCATGTGGCAGGTCGAGGATGCGTTGGTCGTTGGTATAGGAGTGAATCGTGCTCATGAAACCGAGCTCGATACCGAACCTGTCGTGCAACACTTTTACCAGTGGCGCCAGACAATTGGTCGTGCAGCTCGCGTTGGAAACGATGTTGTGCTTGGCCGCATCATAGATGTTGTCGTTAATGCCGATGCAAATCGTCGCGTCCGGCTTTTTCGCGGGCGCGCTGATGAGGACCTTGCGCGCGCCGCCTTTGCTGAGGTGGACTTCCGCTTTATCGCGCGCGGTGAAGAAGCCGGTCGATTCCAGCACGATTTCCACGCCGAGGTCTTTCCACGGCAACGCTCCGGGATCGCGTTCCTTGAAGATGCGAATCTTATGGCCGCGCACGATGATGTTCTGCTCATCGTAAGAAATTTCGCCGTCGAACTTTCCGTGCACGCTGTCCCATTTGAGCAGGTGCGCGAGCGTATGCGTGTCGGTGAGATCGTTGATCGCCCGGACGCGTGCGACCTCTTTCTGTGACATGGCGCGAAGAACGTTACGTCCGATGCGCCCAAAGCCGTTGATGCCGTAATTTGCCATAATGTAAATTTTCGATTTGCGATTTCCGATTTGCGAATTAATCGCCGCGTCGGAATCAGTGAAGCGCAGAAACTAAAATGGGCGCAGGGGTGAGGCAATTGCTAACTGTGATGCTGGGAGGGACGATTTTGCTCACGGGCCAGACTACTGCTGCCACGCGTGGAACGTCCCGCGTGAAAACCGTGCTCGTGTTGGGCGATAGTTTGTCGGAAGGCTTTCGCCTTAATCCGCATGACGCCTGGCCATCAATCCTGGCGGAACGCCTACGCGGTATCGACCCCGCTTTCCGACTTCTCAACGGAAGCGTGAGCGGCAGCACTTCACTTGGCGGACTGCGTCGATTGGCCACGTATCTAAATCGCCCGCTCGACATTTTTATCGTCGAGCTGGGGATTAATGATGCCTTTCGCGGCGCTTCCGTGGAGGAGATTCGCAACACGTTGCAGATGATCATCGACAAAGTGCGGGCGAAAAACCCGAAAGTCGCGATCATCGTCGCCGGAATGCAATTTCCGATCGCAACCGCGGACGACGATTATGTCGTCGCTTTCGGCAAAATGTTCGCGCAAGTGGCGGAAACGAATCGGGCGACGCTCATCCCATATCTACTCGCTGGCGTGGGCGGTGATCCCAGACTCAATCTCGAAGACCGCATTCACCCCAACGCCGCCGGACATCGCATTTTGGCTGATACAGTGTGGGACGCGCTTGAGCCGATCGCGCGGCAAATTCGCCGGTAACTTCAGCTGTCGTGATCGGGCTAATGATCGTGATCGAGCTCTTCTAATCGAACGAGCACGAATGGGAGAGACGGCCATGAATGCCTGGTCGAACGTAATTTCAAATGCTATGGACGCGCTCAATCCGCATCACCTCGACCCGGCTGATCCTCATAATCTGCAAGGCACCGAAGAACCGGTGCTGGAGCGAATCGCGGTGGCGACCGAAGGGGAAGATTGCGATGAATGCGTGCGCAAATCGCGCGAGCCGCTACTGCGGATCAAAGGCGTCCAGGAGGTGGCGGTCGACACAAATCGCGAACGGATCGTGGTTACTTTTGATGCGCGCAAGACGCACGCGCCGGATTTGCACGATGCCATTTTGAAAAGCGGCTATAAGCCGGGAGCGTTTAGTAGGTAAGTCGAAGTCGCCTCGCTGTAAGGCATTGAATCGCCGTCCTCCTCGGCGCAGGCGGGGATAACCATACGCGTGCTTGACGCCGCTGAGCGTGTGACAACAGTCACCTTCATGAACACCCGCTCACTCACGCCAAGTCCGCGCACGATTACACGCGCGCTTTTTCTATTCGGAGTCTCCGCGCTGGCCCTGCCCCTGTTCGCGCAAGAACCGATCGGTTCGGCCAGTCCGAGCACAAGCCCCGCTAATACGGCAGTTACAACGAGCCCGATCGCTCCATCCGCCGGCCAGCCGAACGAAAGCGAAATGATGCAGCAAATGATGGAACTCTCGAAGCTGAACGAGAATCATAAGTTGCTTGGCCAACTCGCGGGCTCCTGGAGTTATACCGTCACCATGTGGATGGCGCCGAACGCGCCGCCGATGAAATCAATCGGCACGGCAGTAAGAAAGCCGGTCATGGGTGGGCGCTTTTACGTTATGGACACGAATGGCACATTTAAGATGCCGGGACCTGACGGGAAACTGAAAAGCATGGAGTTCAAAGGCATGTCGCTCGAAGCCTACGACAACGCGAAACAGAAATTCGTCGGCACCTGGATGGACAACATGGGCACCGGGATCATGACTTCGGAAGGCACTTACGATGCGGCGACGAAAACGTTCAACTACGCCGCGGAGGTGGAGATGCTGCCGGGAATGAAGACAAAGGTGCGCGAAGTCATCAAAGTGATGGATAAAGACCATCATACCTTCGAATGGTATGAGGACCGCGGCGGCCAGGAAGTGAAGACGATGGAGATCGCTTACACGCGCAAGAAGTAGACGCGCGATTAGGCTGAATTATCCGCCGCTCGCCTTGAGCGACACACTGCCGTGTACGATTGCGGTCCTGGTGTTTTTGTTCGTTTGCGCCGCCGGCAATCGCCGGCCTCGCGCCAGCTGCGCATAAGCGCTGTCTTCCATCCACGGGTAGTGATCGGCGTCCATCGAAGAACAGTAGAGATGGCCGGAATGCCGCCAGCAATCCAGCACGATGCCGGAGCGGAATGGCTGGCCTTTGGCCGTGACCACGACGCAATTGTGTTCACGCAGAGTGCCCGCGCGCGCTTCGGCCCAGTGAAACTCGACGCTCGAACATCGCAAAGCATCGAGATGAGCAAGCAGATCTTCAGCCCATTCAAAACAGAGACCACGCTTTCTGATTCCGCTGTTAACGAGAAAGTTGTGAAATAACGGCGGACCAACAACGCGATATTCCTGTCGGAGTTGATCGGCCGTTGCGTAGGCTGACATAGCTACCCGTAGCGCTTCATCGCGGCGGACCGTGGGTGCGAGTGCGACAATGTGGTTGCGCAGGTTCTCCACCCCGTTCGCGGGCGTGGTCTGCGCACGAAGCGAGGCCGAAGCCGCTGCAATCAGAATCAGACCATTGGCAAGCCTCCGGAAATTCTGCACGCTTATCAGTTGATCAAATAGGCTTCCAAAAGCGCGATGCCGGTCGTCGCTCCGGCGCCACGGACAATGCCGGTAAACTGGCCGACACCGGGTGCGAGTAGAATAGCCGCTTCGCGCGAATCGGTGGGTGCCAGCCGCGTAGCGGAAATGGCGGCACTGTTCGGCGCATTCTGCCAGTTATCATTGCTGGCAATCAGTGTACCGTCGGCATTATGAAGCTCCAGAACCGGATCTTGCAGCGCACCGCTAACGGAACTGGCGAACTCGGGACCAATCCCGCGCAGCAACAGGCGTTGTGAACGTGTGTGCACCGTCACGCCGCCGATTAAAACATTGTCGCCCCTGCCTACGAAGCCGCGGCCTGAAAGATTAAGCAGTCGCGCATTTCCCATTGCTCCAATGTCGTAGACTTCCATCAATCCAATTCCACCGCTTCCATTCATGCCACGCAAGATGACGGTGTAGGCTCCAACCGGCAGAGTGATGGCGAGCGCCGCTTCGCGATCGTCCGCGGGAGCGAGAGCGACAGCCTGAATTTCCGCAGCCTGACCGCTGTTACGCCAGGCGTCGTTGGCAGCGATCACGGCGCCAGAGGCGCTGTGCAATTCAATGAGTGGATCGGCCAGGCGGCCCGGAACGGCGACGCCATTGACTGCCAGCGACGAGCCCAAGCCGCGCAGGACAACGCGGCGGGATTGTCCCGGATTTCCTTCCACAATGAAGCCGGCGATTGCCACTGCGTCGTTCGCGCCGACCAGAGTGCGCACGGAAATATTAGTAAGCCGGGGTTCGACCACGCTATCGATCCACGGCACGCGGGACGAAATGCGAGAGGCATAAAAGCCGGACGGGACAGGACTGTTTCCGCTCACGAGACGATGAGCGGGATCATAGAGACCGCGTTCATCGAAGAGCGCTCCGTAAAAACCATTGCTGCCGTTGGCGGCAGTCGAGAAAGAACCGTCGACGTCATAGTTGATGCCGCCAAGTTTCCAGACGCCGCCATCATCGAGAAATACGGCGCCAGCGGAATCTCCATTGGAGAGATGGCACTCATTCGGCAGGCCGGGACGATCGAACAGCGCGTAGAGCATATCGCCAGCGGGCGCTCGTTGCGTGATCGCGCTGACGGTATTTTCCCCCCAGCGTTGCACGGTATCGCTTCCACCCCATGCCCAGCCGCGGAGACTTCCGCCGACGTTGACGGCAGCACCGCGTTGCGTACCGCGCCCGATGGCTACGAGATGTTTCCCGACCTCGGCGTTGCCGGTGTAAAGCGGAGCAAAAACCGGGAATGTCTGAGCCACTTGGAAAATGCGCAGATCGGTTCCGGGATCGTCGAACGACCCGGTGATGGTGTAATTGGCGCCGCGGAACACCAGTTTGTCGGAGTTAAAACCGATGTGCTGCGCGGTGATGAAAAAATGCGGCGCGATGGGTGTGCCGAGGAAAGCTCCGAAAGTCCCTTCGTATTGCCAACCGCTATTGGCCAGAGTTCCGCCGGGGGCGGCAGTGTTCGCAGCGGGATCGCCCGTCCGATAAAGGATGATGCTTTGTGCGGAAGTGACGAGGAACAACGCGCACAGGGCGGTGAAGAAAACGCCTGTTCTCCTGGCAGCGCTCTGAGCCGTCATAGGCAGATTATACCAAAATTAGCCATTTCTGTCATCTCGGTCTGTTCCTGTCACCGCCCCCAGCCATCCCTGTCATCACGAGCGGAGTCGAGGGATCCCGTGGCGCCAGCTTTAAGATAACTTCCACGGGATTCTTCGACATCGCTTCGCTCCGCTCAGGATGACGGGAATGATGAGCGCAAATCTGATCGCCCCACGCTGAGGCCGCTCGCCTTCGGCGCGTTGGCCATGTTAAATTGCGGTCGTGTCACCCGTTTGCGGCATGAATGCCGCTCCACAGAATTTTTCGACATCGCTCCGATGCACAGTTCACCCCTATTTAAGGCCATAACTGCTGCTGTTGCCGAGCAGGCGCGCAGCCGGCCGCAGGCAATCGCGCTCGCCACCGATCGCGTCCAATTTACCTACACTGAGCTGGACGAGGCCGCGACTCAATGCGCCCACTCCATTCGTTCACGCGAGGCGAGCGAAGGTCAGATTATCGCCATCGCCCTCGAACGCAGCCCCGAGTTTGTCGTCGCCGCTCTCGCCATCATGAAATGTGGCGCAGCTTATCTACCGATGGACCTCGCGCATCCGGCGGAACGATTGCGTTTTATTGTGCGAAGCGCTGCCGTTCGTCTGGTTGTCACGAACCAACAGTCTTCCCATCTCTTTCGCGATTCAGAGGTCGAGGTTGTTTTGTTCGAGACGGGGCAGATCGAGGCACAATCGACCGAACCTTCGCCCAACGAGCTGAACGCGGACGACCTAGCTTATGTCATTTACACATCAGGTTCCACCGGAGAACCAAAAGGTGTGGAAGTCACGCACCGCAATTTATCGAATCTGATCGCATGGCATACGCGTGCTTTTGCTCTTGATGAGAATACGCGCGCGACTTTTCTCGCCGGCGTCGGCTTTGACGCGGCGGTTTGGGAAATCTGGCCGCATCTGACGATTGGGGCCGCGATTTTCCTGCCCGACGACGCCACACGCGTCTCCCCTCAGGCCTTGCGCGATTGGCTCGTGGCACAACGAATCACGATCAGCTTCGTCCCCACCGCGATGGCTGAGCAATTGATCGCCTTGCCGTGGCCAAAAGAAACGGCGCTGCGCTTTTTGCTCACCGGCGCAGATACATTACATCGCTATCCCCCGGCGGATTTGCCATTCGCGCTCGTCAACAATTACGGACCGACCGAGTGCACCGTCGTCGCCACATCGGGAAGGGTCACGGCCAGCGCCAAATCGGATCGACCGCCGTCCATCGGCTCAGCCATCGATAACGTACACATTCACATTTTGGACGAGCAACTTCAAAAGGTCACCTACGGCGCAATAGGAGAGATTTGCGTCGGCGGCGCCGGCGTGGCCCGCGGTTATCGCAATCGACCGCAGTTAACGGCGGAGCGATTCGTGGCCGATCCTTTTTGCGACAAAGGCGGCCGATTATATCGCACCGGCGATCTCGGTCGCCAGCTAGCAAACGGTGAAATCGAATTCATCGGGCGCACCGATGATCAGGTGAAGATTCGCGGCTACCGTATCGAACTGGGCGAGATCAATGCCGCCCTCAACGAGCAAGCTTCGGTGCAGGCGGGCATAGTCGTTGCGCGCGACGAGGCGCCTGGAGAAAAACGGCTGGTTGCTTATGTCGTCTCCACCCCTGGCACGCCACATGACGAACAAATCTTGCGCGACGCAATTCGCCGCCGGTTGCCCGATTACATGGAACCAACGGCCTTCGTCTGGATGGAGTCTTTGCCGCTGACGGCGAACGGAAAAATCGATCGCGCGGCCTTGCCGGCGCCAAGTTTCGATACTGCAGGCGAGTTTATCGGACCACGCAACCCGATCGAAGAAACTCTCGGTGGCATCATCAAGGACGTCTTGAAACTGCCCCAGGTCAGCGTGAACGACGATTTCTTCCGGCTCGGCGCGCATTCCATGTTCGGCGCGCAGGTCATCGCGCATGTGAGTAATGTTTTTGGTGCGGAGCTGAAGCTACTCGACGTTTTCGATGCGCCGACGGTGGCTCAGTTATCAGCAAAAATCGAAGAAGCCCTGACCAGTAAAGTCAGCGCCATGAGTGGCGCGGAAGTCGACGCCGCTTTGGCCGCATTGAATGAAAATGCGGCGAATTGATGACCGCCTCCGACTCCCGCCTCAGCCTTGTCCGACTGCTGGAGCCGGAGGTGCTGGCCGATCCGTACCCGCTTTACCGAAAATTGCGCACTGAGGATCCGGTGCATTGGGACCGGTTCATGCACACCTGGGTGGTGACGCGCTACGCCGACGTCCTGAACGTTCTGCATTCCTTTTCCGCCGATCGCACACCCACGCCGGAGCAGTTGTCGCTCATGGGCCTCTCCGGTTTGAATCCCATCGCAAAAGTGATGGTCAAACAGATGCTCTTTATGGATGCGCCCGCGCACACGCGTTTGCGCGGACTGGCCTCGGCCGCGTTCACGCCGCAACGCGTCAAAGTTCTGCGCACGCACATCCAAGAGATCGCAGACAAACTGCTCGATCGCGTGCAGGCGCACGGAGCGATGGATTTGATTGCCGATTTCGCCGCGCCCATGCCGGCCATAGTGACCGCGGAAATGCTGGGCGTGCCGACAGAAGATCACGCAGATTTGAAGAAGTGGTCGGCAGATTTCGCGGAAATGCTGGGCAATTTTCAGCATAACCCCGACCGCATCCCGCGCGTGCTCGAAAGCACGAACCGGCTCGTCAATTATTTCCAAAACGCCATCGCTAAAATGCGCGACGAACCACGCGAGGGTTTGATACATTCGTTCATGACGGCGGAAATCGACGGTGATCGGCTGACCGAGGAAGAGATCGTGGCCAATTGCATCGTCACGATGGTGGGCGGCCAGGAGACCACGACCAACCTCATCGGCAATGGTCTCCTCACCCTAATGCGCAAACCGGAACAGCTCGCCCGCCTGCGCGACGAGCCGACGCTTTTACAATCGGGCGTGGAAGAGCTCTTGCGTTACGAAAGCCCGAGCCAGCACACCGGACGTATCGCGCGCGAAGATGTGGAGATCGGCGGCAAATGCATTCGCAAAGGACAGGCCGTCATGGCGATCATGGCCGCGGGCAATCGTGATCCCGAGCGTTTTCCCCAGCCCGATGACCTCGTTCTCGACCGCACCGACAACAAGCACCTCGCCTTCGGCTGGTCGAACCATTTTTGTTTCGGCGCGCCGCTCGCGCGCATGGAAGGCCAGATCGCTTTCGCGACCATCCTGCGGCGTCTGCCCAATTTAAAACTCGCGCCTCGCCCGCTGAGCTGGCGCGAGAACTCTGGTTTGCGCGGACTGACCGCGCTGCCAGTCACGTTTTCCGCGAATTGAATGCAAACGAACGGGCAGGTGAAGAGCGACGCAGAGAAAGCGCGCCAGCTCCTTCTTCAGAAATATCTCCGCGGCGGAGCGGCTCGTGGCGAGACGAGCGTCATCGTTAAGCGGACCAGCTCCGCCCCTGCGCCCCTTTCCCACAGCCAGCAACAAATCTGGCTGCACTCGCAGCTGGCCGGCGATTGGCCCATTTACAACGAGCCGATCACGATCCATCGCCGCGGTGAGCTGGATGTTGCTGCGCTGGAAAGAAGCTTCACCGAGATTGTGCGCCGGCACGAAGCGTGGCGCACGACCTTTGCCTGGAGCGGTAACGAAGCCAGACAAATCGTTCAGCCTGCGCCGGAGCGAATCGCAATCCCGTTTCTCGATTTACGCTCGCACTCGCAGCCTGAGGCGGAGGCGCTTCGACTCGCCACCGAAGACGCACGGGAGCCTTTCAATCTGACGCGGGGGCCGCTCTATCGGCTCCGCCTGCTTCGTCTCCACGACGATGAACACCGGCTCTTCCTCACGCTGCATCACATCATTTTCGACGGCGTGTCCCTCTATCGCATCCTGTTGCCAGAATTGCTGAGCTTTTACGAATCGTTCGCGCGAAATGAAAAGCGGGCGCTTCCAGAACCGGCCATTCAATATCCCGATTACGCCATTTGGCATCGCCAAATCTCCATTTCGCCAGAGCATTTCACATATTGGCAGAACACCCTCCGCCATGCGCCAGTGCTCGATCTGCCGATAGATAAACCGCGTCCGCGAACGCAATCATATGCCGGAGCGATGGAGCTTTTCGCGGTCCCGACGGCGACGGCAACTGCACTCAAAGCACTGAGCCAGCAGCAGGCGGCCACGCCCTTCCTCACCATGACGGCCGCTTTCGTCGCGTTGCTGCATGGTTACACCGGTGACGAGGATATTGTCACCGGCACCGTCAGCAGTGGAAGGCAGCGGCCGGAAGTTTCCGATTTGCTCGGCTGTTTCCTGAATACGATTCCGCTTCGTTGTCTGTTTTCCAAGCGCGATTCGTTCGAAGAACTCCTGCGGCGAGTCCGCAGCGCCACCTTGAGCGCGCTCGCGCACGAAGTGCCCTTTGAGCTGCTCGTGCAGAAATTCGGCCAGAACCGCGATCCAGGCCGCGCTCCCTTGTTTCAAACTTTGATCGTGATGGAGCCGCCCCTCGATCCGTTGCCAGAGGGATGGAGTTTTACTCACACCGACGTCGATGCCGGCACCGCGAAATTCGATCTCCAGCTGGACCTCGACGATCGGGTGGAAGGACTTACGGGCCGATTTGTTTATAACAGCGATCTGTTCGAGCGAAAAACGATCGAGCTGTTGAAATCACGCTGGCTCGATCTGCTCGGTCGAATCGCAAGCTCGCCCCGCGAACGTCTCGAGAACCTGACTGCATGGAGCAGCGTAGTCGCGCGAACACTGCCGCCGCCGGAGTGGGAAGGCCCGCGCTCGGATTATCCGCGCGACAAGAGTATTCATCAGATATTCGAAGAACAAGCGCAGCTCACTCCGGCCGCCGTCGCGGTGGTTTTCGGCAATGCGCAGCTAAGCTACGACGAGCTGAATCGCCGTGCCAATCGTCTGGCGCGACATCTGCGAAAACTCGGCGTCAGGCCCGACGTTCCGGTCGGTCTGTGGATGGAGCGCTCGGCCGACATGATCGTTGCGCTACTCGCCATTCTCAAAGCCGGCGGCGCTTATGTGCCGCTCGATCCTTCCTATCCCGCGAAACGTTTGCGCTGGATGATCTCCGACACGCTTTTTCCGTCATCCCGAGCGCAGCCCGTTCGACTCACCCCGTTCGCTCAGGGTAAACTCCGCGAAGTCGAGGGATCCCGTTGCACTCAGGCAGCCGTCATCCTGTCGCAGGAATCCTTGCACGCGCGTGTCGAAGCGAACGCGAATGGCACGCAGATTGTGTTCGCTGAAGCCTTCCCAAACGAGGACGACTCAAATCTCGAGGTCGATGTTGGCGGAGAGAATCTGGCCTACATTATCTACACTTCGGGATCGACCGGTCAGCCAAAGGGCGTGACGGTGCCGCATCGCGCTGTGGTCAGATTAGTCAAAGCGACCGACTACGTTTCATTCTCCGCCAACGAAACATTCCTGCAGCTCGCGCCGATTTCCTTCGATGCGTCGACTTTCGAAATCTGGGGCGCACTTCTCAATGGCGGTAAAATCGCCGTCCTGCCGACCGTCTCACCCACACTTGAAGAAATCGGGCGCGCCATTTCAGCCCAGGGCGTGACCACCTTATGGCTCACCTCCGCGCTTTTTAACGCGATGGTAGACGAGCGCCTAGAAGATCTGCGCCCGCTACGGCAACTGCTCGCGGGCGGGGATGTTTTGTCGGTCGCGCATGTGCGCAAAGTGCTCGCTGCTTTGCCGAACACGCGCCTGATCAATGGCTATGGGCCCACCGAAAGCACGACCTTCGCATGCTGTCACACGATTGAGAGCGTTCCATCGGACAATCGCTCTATTCCCATCGGCAAGCCGATTGCGAATACGACCGCTTATATTCTGGACGAGACTCTCCACCGTGTTCCGATTAGCGAGGTGGGCGAGTTGTATCTCGGCGGCGACGGACTGGCCCGCGGTTACTGGAATCGCGAGGATTTAACCGCGGAAAAGTTTGTCCGTGATCCATTTGGCGCTCGATCAAACGGGCGACTCTACGCCACGGGCGATCTTGCCCGGTGGCGCCAGGACGGCGCCATCGAATTCCTTGGGCGCGAAGACAGCCAGATCAAACTTCGCGGTTTTCGCATCGAACCGGGAGAAATTGAGAATGCACTGAAAAAACAACCAGATGTGCGCGACGGCGTCGTTGTCGTGCGGGAAAACGTACCGGGCCAGAAGCGACTCCACGCTTACGTCGCTGGCTCTGCCGCGCCACAGACCTTGCTCGCCGCGCTGAGAAAATCGCTTCCTGATTACATGGTGCCGTCGACGATTACGACGCTCGACTCTCTACCGCGAACATCTAACGGCAAAATCGACCGGAACGCGCTGCCCGCACCGCCAGTCTCGGCGAAAGACGAAAGCTTTATCGCGCCAAAAACGCCACTCGAAAAAACCATCGCTTCGGTTTGGGCAGCCGTCCTTGGCTTGGATCGCGTCAGCCGGAGCGACAACTTTTTCGAACTCGGCGGCCATTCCCTCGCCGGTCTAAGGGTCGTAAACCAGCTGAGCGAATTGCTCAGGCAACGGCTGCAACCATCTGTCTTTCTCTCGGCCCCAACGGTGGCCGCGATGGCGGAGTTGCTGGAAAGCAAACGCGAACGCAAAACCACCTACCCGGCGGCGAATGTTCGACCGTACATGGGCCTGCAGTTGGAGCTAATCCCCATTTGGGAAGAGCTGCTGGGTGTTCGCCCGATTCATATTCGCGATAACTTCTTCGAACTTGGCGGAAACTCCCGTCTCGCTTTGCAAATGTTGCAACGCACCGAAGCGGTTTGCGGCAAGGCGATTTCCGCCATTGCGTTCTCCACCAACCCGACGGTCGAGCATCTCGCCCGCGAGCTCGCGCGCCAAGTGATGGAAGAATCGTCCAGCCTCATCACCATCAACGACACGGGCACTCGCACACCGTTTTTTTATTTGCACGGCGATCTTTTCGGAGGCGGTTTTTACAGTTCCAAACTCGCGCGTGCGCTCGGACCGGACCAACCTTTCTATGTCTTGCCCCCAATCGACGTGCGACGCCTCGCCGTCGCGCCCACCATCGAGCAGATGGCAAGCGCACATTTAGAGGCAATACGCGCCGTCCGTCCGCGCGGGCCGTATGTCGTCGGAGGGTTTTGCCTCGGCGGTATTGTCGCTTACGAGCTGGCGCAACAGATTGTCGCGAGCGGCGACGAGGTCAAAATGTTGCTACTCATCGATGTCGCGCCGGAAGACAAGACCTTGCGCCGACTGCGTCGCTTGAGCGAAAAGCTGGCGCAGACGCTGTCTTGGGATGAGCGCGAGCGATTGCACCGCTTTGGTCGTTGGGTCATTCGACGAACGCAGTTTGCTCTCTGGCGCGACGAGATTTTGCGCGAGCAGGCCCGCCTCGCTTTGCGGCATATGAGCAATCGTGTCGCGGCAACGTGGAAAAAACTTCGCGGAAACCGCGACGTCCAGGTAGCTGACAGTAGCGGGAATTCAGAGCGCGATGTGCCTTCTGCATTTCTGTGGGCGGCCGCCGGTTATCGGGCGCGTCCATACGGCGCGTCGCTCGCACTTTTTCTCTCGGAAGATCTGCTCCAGAGGGGTCATCACCTTGCCCGCGACTGGGAACAACTCGCGCCCGCACTCACCGTGCAACAGCTGAAAGGGAGCCATCTCGAGTGCATCACGGCGCACGTCGACGATCTGGTGGGCAACATCGAGCAATGCTTGCAGCGGATTTCAACGAAGGCTGCTGCCCCCGCCGAACAAAGCTGACGATGAACGCTGTGAGGTTCGCGGCGCCGGCGGAATTTCATCAACTGCGCATCATCGCTTCGCCGATAAACGACGTGCAAGTTTGGCAGGCCAATATCGAGGAATTCACGGCGGATGAAATTCTGGAACTCGCCGCCACCCTGAGCCCGGCCGAAGACGATCGCGCCGCGCGATTTTATTTTCAGCGCGACCGACACCGTTACGTCGCCACTCGAGGTTTATTGCGACACCTGCTCGGCGCCGCGCTGGATGAACCGGCTCGCGATCTCCGGTTCGAGAACGGTGTGCATGGAAAGCCACGGCTCGTTGTGGAAAACATGAGGAACCTGTGCTTCAATCTTTCTCATTCCGCTGGACACGCTCTGTTCGCGCTGGCGTGGGATCGCGATTTGGGGATCGATCTCGAATCTCTCGATCGAGTCGCCACCGATGGAAACGAACTGGGCGATCTTGCCGCGCGGGTACTCTCGGAGCGCGAGCTTGAGAGTTGGCGCACTCTTCAGGATCCCGCGGAGGAACGGCTCGCATTTTTTCGCGCGTGGGCGCGCAAGGAAGCTTACCTAAAAGCGACGGGCGAAGGTCTGAGAGGGGGACTGCAATCCATTGAGGTCATTCAGGACGACCATGCAGGAAATATCCAATGGAATCGAGTAATCGATAAATGGTCCATTCACGATCTTGCCGCGCCCGCTGGCTTCGTTGCCGCTTTGGCAATTGAAGCAGCGGGCGGTCATTCCGAGCGAAGCGTCTTTCCGCCGTAGGCCCGGCGAACATAGAAGCCGAGCAATCCCGTTAAGCTACCTTAAGGTAACATTCACGGATTCCCTTTGCTTCGTTCGGGCAGAGGCGTATTTCGCCATTCATTGCGCCAGCAACGCTTCACAGGCTTTCCCGCAGCGCCGGCAAGCTTCTGCGCAAACACCGCAATGCTCCATCTTTGCGCCATGCTGCTCACACATCGCGCCGCAGATTTCGCAAGCGGTGATGCACGCTCGCAGCTGCGCCCCGGCCAGTTTGAAATCGGTTCGGGTGAAGCGCGAAATCACCCGCGCGGTGGCGAGGCAGATATCGGCGCAATCGTTATTGTCGCGGATGCATTGCCGCAGCTTTGCCACCTCACCCTCCGCCAGACAGGCATCAGCGCACGCGTTGCATGCTTCGGCACAGGAATAACAAGCCGTGATGCACTCGATGATAATGGCGTGGTCCGATGAAGGATTCACCGGATGCGTTTCGAACATTTGTTTGATGTAGCTCATGAGTCAGTCTCCTGCGGTATAACTGAATCGCGGCTGGCTGAGGCTTTAGCGCATCCCGTTTCGGAGGTAAAACTCGCGCTGCAGAAAAGCTTGCTCTGGATGGAGACGGTCGCGTCTAATCGACTGCATGGAGCCGGAAGTCGTTGGCAAGCCGGAGCTCGAACCTTCCATCTACGCCGGAGCCATCGCTACATTCGTCGTTTCGCTTCTGCCTTACATCAACGACTTCATCCTACCCGCCTACATCGCGGGTGGATTCGTCGCCACATGGCACGCGCTGCGCAAGCGTCACCAAATCCTGACCTATAAGAACAGCGCCAAGCTCGGTTTTCTCAGCACTTTTTTCGGCGCCCTGGCCGCAGCTGTCGTCTTCGACATCATCTGGCAGTTCTTCGATTTTCAGCTTTGGCAAAAACAGAATGGCGATCTCATGATTGCCATCTTTAGGACCTTCGCCAGTCCCGCCACCGTCGACGCCATGTCCGCGGGCATGGCGCAAAATGCGGGCAAACCATTCGCCTGGTATTTCATCATTCTCCAATTAGCAGGCGGCGCAATTTTTGCCGGCACCTTCGGTTCGCTCTTTGGAATGTTGGGGGAGAAAATCTTTCGCGAAGTAAAGACGGATGGCGCGGTTGGGTCGGTATAGAGGCGCTTGTGTCAGGCGCCTTGGCTGTCCGCTAACAACTCTTCGTCCGGCTGAGACGAATGCCTTGCATACCGGCGTTGCGGTTGCCCGGAAGTCATTCCCAGACGAAAATCCCCGCTCATGCCCGATCGACTTTTCACCGATACGATTGACGCCGAACTCGCGCCGGGCGCGCGCAACGCCATTCGCACCTGCCTCCGGCTCAAACCGGAAGAGCGTATCACCATCATCACCGATGAGGCGACGGCGGAGATCGCCGCGGCTTTGCAAGCGGAGGTGGAAGAAGTCGGCGCTGAGTTCCGCGTCTTTTCTCTCGAACATCACGCGCGGCGGCCGCTGAAGTTCATGCCGAAATTGATCCTGGAAGATCTCGCCACGTCGCAGGTTTCCATCTTCGCCGCCCAGACACAGCCAGGTGAGCTCGGCTCCCGCATTGAGATGACCTCGGTTATCAACCGTCGCGGCATTCGCCATGGACACATGGTCAACATCAATCGCGAAATTATGCTCGAAGGTATGCGCGCCGATTTCATAGCCGTCGACGCTCTGAGCCAACGCTTGATCGAACGCGTCCGCCTGGCCGAACGCGTCCGCTGCCGCACACCGCACGGGACCGAGTTCGAAGCGGAGCTTTCACCTGACCTGAAATGGCTGAAAACGGGCGGAATCATCACGCCGGAGAAATGGGGAAATTTGCCCGGTGGCGAAATTTTCACCTCGCCTCAGAATACGAATGGCACCTTCGTCGTCGATGGCGTGGTCGGCGACTACCTTTGCGAACGCTACGGCGATCTGCAGTCGTGCCCGCTCGTCATCGAAGTAGAAAACAACCGCATCCGTTCTCTCATATCGGAAAACAAGGATTTACTCGGCGACTTCCGCGCTTACACCAGCACGGATGAAAACAGCAATCGCGTGGGCGAATTCGCCATTGGCACCAACACCGCCTGCACCCGAATCATCGGAAACATTTTGCAGGACGAAAAAATTCCCGGCGTCCACATCGCCTTTGGCCATCCTTATGCCGAGCACACCGGGGCAAACTGGATTTCGCAAACGCACATCGATTGTGTCGGCCGCGATTTCGATATTTGGTTCGACGACCAGCCTATTATGCGCGACGGCAAATTCTTGGTGTGACCGCGCGGGCGCGGGCCGAAAGCTGGCGCAGCTTTTCGAGATTAATGCGGCCTGGCAGGCCGGATGCGCGCCCTGAAAAACTCGGTATAATCGAGCATGATCGCTGATGTACGTAAGCGCCTCGACCGCGTGCCATTCGTGCCGTTCGTCATCCGAACGTCCGACGGGCACGAGTATTCGGTGCCCACGGTTGATCACGCTAAGATCTCTCCCCGAGGGCATCGTGTGGTTGTGTTTACGGACGCGGACGCGACTGCGATCCTAGGTCCGCTTCATTTTAATAGCATCATCGACGATCGCTCCAACGGCCAGTAGCGCAGCGGCCTGACAAAGTGGATCCGCGGCTTCGTTCGGCTTTCAACACTGATTTCACTCCCACGAAATACGCGGCGCTCTTGCACTGCGTAAACACGAGCACGCGCTGGCCGGCCGATTTTCGCATCGCCGAAACACCCCTTTTCCTCACGGAGGAGTTCACGGAGGAAGCGGTCCGAGCGGCCACAGAGATTATCGAGCAAACCCGTACTCCTGAGTTCGCCCGGCACGCCGCTTCGGCTATTCCCACTGGACTCGAAGTCCCCAATGAATCGCCACACGCCGATTTTCTCATTGTGGATCTCGGCATTTGCGCGGTCGACGACCGGCTTTCGCCTCGACTCATCGAACTGCAGGCCTTTCCCAGCCTCTTCGGTTTTCAGCTGCTCGTCCTCGGCTGTTTGCGCAAAGCCTTCCCGGCCATTCCTCCAAACTGGACTTCCACCTTCGGAGGTTTACGCGACTCTGAGTATATCGAACTTCTCCGACGCACGATCGTGGGAGATACCGATCCCGTAAATGTTGTTCTCCTGGAGATTGAGCCGGAACATCAGAAGACGCGAATCGATTTCGCCTGCACTGAGTCGCTTTTCAGGACGCCGATCGTTTCACTCGCGGAAGTGAAGAAACGCGGCCGTCATCTGTTTTACCAGCGCAACGGCCGCGAGGTTCGCATCGAGCGTATCTACAATCGCGTGATCTTCGATGAATTGGAGCGGCGCTCCGATTTGCAGCCGCCGTTTCGCTTTCAGGAGGAAATCGATGTCACCTGGGTCACGCATCCGAACTGGTACTACCGCATTAGCAAACATTCGCTGCCGTTTCTCAAGACCAGGCACACTTCCCCGGCATTTTTTGCCGATGAGCTTCCTCAGCACGAATCGCTAGCTGATTACGTGCTCAAACCGCTCTACTCCTTCGCCGGCCTTGGCGTCGACATGGGACCGACGCGCCGAAAACTCGACGCCCTGGCTAATCCGCGGCAATGGATCCTGCAAAAGAAGGTGGAATATGCGGCGTTTGTCCCGACGCCCGATGGCCCGAAATCGAAGGCGGAGTTGCGTATGATGTTTGTCTGGCCTCAGGAAGCTGCCAACCCAACGCTGGTCAACAACCTTGTCCGAATGAGCCA
This sequence comes from Chthoniobacterales bacterium, assembly GCA_038207045.1. Classification (GTDB taxonomy): domain Bacteria; phylum Verrucomicrobiota; class Verrucomicrobiia; order Chthoniobacterales; family UBA10450; genus AV69. The sequence goes on from JBBRAF010000003.1 coordinate 132,109, forward strand.
GGGCAAAATGATGGGAGTCGACTTCAACCGGGAAAAGACCTGGGTTGGGTCGAGTATTGCCCTGCACGAACGCGAGAACTAACAAGAAGTATGCAAGACGAATATCCCTGGATTGAAATTTGCCCCGGCATCCGCCGCCGCACCCACACTCATGGTCGTAGCATGTATCAAATGATGGCGCAGCTCGACGCCGGCAGCCGCATGCCTGAGCATTCCCACTCGCAGGAACAAATCGTGCACCTCCTCTCCGGACACATGAAGCTTATCGTCGCCGGCGTCGCACACGAGTTGAAGGCGGGCGACTCCTTTTATCTTGCCAGCAATGTCCCTCACGGCGTTGAAACAATCACGAATACACGCGTGCTCGACACCTTTAGCCCGCCGCGGGAAGACTACCTTGTGCAGGATCGCTTGTCATCCCGAGCGGAGCCGAGGGATCCCGGGGCGAAAGCTTTAAGGTAACTTCACGGGGTTCCTTCGACTTCGCTGCGCTCCACTCAGGATGACGGTGGGTTGGGCCGTTCCAGCGCCGCCGCCGTTTCCGCGGACGTGCGCACGGGCACGATTTCAAATTCCATCAGATCGTCCCAGTTGTCCGTCCAGTCGCGAAAGAGCGCGAAGTCCTCCGTTTCCATAAGTTGATAACAGACTTTCAACTCGGTATCGATCCAACTGGACTGATAATTCAGGCCGTCCGGCATCATCCGGCCTTTCTCGCGCAGGCGTCGATAGATTGCAGGTGCGTCTTTAAAGCGCTCAATCACCATGTAAAGCATGGGTTATCATGCGGTCATCGCTAGCGAAGTCGAGGAAGCCGGGGCGAACGTTCGGAGATAACATCCGCTGGATTCTTCGACTCCGCGAAGTTTACCCTGAGCGAGCGAAGCGAGTCGACGGATTTTGCTCAGGACGACAGCTCGTCGTTCACCTCCGCAAACGCGTTGACGGCGAACTCCAGGTCCTCGCGCGAATGGGCCGCGCTCACCTGGGTGCGGACGCGGGCCGTGCCGTGCGGCACGACCGGGTAAAAGAAGCCAATAACATAAACCCCTTTCTCCAGCATGCGCGCGGCAAACTTCTGCGACTTGGCGGCGTCGCCAATCATGATCGGGACGATGGGATGAGTGCCCAGCTTAATGATGAGACCACGTCTCGTTAGCTCAGCACGGAAATATTTTGTGTTCTCCTCCAGCTTGTCGCGCAGCTCGGTCGAGGCGCTGAGTAGCTCCAACGCTTTCAGAGTCGCGGCCACAATATGCGGCGCGATGCTGTTGGAGAAGAGGTAAGGACGGGATCGTTGCCGCAGCAGCTCGACGATGTGTTTGCGCGCGCCGGTGAAGCCGCCGCTGGCGCCGCCAAGCGCTTTGCCCAGCGTGCCCGTGATGATGTCGATGCGGCCCATGACATCGCGAAATTCGTGCGTGCCGCGACCGGTTTTCCCAAGGAAGCCGGTGGCGTGCGCATCGTCGATCATGACGAGCGCATTGTGTTTGTCAGCCAGGTCGCAGATTGCACGCAACTCGGCGATTGTTCCGTCCATGGAGAAGCAGCCGTCGGTGGCGATCAACTTCACGCGCGCCGCGCCGGCCTCGCCCAGCTTCTTTTCGAGGTCGGCCATGTCGTTGTGCTTGTAGCGCAAGCGTTGCGCTTTGCAGAGGCGAATGCCGTCGATGATCGAGGCGTGATTTAACTCATCAGAGATGACAGCGTCTTTGTCCGCTAGAAGCGTCTCAAACAATCCGCCGTTCGCATCGAACGCGCTTGGATAAAGTATTGTGTCCTCGGTCCCGAGGAATTTCGTGAGCGCGCCCTCGAGCTCCTTGTGAATATCCTGCGTACCGCAAATGAAACGCACGCTCGCCATGCCGAAACCGTGGGTATCTAGGGCTTGCTTGGCTGCGGCGATGAGTTCTGGGTGATCGGCCAGGCCGAGATAATTGTTCGCGCACATGTTGAGCACGCGCTTGCCGCCGGCAACGGCGATGTGCGCGTCTTGTGGCGTAGTGATGATGCGCTCGGTTTTATATAATCCTTGCGCTTTGATTTCATCGAGGGTGCGCGTGAGTTGCTGATCAAATTCGGCGAGCATGCAATCAATCTTGCCGTGAACGACGCAGCGTGCCAAGCGGCGATCTACTCATCCCGGTTACCGCGAGCAGCGCGTCCTACAGTCGAGATCAAGAAAAACTTGCGCGCCTGTGAATAAGTGTGAATAACTTCCGCGGTCATGCTTTGGAGCCTTCCGTTCCGCCTGCCGATCCTGCTCGCCCTCGCCGGCGTCGTCGCGGTTTTCTTTTCTTCCTGTGGCACGACGACAACGAGAACACGCGTGCTCCCTCCGTATGAAGCGCCCGTCGCCAAAACAAATTACCAAACGGTGCGCACCACCGCTTACACCCACACCGAAGCCGACCATCTCGAGTATACGAATCACAACGCTCTCGGCGGCGAACTGCACGCAGCCGGTCCACCCATCAGGCGGGCGGAAAGAACATCGCTTACTCTAGCGTTGAACGAGCAAAGCGATTATCGGCGCGCCTCCTATTCCGGTGGATCGCAGCCCTTTTCCATGAACGACGAGCCGACGCCAACGGCGCGGCGGATCGTGCGAGCACAGCCGGCTACGGTGAAGATGGTGCGTGGGCGCAAAGTTGTTGCCAAAACCAGGCCACTGCGGATTGGGAGCGCGGCGGCTGATTGGTCACGCTGGCCCGCAGGGACAACGTTTCGATTGATCTCAACCGGCCAGGTTTACCGCGTGGACGACTACGGCTGGGCGCTGGCCGGGCGTAACACGATCGACCTCTACATGGCCACGTCTTCCGAAATGAATCGGTGGGGGGCACGCGAGGAGCCGATCCAAATCCTGCAGTGGGGCGACGCCGAGCAGAGTCTGCATTTGTTGCAACCGCACGAAGAGCACAAGCACATCAAGCGCATGGTGCTGGAGCTGCAAGGCCGTGAGAACGAAGCGGCCGAGCTGCGTTAGGCGGCAATCTTCGTTCCGGCTTCGAGCATGCGCACGCGCTGATCAGCCAGGGGCAGGCGAATCGTTAGCGTCAATCCTTTGCCCTCTGTGCTCTCGATCGCCAGCTCGCCTCCGTGCTCCCGCACGATTCGTCTAACGATTAATAGCCCGAGACCGGATCCGCTTGCCTTTGTCGTGTAGTAAGGCTCGAAGACGCGGCTAAGTGCATCGGCGGACATTCCTCCTCCGTTATCAATGAAGCTCACGCGCACGTGCGTGTCGGTGGCGTCGCTGCGGATACGCAAAATGCCGCGGCTCTTCATCGCTTCGAAACTGTTCTTAATGATGTTGTAAAACCCCTGCTTCATCTGGTCGCGATCGAGTTGAAGCATCGGCAAATCCGAGCCCAGTTCCGTCTCCAATACGATGTCGCGCGCTTCGATTTCCGGCCCGAAAAACTGCACGGCTTCCTCCACCAGGGCATTGATATTTTCCGGGCGCAGCTGCGGTTTGGATGGACGGATGGCGCGGAGAAATTGCGTGACGATGGAATCGAGGCGGCTGATTTCTCCGCGTGCGATGTCGATCGATTCCTGAAGTTTCGTGCGCGGCCTGCCATCCAACTTCCGGGCTTCGCGCTCCATCAACTGCAAATGGATGTTCAATGAATTGAGCGGATTCCCGATTTCGTGGGCGACGCCGGCGGCGAGAAGCGTCAGCGCGTTCAGTCGTTCGCCTTCCATCGCTTTTTCCGCCGTGCGCCGGCTTTCGGTGATGTCGCGCAGGATAATCGCGTAGCCCACCTGCCCGCTCGCGCCATCCGTGCTCGACTCGCGATGCTCGATCATGAGCGGCACGATGTAGAAATTAATGAACCGATTCGCGGGGTAGAAAATTTCAAGATCGCGCGTGACCGGTCCGCCGCTGCGGGTGAAGGATTGCCAGTCCAATCCGCGCACCCGTTCGCCGAGTTGCTTGCCGACTGAGTCTTCGCCGTCGAGACCGAACAGTTCGCAGGCGGCGTCGTTGAGATAAGTGATGCGGCCGCTGGAATCGGTGACGATGATTCCTTCCTGGATGGCATTGAAAACCGTCTCGAGGAAACCCTTTTCCTGGGCAAGACGAAGCAGATAATTCTGCACCTCCTCCGGACCAATCTTGCCCAGACGCGAGATAAGTTTTTCAAGGAAGCCGGACTTCATGAATCTTAGTCATTTCGAGCGAAGTCGAGGAATGCCGTTGCGCAAGCTAAAAGGTAACTTTTGCGGGATCGGTGCATACTTCCTCTCCAGAATTCCTGTGAAAAGAGCCGCCTGGCCGCCTTGCGAATGGCCCCACACGGCAAAAACAGACCCGTTCCCCGCACGCGGCATTGACCGAGCTACGCGCACCGAATCCAGCACCGCGCGGCGCTAGCGGCGCGCCGGCTCGTATTCTTCTTCTTCGAGGGCAGGCTGACCCGTTTCCGCTTCGGCACGCTCCTTGAGCGCAGCTTTGCGCGAAAGTTTCACCCGTCCTTTGTCGTCAATGCCGATGCATTTCACCCAGATGACGTCACCGATTTTCGCCACGTCTTCGGTTTTGCGCACACGGAAATCAGCGAGTTCGGAAATGTGCACCAGGCCATCCTTGCCCGGGAAGACTTCCACGAATGCGCCGAATTCCTTCGTCGAAACCACACGACCCTGATAGGTCTGGCCGACTTCGATTTCGCGCGTCATGCCGCCGATGATTTCCTTGGCCCGTTTCATCGATTCACCACTGGTGGCATAGATGTGGACAGAGCCATCGTCTTCGATGTTAATCTCCGCGCCGGTTTCAGCGACGATACCTTTGATCGTCTTGCCGCCCGGGCCAATAAGCGCCCCGATTTTCTCCGGATTGATTTTGACCGTTTCGATCCGTGGCGCGTATTTGGAAAGCTCCGCGCGCGGTTTATCGAGCGCGCCGCGCATCAACTCAATAATTTTCAGCCGCGCTTCTTTCGCGCGGTAAATCGCTTCGGTCAGAATTTTCTGGCTGATGCCGGGCAATTTCAGATCGAGCTGATAACCGGTCACACCACTGGCCGTGCCGCAAAGTTTGAAGTCCATGTCGCCGAAATGATCTTCCGATCCGATGATGTCGGTTAATAATTCGTAGCGTTTCAGATTTTCGTTTTCGTATTCGGTCACAAGTCCGACGGAAATCCCCGCGACCACATCTTTCACGGGCACGCCCGCGTCCATGAGCGCTAGCATCCCGCCGCACACGCTCGCCATGGAAGTCGAGCCGTTCGATTCCATTACTTCACTGGAGATGCGAATGGCGTAACGAAAATCATTTTCGCTCGGCACAACCGGTTCGAGCGAACGTTCCGCTAACGCCCCGTGACCGATCTCGCGCCGGCTCGCGCCACCGAAGCGGCCCGTTTCACCGACCGAAAACGGCGGAAAATTATAATGAAGCAGGAAGCGCTTCGACTGTCCCCCTCCGCCGTAAGCGTCAATCATTTGTGCTTCTTCGATTGGGGCCAGTGTGGCAAGCGCGAGCGCCTGTGTTTCGCCGCGCTGGAATATGGCCGACCCGTGCGCCCGCGGCAGCACGCCCACTTCGCAGCTGATCTGTCGCAGATCCTGATAGCCACGCCCGTCCATCCGCTTCTGCTTTTCCAGCACGCTGATGCGGAACGCCTTCTTCTGCACGTAATCGAACGCCTGCGAGATCGCGAACTTCTCCGTCTCTGGATATTTTTCGAGCACGGCGGCTTTCACTTCTTCGCGCAAAGCTTCCACTGTCTTGGCTCGCGCGACTTTGCCGTGTGTATAAAGCGCACCTTCGATTCGATCGCCCGCAACCTGATACGCGATCTCAAGCAACTCCGGTTTCACCGATAACAACGGCATTTCGCGCTTCGGTTTGCCGACCTGCGCCGCGAGCTCCTTCTGAATGCGAATCATCTCGCGCGCATGCCCGTGCGCGAACTCAAGCGCTTTGACGAATTCCTCTTCCGGCAACTGATTGGCCGCGCCTTCGATCATGATGACGTCGTTTTCGGTGCCGACGTAAATGAGATCGAGATCGCTCTGCAGGCGCTCGCTGTGAGTGGGATTGGCCACGAACTCGCCATTGACCCGTCCCACGCGCACGGCTCCGATGGGTCCTTTGAAGGGAATATCCGAAACGCATAGCGCGGCCGACGCGCCATTGATCGAGAGAATATCAGGATCATTTTCTCCATCGGCACTGAGCAAAATGGAAATAACCTGCGTGTCGTAGAAATAACCGGACGGAAACAATGGCCGCAGCGGCCTGTCCGTCATACGCGACGTTAACGTCTCCTTTTCGCTGGGCCGGCCCTCACGCTTGAAGTAACCGCCGGGAATTTTCCCGACTGCCGCCGCTTTCTCGCGGTAGTCGACGGTGAGCGGAAACCAGTCCTGCCCTTCCTTGATCGCCGTGGCCGAGACCGCGCTCGCCATGACGATGGTTTCGCCGCATGAGACGACGACGGAGCCGTCCGCCAGCTTGGCGATTTTACCTGTCTCAATAGTAATAGAATTAGCGCCAATTTGCGCCGTGACCTTTTGTTGCATTTTTACTTTCCTGGATTGTGCGAGTTCCAGGCCGGTCACCCTGATTGTAGGTTTCAACTCCGATCCAGCCGACGGCTGGACGATTCTGAAACCTAAACTCAAGGTGCCTTAGCGGCCTGGCCTTGCGATTAGTATTACTGGCTTCGACGCGAACTAATGTCGCAAGTTCAGCTTCTCGATCACCTTTTTGTAGCGCTCGTTCTGCGAACGGCTCAGGTAATCGAGCAGACTGCGGCGTTGCGCGACCATCTTCAAAAGTCCCCGACGCGAAGAATGGTCCTTCGCGTTTGTCTTCAGGTGATCGGTTAATTGCGCGATCCGGTGTGTAAGCAACGCCACCTGTACGTCGGCGCTGCCTGTATCCTTTTCATGCAATTGGAACTCCTTGAGTTCCGCCGTTTCCGCGTTTTCTGCCATGAATGAACGCCTAGTTTAGATGGAAAAGCACGAACCGCAAGTTGTCGCTGCGGTTACTGGGCCGCGGCGGATGCCATCCGGTCGTCGTTACGCCGCGGCCACCAGCCGACCGCTCAAAAAGGCAACGGCAAACGGTCCGGCGCGATCCACATTTCACGCGCCGCGTGCGAGCGTATCAGTCCACGCGAGTAATGCGCATTGATCGGATCGGCCACGGTCCAGCGTAGCACGATCAAATTGATACGGCGCCACAACGGCAATTCCCGGTAGTGCGTTGCCGCCAGATGATCGAGCAGTTTCATCCAAAAGTGGGTGATGGTTTCGTGATAAACATTGACCCCGTGTTGTCTGCTGAAATGTAGAAGAGAACACCGCATCCGCTCCGTGGCGGGTTCGAGCTTTTCCGTTTCGAGATAGCTCAGGGCCACCGCGATGTGCGCGCAATGAGGAAATTGCGAAGGAAGAATCCTCACTCCCTCGAAAGCGCGCACGAGCATGCGCACTTCTTCGTCGCTGGCGAAGTCGCGAGTTTTAACGCTCGCGTCCACTCCTACGCAGTGGCGAATCGTGTGTAGAGAAACAGCACGATAATGGCGCCAATTACCGACATGATAAATCCGGCCGGGTGAAAGGTCGAACCCGGTTCCGGCTTGGAAAACAGCCGCCCGATCAAACCCCCGAGTACGCCGCCGACGATGCCAAGCAGCGCGGTCATGATCAGACCCATATTCTGCGCGCCGGGCATGATGGCGCGGGCGACCAGACCAACAACGAAGCCGATAATGATATGCCAGATGATGTGGATCATAGATTTTAAGTAGTTAGCTGCCGCGAAACTACACGCCGTCTCCGCATCTGGCTACGCTTTTCGCCAGCAAAGTGCGAGTCTCCTTGCAGGGATCAGGTAGTTTTTCCTCTCTTGCTCCCCCATACCACAAATCGAGCTTATGACGCGAAGTCGCGCCGGCTGTTCCGGCAAAAACGATCGCGAGCATTCGGCGTAGAATTCTCCCAGCCGAATAGAGGCGCAGTTTTCGCCCGGAAGTCACGGCTGGCGTTCGCAAGATGTGGAACGGCCCACGTTTTCGCAGAGCGATGCTGAAGAAGATTTCTTCACCTGCGAAATACTTCTCGTCGAATCCGCCGATGGCTAGGAAATTCGCCCGAGTGGTAAAAAGAAACGCACCGGCGCCGAGGTTCATGCTGAAATAGACTAAGCTGAACAATCCCAGGCCGATTCGCGCCCAGGTCGGCACTGGCCCGCCGACGACGATGCGCGCGCCTCCTCCAGCGCAACCTCGCTGCAAAGCCTCCATCGCGCCTTTGATGTGTTGCGGTGCGATATGCGTATCGGCATCGACAAAGATAAAAATGTCGCCGTTCGCCACGCTCGCACCGGCATTACGCGCGGCCGCGATCTGGCGGCGCGAAATCGAGACGACGCGCGCGCCAAATCGCCGCGCCTGCTCAGCTGTCCCATCGATCGAAGCATCATCGGCCACGATGATTTCATAGTGACAACCGACCTTCCTGGCCGCGTCATGGATGGCACACAATGTTACCGGCAGCTCGGTATTCTCATTGTAAGCTGGGACAATGAACGAGATCGCTGAGGTCTCGCTCGGGATGATCGACATAGCTCTATTTAGTCTTGTTGAAGTTGATCCCGGCCTCCTGCACCTCACCGTACGGTAACAACCAGACAAGCGATTCGTCATGCAGGTCGACGACTTGAATGCGATTACCCCAGGGATCGCGAAAATCACAGCGAAATGGCGGCTCCAGCTTCAAGCCATACTTCTCCTTCACCTTCTTGCGCACCTCCGCGATCTGCTTTTCATCTCGGACCATGATCCCGAAGTGTCGTGTTCGGTCGGCTTGCACCTTATCCACTTCGAAAATAGCAAGGAACTGGTGTTCACCGAGCATGAAAAAGGCGTCGCCTTCTCCGCTCGATAATCTTTCGAGATTAAACACATCCTGGTAGAAAGACACCGCCTTCTTCACGTCGTCTACTTCGATGGCGATATGGTTGCACCCAAATACTTGCACGCTCATGGTTTCTTTAACTGCTCTCTGTCGGCGGCTCCGTTAGGCCTTCGTAGGTCTCGCTAACGATGTGATCGACTACGGCTTTTATGTCATGCGTTCGTTCCCACACCGCCAACTGGCGATCAGCGCCAGTTCCTTCGCTTAAAATACGTGCGATATGCGCCATTTCTCGCTGACTCCCGAGTTCGTCTACTTCAGCTGAAATAAAGTCGAGTAACTCGGAAATGAGCGAACGCGTCTCCGCTTCCGCTTCTCTCCCGAAATCAATCATTCTTCCGCCGATGCCGTAGCGCGAAGCACGCCATCTGTTCTCGTCCAGCAAACGTCGGCGATAGATGCGGAATGTTGTGTTATGGCGAAGTAGTTTAAATAACCTGGCTATAATTGCCTGGATAAGCGCAGCAATAGCCAGAGTATCATCAATCCGCGATTGAGCGTCGCAGACTCGAACTTCCAAAGTATCGAAGAACGGATGCAGCCGAATATCCCACCAGATTTTCTTGGCGTTATCGATGCAACCAGTTTTTACAAGTAGCTTACAGTAGTCATCATACTCGGAGAGGGATTCAAACGAGTCGGGAATGCCCGTGCGCGGAAATCGCTCGAATACTTTTAACCGGTATCCTTTTAAACCCGTGTCGTGTCCGACCCAGAAAGGTGAGTTCACCGACAGGGCGTAGATATGCGGGAGAAAGTAGCGCGCCTGGTTCATGACATGGATGGCGGCTTCGCGATTGGGAATTCCGACGTGGACATGAAGTCCGAAGATCAAATTCGCGCGCGCCAGCAGCTGCATGTCGCGCACGATCTCCTTGTACCGCTCACCTTCGGTGATGAGTTGATCGCGCCAATGGGAAAAAGGATGGGTGCCGGCAGAAGCAATGCGTAGTCCGCTTCGTCCGGCCAGCATGGCGAGGTTACTGCGCAATTTTGTGACGTGCCCACGCGCGTCAGCAATGTCGCGGCAAATCTCCGTGCCAAGCTCGACAACCGATTGGTGCATTTCAGGCTTGATCTGTTCCTTGAGAGTGACCTTGCCGTCTTCGAGAATTTCCTGAATGTGGGAGCGCAGCTCGCGCGTCTCCGGATCGACAATAGCGAACTCCTCTTCGATACCGAGGGTGAAGACGTGCGGCGTGGCGCTCATGCTGACGTTACATTGTCCTAAGAAAAGCAGGCTGTCATCCCGAGCGAAGTCGAGGGATCCCGCCCCGCAGCCCTTAAGTTAACTTCCGCGAGATCCCCTCCGACTCCTCTCGGGATAACGAAGCTTAGGCCAACACGTGGACAGCCACCTTGTGAAAGCCGGTAATGCCTGAGGTAAACTCACGATCCGCCTCGAACTCCTGGACGTCACCGTCACCATCCGTCGCACGCGCGACCAGGATATAATGATCGACTTCTTCCGGCTTCCAATCGTAGCTCCAAAGCGCCCAGGTTAATTTTGTCCCGGGATAAGTGATCCTGGCGTCGTCCCAGCTTTCTCCATCATCGAAGCTAAATTCCACGCGCGAGATGCCGCGGTCACCGCCGAATGCTACACCTTTTACCGGTATACCTTTGGCCGCGTCAGCTAGTTTTAACCAGGTCTCGTTATCGGGAACGTCGATGCGCGATCGCGTTGGCACGATGAAATTCGGACCCCAGCCTTGTGCCTCATAAAAGCCTTTGGCGTCCTCCCGCGCGACTTCGATCCGCGTCAGCCATTTGACGTGCTTTTCGCCGAAGTAACCGGGGACAATGACGCGCGCGGGAAAGCCGTGCCGATGCGGCAGAGGCTGCCCATTCATTTTGAAGGCAATCAGTGTGTTGGAGGTCATCGCCTTCTCCAGTGGAAAGGTGTCCGTATAATTATCAACACCATGCAATTTCACCTTCGCCGACCCTGGCAGCGGACGAGCAGCTTGGAGAAGATCGGCCATAGGAATGCCGCGCCAGACGGCGTTGCTCATGAGGCCGGCATCGAGGCCATTGCTGATGCACATTAAAGTCGTCTCCTGGTCGATCATCCCCATTGCCTGCAGATCGTGCATGCGATAAGTGCGCGGGTTTTGCACCAGGCCGGTAATCTCAAGATGCCAGAGACCTTCGTTAACGCGGGGATCGACGACGTTCTTGGTCACACAGTAGAACTGCTCATTCGGCGTGACCGGCTGGACCCCGGCGCCTTTGTATTGCGTGCCATCGTAGCTAAAGGTGGCGATGCGAAAGAGCTTTCGGCCGATCGCTCCGATTCCGCCGGCGAGAAGCAGTCCTAGTATACTTAACACGAACGCGCGCCGGCCGACGCGCGGCGTGAACTCGTCCGCCGCCGGAGCGATGCCTGAGCGAGAACTCGTTAGGAAATCAAACCCGGAAACGAGGACCCGCTCGAAGACTAGAAAAGCTAATGTCAGGCCGAGCAAGGTGATGATACGTGCGGCATCGATCGGCAAACCAGCGTAATGTGTTCCGAGGAACGGCCACAAGAGCAGCGCACCGATCACCAGCGGGCAGACGACAAACGCGAGGATGGTCGATCCAAATCCAACCCGCGCCCGTCGGCTCTTGATGAGCCCGTAAACTATCCCGCCAAGACCACCAACCAGTATCTGACCGAGCCCGCTCGAGCTAACGCCAAGTTGCTTAAGGTGATTATAGCCCCCGACCCGTCCCATGATCCAGAAAAACGGCTTGGGCGTGATGAAAACACTGACGCGATCGCCGAGAATGACAAGCGGAGTGGCGATGCGAAATTTCCACGCCAGTAACACCATCACCAGAGTCATGGCGATCCCGGCGATGAGGCCGGCAAGAAGGCCACAGAGGACTGCCTTGTTTTTGCTGACTGGCATCGTTTGCAACAAACTGCCTTTACGGGTTTGCTCAGCTTCTGGCGAGCGCGATCCGTGCGAAGGTAATGATGATGCGAAAGCCTGCGACCAATGTCCCGCGCAGCGTTCCGGAGACTTTCGAGACTCCGCCGGTGCGGCAGCGATGATTGACCGGCACTTCCAGAATGCGGAGGCCCACGCGCGCGGCTTTCATCTGCATCTCAAGATTCCAACCATAAGTTTCCTCGCGCATATCCAGCCTTTGCAAACAGTCACGGCGGATGGCGCGGAATGGGCACATATCGGTGTATCGAACGCGATAAAGCATCTGGATTAACAAACCGGCTAACCGCCCAGCGAGGACTTGCTGTGTGTTCATGCTGCCACGCTCGCGCTGGCCGAGGGTGCGAGATCCGATGACGAAATCATGGGTGCCGCGGACGATCGGTTCGATTAGCGCGGCTGTGAACTCTGGGCAATCACTGCCATCGCCATCAAGGAATACAATCACCTCGCATTCCGGCGAAACCGCAGCCACGCCCGCGGCGCAGGCCCGGCCATATCCTCGCGGAGCTGTCACCACACGCGCTCCCGCCCCTCGGGCACGCTCGGCCGTGTGATCGGAGCTTTCATTGTCAACCACGATGACTTCGCGCGGAATCGTCGTGGCGAGACATTCGCGGACGACGTCGGCGATCGGCTTTTCTTCATCGAGCGCCGGAATGACAACCGACACGGGGTTCATTCCAGCACGAGCCAGGCACTGGTGAAGTAAATCACAAGGGCGAAAAAATCAGCCAGCGCGAGGGTGATAGGGCCAGCGGCGATCTTCGGATCGAGTTTCAAGCGATGAAGCAGTGATGGCACACCAAGGCCGAATAAACAGGCGGTAACGAGCGAGAGAGCGATGCTGCCGCCGATGGCGCACGCGCCGAGCGCGTCACTGCGCCAGACCCAGACGATGCCGGCAACAAGGCTGCCGCAGGCAAGGCCGAGTAATAACGCGGTCGCCATCTCGCGGCGCAGCGCGGTGAGGAACCACTGCCACGTCACTGAGGTGGATCGAAGTGCCTCAATGGTCACACTCATGGATTGGGCGCTGACACTCTCGTTGAGCCCGAGCACCATGGTGAGAAAAAACGCAATGATGAGGCTCTGCGCCAGCGTTGTTTCAAACGCGCCGGCCAGCAGCGCGCAAAGTGTCCCGCCCGCGACAGTGGCAAGGAGCCACGGAAAACGATAACGGAATACCCGCCAGGGCGAAGCGCCGCGGATTTGATCGAGCCGCAAGCCGAGAGCTTCGAAAATATCATCGCGTAGCGAAGCGGCGGCAGGTGTTCGGTCTTCGATATCGCCCGCCTGCAACATTTCCTCGGCAAACAGGCTCACGTCGATGACACCGACAACGCGCCGCTCCACATCCACAATTGGGAATGCGAAAAACTTGTAGAGCACGAAAAACTCGCACGCCTCGAGCACGGTGGCGCTGGCCGGAATAGCCACGACGCGTCGCACCATGATTTCGCGCAACGGATTCTCCAACGGCGCCGTCAGCAATCGGCGCGTAGGTAAGACGCCGACGAGCCGCCTCTCCGCATCCACGGCGAAGAAGTAGATGACGCGTTCGCCCACGCCTTCGCGGCGGATGCGCTCGAGCGCTTGCGCGACCGTCATTTCCGCATCGAGCAGCGGGAAATCTTTGCGTGCGTGTTCTGCAACTGGCGAATGGAAGTCAGGAATGCCGCTGGCCTCAGGCATTCCCTACTTCTACGCGATGGACGATGCCTTTACTTCGCAAAATTTCGGCGGCTTCGCTGAAATAATCACGCACATCGGCTTGCGAACGGATCCAATCCAGATAGCGCCCAATCCCATCGGCCAAGTCGATTTGCGGCTCGTAACCGGCGGCTCGGGCGCGCTCGGTGCCACTGGTGAGATGGCGCATTTCTCCAGGACGAAACTCGCCATTGACCTCCGGCGCGATGTGAATGCCAAACGCATCAGAAACGCGCTCGGCAATTTCGCGAATGGGCACGCCCTTACCGCTACCAATGTTAACGGCGAGGCCATCGAGCGCATCAGTTGTCGCGGCAAGCAGGTTTGCGCGGGCGATATCTTCAACAAAGGAAAAATCGCGCGTCTGCTCGCCGTCTTCGTAAAGCACGGGCGGCAGGTTGTTGATCAAGCGCGTGCAAAAAATGGCGATGACTCCCGTGTAAGGGTTAAAGATCGACTGGCGCGGCCCATAGGTGCACGAATAACGCAAAGCGACTGTCGGAACGCCGACCTGTTTACCCCAGAGCAGCACGAGCTTTTCCTGGTCGACCTTGGTGAGACCGTAAACAGTCTCCCCGCCGACAGGCGCATTCTCTGGAGTAGGCACGCTTTTGATCGGCTCACTGCAAACGGGGCAACGCACCGACCAATCGCCCCGGCGCAGTTGTTCTACCGGGCGAACGTGCGGGAAAACGAGACCGTGCCGTGGACATTCGCCAGCGCCTTCGCTGTAAACGGCCTGCGAACTAGCAACGATGATTTTCTTTATCGGCAGATTTTTTTCCCGAATGACCTCAAGCATTTGCGCGGTGCCGAGCGAGTTGACGTGCACATATTTTGCGATCTCAGGCATGTAGCCACCGTAGGCGGCCTGGTGAAAAACAGTGTCCATATCCGCCAGCGCCCCCTCGATGGTCGCTCGCTCGCGCAAATCACCGTGGATGAACTCCGCGCGCTCATTGATCCAGGCCGGCTTGCCGCGCTTGTGCGTGTTCGGCTCGAGGTTGTCCAGCACGCGGACGCGCCAGCCTTCGCGCACGAGCAGGTCGGCGAGATGCGATCCAATAAGACCGGCACCGCCTGTCACGAGGGCGCGCTTCGCGTTACTCATTGCGGCCAGATTCTTTCGCGGCCCTCCCGCGCGATCAACTGCTCGAGGAATGCCTTTGTCGCCGGCGCCGCGGCGGTTGTGGCAGTGGACTGTGACCGCTGACCGCTCACACCAAGCAAATCGTCGCACAGACGTCGCAGTGTAGCCCGATCATCCACATCGAAAAAAGGCGGCAGCATCTCCAGCTTGAGGTCAGCTTCTCTCGCACGCTCGATCGTCTGCGCCAGGACGCGCTCTGTGCTCCAGTCAATCTCTTCGAAGACGCGATGATGGAGCTTCCTCATTCCGATCAGGTAATAGCCGCCGTCATCGGAAGGTCCGAGCACGATCCGGTTATCACCCGCGCGCAACAGTGCGGCGGCGGCGCGATAGACCTTGGCCGGGACAGTGGGGCTATCGGAGTCGATCAGACAGCACGATTCAAAACCGACTTGGAGCAAATCCTGGATCGCGTGCATGAGCCGTTCCCCGAAGTCGTTTCCCGGCTGCTGCGGCAACAAACAAAACTCGGGAGGCAGAATCTCGGTGTAGTCGGCTTCGCTGCCTAACGGAGTATAGATTCCAACACCGCGCGCATAATTTCCCGCCGCTGTGATCCCAGCCGCAGTGTCTCGCAAGAAACAAATATTGAGCGCGGCAGCTTCGTCAGCCGTGAGCGGTGGCTGTAGGCGGGTCTTCACTGTCCCAGCCCGCGGCGCTTTCGTCATGATACCGAGCGCGCAAAGGCCAGGCGGCAGCCCGTTGGAAACAGACGGATCGAGGACGCGATGCATGCGCGCGTGCTCTGCGACGTGGGGAAAGGCGCGTCAACCCTTTTCGCAGATCGCGTATTGGTAGCGGCCAGCCCGCCATGTATCAAGCCGCGCCCAGGGTTGCGTCTCAATCAAGGAGCGGAAATCTTCCGGTGATAAAACTGTGGCCTTCATCGGCTCGCGATATTCGCCAGCATACCCACTCAACCGCGCCAGCAAATGCATGCCAAGCAGAGGAACCGATGCAGAGAAAGCAAAGCGCGGCTCTGCGATGAAACATTTCCCGCCGGGGCCGAGCACGCGAAACATCTCGGCCATGGCCCGCTCGCGTTCAGGCAGGATGGTGAACAAACGAGAAGCAATCACCGCCTCGAAGCAATTGTCAGGCTGGGCGAGGTCGAGCACGTTGCCTCGGTCGAATTCGCAATTGCGCAGGCCACATTCCGCCGCCTTGAAGCGCGCGTAGTCGAGTTGGCATTTAGAATTGTCGATTCCCAGCACAGAGGCTTCCGGAAAACGAGCCGCCAGCGTGCGCGAGTAAAATCCCGGCCCACACCCGACCTCGAGAATTCCTAACGTTGGCGGCTCCCCTTCTGGCCAGACTCGACGGATGATAAGGCCGGTATCGTCGCGGAAAATCCTCTCGCGGAAAAAAATATAAATCCCGGCAAACCGTTCAAACAAGCTCTCGGCTGGCTTGGTCTTTCCCGCCACGCGCAAACCTGTAGTCACAACAGCCGGGGCGGACGGTGCGAGCGGTTTGGCCAAATGATTCATGCTGGCTACAAAATTATGCACAGGCTTTCTGTGATTTCTTTATTCACTTCAAATCAATTCTTCACCTTCAAGCAGACAATAAGTCTCGCGCCGAACCGCTTTTTACCCATGCCGCGATCCTAGCGCAACGACGGTGAACAAGTTTGGCACGAGCGCGTACAATACGACTCTCGTGCTAAATGAGACGATGATTATTAAAAGTTATTCCAAATTGTTCGCTTCTTTTTGCGCGATCGCTTAACAGCATGTGCGTGAAACTTTCGTCAGCCGTTCGCGCGTTGGCTGTCGTTATTTCTGCGGAGCTGCTGATGGAGGGGATGGCGCTCGCGAAAGAGCCACTCACATTGCTCGAAGTGCAGGGAATTCTCGCCAGCAAAAAGTTCGTCGATTTAACCCACGAATTCGCACCCGGGATTCCGCATTGGTCCGGCTTTCCTGATGAACAGCGCCGGACCATTTATTGGTATGACAAACAGCCCGGCATGTTGGGCGACGGTTTTTTCTCCGAAGTGTTTACGCATGTCGGTCAATGGGGTACGCACGTCGATCCGCCCGCTCATTTTCACAAGGGTCTTCGGACGGTCGATCAAATCGCGCCCAAGGAAATGATTTTGCCCTTGGTCTGCATCGACGTGCATGAGGAATGTGAGAAAAGTCCCGACTACACGCTGACCGTCGAGCGAGTCAAAAAGTGGGAACGAGATCACGGCCAGATTCCCGCCGGCGCTTTCGTAGCGATGCGCACTGACTGGTCGAAGCGGTGGCCCGATGCCGATAAAATGGCCAACAAAGATGACAAGGGTGTCACGCATTATCCCGGCTGGAGTTTGGCGACGTTGAAGTTTCTCTATGAGCAACGCAAGATCACGGCGTCGGGTCACGAGACAACCGACACAGATCCCGGTCTGGCCACGACCAAGGATGATTACGCGCTGGAGACCTACGTTCTCGGCACTAACCACTATCAAATTGAACTACTGGCAAACCTGGATGCTGTCCCCGAGTCGGGCGCCATCGTTGTCGCCACTTTTCCCAAACCGAAGGGTGGATCCGGTTTCCCCGCCCGCGTCTTTGCCATCCTGCCGTAGACGCAGCAAGCGGTTGACTCGCATGGAGCGCGACGGTAGTCGCAAACGCAATGGATTTGCTGGCTGAACTCGAGCAACGCCTCATCTGCGGCGACGGCGCGATGGGGACGTTGCTTCTCGACCAGGGGTTGCCGATCGAAAGTTGCCTCGAGGAAATTTGCGTAAGCGATCCCGAACGGGTGCGACGACTTCACGAGGAATACATCGCGGCAGGGGCGCGCGTGATTGAAACGAACACATTTGGAGCGAATGCGGCGCGACTGGCGCGGTTTGGCTTCGAGAGTCGGGTTCGTGAATTCAACGGCGCGGCGGCGCGGCTGGCGAAAGAAGCGGCGAAGGGCAAAGATCTTTGCGTGGCGGGCAGCGTAGGTCCCCTGGGGCTGAGCGCGATCGAGGCCGAGGCCCGCGGGATAGATCGCGGTGTTTGTTTCCGTGAACAAATCGAAGCGCTGCTCGATGGCGGGGTCGACGTGATTTTCATCGAAACTTTCATGGACGACGCGGAGATGGAACTTGCGCTCAAGGCGAAAAATTCCCTGAGCGATTGCACCACCATCTGCTCTTTCGCCTGCGAACCCGAGGGAAGACTCTCCTCCGGGACGCCAATCGTAGACGCGTTCTCGCGAATGCGGCGGCTCGGGGCGCACGTCACCGGCGTCAATTGCATGAACGGCCCGCACGCGACGGTGCAATTGCTGCGGCACATTCCCATTGATGGTTTGCTCGCGGCTTACCCGAACGCGGGTTATCCGAAATATACCGATGGACGCTTCACTTATCACGCCGCGCCTGATTATTTCGCGCAAGCAGCTCGCGAAATGGCGGGCCAAGGTGCGCGTTTGATCGGCGGCTGCTGCGGGACGAATCCGCGCACCATCGCAGCGATCGCCAAAGCTATCGCCGAGCTAAAGCCGGTGCGATCGAAACCGGTGCAGGTGATGGAAGTGCCACTGGCACCGCAAAAAAAATTCGCGGCAGCTGAAGAAGAAAGTCTGCTCGACAAGATTGCCGCTGGGAAGCGCGTGATCATTTGCGAGCTCGACCCGCCCAAGACTCTGCTGCTGGAAAAATATTTTCGCGGTGCGCAGGAACTGGTGCGCGCCGGTTGCGACGCCATCACGCTGGCGGACAATTCGCTCGCTATTCTGCGCGTGAGCAATCTCGCCATCGGCGCCATGTTGAAAGAGCGGCTTGGAATTACTCCGCTGCTGCATTTGAGCTGCCGTGACAGGAACGTTCTCGGTTTGCAAAGCGAGTTGCTGGGAATGGCTGCTTTGGGCATTCATCACGTCCTGCCGCTCACCGGCGATCCCGCCCGCGTGGGAGATCATCCGAACGCGGCATCGGTTTACGATGTGAATTCAATTGAGCTCATCTCCATCATTAAAAAGCTGAACGAGGGCTTCAGTCACGCCGGTAAGTCGCTGAAGGCGCGGACGCAGTTCGTCATCGGCTGCACATTGAATCCCAATGCGCGCAATCTCGATTCACAGATCGATCGTCTCGAGCGCAAAATTGCCGCCGGCGCGCAATTTGCCATGACACAACCGGTCTTCGATGTGGCGTTGGTGGCGGAAACAAAGAGACGCACCGCGCATCTGAACATTCCGATCTTCATTGGAGTGTGGCCACTACGAAGCGCGCGCCAGGCCGAGTTTTTGCACAACGAAGTGCCTGGCATCATCGTCCCGGAAAGCCTGCGCAAGCGGATGGCAAACTGTAGCGCCGAAGCGGAACAGGCGACCGGGCTGGAGGTTGCGCGAGAGATTCTATCGGCCATCACGGCCGTGTTCTCCGGCGTTTATTTGATCACACCCTTTCTTCACTTCGAGTCGACGTGCGAGCTCGCGCGATTTGCGCGCGAGACATGACGGATTTACCCGCTATTTGAAACGAAAGAGTGCGTTTTGGCTACAGGCCGTCATCGTGATCATCGTGACGGTTGCAATATTCACGCTCTGGCATTTTCTCCCTCTAGCCGATGTGCTCGGCACCCTGCAACAACGGGTGATGCGCTGGGGAGTGTGGAGTGCGATTTGGTATCCGCTTCTCTACGCCTGTTGTAACGTTCTGCTGTTGCCGGGCGGTGTTCTCAGTGTCGGCGGCGGATTTTTCTTTGGCTTATGGTGGGGATTTCTGATCATTCTCCTCGGCAACGTGCTGGGCGCGGCGATCTCGTTGTTGATTGGAAGAACCATCGGCCGGCAGTGGCTTCAACGCCGGCTGATCCGGTCGACGCGTTTGGGGGCGTTGCAGCCGGCGGTGGAAAGAGAAGGGTGGAAACTTATTTTGCTCAGTCAGCTTCACCCCTTGTTTCCGACTAGCCTGATGAACTACCTCTATGGTCTCACCCGCATTCGGTTCCGTGTGTGTTTACTCTGGATCGCGGTCGGGCAGGCCCCGGGCCTTTTCCTATATGCATACCTCGGAACTCTGGGCCAGCTTGGACTCCGCATTGCTCGCGGTCAGACTCATCCACGGCTCTATGAATATTGGATTTGGGGCGCGGGACTTTTGCTGTCGATTCTAATGTTGTCTTTCTTGGGCCGAATTGCGCTGCGCGTGCTATCTCAATCAGATGATCAAATACCTGGAGGATGAAAGTTGAACTTGCCGAGCTCATTGAAGCTGCTCGCCGGGCGCGGGCGAATTCTTATTCGCCATACTCTGGCTTTGCTGTGGGCGCGGCAGTAGAGACCGGGTCAGGGCAGATTTTCACGGGCACAAATATCGAAAATCTCTCGTTTGGATTGACGATTTGTGCCGAGCGGGTGGCAGTCGCAGCCGCTATCGTTCAGGGGGAACGCGATTTCAGAGTCCTGACTTTGGTCGCGGATTCGGCCGAACCGATTGTTCCTTGCGGAGCCTGTCGTCAGGTGTTGGCGGAATTCAATCCGGCACTGCGGATCGTCAGCGTGAACCTGAGTGGCCAGACTTGCGACGAATCGCTGCAAGATCTTCTGCCTTCGCCCACACGGGGTATCTTGAAAAATGCTCGAAGCTGAAGTCCTTGTCATTGGCGCCGGTCACGCCGGAGTTGAAGCAGCATTAGCTTCAGCACGAATCGGTTGCGATACTCTTATATTAACCCAGAATTTGGATACCATCGGGCAGATGTCATGTAACCCTGCCATCGGGGGTTCGGCGAAGAGTCAGATTGTGAAGGAAATCGATGCGCTTGGAGGCGCAATGGGATTGAATGCCGACGCTACGGGTATTCAGTTTCGAACGCTCAATAAAAGTAAAGGTGCTGCAGTCTGGGCGACGCGGGTTCAATGTGACAAAAAGGCGTATCAATTCAGGTTAAAGCACCTACTCGAAAAGACTACCAAC
The DNA here is from genome assembly GCA_038207045.1 of Chthoniobacterales bacterium. Taxonomy (GTDB): domain Bacteria; phylum Verrucomicrobiota; class Verrucomicrobiia; order Chthoniobacterales; family UBA10450; genus AV69. The sequence continues at coordinate 152,771 of JBBRAF010000003.1, forward strand.
CTTCGAAGTCTCCAGGCGACAGCGACGAAAATATTGAGCCGCGGTGAGGAGGTTTGTGGGGTCGAAACGAACCTGGGCATCTCAATCAAGGCTCGATCAGTCGTGGTGACTGCCGGAACCTTTCTTCGCGCATTTCTTCATGTGGGCCAGGAGAGCATTCCCGGAGGAAGAATGGGGGACGCCACATCCACGCTGAGCGATAGCCTTCGGGAACTTGGAATCGAATCGAAACGTTTCAAGACGGGAACGCCGTGTCGGCTGAATAAAGGATCGATTGATTTTGCTTCTCTCGATCGGCAAATGGGCGACGAGCCACCACCTCGCTTGTCATCAACCCGCCTGGTACGCGGAAGAGACGATATATTTACTCTTAATTTCGATAATGAGGGAGTGTTCCACGTGGAACAACTCCCTTGCTGGTATACCCACACAATCCCCCTTACTCATAAAATCATTCGAGACAACCTGCACCGGTCGCCTCTTTATCAAGGGCGAATTAAGGGCGTCGGTCCTCGGTATTGCCCATCCATCGAGGACAAGATTGTCCGCTTTTCGGACCGTGACTTCCATCATGTATTCCTTGAACCTGAGGGAAAAGATTCTCACGAGTTTTACGTTAACGGCGTCTCGACCAGCCTGCCGTTCCAGGTCCAATTGCCTCTTATACGCTCCATTCCTGGGTTGGGCCGGGCGGAAATTATTCGTCCAGGGTACGCGGTCGAATACGATTACTTCCCTCCCACTCAGCTCAAACCAACTCTTGAAGCGCAGGCCGTTGAAGGCCTCTTTCTTGCCGGGCAAATCAACGGCACCTCTGGATATGAAGAGGCCGCAGGCCAGGGCATATTAGCTGGAACGAATGCCGCCTTAAGGGTTCGAGCTAGCCCAGAGTTCGTCCTGTCACGAGACATAAGTTATATCGGAGTACTCGTTGACGATCTTACAACACGCGGCACGGATGAGCCTTATCGAATGTTTACCAGCCGAGCAGAGAGCCGCTTACATCTGCGAGAGGATAACGCTGATCTCCGGCTCGTCGAAGTGGGGGCAGCAATTGGAATCGTCGACGCCGATCGGTTGGCAGCAGTCCGAAAAAAGAGAGCCGATATAGAACGGCTGCTGACGACGATCGGAAACGTGCGCTGGAATGGCAAGTCGTTGCCAGATGCCATGCGCGATCCTTCATTTTCGATTGACGATCTTTCGTCGGAGCTTCGGAACTTGGCGCCGAAACCCATTTGGCAGCACGTGTGGACTGAGGCGCGTTACGCCGGATATATTGCGCGCGAAAATACGAATCCCCGTGTTTGGTCTGACGCGTTCATTCCCGAGGGTTTCGACTTTTCTCGAATCTCAGGACTTAGAAATGAGACGCGCGAGAAGCTGGCGATTATTCGGCCCTATTCCTTGAATGCGGCGCGGCGTATTCCGGGGATCACGGCGGCCGATCTTTCAATACTGTCCATCTGGTTGATGAGTAAAGCCAAATGAAGATTTTGGAAGTCTTGATAATCGCTTATTTGCTTGGCTCAATTCCGTTTGGCTATCTCGCCGGACTTCTCGGCGGAGTAGATGTCAGGCAGCACGGCAGCGGTAATATTGGTGCTACCAATGTGCTTCGCCTTCTTGGAAAAGGCTACGGATATCCAGTCTTCCTGGCTGATGCGCTAAAAGGCTTTTTTGCCGTACGTGTGGCATTCTGGATTGGGAACGGCCAGTCAGGAGAGATGGACAAGCTCGGGATAATCGCTGCGGTTTTCGCCGTAGTGGGTCATTCCTTTCCTGTCTGGCTTCGATTCCGCGGCGGCAAGGGAGTGGCGACTTCCGCTGGCGCTTGCTTTGGCTTAACGCCGGTCGAAGCGATTATCGCCGCGGCCGCCTGGATCGTTACGTTCTTTCTCTTCCGTTTCGTATCGCTCGCTTCCATCACTGCCGCCGCTGTATTACCGGCGAGCATATTGCTAATACCTTCAGTCAACGGGCGCGCCCGCGGTCTAATCCTATTTTTCACTGCCGCTTTGGCGGCTCTGGTGATCGTACGTCACCGCAGCAATCTTCGGCGTCTGCTTCAGGGAACTGAGCCGCGCTTTGAGCGAAAATGAACAGCACGGCGATCATCGGAGCGGGCAGCTGGGGCACGGCTTTAGCCGTGTTATGGGCGCAAGACAACCGCGCCATCGTCCTCTGGGGAAAAAGTCCGGAAAGGATTACGGCGATTCAAGACACTCGCGAAAATCCCGATTACTTGCCTGGCGTCTGCCTGCCGAAAAACGTTCGCGCCACTCATGAATTCGCGGATTGCGTGGCAGCCGACCTGGTTGTCTTCGTCACACCTTCGATGGCTTTGCGGCAAATTGCGGAGCGCCTCCGCCACGCAGGATTGAACCGCGACGCCACGCTCCTGAGCTGCAGCAAAGGAATCGAACACGGGAGTGGCAAGCGCATGAGCGAGATCCTAAGTGAAGTTTTCCCCGGTCAAACAATCGCCGTTTTGTCCGGTCCGAACATGGCCGTGGAAGTCGCCCGCGGATTGCCAACGGCGACGGTAATTGGTTGTGACAACGAAAGTTGCGCTACGGAATTACAAAGTTTTCTTGGGAGCGAACTCTTCCGCATTTATTCCAGTAACGACGTCATCAGCATTGAGCTTGGTGGAGCGTTGAAAAATGTTTTCGCTCTTCCCGCGGGCGTCAGCGATGGGCTGGGCCTGGGCGATAACTCGAAGGCTGCCCTCGTCACTCGTGCCATGGCCGAGCTGTTGCGCCTCGGCACGGCCATGGGCGGGAACGCGGCCACGTTCTACGGACTAAGTGGCGTGGGCGATCTCATCGCGACCTGTTTTAGCCAGCACAGCCGCAACCGCCGCGTGGGTGAACGCCTCGGGCACGCGGAAACGCTCGCGCAGATTCAGGCTGACATGCAGATGGTGGCCGAAGGAATCCCGACGGCGAAAAGCGCTTATGAATGTGCGCGGCGACTCGGTGTCGAAACTCCCATCATCGATCAGGTATATGCCGTGCTTTACGAGGACAAACCGCTGTTATTCGCCATGCAGCAATTGCTCGGGCGCGATCCGAAAGCGGAGCGGATTTAAATGGGGTGAGTTCATCGTCCGAGCTGGCGGCAGAAAACAGCTTGGCTGATTCACAGTCGCTCCGGTTGCACGCAGTTTAACTACGCGCACGCACTGTAACAGTGAAAAGGGAGACGGCATTCGCGAGCGAGCGGTTGCGGGTGTTTGTTATGCTGAGCCGCGTAAGCGGCGAAGGACTTCTTTGCTTGAGTAGCACACTTCCCATGTGAGTCCTCGTCGTCTGCGCGACTTGGTGAGAACGTGCCTTGCGTCTCGTTCCATTTTCACTGTTCACTGCACCAGTTTTGCCGGAAAACCTGGGCGAGCGCCTCGGGATAGAGTTCGTGTTCGGCTTCCTGGATGCGCTCGTGCAATGACTTGGTCGTGTCACACTTCCGCACCAGTACCTCTCGCTGGGCGATGATGTCACCGTGATCGATGAGCGCGTCGACGTAATGAACGGTCACGCCGGTTACGGTGTCCCCAGCAGCGAGTGCCTGTTCCCACGCTTTCAATCCGGGATACTTTGGCAGGAGCGAAGGGTGGATGTTGACGATGCGCCGCGGAAATGATGCCAGCATCGGCTCCTTAAGCACGCGCATAAAACCGGCGAGGACCACGAACTGCGCGTCGGCCTCGCGTAGCATGGTGACGAGTTTCGCCTCCGCCTCGGGGTCGAGTCGCGTGCGGAATTGTCCTGGATCCAACCAGGCATGTGGCACGCCGAACTCGCGTGCGATCTCCAGTATCGCCGCGTCGCGCACGTCGGAAATCACAACGACAGCTTTGGCGACAAGCTTACCCTGACTAATGCTCCGCAAAATGGCGCGACAATTCGATCCCTTGCCCGAGCCGAGGATCGCGAACTTAACCATCTCGCATCTTTTGTAGCAGCCCTGTCGTTGAGTATCCTGGTTCGAAGGGAATAATCTTGATCGTTGCGCCGCATTTCTCCAGCACCTGGCGTTCTCCCTCATTCAATGTCTCGACGTCGTAATCCCCGCCCTTGACATAGATCGCGGGCTGGGCCGCCGCTAAAAATTCTGTGGCGCGCATCTGCGGAAAAATCGTGACGTAGCTGACTAACTCGAGCGCCGCCAGCACTTCGGCGCGATCCTGTTCGTTATTCAGCGGTCGCCCCTCGCCCTTGAGGATGCGCACGGAATCATCGCCATTCACGCCAATCACAAGTGCGTCACCCAGTTTTCGCGCGTCGGCGAGGTAGCGCACATGTCCGACGTGGAGAATGTCGAAGCAGCCATTGGTCGCCACCAATTTCCTGCCCGCGCTCCGCAACCGATGCGATTCATCGGCCAATTGCGCCAGTTCAAGAATCTTCACTCCGTACCCACCACGAACTGCAGGGCCTTCGGCAGCAACTCGAAAACGGCTGGTTCATTTCCAATCAATTCGCCATCGACGTTGAACCACATTCCCGGCCGCGAATTGATCACGACCTTCTTTGCCCGTTTGAAAATGATTGCCTCCGATCCCAGATGTTTGCCGACGAGGATTTGGGCGGCGACAATGGCCAGGTCGGCCGGACCGCGCTCGGGAACCAGCACGATGTCGAGCAAGCCGTCGCTGATGTCAGCCTCTGGGGCGATGGGAATACCGCCCGCGACATAGCGTCCGTTAGCGATCACCACATTGTAAAGATCGACCTCTATCGGCGGCTGGTCATCCAGCGACACACTTGTAGTGTAGCCCCGCAGATCCGAGAACGCCGCCGCCGCGCAGCGCAAATATGCCAGCGGCCCCCAGCTTTGTTTCATTTCCGGCGTTAATTTCTCGTCCACGAGTCCGCTAAAGCCGCCCGAAGAGACGTTCACAAAATAGCGCACCTGATCGCTCGTCACTCGCACCAGATCGATGGCGCGCGTCTGGCCCTTCACGATATGGTCGATGGCGGCGTCGATGTCGCTGGAAATACCGAGACTGCGCGCGAAGTCGTTTCCGGTCCCGAGCGGCACCAATCCCAAGACTGCATTGCAACCCGCCGTGGCAATCCCATTCACCACTTCATTCAACGTCCCATCACCACCGGCCGACACGATTAACTCCATTCCCGCCTCCGACGCCTCGCGCGCGTGGCGTTCTGCATCTCCGGCCTGCTTGCTGATGTGAAATTGCTCGGGCTGCAAAGCCTGCAAATGCTCCCGCACCGGATCGGCCTCTTTCACTGAGCCGGCGACGGGGTTGAGAATCACGCAGGTGTGCATGTGTGCGGACACTCAGCCGCGGCGAGTGAGGAAGCAACGTCGCTTTTCCACTTGCTTGTCCACGCCACGAATGATTGAACCAACGTGGAAATGGCCAATGACGCCACGGCGGGTGGTTTCAAAATTTCGGATGCGCCGCTCGCCTCGTCCGCGCCTTCTCCGGAGCGGGAGTGGAACGAGGAACTGCCGTCTCACTACGAGCAGCCGCTTCTGCTCGCTCTCGCGAGCGATCCTCGAACGTTGTTTGTCTGCTGGAGCGTGAATTGGTCGGCGGTGTTTGCTGATCAAATGCCGGCCGACCGTAAAGCACACGTCAAAGTGAAATCCGGCGATACGGAACGAAGTCTTTCCGTGGAACCGCTTAGAGGAGCTTGTTCCATGGGTGATCTGGACCCGGGCAAAACTTATTTGGTGGAGATTGGTTATTATGCGCCGCCGGATCGGTGGAATGTCATCGTCTCGGGTCCGGAAGTAATGATGCCTTTGCCAGGCGGCACTGATCGAGAGCCGGTTGAGGTCGCGACAGTTCCGTTTCATCTGAGCTTTCAGCGCATGGTCGACCTTTTCGGCGGTGAGAAAGCTCCTGTTCGTGGCCTGGCGGAATGGGAGCGTCGAATGGCGCAGGAGTTGGCGTCCGCTCAAAGCGACGACGGCCTTCTCCGCGCGCTTGATCTTTCGCGGGAAGATTTACAAACCGCGGCTGCCATGCGTGAGAGCCTGGCAAAAATCAGAACGCGACCACAAGCAGCCGAACTATTCGGCAGTTCTGTCGGCAGCAGTTGGGGAGCGGGGCCCGATATGGCGAACGTCGGCGGGAGCTAACGGTCCAGCTTTATGCCCGCGGGCATTTCGGGCGGCGGCGCGTTAATGCGGCTATGATGCTTGCCATAGCAAAAGTAGAAGACGAGTCCGATCGCGAGCCAGACGATTAAGCGCATCCAGTTGGTCCAGCCGAGGCCGTAGATCATCGCCCCGCACACGATGATGCCGAGCGTGGCGACAACCGGAGCTGCTGGCACCCGGAATCCCCGCTCGAGGTCGGGACGACGAACGCGCATGATCCACACCCCGGCGCAGACCAGGATGAAGGCGAACAGCGTTCCGATACTGGTCATTTCCCCGGAAACGTCCGCGGGAACGAGCGCGGCGAAGAGGCCGGTAAAGACAAAAAACAGCATGTTCGATTTGTAGGGCGTTCGGAACCGCGTGTGCACCTCGGAGAAAACTCTCGGGACCAGCCCGTCGCGACTCATCGAGAAAAAGACGCGCGATTGTCCGAGCAACATCACCAGGATGACCGAGGAAAAGCCGGCGAGGATCGCGACTGTCACCGACCTCGATAACCACTCGTAACCCGTCATATATTTGGTAATGGCGAACGCGACCGAAGCCTCGCGGCCAGCGGCGCGAAAGTCCTGTACTGTTGCCACGCCGCTCAGCACGTAGGAGAACAGCACGTAAAGTACGGTGCAGACCGCTAACGAACCAAGGATCCCAATCGGCATATCGCGCTTGGGATTTCTGGCTTCTTGTGCCGCGGTCGAGACGGCATCGAAACCGATGTAGGCGAAAAAGACGACCCCGGCGGCGCCGAGGATACCAAGGATGCCACCGTAGGCGTGCGTGATTCCTTGCGGCGTAACGTATGTCGTCGCCGCGGGAATTAGCGGCGTGTGATTGGCCGGATTGATGAATCCCCACCCGATTCCGATGAAAAGCAGGACGATGCTCGTTTTCAGAACAACGATGAAACCGTTAACGAGAGCTGACTCTTTCGTGCCGCGAATGAGCAGTGCCGTTAGCAGCAGCAGGATGAACACGGCCGGGATGTTCATCATGCCATGCAAGCCTGCGGCGTCGTGCTCAAAGGGCGAATGCGACCACTGATATGGAATACGCATCCCGAACCACTCGAGCACGCGATTGGCATACTCGCTCCACGCGATGGAAACCGTCGATGCCGCGACCGCGTATTCGAGAATCAAATCCCAGCCGATGATCCATGCGACCAGCTCACCCATGGTCGCGTAGGAATAGGTGTAGGCACTTCCCGCCACCGGAATCATGGAAGCGAATTCCGCGTAACAGAGACCGGCAAATGTGCAGCCGATGCCCGCGATGATGAAGGCGAGCACAACCGACGGACCTGCGCGATCGGCGATAGCAGCCGCGGTGCGCACAAAAAGACCGGCCCCGATGATCCCGCCGATGCCGAGCGCGATGAGATTGACCGGGCCGAGCGAGCGTTTCAGGCTGTGTTCGCCTACTTCCTGCGCCTCTGCCATCAGCTTATCGAGAGGCTTCTTTGCGAATAGGTTTCCCATGAGACTGGTTTGGTTTCGGCTTTGCTAACCGGGACGACGGTAGGGAGTCAAGCCGCGCGTGCTTTGCGCCACAAGAAATAAACGGGCACGCCTGCGAGCACAATGAGTAAACCGGGCCACGAGGTTTGCGTGCGATACACAGCGAGAACGAGCAGAATCACGGTCGCGGCAATGATGTAGAGGGCCGGCAGCAGCGGATAACCGAACGCGCGATAAGGCCGTTCTGCATTCGGTTGTGTGTGTCTGAGCACGAAGACGCCCGCAATTGTCAGGATATAAAAGATCAGCACCGCGAAGACAACGTAATCGAGCAACATCCCGTAGAGGTTGCCGTACTGCTCGACGCCCGAAGCGTCGAGCATAGGCGCGTTTGTGGTGGGATCACGTAAACGTGTGCGCGGTAGGACGAGCAATGCCGTCCAGATTCCCTGCAAAACGAGCGCCATGGCGGGGACATGCTGGGCATTCAAGCGCCCCGTCGATTTAAAGAATAATCCGTCCTGTGCCATCGCGTAATAGACGCGAGCGCCCGCAAGGATCAGCCCATTACAACAACCAAAGGTCGAGATCATGATGGCGACGGCCATGATCCCCGCGCCCGCTCCGCCGAACATCACCGCCATCGCGGCCGTGGCGACGCGATCGTCGCCTGCGTGTTTAATATTTTCCAGTGGCAACACACAGAGGTAGGCGACGTTCGCGAGCAGATAGAGCGTAATGACGAGACCCGTGCCAACGGCGAGCGAGAGCGGAAGGTTGCGGCGCGGATCTCTTACTTCGCCCGCGGTGAATGTGATATTGTTCCACGCGTCGGATGAAAAGAGTGAGCCGACCTGCGCCACGCAAACCGCGATCAACATTCCAATGGCTCCGCCGGTCGCTGACACCGCCGCCACCGACGAAAGGTCCGATTTGATCGGCACGACACCTGCCGGCGACCACAGGTGCGAGAAGTTGATTGCGAGCGCGTCGGCATTGCGCCCAACAAAAATCCCGAGTGCGATCAGCGCCAGCAGGGACAACGTTTTCGCCGAGGTAAAGACGTTTTGGATGATTTTGCCGAGCTGGAGCCCGCGCGTATTCAAAAAGGTAAGCAACACGATGATTCCTATTGCGACCAACTGCTGCAGGGAAAGACTCACCGCATAATTCCGGGAGAGGACGATGGGCGGGATGATCCATTGCGTCGGGGAAATGGCCGGCGCGAGCACGCCGAGAAAGCGTGCGAACGCCACCGCCACCGCCGCGATGGTGCCGGTCTGAATGACAAGGAAGAGGGTCCAGCCGTAAAGAAATCCCCAGAGCGGACTGTAGGCCTCGCGCAAATAGACGTATTGCCCACCAGCATGCGGCATCATTGCGGCCAGTTCCCCGTAGGTCAGAGCGGCAATGACAGTCAGTGCGCCCGTGATCGCCCAGACCACCAGCAACCAGCCGGCCGAGCCAACCAACCGCGAAATGTCCGCTGAGACGATGAAAACGCCCGAGCCGATCATCGAGCCGGCAACGAGCATCGTCGAATCGAGCAAACCAAGTCCGCGAATGAACTTGCCGTTTTCGGTGGTAACTGGCTGTGACATTAGGTTTGTTTTTAGGTGTTCGCTTGTTTCTAATCAGCGCAGGCGATTCGAGGCGTCTACTTCACGTCGGGCATTACGCGTATCGCCCGCTTTGTAGCCTTTCGGCTGCGCAGGCGCAATGCATCTTCGCTTCGGCTCGACACGTGCTAGTTTTCCCGCCCGATGACCTCCCTTTACTCGCGACGTTTGCGAATGCTTTCGCTCGCTTTTGCAATCGCAGCCTTGCTGGCATCGCCCCCCGCCGTGTTCGCCCGCCGCGCGGCAGGTCCGCGCCAAGTTTTAAGCGCGCAGTTCGAGGCGCTGCCGCTTAATCGCTCGGCCCAAAATCACCTTATCGTCCGCGCGTTTATCAACGGCAAACCGGCCTTACTTGCCGTCGATACCGGCGCGCCGGTCAGCGCAATCGCGACCAACCGGCGCCAGCATTTTGGACTGACTCCGATCGCTGGTCCATCGCGCGTGATGATCAATGGCGCATTCAGCGCCGTCGGTATTGTCAAATCGTTCCGCATCGGCGCGCTTACTCTCGTGGACCAACCGCTGGTCGCGCTCAATCTCGGCCCGGGAAGCCGGGTGGCACGCGTGCGGGGCGAACAGGAAATCGACGGACTTCTCGGTGCCGATATTCTATTTCCCATGCGCGCCGTCCTCGATTGCGAGCGGCAGCTGCTTATCTTGAATATGGATCCTGACTCGGAAAAATCGACGCCGGGTCTGGATTACACCGGGTTTACCAGTGTGCCCATTCACGTGAGCGAGGGCGCTAATCTCTACGTCGATGGCGCGGTCAATGGCGCGCGCGGTCAGCTTCTGGTCGATACCGGCGCTTTCGCGACGTTATTGCATCGCTCCTTCGTTAAGCAGATGAAAATCCCGCTTCGCAAAACGCGCTTCATCTCCGCGGGCGTCAATACGGGCGAAAGCGATGTGCAGGTGGCCCGCATTCGGCGTCTTTCCGTCGGCACGGTCGATATCCTTGGCCATCGAGTAGGTGTGATCGATCTGGGCGGGTTGATCGCGAGCGAAATGCTGGAAGGCAAACACCCGGTCTTCGGTCTGCTCGGCAGTGAATTACTGCAGCGCCATCACGGCATCATCGATTTCGGGACGCGCCGTCTTTACCTGAAAGGTTAATCTGAAATTGCGAGCGAGCGGGCGCGTTCTTCCGTCCGATCGCGCAATGGCGGCGAGTTATGGATGCGAAATTGGCTGACGTTTTCGAACTGGAAAAAGGCGTGGCCGGTTTTCTCGGCTCGGAATTTTTCGACGGTGAGACCGTCGACATCGGAACCCGCGATCGAGGGTCGCGCATCCGGTTTGTCGTAGGCGAAGCTGATATTCTGCAATTGGACATTGGTGGCATACGTCACGAACAACGCCGCCGCGGGCGCCAGGGCAAAGGCTTTGTGCGCGTGTCCTTTCGGATCTGGGGCAGCGTTATTCGCCGGCTTCGCTCCGCCTCCTGCCGAGACGATTTTCACATTCTCGAACGATACATTTTCGATGCGTGACTGAGCCTTGCCCGAGATAATCGATGGAGAAACCGGCACGTCGCGCGCTGGCTGGCACTCGCTCACATCCAAGTCTGACAAGCTGATATTCCTTATCGCGCCGATCGTTCTTTCCGCTTCGCCGCTGCGCAATCGATCGTTCACTCTTAGATAAACCGGACACGCCGCTTTTCTGATGGTGATGCCGGAGTAGCTTACGCCGTCGACAATTCCGCCGTCGGTGCACGTGATGCCGATAGCAGATTTTTCCGTGCGGCCGACGTCGATTCGCTTGAAGGCGATGTTGCGAAAATCGCCGACACTCTCGGAGCCGATCTGCATGGCACTGCCGGCGGACTCGAGCCGGCAATCGCTTACCGCAATATTTGCGCAGGCTATCTTTCGCCCGAGCGCATAGTCGCTCTTCAGCGCGATGGCGTCATCGCCACAGCCGGTAATGCGGCAGCCGTGCACGTCGACTTCACGACAGCTAACAAGGTTTACGCCGTCGCGCGATTGCGCGATCGTGACGTTCTCGAGCGTGACCTGCTCGCAATCGTTCAACAGGTAGACGAAGTGCGCGCCTTTCTCGTGCGCGACATTTTGAAAGAGCAATCGCCGACCGCTTTTTATCGCGATCAATTTGTCGCCCGAGCGCGGATTGTCCCGTTCATCCTCCACCAACGCGCCGCCGTTCACGCGCCCACCAACGAGAGCGAAGTTCTCGATATTCTCGCCCCACATGAGCGCATTGTGAAAATGGCTGTGGCCGAAATCCTGGTAGGCATCGAACGCGTTTGCCTCGGGGGGATCGTAACCGGTGGCCGCGCCGGTGATGACCGCATGGTCATCGAGTAAAAGCCGCACGTTGCTGCGCAAATGGATCGAAGCGGCGGCATACCTTCCCTCGGGAAAGATGACGCTCCCGCCGCCGCTTCCACTGCATTTTTCGATGGCAGCGTTGATCGCGACCGTGTCGTTCGTCTTGCCGTCGGCTTTGGCCCCGAAGTCGCGCACGCTCCATTTTGCCTCCGGAAACTGCGGAAGCTCAACCGCACCGAGGTTCGAAATGGCTGCGAAAAAGGCGAGCAGGCTTGCCCGATTCACTCGATGTCGATTTCGCGCACGCGCTTTTGCATCCGCACCGCTTCGACCGCGTTTCGGATTTTGTCGCCGAGCGCGAGCTTGATCGGAACGGCGTCGACGCGAACAAACGGCGTGGAAGCGTCCGAAGTATTGAGCTGGACGTTTTCCAAACCGCACAGGCGCGAGGAGAAAGGCTGATGCGTTTCCAGATCCTTCACCCGATACAATTCGAGCGTGTCCGTTACTTTGCTAAAAACGCCCTCCGTGATCTTGAGGCGCTCATTCGTGAGCTCGAAGACTTTCGATCGGGTTTGCAGGTATCGGGCCAGTGCCATGAAGAAGGGAAAAATGAGCGCGAGAAGGATAAGAGGAGCGCCGGCCTTCAGCGAGGGAGAATCAACCCGCGAAGCCGCAAAGCTAACGACAATTATTCCGATGGCAATGAAAAGGCAGAGGACGTAGGCGAGAAAGTTTTTCAACTGCGACGAACTTCCCCGCCAGAGCGTTTCTTCGGGCATCACTTCATCTTTAACTGCCGCGCTTTCCAGCACAAGGCTTCCCTCGTGTCGTTGCGAGCGCAGTGAAGCGCGCCTTTTTGTCATTTCGAGCGTAGCGAAGCGGAATCGAGAAATCTCTAGCTCCTTGTCCAAAGCCGAATAATCAGAGATGTCTCGACTCCGCTCGACATGACAGGCGTTACCCAAGCTTTTCTTCTCAGCGCTGGCATGGGCCTCCGTTTGCGGCCCCTCACCGATGAGCTGCCCAAACCGCTCGTACCGATTTTTCAAAAACCGCTGATCACCTTTGGATTTGACCATCTGATTGATGCAGGAGTCGAGCGGTTCATCGTTAACACCCATCGTCTCCCAGAGAAGTTCCGCGAGTCGTTTCCGGAATCGAAATATCGCGATCGAGAAATCGTTTTCCTGCATGAGCCTGATCTACTCGAGACCGGTGGTGGGATAAAAAACGCCGAAGGTGTTCTCGGCGTACGGTCTTTCATCACCTACAGCGGCGATCTTCTGACCGACGTGAATGTCCGTGAGTTGGTCGAGCGTCATTTGCGAAGCGGGAACGATGTCACGCTGGCGCTGCGCCAGAAAAGTCTCGGCGCCGATGTTGCACTGCGAGATGGCCGCGTTGTCGACATTTGTAATCGCCATGGATTTGAAGGGCACCTCGATTTCGCCGGCATCGCGGTATGGAACCCGGATATCTTCAAGCGCATTCCAGCCAGCAAGAAAATTTCTTTCATACCGATTCTGGCGAATTGGATCGGGGAAAATGGGAAGATTGGCGGGATCATTCTGGACGAAGGAAAGTGGTTCAACATCGGCTCGAGCCCGCAATATCTCGAAGTGCATCGTGAGATTACGAAAACAAATTGGTGCCCCAGTTACGTAGTCGATCCGGTCTGGCCGTGCCGCGTGAACGAACGAGCGGAGATCGCAGCGTCGGTGCGAATGCTCGGCTGCTCCGTCGCTGGTGCGAACTGCCGCATTGGGGAAGGCGCCGTTTTGACCGACACCATTCTCTGGCCCGGTGCGCGAGTTGCTCCTGGGAGTCAGTTGCGGAATTGTGTTGTCCGCTCCCAGCAAGTGGCCGAAGGGAAGCTACAGGACGTCATCGTGTGAGGACCGATTCGCTTCTTCGCCAAACGCGCCTGCGCGTGCCCGCCTTTAGCGCCGGGCGCATCGAGATCGCGCCGATTGAGAAGGGCGGCTCAGATCGTCGTTTCTATCGCGTGCGTTGCCCGTCCGAGCAGTCGCTCATCCTGGTGAAATACAACCTCGCGCACGAGGAAAACCGGCATTACGTGCGCATTGCTCAATTTCTGGCCGGGCACGGTATTCATGCGCCGAGGATTTATTTTCACGACGCCGATGAAGGCCTCATTTGGGTCGAAGATTTAGGTGAGGCCGATCTGTTCAGCTATCGCGATGAGTCCTGGCTGGTGCGGGCGGAATTCTACCGCTGCGCCATTGACGAAATGGCCAAGCTGCACGCATTGCGCCCGCACGACTGGACGATGCTGCGCGGGGAAATGCCGGCCGAGTTCAGCGCGCCGCTCTACCGCTGGGAACAGAATTATTTCATCGAAAACTGTCTCGGGCGCCTTTTTCACCTCGACCACACGCAACGGCGAACGCTCGCTTCGCTGCCCGCTTTGGAAGAAATCGCGGAGCGATTGGCGGAGCTCCCGCGCGTCCTGGTGCATCGCGATTTCCAGTCGCAAAATATCATCATTCTGAATGGAAACGCCTACCTTATCGATTTCCAAGGAATGCGCCCTGGGCTCGCGCAATACGATCTCGCCTCCCTCTTGTTTGATCCCTACATGCGGATGTCTGTAACCGAGCAGGACGAGCTTCTGTCTTATTATATGGAGAAGCGCGGGTTGAAAGAGCCGCTTTTTCGCAAAATCCTCTGCCTTTGCGCGATGCAACGGCTGATGCAAGCGCTTGGCGCCTACGGTTTTCTCGGTCTGGCCAAGGGCCATCGGCATTTCCTGGCACACGTGCCGGCGGCGCTGACGTCTTTGCGAGAAGTTGTGGCCGAAATCGAGGGGCTCGCTCCGCTCGGTGCGGCGCTTGCTTCTTTGCCTGAGGATGCCCTCGGCTCCCGTTAGCTCGCCGTTCGTTTCTCCCAGTACCTCTTCCACGGGCAACCCGGACCACTTCCGCTTTGGCGAGCGGGCCGACCCGCTCCGTCGTCTTGTTCTTTGGGCGGCGATGATCATCGGCAGCGCTCTGCCTATCATCGTTAGCCGCTTGAGCGGACAAGTCTCACCCGTTTCTCTTCCCCTCGCGCAGACGCTGGTTCTCGTCATCACTGCGCTTCTGATTTACGGGTCTGATCGGCTGCGACCGCTGGTCGGATTCATTTTGACGATCGCCATCCTTCGGCTGGGTTGGTTCGGCGTGGCGCCGTTGCTGGCAGATTGGGCCCCGATCCAGGCTTTGTCGGCGAGCGGAAGCTGGGGGGAGCAGCAATTTATCTCGCGCCTGCTCAACTGCGTGGGTGCCTTGCTCATGCTGACAACATTAATCGGCAAAAGTTTCACACGGCGGGATCTTTACCTGGACGTCGGCCAGCTCGATGCGTCGGCGCAGCCGGAGAGGATTCTCTGGATCAGGAAACCGATCCCGTGGACGCGACTCGGGCCGCAACTGCTCTTTGTGTTCGGAATCGTTTTGCCGGCCTTCCTCTTCGTAACTCTGCGGCCGGATTTCGGACACCTGTCGCGGTTGTGGCGAGTTCTGCCATGCGCATTAGCCACCGCGGTGGTGAATGCCGCGAACGAAGAATTCCAATTTCGCTGTGTTCCACTGGCGCATCTGCGCGGCGTGCTGCCCATTCGCGAAGCAATGCTGTTGACTTCGATCTTCTTCGGCGTGGCCCATTATTACGGCCAGCCTTCAGGGCCCATCGGAGTCGTGATGGCGACGATCGCCGGCTGGATCTGGGCGAAGAGCATGGTAGAAACGCGCGGCGCCGGCTGGGCCTTTGCCATTCACATGGTGCAGGACATTGTTATTTTCTGCTTCCTGGCGCTGGCGGTGAAGGTCTGAGGGAACCTACCGAACGAACGGATTTGTCTGGCGTTCTTCCCCGATAGTCGTGCTGGGGCCGTGTCCGGGCAGCACCGTAATGGCATCGCCCAGCCCAAAAATCTTCGAGCGAATCCCTTCAAACAGCAGGTCACCATCTCCGCCGGGCAAATCCCAGCGGCCAACGCCGCCGGCAAAAAGCACATCACCGCCAACCAAGGCTTCGTCCGCGCGCGAAAGAAAGCACAGGCTACCAGGGCAATGACCAGGGACTTCGAGCACTTCGAACTTCGCGCCGAGAAAATCGCGCTCCGGCGTTTCTTCGATGAAGAAATCCGGCTGCACCGGTTCGATCTCCATCGCATAACCAAAACTGCGAAAAAAATCCGGATCAGAAATCATCGGCGCGGTCGTAGGATGACAGCCGATCGGGCAGTGGAACCTCCGCTTAATTTTTGCCACTTCGGAGATGTGATCGAAATGCCCGTGCGTCAGGAGCAACAGTTTCAAATCGACGTCGCGACGAGTGAGCCAATCGCAACTGCCATCGGGTGCGTCGAACAGGATTGTCCCTTCCGGAGCGTGAAAGAGATAGCAATTAGTCTGGAAGATTCCGCCGCAAAACGACTCGTATTTCATGTGCAAAACGACCGCGGCGTCGGTTCCTCTCCCTATTTTGAATGTTCCGCCGCTCCGATTGTCTTACATCGCTACTGCCGGCCCGAATTCAAGGGAGCGTTGTTGCTTTCGGCGCGGCAATCTGCGACTATGCAAAACCTCTTTTTCTGGGCATGAAACACCGCTTCTGGGCCGCGGCGACGGCCATCTCCCTCGCCAGCCTCGCGTCGCCAGCCTTGCTCGCGAAATCGGATTTGGACAACATCTGCGTCTCGGTGGGCCGGCTTCTCGAAGAAGGCCACTACACGCACAAGCAGCTCAACGACGATCTCTCGCGCAAAATCCTGCGCACCTACATCGAGATTCTCGATTTCAGCCATCTCTTCTTCACCCAGGAAGATGTCGACGCCATGAACGAGAAATATGGCGCATCGCTCGACGACGACATTCTCCTGGGCAATCTCAAACCGGCTTACGAGATTTACGATCTTTACCAAAAGCGCGTCGATGAACGGGTTGCCAAAGTAAAAGAGATGCTCAAGCAACCGCCCGACTTCAAAAGCGAAGCGGTGATAGACCTGAGCCGGCAAAAAGCGCCATGGCCGAAGAATACGGCCGAGGCCGACGATCTCTGGCGCGGCCGCATCACGAGCGAGCTTTTACAGGAACACCTCAGCGAGCATCCTATTGAACCGGGCCCGCAGCTGGTCTCGCGCCGCTACGATCGACTCGCGCGCAACGTGCACGAGGAGGATCGCGACGAGCAGGCGAAATATTTCCTCGACGCCGTGGCCCAATCCTACGATCCGCACTCGGAATATCTGAGCAAGGATGATCTGAAAAATTTCAGCATCAACATGAGCCTTTCCCTTGTCGGCATTGGCGCAATGCTGCGGACGGAAGACGGTTACGCCAAGATCGAGAGCCTGGTTGTCGGCGGGCCTGCACAGGTCGATGGACGATTGAAGGTTGGGGATCGCATTACGGCGGTGGGGCAACAAGGCACCGAGCTGGTCGATGTCCGCGATATGCGGCTGGACAAAGTCGTGGAGATGATCCGCGGCAAGAAGGGATCGAAAGTACGGTTGCTGGTGATTCCGTCGGATGCGACTGATCCGTCCAAGCGCAAGGATGTCGAGCTGGTGCGCGATCAGATCAAACTGAAGGACCAGGAAGCACGCGCCGACATTATCATCAAGAAAGATGATGAAGGTAAGGCGGTAAAGCTGGGCTGGATCACGTTGCCGTCGTTTTACGCCGACATGGATCATCATGCCAAGAGCACGACGAAGGATGTGCTTGCGTTATTGAAGCGGTTAAAGAAAGAAAACATCGCCGGCCTCGTCGTCGATTTGCGGCGCAACGGCGGCGGCTCGCTCGAAGAAGTGATTTCGCTGACCGGCCTCTTTTTGAAATCGGGTCCGGTCGTGCAGACAAAAGGGTCTAATGGGAACATCGTGGTCTCGAGCGATCCCGACAGTGGCATCGCTTACTCTGGCCCAATGGTGGTGCTAACGAGCCGGCAAAGCGCGTCCGCGAGCGAGATTTTCGCGGCGGCGCTGCAGGATTACGGACGCGCGCTTATTGTGGGCGATCAGAGCACGTTTGGGAAAGGGACCGTGCAAACAATTTTGGAAATCGGGCGTTTCACGTCTTTGCTCGGCAGTCGCTCGCCGGAGGATGGAGCTTTGAAGCTGACCATTCAGAAGTTTTATCGCGTCGCCGGCGGATCGACTCAACTCCACGGTGTCGCCTCGGACATCGTCCTGCCGTCACTAACCGATCTGCCTGAGTTTGGCGAGGGCGCGCTAAAGAATTGTCTGCCTTACGACGAAGTGCCGAAGGCGAAATATACCAAATGGAACGAGCCGGTCTCGCTTTACCTTGACGAACTGAAGCAGCGTTCAGCGGAGCGGGTGCAAAACGATCCCGAGTTCCATTACGTCATGGAAGACATGGGGCGGCTGCGTCATCGCATCGACGACAATCGCATTTCGCTCAATGAAGACGTGCGCAAAAAAGAATCGAACGATGACAAGACGCGCAAGGAATTGCGTTCGCAGCAACGTCTGGCCCGCAATGCGGAAGAACCCCGCGTTTACCGCCTCACGCTCGACACGGTAGATAAGCCGAATCTCCAGCTCATTATGTTTCCCGGGAAAATTGCCGCGGCCAAAAAGAATGGCTCGGCCAAAGTGGCGCCAGAAGCGGCGGGTGACGCCGACAGCGATAACGACCTGCTCGGAAATCTCGACGACGACACAAAGGAGCCGGCGATCGATCCCGAGCGCGAGGAGACGATCAACATTCTGGCCGACTTGGTGCGTCTCGAGCACGGCCCGAAAACAGCCAGCGCGACGCACTGACTGCGGATATTAGCCCCGCGGGTTTTCCGCTTTCCATTTCTCCCCGGGCGGGGAGCAAGGCTGCTTCGACAGTTCTGACCTGATTATCGCCCCCAACGCGGATCGAAATATCGCGCATCCCGCTGCGGCGGACCGAAAAACGGCGGAAATCGAATCGGCTGCGGCCCGAAGCGGGAGAAATCGCGCGTCCGTGGAGTGCGCCCGAAGACGCGCACGGGCGTGCCGACTTGCACGGCGTTGAAAAATGCAATCGCGTTCTTCTCCGGCATTCTCACGCAGCCGTGCGAAGCGGGATAGCCTGGTAGATAGCCGGCGTGCATGCCATCGGCGCCGTTGAAACGCATGAAATAACTCATGGGCGCGGCGATGAATTTACCGCCGCGCGGCACTTTCATTTCGGCGTCCGCATCAGCGATGATGGTGTTGCCATTGCGGTCGACGATCCTGCCGTAGAGCGACGAGAAGTGGGTGCGCTCTTTCTCGACGACCGAGAAGGAGCCTGCCTCGGTGAGATGTCCGTAACGGCCGCTCGAAACCGCGCTGATCAAGGCGATACGGCGGCCTTGCAGCAGATAGACACGCTGTTCCTCCAGATCAATTTCGACCCGGTAAGTCGCCGCCGCGAAGCTGCGTGTGCCCGAGATAACAACAACAATAATTGCAATTAACCAACCTACCCTGCGCATGCCCTGCTTTGGAGACCAGTTTGTGTTTGAACCCGCCTGGAGAAAACACCGGCCGGGCGAAAACGATGCGACAATCTACACGGCGATAGGAGCTTTGATCGACGGATGTGGATCGTAAGCAAGCAGGGTGAAATCTTCGAAAGAGAAATCCTCGATGCGAGCGACAGCGGGATTCAGTTCCATGCGCGGGAGCGGACGGCAGTCCCGGACAAGCTGTTCGCGAGCCTGTTCCAAATGATTGAGGTAAAGATGCAGATCGCCGAAGGTGTGGACGAATTCCGCCGGACGCAGATTGCAAACCTGTGCGATCATCATCGTGAGTAAAGAATAACTGGCGATGTTGAACGGCACGCCGAGGAAAAGGTCGGCGCTGCGTTGATAGAGCTGGCAACTGAGCTCGCCTTCGTTGACGTAAAATTGAAAGAGCACGTGGCATGGCGGCAATGCCATGCCCTTGATCTCGGCCGGGTTCCATGCGCTGACAATCAATCGCCGCGATGATGGATTGCTTTTGATCTGGTCGATGACGCCGGAAATCTGGTCGACGAACTTTCCATCGCCGCCACGCCAATCCCGCCATTGCGCCCCGTAAACGCGACCGAGATCTCCCTTTTCGTCTGCCCACTCGTCCCAGATCGTAACGCCGTGTTCGTCGAGATAGCGAACGTTTGTGTCGCCGCGCAGAAACCAGAGCAGCTCGTAGATGATGGATTTGAGGTGAAGCTTTTTCGTCGTGAGTAACGGGAAGCTATTCCGCAAATCGAAACGAGCTTGTGCGCCAAAGATGGAAAGCGTACCCGTCCCGGTGCGATCGCTGCGCTGTTCGCCGTGATCGAGAACAAGGCGAAGCAGCTCGTGGTACTGGCGCACGCGCAAATTTATCGGCGCCGATTGAGTTCGCGAAAGAAATTTAAGGGAATCTTCGCGTGACGCTTTGTAGCTGCCGCTGTCCCTGGGAGGCGCCAAAAGAATGGTGCTTGTTCCTAAAGCAACCGACAAAAAAACCCGCGCAACTATTGTTTAAGCGAGCCTAGCTCAGCTTCGAGCTCAATCTTTCGCTCGTTCAATGTTTGCAGTCGCAATTTCCAACGGTGAACCTGGATGCAAAGTTGGTTGATATAACTCGTCACTTCCGTGCGCTGAGATTCGTTTTCTTTTAGTTTGCGGTGCAAATCCGTCGTTTGCTCTCCGGCTGGGAGGATTGGGTTTGCCCTCGGCACGATGATGGATTCGCCGCAATGCTGGCAGGTGACCTTCATGTCGGCGGCCGCGGCATCGACAACAAGCGGGCCTTTGCAACGTGCACACTGAAATCCAATATCGGATGATGGAGTCGCAGTCGGCCGGGGGGCAGATTCCATCGCGAACTATTTCAGCAAAGAACATACCAACGAACAGGCGGGGTGTTGCGTCAAATTGGTCAATTACGGCATCTCGATCGTGCCGATTTGTCCCATTTACTGGGAAAACAGTCGCTGGAGGTTATTCACATATTCCTCAAGCAAAGCCATTTATGTCGTTCCTCCATATTTGGGAACGGCCTCTGCTAATAGGCGGACGGAGGATTCTATCTAATGGCAAAAGTTTTAGGTATCGATTTGGGCACCACCAATTCCTGCATGTCGGTCATGGAGGGTGGCGACCCGGTTGTTTTAGAAAATAGCGAGGGTGCCCGCACGACTCCCTCGATTGTGGCGTTTTCGAAAAATGGAGAGCGACTTGTTGGACAAGCCGCCAAACGGCAGGCCGTGACAAATCCGGCCAATACGATTTTTTCAATCAAGCGCTTCATGGGCCGGAAGTATGATGAAGTGCGGGAAGAAGAACATCGTGTGCCTTACAAGATCGTTAAGGCGGCGAATGGTGACGCGCACGTGCAAGTGGAAGTGAGCGGCGAACGCAAGACATTTAGTCCGCCGGAAATTTCGGCGATGATCCTGGCGAAACTCAAAAGCGACGCCGAAGCCAAACTTGGCGAGAAGATCGCGCAAGCTGTCATCACGGTGCCAGCTTACTTCAATGACTCGCAGCGCAATGCGACCAAGGACGCAGGTAAGATCGCCGGCCTGGAGGTCCTGCGCATTATCAACGAGCCGACGGCAGCTTCGTTAGCTTACGGGTTGGACAAAAAGAAGGACGAGAAAATCGCAGTCTATGATTTAGGTGGGGGCACCTTTGATATCTCGGTGCTCGAAATCGGTGACGGGGTATTCGAAGTCAAGGCCACCAATGGTGATACGCACCTTGGCGGCGACGACTGGGATGCTCGGATCATGGATTGGATAGTTAACGAGTTTAAGAAAGAAAGCGGAATCGATCTAACCAAGCAGCCGGATGCAATTCAACGCATCAAGGAGGAAGCAGAGAAGGCAAAGATCGCGCTCTCTTCTACTCAGGAATACGAGCTCAATTTGCCGTTCATCACGGCGGATGCGAGCGGGCCAAAGCACATCCAGAAGAAGCTTACTCGTTCGAAGTTAGAGCAGCTTTGCGATGACTTGTTCCAGAGGACCGTCGGACCGGTAAAAGCATGCTTGAACGATGCCAAGCTTTCCGAGAAGGAAGTGAACGAGCTGGTCCTTGTGGGCGGGATGACGCGTATGCCTAAGGTTATCGACACCGCCCGCACCTTGATCGGGAAGGAACCGCATAAGGGCGTGAACCCTGATGAAGTTGTGGCGGTAGGCGCAGCTATTCAGGGTGGCGTGCTCAAGGGCGACGTGAAGGATGTTTTACTCCTCGATGTTACTCCTCTTACTCTGGCGATTGAAACAGCCGGCGGAGTAGCTACGCCGATGATCCCTCGTAACACCACCATTCCAACTCGGAAGTCGCAGATATTTTCAACTTACAGCGATAACCAACCTGGGGTGGAAATCAAAGTCTTGCAAGGTGAGCGACCTCTTTCCCGCGATAACAAAAATCTCGGCACCTTCCATCTCGACGGAATTCCGCCAGCGCCGCGCGGCGTTCCGCAGATTGAAGTTACCTTCGATATCGACGCGAACGGTATTCTGCACGTTTCCGCCAAGGATCTTGGCACCGGAAAGGAACAAAAAATTTCCATCACCGGTAGTTCGGGCCTGTCGAAAGATGAAGTCGACAAGATGCAAAAGGAAGCCGAACTGCATGCTGAAGAAGACAAGAAGGCAAAGGAAGCGATCGAGATCAAAAACAACGCCGACAACCTGGCTTATCAGTGCGAGAAGCAACTGAAAGAACTGGGCGACAAGATTTCGGGGGACAAAAAGAAGGAAGTCGAAGATGCAATTGCAGCGGTACGCGATGCCATCAATCGCAGCGACACCGACGCGATGAAACGCACCTATGACGACCTTCAAAATAAGTTCCAGGAAGTCAGCGCCGAACTTTACAAACAGGCTTCCGCCCAGACCGGTGGGCAAGCGGGCCCTCCGCCCGGACCTGAAGCGCAGCCGCGGCCGGGTGCGGAGCAGGAACAAGGTGCCGCCGCTAGAGGTGGCAATGGCGACGTAGTCGACGCGGAGTTCGAGGTCGTCGACGAAGACAAAAAGAAGTAAGTAATTTGCTGGGAGTAGCTCGATTAATTCCGCGAGCTACTTCCGGCATCAACCCACTAAGTTAAAGGAGCAAGTAAACAACCATGGCAAAAGTTAATGTAAGACCGCTCGGAGACCGGGTGATGGTGCAGCCGATCGAAGAGCAGGAAGTCAAAAAGGGCGGCATCATTATCCCGGATACCGCCAAAGAAAAACCGCAGGAGGGCAAAGTCGTCGCTCTCGGCACCGGCAAACTCGATGACAATGGCAAGAAGGTGGAGTTCACGGTGAAGTCAGGGGACAAGGTGCTGATCTCCAAATACGGCGGCACTGAAATCAAGATCGACGGCGAAACCTACTTGATCATGCGCGAGGACGATATCCTCGGTATCATCGGTTAATCGAAGGAGAAAGAAACTATGGCAGCTAAACAATTACAATTTGATGAGAACGCGCGGCATGCCTTGCTGCGCGGTATCGAAAAGCTGGCGAAAGCCGTAAAGGCGACGCTGGGACCGAGTGGTCGCAATGTCATTCTCGATAAGAAATTCGGCAGCCCGACTATCACGAAGGACGGCGTTACGGTCGCGAAGGAGATCGAGTTGGAAGATCCGTATGAAAATATGGGTGCTCAGCTAGTGCGCGAAGTTGCTTCCAAAACGTCGGACATCGCGGGTGATGGCACGACGACGGCGACGGTTCTGGCCGAGTCGATCTACAAGGAAGGTTTGCGCAATGTCACCGCCGGCGCGAATCCGACCTCTCTTCAGCGCGGCATCATGAAAGGTGTCGACGCCATCGTCGAAGAGCTGAAGAAGATCTCGAAGAAAGTAGGCGAGCGCACCGAGATCGCGCAGGTCGCGACGGTCTCAGCTAACTGGGACAAGACCATCGGGGAGATCATTGCCGATGCGATGGACAAGGTTGGGAAGGACGGAACTATCACCGTCGAGGAAGCCAAGTCGATCGAGACTACCTTAGACGTAGTCGAAGGTATGCAGTTTGATAAGGGCTACCTGTCGCCTTACTTCGTGACCAATGCGGAGGCGATGGAGGCTATTCTGGAGAATCCTTACATCCTTATTCACGAGAAGAAAATCTCGAGCTTGAAGGACATGCTCCCGCTCTTGGAGAAGGTGGCTAAAGCTGGTCGTCCCCTCCTGATCATCGCGGAAGATGTGGAAGGTGAAGCGCTCGCGACTTTGGTCGTGAACAAGCTGCGCGGCACTTTACAAGTTGTTGCG
This sequence comes from Chthoniobacterales bacterium, assembly GCA_038207045.1. Classification (GTDB taxonomy): domain Bacteria; phylum Verrucomicrobiota; class Verrucomicrobiia; order Chthoniobacterales; family UBA10450; genus AV69. The sequence continues at coordinate 176,529 of JBBRAF010000003.1, forward strand.
GTGAAAGCTCCGGGCTTCGGCGATCGTCGCAAGGCGATGCTGGAAGACATCGCGGTGCTGACCGGCGGTCGTTGCATCACGGAAGATCTCGGCATCAAGCTCGAGAATGTGAAGCTGGACGATCTTGGCCGGGCCAAGCGCGTGACGATCGACAAGGAGAACACCACCATTGTCGAAGGCGAAGGCAAACAGAACGACATTCAGGGACGCGTAAGCCAGATCCGTCGGCAGATTGAAGAGACAACGAGCGACTACGATCGCGAGAAGCTGCAGGAACGTCTGGCGAAACTTGCCGGCGGTGTGGCCGTGATCAATGTCGGCGCTGCGACCGAGACGGAGATGAAAGAGAAGAAGGCGCGCGTGGAAGACGCGTTGCATGCGACTCGCGCCGCAGTTGAGGAAGGCATCGTCCCAGGTGGCGGCGTTGCATTCCTGCGCGCGCAGAAAGCGCTCGATAACGTGAAGGATTTGGAGGCTGACGAGAAGGTCGGCATCCAGATTGTCCGTCGCGCGATCGAAGAGCCGCTGCGTCAGCTCGCGGATAACGCGGGTGCGGAAGGGGCGCTTATTGTCCAGGAAGTCAAGAGCCGCAAAGGGAACGAGGGTTACAACGTGGCCACCGGTGAATATGTCGACCTGGTCAAGGCCGGCATTGTCGACCCGACCAAGGTGACGCGTAGCGCGTTGCAAAACGCGGCGTCGATCTCCGGTCTGTTGCTCACCACCGAAGCAATCGTGACCGAGCTTCCTGAAAAGGAGAAAGCTCCAGCGATGCCTCCGGGTGGAATGGGCGGCATGGGCGGAATGGACTACTAGGCCGACCGGTCATTCAATAACTAGCAATTACGAGCAGCCGGGCTTCGAAAGAAGCCCGGCTGTTTTCGTTTTGCTGGCTTGTCATTCACATCAAAGTCGAGGAATCTCCCACACCGATGACCGATTACGTTTCAGAATTGATGGCGCGAGTTAAAGCGAAGAATCCGGCTGAACCCGAGTTTCATCAGGCCGTGCAGGAGGTCATTGAGTCGCTCGCCCTCGTGTTGGAGCATCATCCCGAGTATCGGCGAGAGAAGATACTGGAACGCATCATCGAGCCGGAGCGGGTAATCATGTTCCGCGTGCCGTGGCGGGATGATCAGGGCAACCTTCATGTCAATCGCGGATTCAGAGTGCAGATGAACAGCGCCATCGGTCCTTACAAAGGCGGATTGCGATTTCATCCTACGGTTAACCTTGGTATTCTGAAATTCCTCGCTTTCGAACAGGTATTCAAAAACGCGCTAACTACTTTGCCGATGGGCGGTGGAAAGGGCGGGGCTGACTTCGATCCGAAAGGAAGGACCGACTTTGAAGTGATGCGATTCTGCCAGGCGTTCATGTGTGAGTTATTCCGTCACATTGGACCAAACACGGATGTGCCGGCCGGTGACATTGGAGTAGGTGCACGGGAGATTGGCTATCTATTCGGAATGTATAAACGGCTTCGGAATGAGTTTTCCGGAGTATTAACTGGAAAGGGCCTTACCTGGGGGGGCTCGGTCATCAGGCCCGAAGCTACCGGGTATGGAGCGGTCTATTTCGCGGCCGAGATGCTGAAGACGCGCAAGGAGGACCTTAAAGACAAAGTCTGTCTCGTATCGGGCAGTGGAAACGTGGCTCAATATACCATCGAGAAACTGATTAGCCTGGGAGGACGGCCAGTAACGGCTTCGGATTCTAATGGGTTCATCTATGATGAAGGTGGGATTACGCGCGAGAAATTGGCTTTTCTTATTGAACTGAAGAGTGTGCGGCGCGGACGGATTGCGGAGTATGCGGAGAAGTTTCGCGAGTCTACCTTTACTCCGGCGGATCCGAAGCTTGAACATAATCCGCTCTGGGATCACACGGCGCAGTGCGCTTTCCCAAGTGCGACGCAGAACGAAATCAACGGCAAGGACGCTGATAATTTACTTAAGAACGGCGTCTATGTCGTATCGGAAGGAGCGAACATGCCGACAACTATCAACGGCGTAAATCGGTTCCTGGCCGCCAAGATCCTATTCGGCCCGGGCAAAGCGGCCAACGCCGGCGGGGTCGCTACTTCCGGTTTGGAGATGGCACAGAATAGCATGCGCATTTCATGGACCCGGGAAGAAGTAGACAACCGACTCTATAATATTATGAGAACAATTCATGAGGTATGTTATCGAACAGCGGAGAAGTACGGCACGCCCGGCAACTATGTTAACGGCGCGAACATCGCAGGCTTTTTAAAAGTAGCTAATGCAATGATGGACCAGGGACTGGTGTGATTAGGTAGGCGCGATAGCGTTACTAAGGATAGGTAAGCGTGTATCCCAAGAGCCCATACGAGAAAGTGGATGGAATGATTTATCTCGCGCGGATGTTAGATAAGATTCGGTTGCAGGCGCGCGGGGAACTGGGTTCCGATTACCACCCCAATCTTGGGAAAAGACGGGCAGCTGATGGAGCGTGCTGCAACTTTCTCCGCATTAGCTATTCCGAGCTACGGGAGCGGGTGCTACAAGGAGGTAGTGACGATGAGGTTCTTGAGTGGTGTTACAGCAAAGGTCGCAGACTTAATGAAGGAGACCTGGTGATCTGGAACGGCTTTATATCGAAGCTTGGCTGGCGTGATTTCGCAACCTCCAGACTGGAACAGGGGAAGAGCCGGTTGGGCGTTTCTGATCGAACGGACATTGAGACGGTAGGGGATCTGATCGATTTCGAAGAGGGTAGGATAAAATAACTCTGTTTGCCGTGGTGTGACATGGTTTGTTGAGCTTTTACACGTCCTGCCCTGCGAGTCGCTAAGTTTCAAAGCGGATTTGCTGGCGCGCGAATTCGCGCCAGAATCGGTAAATGTATCGACGTTATTGGAACCGCGGTGCAATCATTCTCCTCCTTGCCTGCCTTCCGCGCATTTCTACTTGGGCGCAATCACCAGCGCCAGCTCCAGAGGCCAGCATAAGCGCAACTCCGAGTCCCGCGCCAACACCAGCAGTTTTTTCGGAAGCAACGCTGCGAGATTGCAAGCGGCTACAGGAAGCCGCGCTACACAGCAACTATGCGTGGAGTGAAGTCGCGCACTTGGCGAATAACATTGGCCCGCGACTGAGCGGCTCGGAGCAAGCGGCGCATGCGGTCGACTACGTCGCGAGCGAGCTGAAAGCGCTCGGATGCGAGGTGCAGTTGGAAAAGACGATGGTGCCACATTGGGTTCGGGGGGAAGAGCGCGCTGAGCTCACGCAGATTCCAGGACAAGCAGACAACGCGGCGCAGAAGGTTGTGCTCACTGCGCTCGGAGGAAGCGTGGCGACTTCGGCCGAGGGAGTCACCGCGGAGGTAATTGTGGTACGAGATTTCGACGAGCTAAAGGCGCTCCCGCCGGAAAAAGTGAGTGGGAAGATAGTGCTTTTCAACTATTCCTTCGATAAGGCGATGGCGGCGCAGGGACACGCCGGCGATGCCTATGGCGAAGCGGTCGCCTATCGGGGTGGAGGACCGAGCGCCGCTTCCAGGCAGGGCGCGATCGCCTGCCTGGTTAAGTCTGTTGGCGGCGCCGATTATCGTATTCCGCACACAGGTGCGACCCATTACGATGAGGGTGTCACAGAAATTCCAGCGGCGGCGGTCACGGCGGAGGATGCTGAATTAATCGCGACACTTTCGCGGGAAGGCGCGGTGAAGTTGCATCTCGTCCTAACGCCGCAAACGCTTCCCGACGTGGAAAGCGCCAATGTCATCGGCGACATCAAGGGCGCACAGAAACCGGACGAGGTCGTCGTCGTCTCGGGGCACCTCGATTCCTGGGATCTTGGCACGGGCGCGATCGATGATGGCGCCGGCGTCGCCGTAGCCATGGAAGCAGCGCACTTGATTCAACAGCTCCATCTAAAACTGAAACGAACCCTGCGCGTCATCGCATGGATGAACGAGGAAAATGGCACGCGCGGCTCGACGCAGTACGCGCACGATCACGCCGCGGAATTTGCCAGGCACTTCGCCGTTAACGAAACGGATGGCGGCGCAGGCCATCCCGTCGGGATTAATGTTCGGGGTAAAACGGAACTGCGGAAGCTGCTTGCTCCGGTGTCGGAAATTCTGCAGTCGTCTGGAGCGGGCGCTCTGAATTTGTCCGATCACATCGGTACCGACATCGAGCCGATGGAAGAGGCGGGCGTGCCGGCGTTCAGTCCGATGCAGGATAACCGGTTCTACTTCAATTATCATCACACCGCTGCTGATACTTTGGACAAGATCGTGCCGCGCGAGCTTCAGGAAAATGCGGCCGTCGTCGCGGTCACAGCGTATGCGCTGGCCAATTCGGAGCAGCCGCTGCCCCGATGACGGTGACAGGCAAAAGCTGACTTTTGCTTGATAAGGCAGCAGGGCACCGTTTCCTTCCCGGCGTGAGGGAGTCTGCCGATCAAGTATTCGTCAATATAAAACAGCTGCTTCTCTCGTGGCTGGCGCATGCTCCAGACTTCGTTATCCAAGTGGCGTCCGCTCTCATCAACATTGCCGGACTGCTTATCGTCTTTCTCACGCTTTTTGCCGCCATGTCGGTGCTCGAGCGCAAGATCCTTGGCCGCATACAAAACCGGTATGGCCCGAATCGCGTCGGCCCCTTCGGCCTTCTGCAACCAGCCGCCGACGGAATCAAAATGCTAATCAAGGAGGACATCGTCCCGGCGCGCGCGGACAAGGTCGTGCACTTTTGCGCGCCGATCCTCATCGCCGCGACTGCGATTCTCACCCTCGGAGTCATTCCCTACGGTCGAAACATGACGCCGCTTTCGATCGATGGCGGCATTCTCTTTTTCTTCGCCATCGGATCCACCACCGAGCTAGGAGTGTTCATGGCGGGCTGGGGCAGCAACAACAAGTTTTCCATGCTCGGGGCCATGCGCGCCATCGCCCAGATGGTGAGCTACGAACTCCCGCTCCTTATTACCGTGCTCCCGGTGGTGATGATCGTCGGTTCACTATCGGCTGACGCGATTGTCCGCGCGCAAGCTGGTTACCATTTTGCCGTGATCCCGCGCTGGTTCGTCACCACGCCTTGGGGCGCGGTCGCGTTCATCCTGTTTTTCATTTCCGGACTGGTAGAATCCAACCGCACACCGTTTGATGTGCCCGAAGGCGAATCCGAAATCGTCGCCGGACACATGACGGAATATTCCGGTTTCAAATACGCCAACTTTTTCCTGGCTGAATATTTTGGAATGTTTGCCGTGAGCGGGCTGGCGGTGACGCTGTTCCTCGGCGGCTGGCACGCTCCGGTCGCAATTCTTCAGTTTGTGCCATCCTATCTCTGGTTCTTTTCCAAACTCGGCGTTCTCCTTTTCATTTTCATCTGGCTACGGGGGACGCTACCGCGGACACGGGTAGATCAGGTAATGAACTTCGCCTGGAAATTCATGCTGCCGATGGCGTTCACTTGTCTCATCGCCGCGGCCATATGGCATTACGCCGGCCGCGGGATTAGCGGCTTCCTTTGGTCTCTCGCCTTCATCGCGCTGGTTTATCTGGCGTTATCGCGCTTTCTCGATACCCGACGAAAGTTCGCCCCGAGGACGTATCGCTTCGCTGAATGAACACAGCCGCTCTCGTCCTCATAACGATAATGACACTCGCGAGCGCGCTCGCCGCGGCCACGTTGCAGAAACTGATGCATGCCGCCCTTAGTCTTGTCGTTGCCTTCATCGGCATCGCCGCGTTTTATTTCTTGTTAGGAGCGGAGTTCGTCGGGCTCGTCCAGGTCTTTGTTTATGTCGGTGCCGTCGCGGTGCTAATTGTGTTCACAATTTTGTTGACCCGTCGCGAAAGCACACCCGAACGCTTCAACTGGAGCAGCGTGCTCGTCGCGCTCGCTGTCTTTGCTGGATTGCTCTGGGCGATTTTACGAACGGGATCACTTTCGCTGACTGCCCCGCAACTTGAAGCACTCACTGTCAAACGCATCGGCCAGGTCTTGATGACCGATTATGTCTGGTCTTTGCAATGCGTCGGCCTTGTCCTCACCGTCGCACTCCTCGGCGCGCTCATTCTCGCAATGGAGGAAAGAGGATGAACCCAACTCTGCAAACGTTTCTTATCATTTCCGCCGCGCTTTTCTGCATCGGCTTGCTTGCTGCTCTTAGCCGGCGCCACGCTATTTTTGTGTTGATCGGGATCGAGCTGATGCTCGCCGCAGCCAACCTGAACTTCATCGCTTTCTGGCGTTTCAACGCCAAGCCGCAGCCGCCCACAGGGGTCATAGTTGCCATCTTCGCCATCGCCATCGCCGCGGCCGAATCCGCTGTCGGCCTCGCGTTAATCATTGCGGTTTATCGACACTATCGGACGACGAATGTCGATCAGCTCGATCAGCTGAAAGGCTGACGCTAACTCATGATCCCGCTCCTGCGCGAACAATGAGGATTAGCAACCATCTCTGGCTCATCCCGGCAATGCCCTTGCTCGGTTCGCTCCTCATACTTGGCCTGTCGAACTCGCGCCGCTCCGCCGCCGCCACCATCGCTATTTTTGGTCAGATCATCCCTCTGGGATTATCCATTGTCGCTTTCACCGCGACATTGAGCAGACCAGGCTTTCGCGCATTTCAAAACTTCACCTGGTTCACCTTCGGCGATCAGGCACTTCGCCTCGGTTTTGTTCTCGATCCTCTCGCCGCTGCCATGCTGGTCATGGTCACGCTTGTGGGCCTTTGCATTTTTATTTTCAGCATTGGCTACATGAAGGGTGACAACCACTTCACCCGCTTCTTCGCTTATCTTTCCTTTTTCTCTGCCGCTATGCTCGGCGTCGTCATTGCCAATAGTCTGCTGCTTTTGTTCATTTGCTGGGAGCTGGTGGGCCTCGCCTCTTATTTGCTGATCGGCTTTTGGATCGAGCGACCAAGCGCGGCAGCTGCGGCCAGGAAAGCGTTTATCACCACGCGCATCGGGGATCTCGGGCTTTTTCTTGGCCTGCTCTGGCTTTATCATCGTAGCGGCACACTGCTCTTCTACGACCACGGCAATGGTTGTCTCGAAAGCGTCTCCTTAATCTCGTTAGGCACTGGCGCCACCGCCGTCGCGCTTCTCATCTTTTGCGGCGCCGTCGGCAAATCGGGCCAATTTCCTCTTCACGTCTGGTTGCCTGATGCCATGGAGGGCCCAACGCCCGTCAGTGCACTCATCCACGCTGCCACCATGGTGGCGGCAGGTGTGTTTCTCGTCGCTCGTGTTTACCCAGTCTTTTCCGTCGGCGCAGTCAATGGCGTCACTCAATCTCTCACCATCGTCGTCTGGATCGGCGTCATCACCGGTTTAATGGCCGCGCTCATCGCCCTCGCGCAGTTCGATATCAAACGCATCCTTGCTTACTCTACCGTTTCGCAACTCGGTCTTATGATGGTGTCTCTTGGCGTCGGCGGCGTTGCTGCCGGCATCGCCCATCTGCTTGCGCACGGATTTTTCAAAGCGCTCCTGTTCCTCGGGGCCGGCTCCGTCATTCACTCCCTCCACCACGAACAGGACATTCGCAAAATGGGCGGACTGCGCGGGAGAATGCCGGTGACCTTTCTCACCTACTCGATCGGAATGATGGCGCTGAGCGGGGTGCCGCTCATTTTTTCCGGCGCTTGGACGAAGGAGGAAATCCTGCACGCCACCTCGCTTTGGTCGAAGTCGCAGTTGCCGCATTACCTTATGATGGCCGGGGTGGTGTTGACCGCGCTTTACATGACGCGACAAATGCTTTTCGTCTATTTCGGGGCGTCGCGCAGCGCGGCGGAGCATGTCTCTGAAAGCCCGCGCGTCATGACCACACCGCTACTGGTCCTCGCGATTTGCACGATCGCATTCAGCATTCTCCTCACGCCAGCATGGCCCTGGTTGCACAGCTATCTCACTAACGAGCCGGCGACCATTGATTTCGGAAAGTTCATCGAGCCGATGCTGTTGCTGTCGCTCGTCCTGGTCGGCGGCGGAATTGGGCTTGGCTGGCTAATGTATCGCCGGGCAGGCGCAGCCGACCCGCTCGAGCGCACACAGCCGGGTTTGTTCCGGTTTCTGGCTAACAAGATGTGGCTGGATGAGGTCTATGATCACACCGTTATAGCCTTGAGCCGATCGACAGCGCGAGTTGCCGACTGGCTCGATCGTTACGTCTGGGACGGCGTCGTGCGTTCCCTCGGGCGCGTAAGTCAATTGTTCGGGATCGTCAGCCGCATGGTGGACGAACGTGGCATCAATGCCAGTGTCGATGAAGGAGTAGCTGGCGCCCGCGGAACCGGTCGGCTCGTCTCTCGCTGGCACGCTGGGCAAATTCAAGCCTATCTCGGCGCGGTCGCTCTGGGCATGGTGGCGTTATTGCTCTTGTACGCATGGCTGGGATGATCAGCGCGCTTATTCTCATCCCCCTTTTCGGCGCGCTTCTTCTCGGTTTGCTGCCGCAGAGGTTCGCGCGTCTGTTTGCACTGGGATCGCAACTGCTCACTGCACTCAGCGTTGTCATGATTTGGCACAGCTTCGACAATGCTGCGACCGGACTTCAGCTCATTGAGCGGCACGCCTGGATCCCTTCCATCGGGGCGGAATATCTTCTGGGTATTGATGGCTTGAGCCTTCTCCTCCTCCTGCTCGTTTCCCTTCTCTTTCCATTCGCTCTTCTCGCTGAACGTCGGGACCGCACGTTTTACGTGCTCATGCTGCTGATGCAGTCCGCCCTCTACGGCACGTTCGTCGCGCAAAATTTTATTCTTTGGTTCCTCTTTTACGAGATGAGCCTGATCCCCTCCTTCCTCCTCATCAAGATCTACGGCGGCGAGAAACGCGACCGGGCCGCAACCAAATTCTTTCTCTACACCTTTCTCGGTAGCGTCGCCTTGCTTCTCGCCTTTCTCGGAATTTATCTCGTTAGAGGCACATTCGACTTCGGCAAGCTTGCCGAGATGGGGACAACAGGATTACTGCGAGGCAACGCGCGCTGGCTCGTCTTCGGCGGTATCTTTCTGGGACTGGCGGTGAAGGTGCCGCTTTATCCTTTCCACACCTGGTTGCCGGATGCTTACGAAACTGCGCCCACCGGTGTGTCGATGGTGTTGACGGGAGCGCTCTCGAAGATGGGTGTTTACGGTTTCGTCCGTTTGCTCCTCCCGCTATTTCCTAACGAGATTAAGCTAATCTGTCCCTGGCTGCTCGCCTTCGCCGTGTGCTCCATCGTTATTGCCTCGTTGGCCGCTTGGGCGCAACCGGACCTCAAACGCATGGTTGCCTACCTGTCGATAAATCACCTTGGTTATTGCATGCTCGGATTGTTCGCTGTGGCTGGTGTTGCTTCGTCCTCCGCCGGCGATCGCCAGGCAGCGTTAAGCGGCGTTTTCATGCAAATCTTTAACCACGGTATCACCGCGGCCGCCTTGTTCTATTTCGTCGGTCTTCTCGAGCAACGCCGCGGTCTCCGGGGGATCAATGATTTTGGCGGCCTCATGCAATGCGCGCCGTTGCTCTGTGGCTGGATGAGCGTGGCGATGTTCTCCTCCCTTGGCTTGCCCGGACTGAATGGATTCGTCGGCGAGTTTCTTATTTTCAAAGGCTCTTTTGCGCTCGCTTCCACCGCTACGGCAATCGCCGTCCTCGGCCTCCTTTTCACCGCGGTCACTTTTCTCGGGGCTATGCAGACTCTCTTCAGTGGACCGGTGAGCGAAACATGCCACCCGTTCCCCGATCTCATGCGCAACGAGAAGCTCGTTCTCGTCCCGGTCACGTTGCTCATGTTCGCCATCGGCATCGCCCCGCAATTCCTCTTCAATTTCTTCAACACAACCGTTGTGCAGATGACGCGATGGTTCGTCTCATGACGACAATAGGTAAAGACATTGTCCCGCCCGGCGACATTGTTAGGTCGATTTTTCTCCTTCGCGGGCAAAAAGTCATGCTGGGTCAGGATCTCGCTGCGCTCTACGGTGTGACGGTGAGTGCGCTTCCTCAGGCTATGAAACGAAAGGCTGACCGGTTTCCCAGCGACTTCGTCTTCAGCTTAATCGGCAGGAACTTGCAAACTTGAAATCACAATCTGTGATTTCAAGTTGGGGTGGGGCACGAAGCCGGCCATATGCTTTCACCGAGGAAGGTGTGGCGATGCTTTCCAGCGTGCTTCACAGCCAGCGCGCGGTCAAAGTCAACATCGCCATCATGCGCGCTTTCGTGAAGCTGCGCGAGACTCTCGAGACGAACCGCGAACTCGCGCGGAAGTTTGCCGAGCTGGAACCCCACGTCGGCAAACACGACGAGGAGGTCGCCGCCATCATCGAAGCCATTCGCCAGTTGATGGCGTCTCCGTCGAAACCGCGCCGCGAAATTGGGTTTCACGTTCGAGAGGCGGCGCCGAGTTATCGCGTTCGCCGTCGCCGATGATTGCCTGGACGATCTACGCCAGCTTCGCCGGTGCGGCTCTGCTCTTGTTTTTGCCGCGAGCATTTTCCCGCTGGATCGCGCTCCTAACCACCGCGACGACGGCTGCGATCAGTCTCGGCGCGTTCTTTTGCGACGACATCGCTTCAGCGCCGTTTCTTACAATCGTCAATGTCCCCTGGGTTCCGGCGCTCGGCATGAATTACCATCTCGCGGTCGATGGCGTCAGCCTGACCATGTGCCTCGTCACCGGCATCATTGCGGTCAGCGCCGTTCTATTTTCGTGGGACGTGCGCGAGCGCGCGAACGAGTTCTTTTTCTGGCTCCTGCTCGTTGTCGCCGGCTCGTACGGCGTCTTTCTTAGCGCCGATCTTTTCCTTTTCTTCGTTTTCTACGAGCTCGTCATCGTCCCCAAATATTTCCTGATCGCGATCTTCGGCTCGACTAACAAGGAGTACGGCGCGATGAAGCTCACGCTCTACTCCTTTTTCGGCGGCGCGCTCGTTTTCATCGGAATCATCGCCGCCTTTGTCAGCGGAGGATCGCTTGAGATCAACGCCCTCGCGCAGTTCCAGTTTTCCCCACAACTAGAGGCGTGGGGCTTTCCCGTCTTATTCTTCGGGTTCGCCGTCCTTGCCGGCATTTGGCCTCTCCACACCTGGGCGCCCACCGGCCACGTCGCTGCCCCCACCGCCGGCTCGATGCTTCTCGCCGGCATCGTTATGAAACTCGGAGCTTACGGCGGACTGCGCGTGGCCATGAACATCTTCCCACAGGGATTTCAAATCTGGCGCAACTTCATCGTTGTCCTCGCCGTCATCGGGATTCTCTACGCCGCGGCCGTAGCCTTGCGCCAACGCGACCTGAAGTTCGTCATCGGCTACTCCAGTGTCAGTCACATGGGTTTCGTCTTGCTTGGTTTCGCCACCGCCAATGCGCTAGGCGTTTCCGGCGCAGTGCTGCAAATGTTTTCCCATGGCATCATCGGCGCGCTCCTCTTCGCCATTGCTGGGACAATGATCTATCGCCGTACCCACACCCGCGATCTTGCTGCGCTTTCTCTTCTGAATCTTAGAGCCGCATTGCCATTTGCCGCCGTCGCCTTTGTCATCGCCTCGGCTGCGTCGATGGGCATCCCCGGTTTCAGCGGGTTCGCTGCCGAGATCATCATTCTCATCGGCGCCTGGAAATCTTACCCGGTAGCGGTCTGGATCACCGGCATCGGCATGGTGCTTGTCGCCGCCTTCACCCTGCGCGCCCTGAAGAAGGCTTTCTTCGATAATGTTGGAACGACCGCTATCTCGTCCGCAGCCGCCGTTGGTCCCCCAATGCCGGCCATTACGCTGCCGGAAAAACTCGGCGCGAGTTTGTTGATTTTCACTACGCTCGCCGTCGGCATTTATCCGAAGTTACTGCTCGATCGGATCCAACCGGCTGTCGAAGCGATGCGCTATCTAAGATGAGTTACCTCGAACTACTCAAGCTGGCTGCGCCGGAAGCAGTCATTGTTGCGACCGCGCTGGTTATCCTCGGCATTGGTCTTACCGCGCGTCGGTCCAATGCAATCTGCGCATTCGTGGCCGTATTCGGGATTGCCATCGCCTTCGTTGCCGTCTTGTTACTGCCGCAAAATGCAAACCTGTTCGGCGACATGCTTGTCATCTCTCCGCTCAATTCTCTGTTTACCTGCATCTGCCTCATTCTCGCTTTCTTTGCTGTTCTGCTGACGCATTCAGATCGTTGGCTGCGTTTTCGCGCCGAATACCTTGCCATTATTCTTTTCGCTACCGTTGGTTTATTAATTCTCGTTAGCAGCGAGGAGTTGCTCACTATTTTCATCGGCCTCGAGCTACTCGGCCTTTCGCTCTATATCATGACTGCCTTCGACACGACCGATCGCCGCTCGGCCGAGGCTGGCTTAAAGTATTTTCTCTTCGGTAGCACCGCCAGCGCCTTCACCCTCTTCGGGATCAGCCTGATCTACGGAATGACTGCCACCACCGCGTTGCCCGCGATCGGAGCCAGGCTAGCCGCCGCACCGGCAGTCCCTCTCCTCGCCGCCGGCATCGTTATGACGCTGATCGGGTTCGCCTTCAAAATCGCGGCCGCGCCGTTTCATCTCTGGGCCCCGGATGCCTACCAGGGCGCTCCTATTCCGAGCGCGGCATTTATTGCCTCGGGGTCCAAGGTCGCGTCCTTTGTTGTTCTTGGTAAAATCGTGCTCATCGGTTTTGCGCCCGTTCATGGCCGCGCCGACTGGCACGCCATGGTCGCCGGCTGGTCGCCTCTGCTCGCGTCGCTTGCGGCGCTCTCGATTTTACTCGGCAACTTCGTCGCTCTGGCTCAAACCAACGTCCGCCGTCTGCTTGCTTACTCCGCCGTGGCTCACTCCGGCTATACCCTGCTTGGCCTTGTCGCTGGCGATCGCAACGGCTTTTCCGCGACCTTGTTCTACACGACTATTTATGCCGTCACGTTGGTCGGCTCATTCGGTGTCTGCGCCGCCGTGCGCCACGAAACCGGCGGCGACGATATGGTAGATTTCCGCGGACTCAGCGCACGCTCCCCGCTCCTCGCCGGCTGCATGGCGATTTTCATGTTGTCGCTCGCTGGTTTGCCACCGCTTGCCGGCTTCTTCGGCAAATTCTTTCTCTTCAGTGCAGCGTTTCGTGCCGGTACAAATCATGGCCTGCTCTGGCTGGTCGTGCTCGCGCTCTTCGGCAGCCTGATCTCGCTCTACTACTATCTCATCGTCCTCAAGGCGGCTTTCATCGACGAACCGTCAGCCGCCGCGCCGCTCACACTTTCGCCTGATTTCCTGCGATCGGTAACGCTGGTGACCCTCGCCGCCGCGGTCCTGCTTTTCGGTCTGGCGCCCGCTTTCCTGCTCACGCGAATTATTGCGTCTTTGCCTTAAGCCGAGCGGTTGCGTCAGCTAAGGCTGAATGGAGTTAGTCCAAAGAAAAAGATAGGTGGCGTAGGCATTAATCGCGATGGAAAGGGCGATAAGCGCCATCTGTGTTTTCGATATCGCGCCTCGCCCGGTCTCAAGCAGGAGCAAGAAAAACCACGGCAGCATCACGATGGCGCCGCGATAGGAAAACTGCCAGCCGCCGGTGTTGCCGTGGCACCAAAACACCGTCGTCAACAGCGCGATCGCAATCCACGCCGCTACTTTGACGTCGCGATGTTGAGCGCCTCGCTGGAAAATAAGAAGCAGGAAAGGCGCATTAAGAAAAATAGAACCACCGAAGCCCGAAGGCAGCAGATAGGGCCAGCCTCCGACGCGATGCCACGGCTCGAGCAGCATCTGCCATGCATTCGCTGGAATTGCGCGGAGGGAGAAGATTCCATGCCGATACCACGGCTCATCGAGCACGCCCGGTAGACGCGCCAGCCCGAAATCGAACGGCGAACCGAAACGCGCGAAATTGTAAACAAGAGTGGCAATTCCGAGAAGAAACGGCACCGCGCAGAACCTTGCCAGCGCCCGCGCGCGCGAGTGTGCGGGCGTTCGCCGCGACGGAGGCCGTTCCAGGTTCTTGCACTCCCCACTTCGTAAGAGCAGATAGATGAATACCGGCGTAGTTAAAATCACTTCCGTCCGATTCCCGAATGCGAAAGCGAAGAAGCACCCGGCCAGGAAAGGTCGCGGCCGCATAAGTGTATAGTAGATGGCTCCTAGCTCCCCGAGCATGGCGAAACCGAGCGCCAGTTGCCATGCCCCGCCCATTGCCGTGTTCGTCCAGAGCCATGAGCCCATCGCGGCGGCGAGGGTGAGAAATAGAGCGTTGCGAAAGCTCCGGTCATAGGCGAGCGCAAGTCGCAGGAAAAGAAAAGCGCCGACCCCACCGATCAGCGCAATGGCGAGTCCAGCCGCGGAAAAAGGAATGGCGCGGTGTGCCAGCATCAGCGGCGTCACCGTCAGAACGCTACCGAGCGGGAATACGCTAAAGTATTCGCCACGCAGAAGAATTGTCTCGTTAACCCACAAGGGCGGCTCTTCCGTGAGACCGAGCTTTCCCTTCAGCAGGGCATCAGCGAATCGAAATGAGTAGTCGCTTTCTGTTAACCACGCATAAGGCAGATCGTCGCCGACCTTGAGTCGAGCATAAATCGCAGCGTCATCGCGGACGATGAGCTGACGACAGAGCAACAGCGGATGGGACGCGTAATAGATGAACGCTACTCCAAGCGTGAGAGCGACAGCGGCGACGAACTCTTTACGCGACCACACGGGCGACGGTCTATCTCCCATCGCGGGAGGACTCTTGCTGTAGCGGCGGTCTATGACCGCCGACGGCGCTCACGAGGTTACCGTCGGTTGCTGTTGCGTCAGACAATGGAATGCCCCTAAACCCCAGATCAATTCCCGGCAATCAATGCCCACGGTGCGGCGGCTTGGAAAACAATGCGTGATAATATCGAGAGCGCGCTCATCGCTCGGATCGCAAAAGGTGGGAACGAGCACGCACTCGTTCGCGATGTAGAAGTTCGCGTAGCTCGCCGGTAAGACTGTGCCGTCGCGTTCCATCCGTTTCGGCATGGGCAGCTCGATAATCTCCGGCGCCTGATTATTGATAGTCATCCCGCGCAAGCGTCGCAAATTTTCCTGAAGCGGCGCGTAGTTGGCGCTGTCGCGGTCGCTTTCCACCGCTGCAACGACGACGTGTGCGCTGACGAAGCGCGCCAGATTATCGATGTGCCCGTCGGTGTCGTCGCCTTCTGTCCCGCGGTCGAGCCAGAGAATTTCGTGCACGCCGAGAAAATCACGTAACCGCCTTTCGATTTCGCTGCGCTTGAGCTGCGGATTGCGATTGGGGTTAAGCAAACACGATTCCGTCGTCAGTAACGCGCCTGCCCCATTCACATCGATCGAGCCTCCTTCCAGGATCATGCCTGGATAAAAAACCGGCACACCCAGAATTTCACCGACACGCGTGGGCACGACTTCATCCAGATCGCACGGCGGATACTTCCCGCCCCAGGCATTGTAATCCCAGTCTAGAATGGCCAACTGTGGCCGGCTGTTTCTTGTTAGGAAAATCGGCCCATGATCACGGCACCACGGTTCGTTTGTCGGGATGCGATGAAAGGTGATGCGCGAATGATCGAGTCCCCGCAACACCTCCATCGCTTCGGCTTCATGCGCGCCGTTGCAGACGTTGATGCACACCCGTTCGGAGTTTATTAACTCCGCCACCATGGCACGGAGGGTGGGCATAACGCGGTCGAACGAACCGGGAAAACTGATGCCTTCGCGCCGCGGCCACGAGAGCCAGGTGGCTTCGTGCCGTTCCCATTCCGCTGGCATGCCATAACCGAGCTGGGCTGGCGTTTGAGCAAAATCGGTCACCGCGCCAAGACCTACAACTTTTGCCGCGACCTGCCAACTTAGAGAGGACCCGGCTAATGGGGTGCGATGCGCGAAGCAAAAGAGTTAATGATGAAATCGAGCACGGCGAAGGGCCGGGCCTACGAAATAAAAAGGGATGGTGCTGCGCAAGACTGGAGTAAGAGATTTTCGGAATGAAATTTGCGAAGGGGACGAATCTTTAAATTCTTGAAGACTTCGCTGTGAGATCTCGCGAATGAGTAGACGCTCTATTCGGGTAGATTTATTGGCATTGATCGCGATTCCGCGCTCCGGTTCAGGTTAGCAAAAGAGCGACAAATTTGTCGCTCCGGGTGACGGACATGGACTTTGTCTCGACTCCTCTTCGGTGCGCTCGACATGACAAAATCCGCCGGCCCTTGGCGTGGTGCTTTGCTTCGCGTCCTAAGAGAAAACCGTAAGCTTGATGCGACGATTACTCGAAACATTTGAATTGAGCCGTTAAGTTCCCAAGCCAACGCGATTCTTCTCGCTCCACCTGTAACCGTCTGCACATGCAACCTACTATCCTCATCGTCGACGATGAAAAGCATACCCGCGACGGGCTACGGCGTCTGCTGGAAGACGAGTATGACGTTTACGTGGCGGAGGATATCGGCGGCGCCGTAAGTGTATTAGAGCGCGAGAACGTCGATCTGATGCTGACCGACTTGCGCCTCGGGAACGAGGACGGAATGCAGTTGATCGACCGGGCGTTGAAAATGGCCCATGCCCCAATCTGCATCATGATGACGGCTTTCGGCTCGGTCGATACGGCGGTGGAGGCAATGAAGCGCGGCGCCTACGATTTCGTGACCAAACCGCTTAATCTGGACAAGGTCGAAATGCTGATCGCGCGGGCCCTGCAATCGCGCCGGGTGGAACAGGAGAACCGGACGCTGCGACAGCAAATCGATGAGCGGTTCGGTCTGGAAAACATCCTGGGCGACTCGATCGCGCTGCATGAAGTGCTCGATACCATCCGGCAGGTCGCGCCCTCGTCGGCCAATGTTCTCATCGAAGGCGAGAGCGGCACGGGCAAGGAGCTGGCGGCGCACGCCCTTCATAATCTGAGCCGGCGCAACAAATCGCGATTTGTGGTGGTGCATTGCGCGGCGCTTTCGCCCACGCTGCTGGAGAGCGAGCTGTTCGGCCATGAACGCGGCGCTTTTACCGGGGCGCACGAGCGGCGCATCGGTCGCTTCGAACACGGGAGCGGCGGCACGATTTTCCTCGACGAAATCGGCGACATCGACGCCAGCACGCAGGTAAAATTATTGCGGGTGATGAGTGAAGAACGCTCCTTCGAGCGCGTGGGCGGGACACAGACATTGCGCGCGGACGTGCGCGTGATCGCAGCGACGAACAAGAAACTGGATGAACTCGTGCGCGAGGGAAAATTCCGCGAAGACCTTTACTTCCGGCTCAACGTCGTGCGCATCACCATGCCGCCATTGCGTGCGCGCAAGGAGGATATCCCGCTTCTCGTCCGAGCCTTCCTGCGCCACTTCTCGAAGCTGAACGACAAGCCGCTTCTCGAAATCACGGCTGACGCCATGAACGCGTTGCTGACTTATGATTGGCCGGGCAACGTGCGCGAGCTGCGCACTGCCATCGAGCACGGTGTCGTGATGGCGAATGGCGCGAAGGTCACACTGCGCGATTTGCCGATGAGCATTCGGCAATCAACCGGAGCGGCAAGCAGCGGCGTGTCTGGAACCGCTAATCCGCTTGACCTGGCAGAAACGGAAAAGCGGCTCATCACCCAAGCGTTGGCTGCTACCAAGGGGAACATCAGCGTCGCGGCGCAGCAGCTCGGGATCAGTCGGCGCACCTTGCATCGCAAGCTCAATGAAATGAATGCCGAAGGTCGCGACGTGCGCAAGCAAGTGCGGCGAAGCCGAGCCCCATAGCGGGCCCGGGCATTTCCTGAGGATTTCCCTCGCCGGCATGACACCGCGCAGTTTGCGGTTTACGAGTTCGCTTCGGCGCAGTTGAATGACCTCGTGAGCGACAACCGCAAACTCTTCGGCACCGATGGCGTGCGCGGGGTCGCCAACGTCGAACCGGTGACGGCGGAAACGGCGCTGAAGCTTGGGCGCGCGGCCGCGCATGTCTTCACCAAACTCAACGCGCGCGAACATCCCGCCGGAACGCGCCCAAAAATTGTCCTCGGCAAAGATACTCGCCTGAGCGGTTACATGCTGGAAAACGCGCTTGTTGCCGGCATCACTTCGCTCGGGGTCGACGTTCTTGTCATCGGCCCTTTACCAACTCCAGGCGTGGCCTACATCACGCGATCACTGCGCGCCGACGCCGGCATCGTCCTATCGGCCTCGCACAATTCCTACGAGGACAATGGCATCAAATTCTTTCGGCACGACGGATATAAGCTCGACGACCAGGTCGAACACGAGATCGAGCAGCTTGTTTTTTCCGGCGAGATCGATTCCATTCGGCCAACGGCGGGAAATATAGGGAGGGCCACTCGCATCGATGACGCGCTCGGCCGTTATGTCGAGTTTGCCAAGGGGAGTTTTCCTCGCGGCATGACCTTGGAGAAGATGCGCATAGCGGTCGACGTCGCCAATGGCGCCGCTTACAAATCGACGCCGTGCATTTTGCGTGAACTCGGCGCGCAAATCGTCGTCGCCCACGACACGCCCAACGGCACCAACATCAACGAGCGCTGCGGCAGCATCTTTCCGGAAGAGATCGAGCGTCTGGTTAGGGATTCGCGCGCCCATGTTGGCCTGACCCATGATGGCGATGCCGATCGCGTGTTGCTTTGCGACGAAAATGGGGACCTGGTCGATGGCGATGAGATTCTGGCCATCGCCAGCCTCGATTTTTTGCGCGCGAAACGGCTGCGCGACAACACCCTCGTCGCCACCGTGATGAGCAACTTCGGACTGGATGAAGCGCTCGGGGCCCAGGGCGGCAAAGTGATTCGGGCGAAAGTAGGCGATCGCTATGTGCTCGAGGAAATGGTGGCGCGAAATCTCAACGTTGGGGGCGAGCAAAGCGGGCACATGATTTTTCGCGACTTTACCACCACCGGTGACGGCATCATCAGCGCGCTGCAAATCCTGCGCATCATGAAAGAGAGCAGCAAGCCGCTAAGCGAACTAAAACGTTGCCTGAAAAAATATCCGCAAGCGCAACGCAATTTGCGCGTGCAACGCAAGCCACCGCTGGAGGAGTTAACTGATGTCATGAAGCTTGTGGGAGAAACGGAGAGGGAACTCAATGGCAATGGCCGGGTGCTGCTGCGTTACTCGGGAACGGAGCCGAAGATCCGATTGTTAATCGAGGGGCGCGAGCCTGAGCAGATCGATCGGCAGGCAAACCGGATTGCAAAGGCGATTGAAAGAGTCATTGGTTGAATCTGGAAACCAGGAAGCCAGGAGGAAAAAAATCAGTTTCCTGGTTTCCTGGTTTGCAGATTAGATTTTCTTTCAATGCTGCCTCCACAAGTCATCGAAGCTCTCCTTTTCAGCGCGCAAAAACCGCTAACGACTCGTGAGCTTAGCGACGCCCTCCGGAACGCCGGTGAAAGCGATGAGCTTTCAGCGAATGAATGGGCGCGGGTAAAGGAGGCGGAAGTCGCGGGCGCGCTCCAGCAGTTGAAAACGGAATACACGCTGGCGCCGCGTGGATTTCAGCTCGCAGAAAGGGCGGACGGCTGGCAGCTGGTCAGTCACCCTGATTTCGCCCGTTGGGTGCGACAGCTTTTCCCAGGGCCGAAACCGGCACGCCTTTCGCCACCTGCCCTCGAGACCCTCGCGATTATCGCTTATCGGCAGCCGGTCACCCGCGCCGACATCGAAGCTGTGCGCGGAGTCACGGTTGAAGGGGTGCTGCAAAATTTGATGGAGCGTGGCCTGGTGAAAATCAGCGGACGCGCGGAAGTGCCGGGGCGGCCGCTCCTCTACGACACCACGCAGTTTTTCCTCGAACACTTTGGACTGCGCAGCCTTGACGAACTGCCAAATGCGGAGGAGTTGCGGGCACGACATTTGCCGACCGCGCAACTGCCGTCAGAAGCAACTGCGGTTACCGGCGAGACAAGCGCCGCGCCGCAGGATTGACTTGACCCGTTCCTTACGAAAGCATTCGCAAACTCAATCCAACCATGAAAACGTCATTGCTAAAATTTTCTTTGCTCCTCGCTCTCTTTCCCATGCTAATGGGATTGACCGGTTGCGGTAGTTACAATCGGCTGGTTTCGCTGGAACAAAACGCGAACAAGAAATGGGCCGATGTGCAGAGCGTCTATCAGCGCCGGGCTGATCTGATCCCGAATCTGGTCAACACCGTTTCCGGCGCGGCGAATTTCGAGAAGTCGACGTTGACGGAAGTGACGAACGCGCGCGCCAGTGTCGGGCGGGTGCAGCTCGATCCGAACAAGGCGCCCACTGACGCCGCGCAGCTCCAGCAATTCCAGCAGGCACAGGGGGAATTGAGCAACGCGCTCTCGCGTCTGCTGGTGGTGAGCGAAAATTATCCGCAACTGCGCGCGACGGAAGCGTTCCAAAATCTTCAGGCGCAGCTGGAGGGAACAGAGAACCGCATCTCGGTGGAGCGGAATAACTACAACACGGCGGTGCAGGAATTAAACACGGCGCTGGGAACGTTCCCGACGAACATGCTGAATAAAATGTTCGGTTTCCAACCCAAGGCCTTCTTCCAAGCGCAGCCAGGCTCGGAGCGAGCGCCGACGGTCAACTTCAATTTTGGAAGCCCACCGGCGACGGCAACGCCCGCGCCAGTTGCGAGCGCAACGGCGACGCCATAAACTTTTGTTTGTCACCCTGAGCGAAGCGCAGCGGAGTTCGAAGGATCTCTCGACGTTCCAGAGGTGAAGTGAGATGTTTCGCTTCGCTCAACATGACTGCGCCATGAGAGCTGCTCGTTTGGTAGCTGCGTCGCTGTTCGCCGTCGTCGTATCGTGCACGATCGTGCAAGGCGCGGAAACAATTCCGCCCAAGCCTGACCGTTACTTTAACGATTACGCCGGCGTCATTTCGCCAGGTGTGGCTGAGCGATTGAATACGCAGCTCGCCCAGTTCGAACGCGACACTTCCGATCAGGTCGTCGTAGCCGTGTATCGCAAAATGGAAAGCGATTCTTCAATCGACGATTTTACCCAGCGCACTGCGCAAGCCTGGGGCGTGGGCCAGAAGGAGCAGCGTAACGGCGTGGTCCTGTTCGTATTCGTCGACGACCGCAAGATGTTCATCCAGGTCGGCTACGGTCTCGAAGGTGCCCTGCCAGACGCGACCGCGTTCGACATCACCGAGCGGCACATTAAACCGAAGTTTCGCACCGGCGATTACGAAGCAGGCCTGACCGCGGGCGTCGATCTCATATGCAAAGCGATCCGCGGCGAATACAAAGGCACCGGGCGCACGAATGCGGAACGACGCGGTGACAACGGCGGAGGCACGGTCGGTCTGCTCGTTTTCCTTTTTGTCATCATCATGATGATGATTGCGGTGCGCGCCTCACGCCGGCGCGGTGGTTATCGTTACACTGGCTTCGGCGGGCCTTTCATCTCCGGAAACTGGGGCGGTGGCGGCGGAGGCTGGTCCAGTGGATCTTCCGGTGGCGGCGGCTTCGGTGGATTCAGCGGCGGTGGTGGAAGTTTCGGCGGCGGCGGCGCAGGCTCGAGCTGGTAAACCGATGCGCACACAACGCTTTCTGCAGCGGCTCGACCACAAGCGGATCACCCAGGCGATCAAGAAAGCCGAGGGAATGACCTCCGGGCAGATTCGCGTGTTCGTGCAGCGGGGCGAGTTCGAAGAGGACGCGCTGCCGCGGGCGGAGCAGAAATTTCTACAGCTCGGAATGCAAAAAACTCGCGACCGAAACGGCGTCCTGATTTTTGTGGCGCCGCGGGCACGGAGATTTGCAGTGGTGGGCGACGTCGGCGTTCACGAAAAGTGCGGGCGCGAATTCTGGCAGAAGCTGGTTGGGGCGATGCGCGGACATTTTCAGAAAGAGGAATTTGAGCGCGCCATTGTGCACGCCATTAATCAAGTCGGCAAAGTACTGGCCGCCCACTTTCCGCGCACTGCCGATACCATTAATGAATTGCCGGACGAAATTGTGCAGGGGTGAGCATTCGGGCTCGCGCGGCCCGTCGAGATCGAGCGTTGTTCTGAGCGGACGTGAGGGACCTCAGGAGCGTCCGGCAAGACAGTCGCGAGGTCCTTCGCCGTCTGCGCGGCTCAGGATGACACCTCAGCTTCGAGTTTTATCGTACGAAGCAGCTCGCACGCGATGCGGTTGAACTCGGCGCCGACTGCTGAGTCGGGATTTTCCGCGGCAATCGGCATGCCACGATCGCCCGCTTCGCGCGTCGCGATATCGATTGGCACCTGACCAAGCAGCGGAACGCGCAATCGTTTCGCTTCGCGTTCGCCGCCGCCACTGCCGAAAATGTCGTAGCGCTTCCCGTCGCTCGGCGAAACGAAGTAACTCATGTTTTCGATCAACCCCAGCACCGGCACATTTACCTTCGCGAACATGGTGGAGGCCTTGCGTGCGTCGATTAACGCCACTTCCTGCGGCGTCGTCACGATAATCGCGCCAGCGAGCGCGACCGTCTGCACGATCGTCAACTGAATATCGCCCGTGCCCGGCGGCAGATCGAGGACGAGCACGTCGAGCTCGCCCCATTCCACCTGCCGCAAAAATTGTTGCGTGTACCGCGTCACCATCGGGCCGCGCAGGATCGCGGGCGCAGTATCGTCGAGGAGAAAACCCATCGACATCAGCCGCACACCATATTTCTCGATCGGCAGGATGCGGTTCTCCTCCGTCGCCATGAGGGATTCACGCGCGCCGAACATGAGCGAAATGCTGGGACCGTAAATATCGCAATCGCATAGCCCGACGCGTGCGCCAATATTATGCAAAGCGACAGCCAGGTTCGCCGCCACGGTCGATTTGCCCACCCCGCCTTTGCCGCTGGCGATTGCGATGATGTGTTGAATTCCGGGAATACTGGTAGCGCCAACCCCGGAGCTACCGGTGCCAGCCGCGGGCGCATGAATATCGATCAGCACCTTCGGATTCTTGACCCCCAAATCGTGCAACGCTTTTTCGGCGTCGGCTTTGATCGCGCGCGGGATAGCTGGATCGTTCGTCGTTAATACGAGTTGCACGCGCGTTTCGTCGTCACGTTGCGTGATCTCCTTGACCAATCCGAACGAAACGATATCGCGGCTGAAGCCAGGATACCTTACCGACTGCAAGGCTTTCTTGATCTGATCCTCGTCCATAGCCATCGAAAGGGGAATGTATGGAAAGATGCGCCACTGTCGCCCTCGGAGCTTCGTCGCCCAGTTTATGGAGTGTCACTCGCGTCTCGCCTGCGATTAACCTCGCCAACGAGGGCGGCCTGAGCCTGCGGAAATATTTACCCTTTCGTAGACCCCGAAGTATATTCGGTAGTTTCCCGCTTTCCTAAAGCTCCATGGCGCCGCACCCATACCTCTTCATCGTCATCTTCATTGGCGTCGCGATCATCTTTCCAGTTATGCCACTCGGTCTGGCTTGGCTGTGGCGCCACTTTTTTCAGCCTCCGAAGCCCGGCCCGGCGAAGAACGCGACCTATGAATGCGGGATCGAATCGATCGGCGAAGCGCAGATCCAGTTCCACTCCCAATATTATCTTTACGCCATCATCTTTCTTATCTTCGATGTCGAAGCAATCTTTCTGGTTCCGTTCGCCGTCGCCTTCACCGGGTTGCCCATCGGCGCGTTCGTCGCCATTCTTATTTTCCTGCTGCTTTTAATCGAAGGGCTTGTTTGGGCCTGGGGAAAAGGTTGTCTAGATTGGGCGAAGTGACGGAGTGTTGGCGTTGAAGAGTAATGGGCAATGACTGAGCCGATCGACGAAGGATTGCGCAGTGAGTTGCAGCGCCAGGGGATCTGGGTGACCTCGATGCAGGAGCTTTATAACTGGGGCCGCAAAAACTCCATTTGGCCGCTGCAATTCGGCCTCGCTTGTTGCGCCATTGAAATGATTGCGACCGCGGCCTCGCGCTACGACATCGCGCGTTTCGGCGGCGAAGTCTTCCGGCCTTCCCCGCGGCAGGCCGATCTCATGATCGTCGCCGGGACGGTGACAAAGAAAATGGCGCCGCAAATTGTTCGTCTCTACAATCAGATGCCCGATCCGAAATACGTCATTGCCATGGGCGCATGCGCGATCTCGGGCGGGCCATTCAAACAAGGCTACAACGTTCTGAAAGGGATCGATCGCTACATCCCGGTCGATGTCTACATTCCTGGTTGCCCGCCGCGGCCGGAAGCATTGCTGCACGCTTTCATGGAGCTGCAGCGCAAGATCGACGAGCAGAACCTGAGCGGTGCAGCCAAGGCGCAGTTCCTCAAGCGGGAACAGCCAAGTGAATTTCCCGTGCCGGCATTCGGGGAACATGACCTGAAACCTGCGGCAAATCCGAAGCTGTTTCATCCGCCGCAGATCGAGCGGGGATAAAACGTGGAGTCGCTCGAGCAAATCAAAAGCCGCGCCGAGGCGGCGTTGGCGGGAGCAAGGGTCGTAGTTGTGCCAAATCCCAGTCCCGCTGCTCAGCCGTCGTTATTGCTCGATCACGAACACGCAACCGCGGTCGCTCTCTTCCTGCGCAACGATGCAACGCTGCAACTCGATTTCTGCTCGAATGTGACTGGGGTCGATTGGCTCGATCGAACAGTCAAGAACAGCGTCAAGGTTAAGACTGTTGTCGATGGTGTTGAAAAAGAAGTTGCGCAGACGACGGAAGAGAAAGTTTCAGGCTACCTCGAAGCAGTCTACCATCTCTATTCTATCGCGCATAAACATGGTCCGGTAATTATCCGTATGCGCACAGCTGATCGCGCGCGCGGAACACCATTACCATCACTTACTCCGATTTGGCGAAGTGCTGAACTGCAGGAGCGCGAGATATACGATCTCTACGGCATTCGCTTTGAGGGCCACCACGATCTTCGACGTATCTTGATGTGGGATGAGTTTGAAGATCATCCCATGCGCAAAGATTACGTGCCGCCTGACGACTTCGAATACGAGCCTACTCCGCATGACGAAGTGCTGGAACGAGCAAGGCAACACCAAAGTTCGCGCCCGCAATCGGACGGCGCGGAAAAGCTCACGACGTCACAATGATCCTGTCGTCCCAAGCGGAGCCCATTCGACAAGCTCAGGATAAACTTCGCGCAGTCGAGGGATCCCGCGATGAAACCTCAAAGCTAACTTCACGGGATCCCTCAACTCCGTGCGGGATGACCTCGCGATTCGAAGGCGAACTACTCGAGGTATCAATGGGGCCGCAGCATCCATCGACGCACGGCGTATTTCGGATGAACGTCGCATTGGATGGCGAGATAGTGCGAAAGCTGAAACCTGTCTTCGGTTACCTCCATCGCAATCACGAGCAAATCGGCGAGCGCACGAGCTACCTCGGTTCCATGCCATATACGGATCGGCTCGACTATTTTTGCTCGATGACTAACAACTGGGCTTACGCGCTTAGTGTCGAGAAGCTGGCCGGCATCGAAGTTCCCGAACGTGCCGAATACCTGCGCGTGCTTCTAGCTGAGCTAACGAGATTACAAAATCATACCTCGCTCCTGGGCTTCCTTCTCAGCGACATGGGGGCGTGGGGCACGCCGCTCATGTACGCTTTCCGCGAGCGCGAAAAGATCCTGGACCTATTCGAATCGCTTTCCGGCTCCCGCATGATGTGCGACTACATGCGCTTCGGCGGTTGCCGGGTTGATCCCGGGCCCGACTGGATGGAGCGAGCCAGACAGGTAGTCGACAATTTCCCCCGTTTCCTGGACGAGTTCGAGAAGCTGATTTTGCGCAATGAGATCGTGCTGGCGCGAACACAGGAGGTGGGAAAGCTATCGTCTGAGCTAGCCGTTAACGCCGGCATTACCGGCCCGATGTTGCGTGCCTGCGGCGTGAACTATGATCTTCGCAAGGTTGACGGTTATGGATTCTACCCGCGGTTCAAGTTCCGCATTCCGCTTGGGGAACATGGCGACACCTACGATCGCCTGATGATGCGGGCGTTGGAGATGCGCGAGAGCATCGACATCCTGCACCAGGCCTTTCAACAAATTCAGCCGGGCCCAATCATAAACCCAAAGGTGAAAGTGCGCGGTTTCAGGCCACCGGCGGGCGAGGCTTACGGACGGATCGAAGGCCCGAAAGGCGAGCTCGGTTTTTATTTGATCAGCGATGGCACCGGTAATCCTTATCGCTACCGCGTGCGCCCGCCGAGCTTCATCAACCTGACCGTGCTGGAAGACATGTGCCTCGGCCACACCGTCGCCGACGTGATGGTTATTCTCGGGAGCATCGACATTGTCATGGGCGAAGTGGATCGCTAGCTTTCACTCGTCGCTGCCTAAAACGGCCCTCATTTCTTAAAGTCGGGCCGCGCTCGGGGCGGCTGCAGTCGCTCGGTCCTTCGGTTCCTCCCATTCCTCCTGGCGACCCAACGCCGTAAGATCTAGGAAGTAATAGGCGCCGCCGATCGTCTCACCGCCGCGGCCATACATCGAATAAGTGTGAAAGACGTCGTTGCCTTCGCGCAGAAAACAGCTCAAGCCGGGTTGCTCGATCGGCTCCTCCCCTTCGAAATAGTAACCGGTGCCCTTTTTCAGATGCTCAGCTTTGCTCCGGTAGTTATAGACCACTGGAGCGACTGACGAGTCCATCGTGACGTGAAAATCATAGTTAAAGTCGGTTCAATAGGATGAAACCCAAGGGATGGTCCAACCTTGGCGCGCCTTATAGGCCTCTAGCTTGGCCAGCGGCGCTCGCGACACGAGCACCAGGGTAGTGTCGCGGGCATGAAGATGCGCCAGCTGCCCCTTGGATCGCTCGTCGGCCCACGCCGTGCAGCTTGGGCAACCATCTTCCCAGTCGGGATTGAACATGAAATGATAGACGATGAGCTGGCGGCGACTGTCGAAGAGATCGAGCAAACTCATTTTCCCGCCCGGTCCGTCGAAGACATAGTCTTTTTCGATTTTTACCATCGGCAGCTCGCGGCGTTCGCGGTTTAGCTTGTCGCGCGCATGAGTGAGTTTCTTTTCTTTAATCAACAATTTCTTGCGCTCCGCCAGCCACGCCTTTGGCGAGACAATCTTGGGAAGCCTATCCTTTCTCGTTTCAGTCATTTTTCTCCTCCCTGATTTTGAAACCTTTCCAGAAAATCGTCGAGCCGGTCGAAGCTGCTGCTCCAGCCCTCGCGATGTCCATCGCGGCTTTCCACAGACGCAAATGGCGCCTGGCGAAAAGTCATTTTCGTTTTGTCTTTCCCTTCGTCGGCAAAATTGAGCGTGATCAAAGTTTCGAGGGGCGAGTTCCCGCTCTCTTTGTCCCAGGCAAAGGAGTAAACGATACGCTCGAGCGGCACGATCTCGCGATAGACGCCGCCCTGCCATAATTCTTCTCCGCCATCCTTTGCTCGCAGACAGGCGCGCCACTTCCCGCCCTGCCGCAACTCACCTTCGAGGTGAACCATCGGATATTCACGCGGCCCGCCCCATTGTTTCACGTGTTCAATTTCGGTGAACATTCGATAAACGAGCTCCCGCGGCGCATCGAAGACTCGAGTAATCACCAGTTCATTCTGAGCGGCCTGGCTGTCCGGGTTACTTTCTCTCATGTTTGTTCTCCTTGAGTTGTTTCAAATAATCATCCAGCCGATCGAAGGAGCCTTCCCAGAATTTGCGATATTCGGCGAGCCATTGGCTGGCCTGTCTCATCGGCCTTGCCGCCAGCATCAGGTGATGCGTCCGGCCCTCGCGCCGGCGGCGGATGAGTCCGGCGTTTTCGAGCACGCGCAAATGCTTGGACACAGCCGGAAGAGACATGGCGTGCGGCCTGGCCAAACGCGTGACGCATTGATCGCCTCGTGCCAGCTTTTGCAGGATGCGGCGGCGAGTGGGATCGGCCAGGGCGGCGAAGGTGCGATCAAGACGCGCGCGAGAAGACTTAACCATATGGTTAAATATTTGCATGCCGTTTTCAATTAGGCAACCCGATTCTTTCACAGTAAAATGAGCCGAATCGGCAAATGATCGGCACGGGCATACTCAAAGGCATGGCGGTGACGGCGCGGAACTTCCTCGGTAGTTACTTCGAGGACGACCGGCTCACTACGGTGCAATACCCGGAAGAACGCAACCCGCTGCCGGAAAACTATCGTAATTTTCCGTTTCTCGTTTACGACGGGGAAGAGGCGCATGATGGCCTGCGGTGCGTTGCTTGCAAGATTTGCGAGAAGGAATGTCCGCCGCAGTGCATCTATATCGTAAAGAGTGAGGACAAGAAGCCCGACTACATGGGCAAACCACAGTTCTACCCGAAGATATTCGACATCGATATCTCCGTCTGTATGAGCTGCCAGATATGTGTCGAGGTATGCCCATTCGAAGCAATCAAGATGGACAAGGTATTCGAGCTTAGTAAACGCGAACGGTTCGATGCCCTATTGATGCGTAAGGATGAGCTGGCCAAGTCGAACACGTATTACCACGACATTCATCCCACGGAAGCAAGCGAGGTCGACGCGAAACTAACCGCGGCCAAGAAGAAACCAGGAGCCACGCAAGCTCCGGCGATGGCGCCAAAGGCGACGATTCCGTAAGGGTGCAACGATTCCGGAAACGAGCACGTGCTTAAGCCCTGATATACGTGAGTTACGTAGGATGATCCGTTTCGCGCGGGTTCGAAGCGGGCTGGCATTGGCGATTCGTTAACAGTTCGGACGCGGGAGTATGGTCGCAACTGGTCGCGCTGGTTGCGCCGCCACGATCTGAAATCTAAAATTGATAATCCGAAATTCTACAGGCCAGGGTGGCGGAATTGGCAGACGCGCTAGACTTAGGATTCCAAAATCGTCGATTTCGAAACGTCTCTTTTCGTTTCAGAAAAAGCGGATTCTACGAACGGAAAACGGGGTTTTTGCGCGAAATCTCAACGTTCGCGATGGGCGAGTAGAATGCCTGTCATTCTAGCACAAATTCTAGTACAAACTCGGCTACATCAATCCGAAGATTAGAGTTTGCTCTTCTCTGGGATGGAATGTTGGCCGGAGTTCATTAACGGCAGGCGGGATACTTGCGCTTTCATCAGTTGTTCCAAGAGACAAGATCGACGCTGCGGGAAACA
The DNA here is from genome assembly GCA_038207045.1 of Chthoniobacterales bacterium. Lineage (GTDB taxonomy): Bacteria > Verrucomicrobiota > Verrucomicrobiia > Chthoniobacterales > UBA10450 > AV69. The sequence goes on from JBBRAF010000003.1 coordinate 205,516, forward strand.
TCAACCATCCACGGCAGAAAAAGACCAATCGCTTTCGAAAGAAAAGCCATAACCAACCTCCGTGCGGAACGCGAAGCGTAGGTCAAGAGGAAAACGGAATAAGTGCCGAAGGTCGAGCGAAGCGAGTTATGCCGGCTTTGTGCTTGACCGCAGCGGAGCGCTCTTGCCCAGGCGCACATCCACTCAAAACCGCACTGCGAGTCTCCTGGCGCGCAGGAGCGAGACGGCCGGAGTAACCCCGGAGTCTTTGCTTCGCTCGCGCGCGAGCGTGAAGATGCGGGAACGACCGTTTTTTCTAGATCGTGATTTGGCTTCCGCCAAAACT